>CAZCVI010000057.1:0-48090 GCA_964502145.1 uncultured Clostridia bacterium
AACAATATCATTTGTCCCTTGAACAATATCATTTGTCCCTTGAACAATATCATTTTTTCCCGATAAAAATCATTTGTCCCTTGGACAATGACATTTGTCCCAGGACAGATACCTGATAATTCATTTATTTTCTTTATTATAAGGATGTTTGTTCTGTTTTACAGGTGATTCGTCAGGTAATCGCTGGTAATTGCCCGGTCCACAAAAAATAAGTGTCATTGGAGACGGGAATGGGCATTGTTTTACCGATTTATCCATGGGTAACGATTCATTCGCGAATAGCAAAATTTAAAAGGAGAATTGCTGTTAGGGAATAGGCGCTCGGTATTAGAAAAGAACAGCGGCCAAAAGATCAAATAATTAAAAGAAGGTGGCTGGATTTGTTTTCCTGGATACCGGGCGATCTCCAGCCCGTGCTGAAAAGATGCACCGGCTTCCGATTACGGAATAGGCTCTCGGTATCAGAAAAGAACAGCGGACAAAAGATCAAATAATAAAAAGAAGGTGGTAGGATTTGTTTTCCTGGATACGGGGCAATCTCCAGCCCGTGCTGAAAAGATGCACCAGCTTCCGATTAGGGAATTGGCTCCTAGTGCCAGAAAAGAACAGCGGCCAAAAGATTTTATAATAAAAAAAAGGTGGCTGGATTTGTTTTCCTGGATACCGGGCAATCTCCAGCCCGTGCTGGAAAGATGCACCGGCCCGGCAGTGGCACGGGAAAGAATCGGAAATTATATCCAAGACCATGTTTTCGCCCTTAGTATGAATAGTTCGTTCAGGTGCAAGTTAACACTTGACTTTCCAGATTGTTTTACCTATAATGAGTCTTAATGATAAACAGCAGGAGATTAGGAGGTTTATAGCGATGCACATTCAAACCAAAAATGAAAGAAGATTGTTTTCAAGCGTGGTTATCACAGGAATAGTATTGGTTGCAATTTTTCTGACCAGTTGCGGAGTGTCAAAAGATGATTATAGCGCATTGGAAGAAAAGTACAGTACCGCCAACAGGCAAAATGAAATTTTGGCGGACGAAAACAATAAACTTAAAGTAGAGATAGACGATCTAAAATTCGGAGCAGAGAGAATGCTTGCTGTGGGGAAAAACCAATTCTTGAAAAACCAGTACAGTGGGTCAAAAGAAACACTTGATACTTTGATAAAAAAGCACCCAACATCCAGTGAAGCCAAAGAAGCGGAAAATTTATTAAAAAAAGTGAACGCCGCAATAGATAACTATATCAAGGAAAAGGCCACAGCAGAAAAAAAACAAAAATTTGAGGACGAAAAAAGACTTGCAAATGCTACCAGTAAGATGAAAAAATCCTTTGACAAAGTACAACAAATATTCTTTTATAATGATAAAAATGCACAAATTCTTGGTAGTTTCATCCAGTATTACATTGGAATAAGGAAATCCGGTACACCATGGATTGTTTTTGAAATTCAATATGAGGCTGATAGTTGGTTATTTATTACAGATTACATCATTGTTGTGGATGGAATAAAATTTACGATTACTCCAAATTATTCAGATATCATACGAAATAATGGATCGGGAAGTATATGGGAATCTTATAGCAACACGAATGGATTAAAATATCTTAAGATGATGAAGGCTATTGCAAATTCTAAAGAAACAATCATTCGGCATGTAGGCCAATCGTCTACCAGTGATAGGACGGTTAGGAGAGGGGAGAAACAAGCAATCCTCAATGTCATAGATGCCTATGAGGCTTTAGGTGGGAGTTTAAACTAAGTATTACCCTGAAGGATCATGATCGTGACTTTACCATTTTTTTTCGCATAAAGACCGTGGACGGTGCGTGGGAATGTGGGAATGTTTTGAGCTGGCGAAGGAATATGATATAATAACGGCATGAGAAGAGAACGAATTACCTATCCAGGAGCCTATCACCACGTTATGAACCGTGGTTATGATGGGAATGACATCTTTTTGGGAAACCAAAACAAGAGCCAGTTCCTTGATTATCTTGAAGGGGCTTGCCATCAACTGATGATTCGACTATTTTCTTATTGTCTGATGGACAACCACTATCACTTGGTCTTGGAAAATTCCAGCGGCAGGATGTCTGATTTCTTAAAGCTTTTGAACGGGCAATATGGGACTTATTACCGCAAGAAGACCGTGCGGATGTTCCCTAAGCTCTTACGTTGTTCCTATCAATGATGCCCCTGTTCAAAACCCAAAAAAGGCGTATATCCATTCGCCCCTGCCCAGGCCACGGAACGCAACCAATGCCTATAACCACAAACCATCAGAAATTCTCCTTTTAGCGTTTCCGGTGAGGCGAACATAAACGAGGACGAACATAAAAACAAGGCAGAGCCCATACCTATCCAAAGAACAACCGCTCGGTGCGTGGGAATGTGGGAATGTTTACCTGCCTGTTCCCTAAAGTTCCAATTTCCCCTGCATCATTCCCACATTCCCACGCACCGTGCGGTTGTTTTCAGTGTGTATAAGGAAGGGAAGTTGCCAGGGATGAAAGCGATTGGAAAATTCTGAATTTATTGCCACGGCAGCCCCCCCCTTGAAACAAGAGAGTGTGGTTTTTTGTCATGTGACGGTGTACTCCGATGAGGGGGGCGGTATGCGTTTAATTTCTGAGTGCTATAATTATCGTAATTAATACGAAGATTATAAAAATTAATATAAACCAAGGGAATTCGAATCCAGAATTGACGCTGTTTCTTTTGCCTATTCTATGTTAATTTTTTAGCTGACGAATCCATCCGCTATCTCCAACTGGCCTATCTAAGTTATATTGTTGTTCTTGATAAACCCATTCGTAACGTTCGTCTGTCTCTTTCTTTTCTAATTCTTTTCCTTCTTCTTCTATTGTCATTTTATCCTCCAAAGATTTATTATAGTATAATTCCTAAATAAAATCCATCGCGTCCAGACACTTTAACTGGATGGATTTATTCCAGGGCGTGAACCTGTGGTCTTGTGCATTTCTTAAATCTTTTCCCATTATCGGGGGCCTGTCCTTTCCTGTGCCATTGGCGGGCAAGAATCCCAAACCGGACGGTATCCACCTCGATCAAAATGAGTGGATACCGTCCACAGTATCGGCTTACTTGAAAATTGATATAATTGATTGAATTGATTCCTTTATCAATTCAATTGCAATAGTGGTCAGTGTTCCCTCATTTGAGTTTAAAAACTTTCTGATGTTTTTCATATATTTCTTCCATCCTTTTTTAAAACCACTAACTGTCCTTGCTTTATGCATTTTTTACTCCTCAGCCCATTGGTTTTTATTTTTACCGTATCAAAACCAGTAAACCCATGGACGCGAGTATTTATAAAAATGACAGGAATCCTTCAGATTTCATAACAAAGAAAGGAAAGCATGTTCAAAGAATTTAAAATAATTGACATAAGAGAGCTACCAGTTGTTCCTTGATAATTAGGCTATAAATGAATTTGTACCGAAGGCAAAAAAAAAGTTACTATATTTATGATAAACAAAAAAACTTTTTATTTTTCTGCCTGGCCGGCGGCTCTGTCGGTTTTGAACGGTTCGGGTTTACCTTTAATGGGAAGACCGTGGACGGTGCGTGGGAATGTGGGAATGTTTTGAGGTGGCGAAGGAATATGATATAATAACGGCATGAAAAGAGAACGAATTACCTATCCAGGAGCCTATCACCACGTTATGAACCGTGGTTATGATGGGAATGACATCTTTTTGGGAAACCAAAACAAGAGCCAGTTCCTTGATTATCTTGAAGGGGCTTGCCATCAACTGATGATTCGACTATTTGCTTATTGTCTGATGGACAACCACTATCACTTGGTCTGGGAATAAACAAGGGAGCCAGTGCGTTACTTCTTTACTTTATAAGAAAAAAGAGGTCAGTGCCCGTGAATGTGGGAATGATAAAAGCGGGCGGGACGCCCGCGTTCCCAGAAAAAGTTTGCCAACCGCCCAGCATCCCTTGGCATTATCCTGGTCATCCCTTAATCCTACGCATCACGGTTCAGAAACTTTCTCTTCCACTTTGCGGTTGAACATGGAAGCGGCATCGTGGCCCTTTCATTGAATAGGAATAAAATAATGCGGCGGGACGCCGCGTCTACTCTCAAAAAGAAGTTGACAATCTTTTCATCGGGATATACTTCGGCTATACGAATCATAGAGGCGAGATTTCGCCGAGAAAATCCCCTTCCAAACTCAATAGTCAATTTTGCAGACAGTGCCTGCAAAATTTCAGCACCGTAGGCAGCACGCTCACCTTTCAGTATTTCAAGGTTTATGCGACTACCGATTTTCCAATATAGCATGGTCAATCCTGTATTAATAGCTATCGCGACATTTTGACGTGCGCCTTCGATCAGATTGCGGATATCTTCAAAAATATCAAAAGAGTCTATGGGTTGAGGGGGAGCGTTAACATTACTCTCAAAGTCCTTAAGATCGGCATGTATCATTTCATTTTTCCTCAATCATATCGCTAAGATTCGTTTCACGTCATTATTATATAGAATCCGCGCCCAAAAGTCAGTGGGAAATCATAAAAGCGGGCGGGACGCCCGCGGTCCCAGGAAAAGATTGCCAGCCGCCCAGTATCCTTCCGCTTTATCCTGGTCATCCGTTAATCCCAGACATCACGGTTCAGAAACGTTCTCTTCCACTTTGCGGTTGAACATGGAAGCGGCATCGTGTCTCTTTTATGGAATAGGAATAAAATAATGCGGCGCTCTGTCACATGCCGCGTCCCGCCGCTTTTAAAAAAACCTAGCTGCTTAATCTTTATCAATGCGTCCACTTTATCCATTGTAGGGTAAGAGAGTAGACGCGGTACTTTCAGCGGAGTTGATTTTTCCTTGAATTTTAGATAGAATATAACGATGAAAAAAAAACTGCTGATCTTTACCGGTATTATCCTCCTGGCCATTATTCTATATGTGGGGGTCAATTTGTTGGACCAATCGTTGAACCCCAACGTATTCAAACTCGCACACCTCCCCGCCACTTCTTTTGAAAAGAACAACGGGTTTTACCTTCTGTGGGGACTGTCACAGCCAAAAGGGGTGGAGGTTTCGGGTGAAAAGTTCATGGCCCCTTTTAAGACACTATTTCAACCGGACACTGGCACCGAGATGAATGTCCAACGGTTCAATGAAGATAACTATCGTAGCCCTTTTCAAAAAACCGACGAGGCCATCGCCACCATCCAGTTTCCCACCGGGGTGATGGAAGATTGGTTCGCGGTGTTGGGTCAGCAACAGGCGGCACTGGACCAAACAGAACGGACCTGCGCCTTCCTGTTGAAACGATACCGGGCATTGCTCCATTCGCAGTACATCTCGGATTTTTCTCTTCCCTTACCCTCCATCCCCACTCCCCCTTTAGGGTCTTTTCTCAAAACCATCAAACTGTATACCGGGGTGAGTATCAAAAAAGCCATGGCCGGTTTGTGGGAGGAAGCGGCAGCCGACTTGATAACCCAGATTAATTATGGCAAACGGTTAAACTCCACGGCCAGGGAATTGTTCATCCATCTCATTGCCAATGCCACGATTTCTATATCATTGGAGGGGTTGATCAGTTTGCTGAATCAACCGACCTGTCCTGGCACGGTATACAGTCACGTGGTGGCGGGGCTTAAACCTTTAACATATGAAGAATATGGCTGCCGTTCCACCTTTATTTTCCAGTTCCTTTGCTTCTCTGCCACCATCGACCAGATAGGTAACCATAAAAACAACTATTTCTTCCGCTTCTCTTTTCAAAAGAATACCACCAAGAACTACGCCTATGAATTATATGCCAAAGCAATAGCCTATGACACCCAGGAACCCTATTTATGGGAAAAAAATCCGGAACAATGGCTCAAGGAATATATCGACAGTAAAAAAAAGAGTGCCCTATGGTTTTTGCCCAACCGTTATGGAAAAGGGTTATTGGTGATGATGGCCCCTGCACTGCATCATGTAATTTTTGCTTCCTGGCACCTGCGGATGAGGTATGAAATGACCCGCATACTGGCAGACTTACATCTGCACTATCGTCCGGACAGGAATATCCCAGATATTCTAAAGGAACTGGACAGCACCAAAACCCTGGACCCGGGTTCTGGCCAACCCTATAAATGGAACGAGATCAAACAGGTATTGTTAAGTGTAGGCCTGAATGGGCAGGAAAACGTGGGTCCGGTGTCCGCGGGAAAATATGAAATGGACGTGATGGTGCCGGTGGTGCTAAAAAAAAATAAACCATGAACATGTAGAGACGTTGTGCTCCTATTGTGCGTGTTATTTTAAATTATGATATATAGACATGGTATGATATCGTGTGCATGCAGGCGTCCTGCGGTTGGTTCATGAAGGGTTTGCCTCTGCCAGTGCCTGCCAAGAATAAAAACAGGATACCAAGTTTGAGCACCAAGCGGTGGGGTATTCAGAAAACGCCGAAATTCCATAAATGGGGTGCCAGTATATCCCGCACAAAGGTTTCTTCCGTCTGCCCTTCTACCCTGAAAATAGTTGGTAAGGTGAGTGGTATAGTGGAGGCGGCGTCCCGCCGCTTTAAAAAAAACCTAACCGCTTAATCTTTTTCAAATGAGGGGGCCAGTGCTTTACTGCTATGATAAAAGTCAAGTGTTTTTTGAACGGTTTTCTTCCTTATCACATAAAAAACCAGATATTGTTCCACTACTAGCATACGATACCCTTTAATTTTTAGCCTTTCATCTTTAGGCACCATTCCCAGTAACGGATTCGTCTCTAATTGGAAAATCGCATGGTCGATTTTTTCCAGAAGACTGGACGCCGCTTTGGGATTGTCTTGGCTGATATAATCGAAAATTCCATAAAAATCGCATTCCGCTGTTCTTAAATAAAGAATTTTGTATAATGGTTTGGATTCCACGTGATTACTTAAGCCTCTCTTTAAGGCGTTGCATCATAACTTGGTGAGTAATTCCGATCTCTCCCGCTTCATCCAGAACTTCGGCTTCGCTTAATTTCCCGTATAATTCCAGCCGCCCAGTTAATATTTCATAGTGTGCATGACTCATCACCACCATATCTTCCTTTCCCTGGCGGGTGATAAAAACAGGCTCATTTACCGAATGGCACAGTTCGGATATCTCGTTGAAGTTGTTTCTTAAATCACTAGCAGGTCTTATTATGGTCATACTTGTCCCCTTTGATTATAGTTATCACGATAATATTATATCATAACAATGATAGATTATCGTCCTTGCGTAGCAATAATATTTTTTTTCTCCTCTCCTATGATCATCAGGTCTCCTTCAATCCCTCCCCCAATACCACTTGACTTGTGTTAACCGATTTCTTATACTTTAAGCGAGGTAAACCATGCACGAAAAATACATACTGGCATTCGATCAAGGCACTACCAGTTCCAGGGCAGTTATATTTAATTTTCGCGGTGAAATCGTCAACATCGCCCAAAAGGAATTTTCGCAACTCTTCCCGCAAGCAGGTTGGGTAGAACATAACCCAATGGAAATATGGGGCAGCCAAATCGGCGTGGCCAACGAGGTGCTGCAAACCGCAGCCATAGAACCCGGCCAAATCGCGGCCATCGGCATCACCAATCAACGGGAAACCACGGTAGTCTGGGACAAAAGAACAGGGGAACCAGTATACAATGCGATTGTTTGGCAATGTCGACGCACAGCGGATATCTGTGAGAAACTCAAAGCCGATGGCTTTGAAGAGTACATTCGGAAAAACACGGGACTGGTCATTGATGCCTACTTCTCCGCTACGAAATTAAAATGGATACTGGAACATGTCCCTGGCGCCAAAGAAAACGCGGCCAAAGGCCATTTGCTGTTTGGCACCATTGACACGTGGTTGATCTGGAAGTTGACCGGCGGTAAGGTTCATGTCACCGATTATTCCAATGCGTCCCGCACCATGCTTTTTAATATCAATACCCTGCAATGGGATGAAGAGATATTAAAAAAATTAGCCATTCCCCTTTCCATGCTCCCGGCAGTCAAACCTTCCAGCGGGCCAATCGGCACCACCCAGAGCACCATGTTTGGTGGCACGCCCATTGTTTTATCCGGTGTCGCTGGCGATCAACAGGCCGCTCTTTTTGGGCAAACCTGTTTCTTTCCCGGCGCGGTGAAGAATACCTATGGCACGGGTTGTTTCTTATTGATGAATACGGGTGATAAAAAAGTGGAGTCCCAGAAAGGATTACTTGGAACCATTGCCTGGGGTATTGACGGTAAAGTAGAGTACGCCCTGGAGGGCAGTGTTTTTATTGCCGGAGCCGCCATTCAATGGCTCCGCGATGGTTTAAAACTAATTGACGAAGCGGCGGACAGCGAATTTTTTGCCACCAAAGTGCCTGATACCGATGGCGTGTATCTGGTGCCCGCTTTTTCTGGCTTGGGCGCACCTTATTGGGATATGTATGCACGGGGGATTATTACGGGCATCACACGGGGTACGCAACGAAGCCACATCATCCGTGCCGCACTGGAATCTATCGCCTATCAAACGCGCGATATCCTGGAAATAATGAAAGAAGAATCAGGAATTCCCATTGAATCCCTGAAAGTAGATGGCGGTGCTTCTGCCAATAAATTCTTAATGCAGTTCCAAGCCGATATCTTAAATGTGGTGGTCCAAAGACCCAGGGTTCTGGAAACCACCGCGTTGGGTGCGGCCTATCTGGCTGGTTTGGGTGTCGGGTTTTGGCAAGACAGAACAGAACTGCGCCAACCAGGAAATGTGGAAGCTGTGTTTAAGCCTCAAATGAGCGAAACAACCCGTGTGGCCCTCTACGAGGGTTGGAAAAAGGCGATTAGAAGAACTCTGGCCTGAAATTAGGTGGTAGAGACTATTTCCCTGCTTTTTTCTGAACTGCTTTGAAGACGCGGATAAAGTTACCACCCCAGATTTTTGCGATTTGTTGTTCCGTGTAGCCGCGTTTAACCAGTTCCAGTGTTATATTGCCCATTTCCGAGACATCGTAACAATCGGTTATACCGCCACCACCATCAAAATCGCTACCAATTCCCACGTGATCTATGCCCGCGACTTTGACAATATGGTCAATATGATTCACCGCGTCAACCACTGTGGCTGGATTCCCCGGGAATTTATCTTCCAGTTCCTCCCATTCTTTAATGACCAGAGCCTGTTCTTTTTCAGGCAGGCTGTTGAAATTGGGATATTTTTTCCGCAGGGCTTTATAGGCTTCATCCCGTTCCGGGTTCGGTGGGGAGGGCTTGAGATAGTCGCTTAAGATGCACAGTTGAATCACCCCGCCGTTTTTCGCCAGTTTTTTTAACAGCTCGTCCGAAAGGTTCCGTGGATTATTGCAAACCGCACGGGCGCAAGAGTGCGAGGCGATTACTGGTGCTTTGGTTAATGCCAACACGTCCGCAAAGGACTTATCAGAGATATGGGAAACATCAATTAACATGCCCAGACGGTTCATTTCTGCCACTACATGCTTGCCAAACTCGCTCAAGCCATTATGTTCCGGCCCGTTTTTATCCGTGGCAGAGTCGCATATCTGGTTATGAGACGTATGACACAAAGTGATGTATCGTGCCCCCAGATCATAGAATTTTTTAACCATCGTGATATCCATGGCCATAGGGTACCCGTTTTCCACGCCAATATAGATCGCCCGTTTGCCTTTTTTTTCAATCCTGTAAGCATCTTGCGGGTTCAAAGCCAGTTCCGCCAGGTCCGGGTGCTGCGTGATGGCCTTGTGAATACGGTCAAAAATATGGAGGGCTTTTTGTTGGACTTTTTCATAATCTTCCGGTGTGCGTGGTCCCTGGCCAATATAAACGGCAAAAAACACGGCGTCCAAACCACCTTGTTTCATGCGGGGAAAATCAACCCGCCCCCCTCTACGCCGTGAATCATGGGACTCACCGATATTGTAAGTGGGTTCTAAAAGCATAAACGGGGTGTCCGTGTGGGTATCAATAGTCAGTACCTTTTCATGAATGGCCGCCGCTTTTTTTGTTAATTTAGCTGCCGCGGAATTATCCTCGCTTTGTAAGAAAAATACGGCCCACACCATCACTACCAGTATTAAAATAAATATCTTTTTCATTTTTTTACGTCCTCCTTCTACATTTCTTTTCTGGCCAGAACACCCACCCGCGCCAAAAATCCCGCCGGGAAGATTGTTCTATTGTCTTTTTTTTTAACGCTAAATATTATCCTGTATTCTAGTAAATGTCAAGATGCAATCAAATTCTGAATTTACCATCACGTTTCTGAAATCATTGTGGACGATATGGACTTAGTGGACGATGTGGACAAAAAAACGCTCGAATTTCCGGTCCACATCGTCCATTAAGTCCATATCGTCCATATCGTCCAGTAAGTTGGCAATGTTTTCAAAAAATTAACCAAAACAAAAAGTAATAAAAAAACGTAAATATAAAAATACAGACATCAAGTCTGATTGTATCCCTTAATCTGTTTGGATGCTTGAAATAATACCAAAGGAGGTAATGTAATGAAAAGAGCAAGTGCGATTGTGTGTGTGTTATTCTTACTGCTTTTTGCCCCGATTGTGGCAGTGTCGGCCAATGCGGCAGAGCAGAGGTATTTGATGCGTTTCCCTGATATTAACGATAAAGCGGGGATCGTGGTATTTGTTTATGGTGATGATATTTGGAAAGCCCCTATTGCGGGTGGTGTGGCACAGCGGTTGACTATCAACGATGGACTGGAATCATTCCCAAAAATCTCCCCGGATGGAAAAATGATTGCCTTTACCGGACAATATGATGGCAATGCGGATGTATATGTCATGAATGTCCACGGCGGGAATATTACCCGTCTGACCTATCATCCTGATGGGGATATGGTGGTGGGCTGGCATCCTTTGAATAATAAAATTATTTTCCAGTCCAGTCGACTCAGTCCTGCTGGTGGAACCCGGCTTTTTACTATCTCACCGGATGGAACAGGCGTTGAACCCCTGATTTTACATGAAGCTGGTTCTGGCAGTTTCTCTCCTGATGGCAAACAGATTGCCTATAATAGATTGTCATTGGAAAATCGTACCTGGAAACGGTACCGGGGCGGTATGGCCCAGGATGTTTATATCTATGATTTCGCCACCCAGAAAGAAGTGAAACTAACCGATTTTAAAGGTACGGACCGCATCCCGCTGTGGATCGGCGATAAAATCTACTTCTCCTCAGACCGCGATGATGTCTTGAATGTTTATTCCTATGATATTAAAACGGCACAGACGGAACAACTCACCTTTCACCGGGACTATGATGTGCGCAGTACCAGTTGTGATAGTAACAGCATTATTTATGAACTGGGCGGAACGCTTTGGGTCCTGGATGTGAATACGAAAAAAACACGGCAGATTCCAGTGGAAATATACACGGATGCCCCTGAAACACGGCCTTACCTTAAAACCGTGGACCAAGACGTCACTGCTATTGCGTGTTCCCCCTCGGGAAAACGGGCGCTGGTCGTGGCACGGGGTGACGTTTTTACTGTACCCCAAAAAGATGGCCTTACCCGCAATCTGACCAATGACAGCGGCGCACGGGATAAAGATGCTGTATGGTCTCCGGATGGCAAAACCATTGCCTATATTTCTGATAAAAGTGGTGAATACGAGATATATACTGTAGATGCAGTGGGAAATTCCCAGGCTATCAAATTGACGGAACATAAAGATGGCTATCGTTACGGATTACGTTGGTCACCGGATAGTAAAAAAATCGCGTTTGCCGATCAAACGCTGAGTTGTTATTACCTGGATGTGGCCACCCGGAAAATTACCCTGGTAGATAAAGCAAAATATGAAAATATTGATATCTCCATTGATGTCAAAGATATCTATGATTTTAACTGGTCCCCGGACAGTCGCTTCCTGGCCTATTCCAAAATGGATGAGGATCTAGTGACCAAGGTGTACGTGTACGCCCTGGAAAACGGCCAGATCAAGTGTATTAGTAATGGCCTGTTCAATGATTTCCATCCCGTGTTTTCACTCGATGGGGAGCATTTGTTTTTTGTTTCCAACCGTCGTTTTGATCCCACCTTTTGCGATTTCGAGTGGGAAATGGTTTACAAAAAAATGGCAGGTATTTATTGTGTGACCTTGAAGAAAGATGGCAAATTGTTGCTCCCTTTTAAGAGCGATGAAGGTCATGTGCTGGATAGCACTATAACTCCAGCCGGAAAAGGTGAAGAAAAAAAAGGCACGGAAGTCAAAAAAGAACCCCCGGTTCATGTGGTCATTGATTTTGATGGCATAGCTGACCGTATTGAAGCTTTGCCCTTGCCCCGGGGTAATTACCGCTACTTGGCAGTGAACAATGAGGCTATCTTTTATTTAAATGCCGATGAAGGGGATTTTAATCGTTTCGAATTCCGTGTGCCCAAAGTGTTTAATCTCTGTGCCTTCTCCTTTGAAAAACGCAAGGAAATAAGCGTTATTAAAGAGATCAACAACTATAAACTCAGTGCTGATGGCACGAAGATCGTTTACAAAAAGGACAATTCCGTGGGCATCATTGATTCCACGGCGGAAAATTCCAATGGTGAAGCACTCTCCCTGGTCAATTTGAAAATGTTCATGGAACCACAAAAAGAGTGGCAGCAGATTTTTAATGAGGCGTGGCGTCTGGAACGGGATTATTATTATGATCCCAATATGAAAGGTATAGATTGGCCAGCCATGAAAAAGAGATACGGCGCGTTAATGCCTTATGCCTCCTGTCGCCAAGACGTGGGTTATATTATCGGTGAACTGATCGGTGAATTGAATACCTCCCACACCTATGTATTCGGCGGTGACCAAGTACGTAAACCCAAAAGAGTCAACACGGGTATGCTGGGTGCCGATTACCAGGAGGACACGGTTTATAAACTGTATAGCTTCAAAAAAATCTATCAGGTGCCGGATTGGTCCAATGAAGTGTTTCCTCCTCTCGCCGGATCTGGCATTCAAGTCAAGGAAGGCGATTACTTACTGGCTGTTAACGGTGTGCCCGTGACCACGGCCAAAAGTATTTACAGCTATTTCCAAGATTTAGCGAATAAACCCGTGGTGCTAAAAGTAAATAACATACCCACCCTGTTAGGGGCACGGGAATACACGGTGAAACCCCTGGCTAACGAGGACACCCTCCGTTACGTCGACTGGGTGGAACATAACCGCAAGGTAGTCGAAAAAGAATCCAACGGTGAGATTGGTTATATCCATTTCCCTGATACGTATACTGGTTCTGCGGTCGAGTTTCCCAAATATTTTTATTCACAGAGCCGGAAGAAGGGCGTTATTTTAGATGGTCGGTTTAATGGTGGCGGTTTGGACCCCGATATTTTCTTCGAGCGGTTTGACAAAAAAATTCTCACTTATTGGACCCGCCGTTACTCCCATGACCAGACCTCTCCGGCCATGGGTTATCAAGCCCATTTTGCCTGTCTTACCAATCTTTATGCCGGTTCTGGCGGTGATGAATTTCCTCATCTGTTCCGTGAAAAGAAGATGGGACCTGTCATTGGTACCCGTACCTGGGGTGGTTTGGTAGGTGTTTCCATGTTCATTAACATGATTGATGGTGGTGGACTGACCGCACCGGATTACCGGGTATATAATAGCAAAGGGGAATGGATCATTGAAAATGTCGGCGTGGAACCGGATATCGTGGTTGATCTCTCGCCTGCTGAAGTGGCCCGTGGGTATGATGCGCAATTGATGAAAGCCATTGAATATCTGAAAGATAAAATCAAAGCGGATCCTAAACCTTGGCCCCAACGCCAACCCCTGCCGGTAGAGGTATTACAGAAATAACCAATCCGGAAAAATAAAAAGTAATATAATTTAATTATCTATAAAATGAAGAAAGACACCGCGAGAGACACGGGGCGGTTTCATCTGCTCCGTGCTCTCTGCGGTGAATTTTTGCACTGTATCAAGCTCTCCCTTTTTGATTCTGCTTGCCGAGTGTGTGGGGTCACCCTGGTATTTCCTGCTGAAAGTATTGTGTGTCAAGAGTGTTTGGCTAAAATTACACCCAATCTCGATCCCCTGTGTCCCGTGTGTGGCCGAAACCTGGGAGATTGGTATGAGCGGTGTGGCGAGTGTTTGGTCGAACTCCCTCCTTTTCGCAAGCATGTCTCGTATTCTCGGTACAAAGGGGTATTGAGAAAATTGATCCTGGCTTACAAATATGGTGGCATTGAAAAATTGAAATTTCTCTTTGCCAGTTATTATATCCGTTTATACCATGAGCGGGTGAATGAGTCCTTTGATTATATTATAGCCATCCCCCCGGACCGAAGTCGCAAACGGGAGTTTGATCATATTGTTGAAATGGCAAAAGTGGTATCCCAGCAATTGAACATCCCATTGCTCACTGGTCATCTGGTGAAAATAAAAAAGACATTGCCCCAGGCCCGTTTAACTCGGGCCAAACGGTTACAAAACCTAAATGGCGCTTTCCAATTAAAATTTCCCGCCCATCTGCACGGTAAAAAAGTGCTGCTCATCGACGATGTGTATACTACTGGCACCACCATGCGCAAATGTACCTCTTTATTGGCGCAACATCATGCCGATGTCGTAGCCATGACCCTGGCTTATTCTTAGGAGCTGTTACGAAATAACCCGATCATTTCTGATGTTGTTTGGCAGAACAAATTGGAAATAATAAAAAATTGGTAATTATTGACGCCCTGAAAATGAAAAATTGCCGTTATTGGAGAAAATTCGTCCACTTGGGGGATGGTTTCAGCTTGGAGCCCACCATTGCCACTCGTGGGTCGCAAGAGCATGAATAACGTGATCTTTAACCGATAGAGTCAAATCGTTGAATATTGTTCTGCAATTTTGTCGTAGGAAGGTCACGATTTCGGAAATTTCTTAATTCGCCAGTAATAACGGTGATAAATTGGCCTATTCATGTCATCTATGACAAAAAAGCGTGACATTTTCAGCCATCACGTCATCCATGACGATATAGCGCCATAGTTGCAGTAATTTTCTCAAATCATGAAGAAATAGCTCGAATGATTCAGTAATTTTCTTTATGATTCAAGTAATTTTCTCAAATATAATAGAAAATTACTGTAATATTAAAGAAAATTTCTCGAACATAACAGTAATTTTCTCAATGAATTGAGTAATTTTCTGCACCATTGACAGTTTGAGGTCATGCGAGGAGTTTTTGGGACTCTGATGACGGTTTTTGGTCAATGGATGGCTTTTTATCTGGGAAATTGGCTTATTTTCAGAAAAATTAGCTCATTTTGGTCATTGCTCACCATTTTTAATGATACGAGACTATTTTTAGGTCATCATTGACCTATGACGGCAGTTTTTCGCCAAATAGTGTGATGGCTGGTGATTTGTTGCTCTATAGTGAGCAAAAAGGGCCAAAAATGAGGGTTTGGGCCAGGCTGATTAATGAATAGCGCGGATGTCGCGTTATTTTAATCCACTGTTTCCAAGAACTCCAAATTGCAAGAGTTTCTCCCTGGTAATAATCGAACTGCGCTAAGCGACTTGTTCGCTGCGCTAAGCGACTTGTTCGCTGCGCTAAGCGACTTGCTCGCTGCGCCTAGCGCCGTTCGTGGGGGGCTTCAAAACAACATCGAAAATGAGCGGGTTGTTTCGTAATTGCTCCTTAACGCTGAATTTTTTTAAACCGCCCCATAAATTCAGTTTAATTTCATTTATAGGTTGACATTCCCTGCTTCCCGGATTATAATTAATGTATGAATTGCAATGTACAACATAGGATTATTAATTTAATTGATATTTTGCAGACAAGTGGCAGAAAAAAAGACACGATAAGACAATTGTCTGACGAGAGGCGGAATCATGACCCAAAAAGATGAAGATTATCTCAAGATGGTAACCGGTAGACGAATAAAACAGTTTCGTCAATTCATTGGTGTAAGCCGGGCAAAGATGGCAAAACACATCACGTTATCTCCTGACCGATTGAAACAGTTCGAGGAGGGGAGGGTGGCAAGTTTTGCCGATTATAGAGAGCTTTTAGGACTGTATAGCGAGTATGGTCTGAACTCTACCTTTCTATTTTCAGGGTACGGGAGTATCTTTAGTTTCAAGGGCCCCTTAACACCGGTACCGATGTATTTGATCGCACATTTCTTATTTCCAGCGGGTGCGGATATAGACCTTCTGAACAAGGTGATCGCTATCTTGAAAAACCCTAAAACCAGAAAGGATATCTTTGACGAGTTCAAGCGAATCCAATTGAATCTTCGCGCATCGCTTAACCAGGAGAGATCAGTTCAATGAAGAGAGTGTCTTAAAAACAAGTGGGAATTATGGGAAATATGGGCAGAATGGGAATATTTCTGTTTATCCCATAATTCTCATACTTCCCATAATTCCCATTCCTCCCATTAACTTGGCAGTGGCTTTAGGTCGGTTCATCAAGTTGTGGATACTCTTATTTCTCAGGCAATGAGCCAGTAATCACATAGCGGATAAAGTCATCACCGGTCATCAAGCCAAGATCACCTTGAGCACACAGGGTTTCCGAATAGGCTTGGACTTCATCCGGGGTTTGGCCGGGGATTCTCACTGCCACTGGCACCGGGTCATTGCTATGTGATCCCGTTTCTACCAGGGTCGGGTGATCGGGCAATACCGCTATTACCACATCGAGGTTTCGTTTTTCCAGTCCTTGCAGAATCGGACCTACCAGTCGTTGGTCCAGCATTTCAATGCATTTAATTTTTAATTGTGGGTCACGGGCATGTCCTGCTTCATCCGTGGCTTCGACATGGACATAGATAAAGTCGTATTCATCTAGGGCCTGTAATGCGGCCTCGGCTTTGCCCTCATAATTGGTATCCCACAGACCTGTGGCTCCCGGTACATTGATAATATCCGCGCCCGCGTAAATACCGAGACCTTTTATCAGGTCTACTGCCGAGATCACTGCCGAACGGATACCAAACCGTTGCTGCAAGGTTTCCATTTCCGGTCGTTTGCCCGGCGACCAGGGCCAGATACAATCGGCGGCAGGTAAACCCGCCGCAATCCGTTTCTGATTGACCGGATGAGCCGCCAATATAACCTGCGATTTTTTTATCCATTGTATTAACAGTTGTGCTGTATGTATCGCCTCTGGGTCGTCCACCATCGGCTTGGGCATTAACCCCGCTATCTCTTCGCCCAGGTGATCGTGAGGCGGGGTACAATGAATACCCGCATGGGCCCACGTCCCTTCCAATACCAATAAATTGCGAAAAGAAGTACCCGCGTACATCCGAAAGGGGTGCGCACTGTGACCACTACCCAATCCCTCGTTTAGTGCCTGCACCAGTTCTGCCGCCTCCTGGCTGGAAATATGCCCGGCAGAATGATTGGCTATCCGCCCCTTATCCAGGGAAATCAAATTGAGTCGCATGGCTACATCTTCTTTCCCCAGGGATACCCCCATACTGGCGGCTTCAAGCGTAGCCCGCCCATTGTAGTTGGTCCGGGAGTCGTATCCCAGCACCTGGAGGTTGGCTACATCCGAACCCAACGGCATGCCCAGGGGAATTGTACTCAATAGTCCGGTGCGACCTTCACGGGCAATACGGTCAATGTGCGGTTTCTGGGCCACTTCAAGGGGAGTTTTCCCGCCCAGAACTTTTACACCGTGATCCGACATACCATCACCCAAAATAACAATGCTCTTCATTTCCCGTACTCCTTTTGCAGATAATTCTTGAATGCCGCGTAATTGATGTCCATGGAACCATAAGATTCCTTCCTGTTTTCAAGACCTTCCAAGCTCGGTGGAATATCCGGTTCCCGGCCCACCGTGGCCCGGACTTCTTCGGGGAACTTCGCCGGGTGGGCGGTTTCCAATGAAATAGAAGTTATATTCTCAGCCCCGGGTTCTGTGGCCAGGTATAACTTGAGCGCGGCCCACCCCACGGCGCCGTGCGGTTCCAACAGCGTGCCACTTTCCAGATAGGTCGATTTTATTGTTTCCCTGGTTTGGTCATCGCTGATCGACGTAGCGAAAATATCCCCGCGCATCCGGTTCATATCCGGCATTTTAGAAATAGTACCGCTGTGATCCATGTGTCCGCCATACAGATCGGTCAAGCGTGCTAAATTGGAGGGATGACCGACGTTCATGGCATTGGAAATACACTCCAGCGAAGGAACAATAGGATGGTATATACCACTGTTTAGAAAGCGGGGGAACTCGTCATTGCTGTTGGTGCCGATCACAAATTTCGCCACGGGCAACCCGCTGCGAAAAGCCAACATCCCGCCCATCATATCACCGAAATTACCGGAAGGAACCGAGAAGATAACCTTTTCCCCGGCAGCCATATCAGCCAGTCGAGAAGCGGCGTACACGTAATACACCGATTGCGGGATCAAGCGACCGATATTGATAGAATTAGCGGAAGAGAGTGGTATCGCTGCCAGTTCCGGGTCTGCAAAAGCCTGTTTAACCAGTGCTTGGCAATGATCGAACTTGCCGTCCACGGCAATGGCAGAGATATTATTGCCCAGGGTAGTCATTTGTTTCCGTTGTCGTAACGATACTTCTTTCACGGGAAAAAGAACCAGCACGCGGATACCAGCGACGCCAAGAAAAGCATTGGCCACAGCAGAACCAGTATCGCCAGAAGTGGCGGTCAAGATGACCAGTTCCTCGCCCCGTTGCTGCACCAACCGCCCTAAAGCACGTCCCATGAAACGGGCGGCAAAATCTTTAAAAGAAGCGGTAGGTCCCTGATCCAATCTTAAGATATAGCGCTGGTCCGACACATGTTCCAGAGGCACGGCGAAATTGTAGGCATCAAAACAAATCTCATCCAATTGCTGGCGGGTAAAAGACCCTTCCAGGTAAGGCCACATGATGGCTGATGCCAATTCCGGGTAAGATAGGTCTTTGGCCTGTTTTAGCAATGCTGCCGTCATGGGTGGGATGGTATCTGGCATAAATAATCCTTTATCTGCGGCCTGGCCTTGCAGTAAGGCTGTAGCCGCATCCACTTTGTTTACACTGTGGTTGGTACTATAATAATGTATCATTGTATTTTCCTCGTTATTTTCCTTTTTTCCTAGTTGTTAATAAAATTAATATTACTCAATTACAGTGTTTTTGTCAATGCTGTAACTGGACCTAAATCCACCGCCAAGTTTTAAAAAGAGCCACGGATAACCGTGGCACGCTGGACTATCTGGACAAGCTGGAAAAATCAAAGGTTTTGTGAAGTCCAGTAAGTCCAGATAGTCCAGTTTTTTCTGAAACTTGGCGGTGAATCCAGGTGGATTCAATGCCCGGTAATTTTTTTTTCTTGACTTTTTATTATTAAATAGATATTATTTTATTGTTATCTTCGGCGGCGTAAAAGACGCGGTACCAACAAAGATAAAGGAGGAAAAAAAATGAAGAAAAGTTTTGGCTTGATTATTTTAATACTGGTATTCACCTTATTTTTTACACAGTTTGGACTTTTTGCCCAGGATGAGAAATCCATTAAAGCATATGCTGGTTTGGGGTACTCTTTCTCCGATTATGAAGGGCCGCTCATGGCGTGTGGCCTTGAAATGCAATTTGCCAATCATCTTTTTGCCCAATTCGGCGTGGACTTTTATCCCAACCCCCTCCCCGATGCTGAAGATGCACTCGATGTCAATTTTACTCTACTGGGGATAAATTTTGAAGCTATATATAAAATATTCCCTTCCGATACCATGAGTATCTTTGTGAAAGGGGGCTTCCATTTTATAGCCTTGCGGCAGAAGATGGATATTGAAGGCGTCATGTTTAATAGCTCGGAAACACGAGTGGGCATAGGTTGTGGTGCGGGTATCGAATATGCCCTCAACGAAAGATTCGGCCTTCTTTTGGGCGGCGACGCCAGATTTTTACCTGCTAAACCTACCGCCCATTGGTTCAAATTGTTTGGCGGTGTCACTTACCGCATCAAATAGAAGCTCTCTTAGATAACCAGTGCGTTATCTGGCCATCAATGCATTTCTACTTCCTCTGTTTTTTTCATCACTGGTGCGGGCGTAGCGGCTGGCGATGGCGTAGCCGGGGTTGGTTTCATCAATAAAAACGCGCTAATCTCACTGTCCGGGCGTGTTACTTTGATCCGGAAATATTCATAGCCCACCAGTAGTTGTTTAGTCACTCTGTTCCAGATTTTTTTAGCTGGTGCGGCTGTATTTACCGGTACCAGTACTGCCAACTCCTCAAAAAGCAATTCCTTCTTCTGGTCGCACACGTTAAAATAGGGAATGCCATTTTTGGCTTTTAGCGTGACCCAATAATGTCCCTTGTTGTACTCTTTCCCCGCGTGAATAAAAGCCTTGGGGACGCGTACATTGCCTATAGTGATATCCAGATCAGTGAAATCCGAAGCCTGTAAGAAAACCGGTAGCGCGGCCAAGAGTACCAAAACCGTCAATATAATCTTCTTAATCATGTTAAAACCCTCCTCTGGGTTATTCCAAACCATTATAAAGAATAAATTGAATAATATCAAGTATAAAATACAAACTTTTAAAAATGAGTTGTCATTTCTCTAAAATACGCATATAATTGAGGTTCGTTTTAGATTATTAAAAAGTGGAGTGAATCATGGCAATCCGGTTGCTTAAATTAGTATTCTTTGGTGTGTATTTTTTTTTGATGGTGTGCTTCTTATATGGTCAAGTGGATGTACCCCTGCCATCGGAAAAAGAAATCTCCGACCAGATTGAACCATTGGTAGCACGACTGGCCGATATTGAGGCCCAAATCACGACCCTGGAGATGTACACGCCGGAAAAATCCCTGGATTTTTCGGACCTGGAAAAAGTCAACCAGTTGATGGAACAGTTGGATTTTAACCGCCGGAAATCACAATTACTGACCAGCCAATTTAAACTCTTGGAAGAGGAGTTCTTCCCCCTGTTTGTGAAACTTGTCCGCCAGAACAAAAAACGGGACGATATCCTGGCCCTAAAAATCGCCCCCTATATTGCCGGCGGTGAGAAAAGCATCTATTTTGTACGGCAAAAACTGAATCATGTCTTGCGCCAAGTGGAACGTCAAGAAGCTAAATTGCAAGAACTACAATGGGCCACCCACAACCAGGTGCTGGAGGAAGAGAGAAAAAAAGCCCCGGCGGAGGCCAGTACTGGAGCGGGTGTTTCAGTCACTATTGACCAGTTGCAAGAGGAAGTAGATAATTTTAACCTGGAACTGGCAGACATCAAGGATAAACTGGCCAAGTTCACCGCCCAAGAAGTCGCCGCCACAGGAAAAATGACGGGACTCCAGCAGGAGATAAATCATTTTAAAAAAATCAGTCAAAGTGCCACCACAAAAGTAGAGTCGCTTGTTTACAACTCTTTTGCCACGGTACGGGAAATCCGCCTCAATGGTCTTGAAATCCCCAGGTTAAACACCATTAAAACCTCTAAATATCTGACCACTGTCTTCGACGATACCCTGGAACAAAAAATAGCCACCAACCGGTCTAAAATAGAATCACTGCAAAAATTCCGCCAGGGAGAATTATTTTGGAAACTGTTCAAAGGGGTAGGGGTGATTTTTATCGCCATTTTTTGCGTGTTCCTGTTGATCCGTATCAGTCGACGGGTAGTGCGGAATGTGGTGGGGCGGATCGAGGGCAATCAAAACATTGATGCCCATCACAAACAGCGCTATCATACCCTTTCCTCGATAATCTTGTCTTTTATTAAGGCCGTTGTGTTCGTTTTGGCCGTGTTGTGGGTGCTGGGGCAATTGGAAATCAATTACAGCCCCTTTTTGGTTGCCGCAGGTGGTATTTCTTTGGCCATTGCGTTTGGTGCTCAATCCCTCGTCAAAGACGTCGTCAGCGGATTCTTCATGTTGATGGAGGAACAGTTTCTCCTGGGTGATAACGTCGATATTAACGGCCTCAGTGGCACCATTGAAAAAATTTCCCTGCGCACTGTCCGTATCCGTGCCCTGGATGGCACACTTCATACCATTCCCAATGGGAACATCACCTATGTGTCCAATAAAACCTATATTTGGTCCCGCATGTTGGTCAATGTTGGCACTTCTTATACCGCCGATCCCAGGAAAGTCCTGGAAATCCTTACCCGTGTGGCCTGCGACATGGCACAGGAAGAGCAATGGAAAGAGCAATTTTTGGATGTTCCCGAGGCCCAGGGTATTCTTGCTTTTGGTGCGGCTGCTGTTGAATATCGCCTCATCGCCAAAACCCGTACTGGCAGCCAATGGGTGATCAGTCGCGAGATGATGATCCGTATCAAATTGGCTTTTGATCAAGCCGGTATCGAAATTCCCAGCTATTGGAATGTTAATATTGTCGACAACGCGGCACGAATACCAGCAGATAAAATATAAAGATAATTTTAAATATTTTCCTTCAAACTGCCGATTAATATTTTAGAGGAGTTCACCATGATTATTCAGAATCAAAATATTAATCTAAACAGTACCCGGTCTTTGGTAAATCATTTGGAAGTATCCGAGCAGTTGGATATCCAGAGTAACAACAATCGTATTCGGATGAGTCGTAACCAGGTGAATTCCCAGATGGAGTTCCAGCAAAACCAGTCCAGGAACGATAACCAGTCTCCCGTGCAATTAAACTTTTCCAACGAGGCGTTATACCAGCAACTCCTGGATTCCGTCCAGAGTACCACGTCGCAGACTGAAAGTACCGTCCAAAAAACGCAAAAAATAGCGGATGATGAATCCTCATTACCCCTGCAATTGCAATTGATGAAGAGGTTATTGGAGAAGTTGCTCGGTAAAAAAATCAAGATATATCAACCCAATACACAGGCCAATACGAATGGTCCCGTGGCCCAGCAGGCAAACCAGAAACCCCAGGAAAATGGCGGCCAAGTCGCCCAGAACCAGCAATGGGGCATGGAATATACTTACCATGAAGTCCAGTACCAGAAAGAGAGCGTTACATTTTCCGCTGCGGGAAAAGTGACCACCACGGATGGCAAGGAAATCAATTTCTCCGCTAACCTGGAAATGTCCAACGAAACCATGCAGGAACTCACCATTCAAATAAAAGCCGGACAAGCGCTCACCGACCCTCTGGCTCTTAATTATGATGGCAAGGGTGTCGCACTCACCGACGAAAAATATACTTTTGATCTCAATAGCGACGGTGAGGCGGAAAATATCTCCTTTGTGAAGCAGGGTTCCGGGTTTCTCGTGCTGGATAAAAATCAAAACGGACAGGTAGATGATGGTAGCGAGATGTTTGGTCCCGCGACCAACAACGGGTTCTTGGAACTCAAGGCCTATGATCTTGACAACAACGACTGGATCGATGAAAAAGATGCTATCTTCTATCAATTGAATCTGTGGACCAAGGATGAGATCGGCGCCGATACCCTTTCCACCCTCCAGGAAAACGACATCGGCGCCATTTATTTAAACACCGCTCAAACTCAATTGGCTATGGGGGATAATGGTCAGTTAAAAGAGACTGGTGTCTATCTCAAGGAAAACGGGGAAGTTAATTTCATCCAAGAAGTCGACTTGGCCACTTAACCTAAACCCCTCCCAGTGAGGGGTGTTTGGGGATGATTTTATTTCAATGATCGCTGTAATAACCGCGTTGACTCAATCTATCCACTCATCTTGCCAATTTCTGTATAAAAAGGCGGGGGTCCCCCATTTAGCGGGGGACCTGTAAGATTAAGGTGGGAGATATGTATTTATATTAAGGGGGGAGAGATGGAAAGGCTATTTAATTGTAGCATTGTTACTACCTAAATCAGTTTTTAAGTCTTGACTATGACTTGTTGTAATTTCTTTATTAGAGCTTGGCATGGAGCCTTTGTTTTTGTAATCAGTGACATACCAGCCGCTCCCTTTCAGATGAAAGGAGGAGGTAGAGACTAACTTCTCCACACTTCCACGGCAATATAGACATTCGGACATTGGTTCTTCGCTTATCTTTTGAAGAACCTCGAAGGTCTTATTACACTCATTACATTTATATTCATATAAAGGCATTGTTTAGCTCCAGTATTATATTAACATTGTTTATTGGATTTGTCAATAGTTTAAAATTAATTATTTTTTTTATCGTGATTCTTTTATCGAGATTCTTTATCGTTTTTCCCGGACTCGTTGGATATCTGTGGGTTGCGCCGATCTATCTGCGTTTAGTAATCAATATAGAAGCCATGGTAGAGTTCTTCGCTGTCCCATTCCTGGTGGCTGACCTCAGCCACCTGTGCTGAACGCGGGCCCGTTCCCAGAAAGGCTTCAAAGCGGCTGATATTTTCCGGTTCGCCTTGGGCGTAAACTTCCACATCACCATTGGGCAGATTTTTTACCGTGCCATGAATCGTGTAATCTTGCGCTGCACGTAGCGTGTAATGGCGGAAAGCCACTCCTTGAACACGGCCTTTTACAATATAGCGATAGGTTTTCATCCCCATATTATACCTTATCTCCTCGCTCTTGTCAGCCAATTTTTTTTTTTTGCCCCTTCCCTCTTGAATTCTGCCTGCGATTTTAATAAAATAGTACTTAGAAATAAAAGAAATAAATGTAAATGCGGTGGATTTGACAACCATTTTAATCATGATGAATAATAAGTTCAAGATAAGTTGGAATTATTTTATAATAAATTAATCAGAGCGTTTATGCCGATAAGCGTTCAAGGAGGCTGAATTGAGCAAAAAGAAGTTGATGTTACTGGGTGATGAAGCCATTGCCCAGGGCGGAATCGATGCCGGTATGTCCGGGATTTACGCGTACCCCGGCACCCCCTCGACGGAAATTACCGAATACGTGCAACATTCCCCCGAAGCGATAGAAAAAAATATTCACAGACAATGGTCTGCCAATGAAAAAACAGCCATGGAAGCTGCTCTGGGTATGTCTTACGCGGGCAAGCGCAGCATGGCTTGTATGAAGCACGTGGGGCTCAATGTGGCCGCAGATGCTTTTATAAATGCAGCCGTGACCGGAGTGAACGGTGGACTGATCGTGGTAGCCGCCGACGACCCGTCCATGCACTCCTCGCAAAACGAGCAGGATTCGCGGTTTTATGGCAAATTCGCCCTGCTACCCATCCTGGAACCCGCCACCGTGCAGGAAGCCTATGACATGGTGTATTATGGCTATGAATTATCCGAGAAGTACCACGTCCCCCTGTTAATGAGAATCACTACCCGCCTGGCCCACAGCCGCTCTGGCGTTGAAACCAAGGACCCGCTACCGGAAAATACATTAAAACTCCCCGAGAATAAACGACAGTTTGTCTTGCTGCCCGCTATGGCCCGTAAAAGTTATAAACGCCTGATTAACCAGCAAACTTCCTTTCTTGAAGAATCGGAGCACTCCCCTTTTAATCGCTATATGGATGGCCCGGATAAAAAAATGGGTATCATTGCCTGCGGTCTGGGTTATAATTATTTAATGGAAAACTACGGGGATGGGAAATGCCCCTTTCCAGTGGTCAAAATCGGGCAATATCCCGCGCCTATAAACATGATCTCCAAACTGGTGGATGAATGCAAGGAAATACTGGTCTTGGAAGATGGCATGCCAGTTATCGAGGAAATGCTGCGTGGCCTCCTAAACCGTGGTATCCATGTGAAGGGTCGGTTCAGCGGCGAGATTCCCCGTGATGGCGAGCTCAGCCCTAACATCGTGCGGCTTGCCCTAGGCATGGAAAATTTGAGTATCTATACTATCCCCGAACTGGTAGCTGGTCGCCCCCCTTCTTTTTGCAAGGGATGTTCCCATGTTGATGCGTATGAAGGAATTAACGAGGCTATTAAAGATGTATTTGGCGATGGGCATATTTTCTCCGATATCGGCTGTTATACTCTGGGTGCGTTACCCCCTTTCGAATCTATCAGCAGTTGCGTGGATATGGGTGCTTCCATAACCATGGCCAAAGGAGCCGCCGATGCCGGGCTTTTTCCCGCTTGTGCCGTGATCGGTGATTCTACTTTCACCCACAGTGGCATGACCGCCTTGTTGGATGTCATCGTTGAAAAAACCAATATCATCGTGTTTATTTCAGACAATTCCACCACCGGTATGACCGGCGGTCAAGACTCGCATGCGTGTGGCAGAATCGAGAGTATTTGCCTTGGCCTGGGCATTGAGAAAGAACACTTTCATACCTTGCGCATGATGCCCAATGTCCATGATGAGTTTGTGCGGCTCATTAAAAAAGAACTGGAGTACAACGGCCCCTCTGTCATTGTACCAACGCGGGAATGCATTCAAATTCTGAAAAACCGTGTTAAAAAAACCACTTAGAACGGGAGACAGCTATGAAATGTGATATTATATTGGCAGGTGTCGGTGGCCAGGGAATTCTTTCCATTGCCACTGTGATCGGTTATGCGGCTATTGAGGCCGGACTCCATCTTAAGCAAGCAGAAGTGCATGGTATGTCCCAGCGGGGCGGCGCCGTTTTGTCCCACTTCAGAATCTCCGATAAAGAAATTTTTTCCGATCTCGTGCCCGAGGGCCGGGCGGATATGATTCTTTCCATGGAACCTATGGAATCGCTCAGGTACCTTCCCTTCCTCCATGCTGGGGGCTGGGTAGTGACCAACTCCACTCCTTTTATTAATATTTCCAATTACCCGGATATTGAAGCTGTCCTGGCAGAAGTAAAGAAATGTCCCCACCATCTCTTATTTGATGCCGATACCATGGCCAAAGAAGTAAACAATGCACGTGGTGCCAACATGGTCATTGCGGGTGTAGCCTCGGTCTTTATTGATATTCCCTTCGAAAAAATGGAAGCGGGTGTCAAGGCTATATTCGAGCGAAAAGGTGAAAATATCGTCAACAAGAACCTGGAAGCGCTTCACGCGGGCAGAAAATACGCCCTGGAACATAAAGGATAAAATCTGTACAACTCTCCACTCCATCGGTGGAAATTGGACCGATGTTGGCGAATAATAATTAAAGTGGCAAGCTGGACTTACTGGACGCTCTGGACTTACTGGACAAACTGGAAAAATTAAAGGTTTTGTGAAGTCCAGTTGGTCCAGAATGTCCAGTATGTCCAGAGAGTCCAGTTTTTTTTGAAACTTGGTGGTGAATCCAGGTCTCCCTAGCACCTTGACAATTCGCAAAAATATGGTAGTATATAAGCCTAAGACCAGTACAAAATGGAATTGTAATCATGAATGATTTTTTAATTGAAGGTATAACTCTCTTGCCGATTTTTACCGATCTGACCCAATGGTTGGTTGTTCCTCCTTTTTAATACCAATTAAATTGTTTCTTGATTTCCCTTCGGATTATTTTTGTAATCCGAGTCCAATTTTACCAAAAGAGAAAGCGAACATGTAAGAGAAGGAGGACAAATTGTCACGATTTAATAAATTAGTGGATTCTCCCGCTGGGAGCAAGTATATCTTGCAGGGCAATGAAGCTTTTGCTCTGGGTGTGGTGCATGCAGGTTATCACGCTGCCGATGGTTATCCTGGTACTCCCAGTACCGAGGTGATTGATAAAGGATTGGCATTTGTCCAGGACCGCATGACCGTAGGTTGGTCTGTTAATGAAGCCGTGAGTGTTGGCGTAGCCGTGGGACACTCCATGGCTGGTAGCGATACTGTGGTAACCATGAAAATACCCGGCATATTCCAGGCTGGCGATGCCATTTCTACCGCTGCCTTTTACTCCGCCCCTGCCGGTGCATTGGTCATTTATGCCGCTACCGATTATATCCCTTCCAGCACCCAGCACGTCATTGATGCGCGGCATTTTTTAGCTTCTGCCAGACTTCCTATCCTGGAACCACGCCACCACCAGGAAATGTATGATATGGCATGGCTTGCCGCAGATATGAGCAAACAATTCAACACCCCAGTGGTCATACTGGTATCAGGTATTCTTGCCCATTCCGAGGGGCTGGTAACGTTGCGGGAACCCCGTACCGTGACACCCCATAAAATTCCCGATAATTTCCATGCCTGGATGTTGATGCCCGGTATTGCCCGGGAAAATTATAATCTGGCCACTACCCGCCGTATTCCCGATATTCGTCGCTGGGCCGAGGGTTCGTCGCTGGTCGAATGGATTCACGGGACCGATGATTTCGGGATTATTTGCAACGGTGAGGCCACTATGATCGTGAAGGAAACCCTGCATTCCGTGGGCCTAAATCCCTCTATCCTCTCCCTGGCCATTACCAATCCCTTGCCGGAAAAAAGCGTGGCTGAATTTGCCAGTAGTATCACCGGGCAGTTGTTCGTGGTTGAAGATGGCGATAAATTCCTCGAAGAACGTATCCGCTTACTTGGTATCCATGTGTCCGGCAAAGAGAATGATAGCGTTATTACCAACTGGACCCCGGAAGACCTGCTGCACCTTCTATCTGCTCACGTGGCAGTTAATACCCAAATGGCGCCCCAGACCATTCCTCTGCAAGCAGTAAAACGGCCCCCTGCTATTTGCCCTGGCTGTCCATACAAGGCGTTTGGTCTTACTGTGGCCAAGTTAAAGAAGAAAAAGAAAATTTATGCCTCCTTTGGGGATATTGGTTGTTCCACCCTGTTGTATTTCTTGAATGCCCTTGATACTGTTCTGTGTATGGGGGCCTCTGATTCCGTCAGGCAGGGTTTTGTGCTCTCCCGTCCTGACATGGCCCACCAGACCATCAGTGTTATCGGTGATTCCTGTGAATGTCATAGCGGTCTTGATGCCACCCGCAACGCCGTGTTTCGCAATACTCCCGGCGTGAAGGTTATTCTAGATAACAGCATCACCGCCATGACCGGCGGTCAACCTGCTCCCAGTTCCAGGTCCAACCTGGCTGGCGTGGCCAATAAATTTAGCTTAAAAGAGGCCGTCATCGCAGAAAAAGGACGTGTTGTGATTGCCGATGCCTACAACTTAAAGGAAGTGGAGCGTGTCTTAACCGAGGCTTTAGAGTTGGCAAAAAAAGGTGAATTTACCACCCTTATCTTGGAGGGAAGCTGTATCCATGAGGTAGAACCCGCCCGGTTGATTCGCCAGTCCCACATTGTCGAGGAAACCTGTAAAAAATGCGGCCTCTGTAATATTTGCCCCGGTATTGAATTGGATGACCAGAATTTACCCCATTATACCACTCTATGTTCTAACTGCGGTTCAAATACCCCCGTTTGTATGCAGCGTTGCAACTTTGGCGCTATCCAACCCATGAAAGAGGCAGAACAAACCTTGACCCGCTTACCCGAAGCCCCGCCCATACAAGAGGTAAACCCGGTCTCCCCGGTTAATAATATGCTGCCACCATCGTTACGGTTGGCTATCCGGGGAATTGGTGGACAGGGGAACCTATTCTTCGGCAAAGTCCTCTCTGAACTGGCATTACGTACTGCCTATGTGGAGGATCATATCGTTAAAGGCGATACCCACGGTATGGCCCAATTGGGTGGCCCCGTGATTTCTACTTTTGCCTGCGGGAACGTGTATTCCCCAGTATTGGCCCCTCATTCTGTCGATGTACTGGTGGTGATGGAAACTGGTGAAGTGTTGCGACCGGGATTTCTCGATTTACTCAAAGAGAATGGCACCATCCTGCTCAATCGCTTTAAAGTTCTTCCCTCTACTGCCAAGAAAGAGGAATATCCAGACCTAGAAAAGATCGAAAAAACCCTGGAGAATTATCATATTATTCCCTTCAATGCCTATGATCTGGCTATAGCACTGGGAGATAAAATGGGTAAAACCGTCAATGTGATTGTGCTGGGGATATTGTCTACTATCGAACCCTTTAACCAGATTCCCCTGGATAGGTGGTATGCCGCGTTGAGTGCCGTTTCCACCAAAGAGGCCATTGACCGAGCCAACCGCATTGCTTTTAATGCGGGTCGGAATTATTGTTCTCAATAATGTTCTGTAATTGAAGCTGGCTTTCCAATGGTAGTATCAAGATATTCTGGATTCCCAGCATACGGCACCGGATAATCTCTTTGGGAGGAAGTTTTTCTTGTGCAAAGAGGACTATTTGTACATTCCCCAGAACTCCCATGCTGGCAATTTTCTCCAGGTAATCCAGCATGCTTTGTCTTTTTAGCATGTGTGGTGATAATAGGAAGGTTGGTTTTGCTTCATTGAGCGTTTTGATAATCTTCAGGGGATTATCTACATGAACCCACCGGTATTTGGGGAGGTTAGCCAGAAAGGCCAGTGCTTGTTTTAATTCGTCACCGATGGATAATAAAATCTGTCCATGTGTTTTTGGTTGAGGTTGTTGTTGCGGTTGAGGCGCCGGGGCAGTGGTTCTGGGAGTGGGGGCCAAACTGTCCATTGGATGCGCTTCCACCTCTTTGGCAAAGGTTACTTTTTCTCCACGGGGTGGTAGTGTGATCGGGGCAGAATTTCCAGGTTTCTCTTTTTCCAGTGTTTTGTCCGGTGTTTGTCCCGGGGATTCTTTTTCCTTCTGTCGTTCCAATTCGATTTCTTGTCTTCGTTTGAAAGAGCGGCGTACCGGTCTGTGCGGCATATAACGATCGGCCACCATATTACTGATCGCCTGTTGGAACTTGCCCGGCAATTTTTTGAGTAGGATGGCTATTTTGCAGCCTCCCTGCTGGATAATCCTGAGCACCTCGCCCTCCACTTGGAATGTGGGTACGCCCGGCAGACCGCTGACTTTAACGATGGCCATGGCGGTTCCCGCCGCCAGTAATTCCCGGTTGAGCGGTAATTTGCGTTCATTTTCCAGCATCAGTGCCCGCTCAATGGCGACGCATATGGCGTCCTCGCTGATTTCAACCCCTGTGCCCGTAATCCCAACTCCAGCCCCAAATCCTTGCAGCATCGTCACTTTTACCCCTTCGCGGGTTGAAAGTGAGATGCGCGGTTTTTTTCGACGCTCTTTGTGTTGGATGCCAGCCGGGAAAAGAATGTATGGTTTGCCCCCGGAGACGATCAGTTTGGAAGCAAAAATATACCACGAGTTGTCCAATGAAAAACCGCACTGTACTGGTTTATCCTGAAATTCTAAGAGGCCCGGAGCATCTTCAATGCGGATTACTCTTTGTTTTATTTCCCAGGAATAGGGACTGCATTCCCACCGCTTTTCCTTGGTGCGGATAGTGAGGGGAATACGTTGCCTTACAACTTCATCCAGGTAGCCAAGCACTTCGTCTTCCTCGTGAATCATACCGGGAAGATCCGCCAAACTTTTTTCTTTCTTGCCAAATAATGCCACTGCTTACCTCGTTCGCTTATGCAAAATTTATCAAACCATTAAAAAAGCCGATTAATAAAGGTATCGTCAGAAAGAATACCAACCTTTAATCGGCAGAGAAAAAAGTTAATATTTCTCATTTTCCTCTTAATTAACATTATATAACAATTCTTTGAGATAAAATCAAGAGATATTAACGATAATTTTTACAATTTAAAAGATTTTTTCATTTTGACGCCTATTTTTAGGTATTTGGCCCCTATTTTTGGAAGAGCGGCTTGGATTTTTTTCAAATTTTTAAAAATTGGCTGGATGATCTGGACGATATGGACGATATGGACAAACTGGATATATTGTCGGAGTGGGGGACTGAGTTTGCCTGCTTTTGGTATTATTTTATGACCGTTACTTTGTTACGTCCAGTCCGTTTGGATTCGTAGAGGGCATTGTCTACCCGTTTGGTGTAGGTTTCGTCCGTGTCTTCCCCTTTGAATTGCGAGACACCGAAACTGCATGTGACATTACCTGCTTGTTCAAAGTGATATTCCATGATTTTTTGGCGGATGCGTTCTGCCAGTTTGGCGGCATTTTCCAGAGTCGTGTGGGGCAGTAACAGGATGAATTCCTCGCCTCCCCAACGGGAGAAGATATCCGTGTCCCGTATGTATTTTTTGATCAGGGTGACCAGCGCGACCAATACTTTGTCCCCCACATCGTGACCGTGTGTATCGTTGATGGACTTAAAATGATCGATATCCAGCATGATGATTGACAGGTCTGTTTCGTAGCGGCGGTTGCGTTTAATTTCCTCGTTTAGAGTCTCGTGAAATTTGACCCGATTGTAAATCTGGGTCAGTTGATCCGTGACCGAAAGTAATTTTAATTTTTCTTCCATTTCCTTGATTTTAGTAATATCAATGGAGTTGACTACCACGCCGGTGACGATTTTGTTTTCTTTGGCAAACAAAGGATAATAACTGACATACATAAAACGTCTGATACCATCGGGAAAATCGAACCATTCCTGTTGGGTCACTATTTTACCGGTCAGACACGAATTCATATTTTCTTTCACTTTTTCCTGGAAGAATTTTTTCCCCAGCAGTTCTTCCATGTGATGGCCCACAATGTCTTGCCTTGACTTTTTATAGATATTGAGATACGCATCGTTAACCGTGCGGAAGATGCCGCTTTTATCAATATAAGACATTGGATCGTTAATCGTGGAGAGAATCTGGGAATACCTATACATCAGCTCTTCCATGCGCCGATACTCGGTATTATCACTGACAAAAACCGCCAGTTTATCCACCTCATGATCTTCATCCAAGATGGGATGGATGCAAACTTGCAGGATCATCCCCAGAAATTCATCCTGAAAACGCAATGGTTCTTTGGTTTGCTGAACAATATTAATATACATTTTGCGGAACTCTTTGAATTCCACCGAGAAAAAATCGAACAGGTTTTTACCTGACAGTTCACCGTAACTTTTACCTGTCCGTCCGACCACCGCTTCATTCACTTCCAGTATAATACCGTCCGTATTTAACAGTGCCGCCAGATCGGAGGTTGCGTTCATCAATGCATAGGTTGTGGCCTTGCTTTTGATTAAAGCGTTTTCGGTGTGAACACGCAATTCGTCCTGCTTTTGCAATTGAACGACCTGCTTGTTCAATTCATCTATTTTAGCGAGCAATTGTTCCTTGGAGAAATCGGCGAAATGCATGAGCTTATACTCCAACCCAGACAACGGCGGGCACGAACAATGTGGCCAAACGAAATAAATAAAACTCGCTAAACTCGGTCAATAGTGATAACTTCTGTTTCGGATGCATGGAGCTATTTTACCACAGAAGGAAAATTTAGAAAAGGGCTTCACCCCGCTTTGAAGAAATAATTCAAAAATTGTACAATAATTGTTCCCCCTGACGGGTGATACAGTATTTATTGATAGTGCCATGCCAGGAACAATGGGAAGTATGGGAAAAATGGGAATTATGCGAATTATGGGAATTATGTGAATTATGGGATAAACAGAAATATTCCCATACTTCCCATACCTCCCATAATTCCCATACTTCCCATTACTCCCATAACTCCCACGTGCTCTTACAATACTTTCAAAGAATTGGTAGTGGTTTTAGGCTTGCTACCTGTGTTGAATCGTGTATAATAATATAGTATATCTTAAACGCCTACAGCAATATACAATGAATCTGAAGTATCAAATAACAATCAAAGAATGCGGAAAATAAAAAAATGATCTTTCCAGTGCCCCGCTTACTGCAATGGTATGCTGACAACCAGCGCGATCTCCCTTGGCGGCATAGCCTTGATATCTATACTGTCTGGGTCTCCGAGGTCATGTTGCAACAGACCCAGGTAGCCACTGTTATCCCTTATTATTTACGTTTTATCCAACGGTTTCCCACTATAACCAGCCTCGCGTTGGCTCCCGAACAGGAGGTCTTGAAATTGTGGGAGGGTCTTGGGTATTATTCCCGTGTCAGGAACCTGCACCGTGCGGCCCAGGAAGTGGTCGCCACTTTTGGCGGGGTAATCCCCGTGGACCCCGTTCTTTTTCGGCGCTTGCCCGGTATTGGCCCTTATATTGCCGCTGCCGTGTTGAGCATTGCCGCTGGAATACCCATGGCCGCAGTAGATGGTAATGTGATGCGGGTGTATGCCCGGTTTTGCAGTTTGGCCGAGGATATTTCTAAAAACAGCACCCGCGATCTCATCACCGCTGAATTACAACAGATGATCCCAGCCACTGCCGCAGGAGATTTTACCCAGGCTTTCATGGAACTGGGCGCATTAGTTTGCACGCCCAAAACACCGCATTGTCCAACCTGTCCCCTAAATGAAGAATGCACGGCTTTTCAAAAGGGAACCGTGGACCTATATCCCTTTAAACCGGCGCGGGGAAAAATCCCGGCCTATGATGTGGCGGTTGGGATCATAGTTCAAAACGAGCGCTTCTATATTCAGAAACGTCCGTCAACCGGTCATCTGGGGGGTCTCTGGGAATTCCCTGGGGGCAAGGCAGAACCAGGAGAAACACCGGCTGAAACACTGTTACGGGAATGTCGCGAGGAATTGGGGGTCACGGTGGAAATAGTTCAGGAATTGGCCGTGGTGTACCATGCCTACAGTCATTTTAAGATTTGTATGCGCGTGTTCATTTGTGGGCTTAAGGGGCAGCAGGTAATTCAGCCGGAAGGCCATGAGTATCGTTGGATTACTATCGCTCAATTGGATGAATACCCTTTTCCCGGGGCCAATCACAAATTCTTTCCCCGTCTCAGGGAGTTTTTTCATCCAGTACGTTCCGAATAATCGTCGCCAGTTTACTTGTGACCATCGGTTTCATGACAAAACCTTTGAACCCCAGTTTTTTTGCTTTCGCCTCGTTCATCATCTCGCTGAAACCCGTGAAGAGGATGAGGGAGATATCCGGTCTGATGGCCAGTAGTTTTTGTCCCAGTTCCGTGCCGGACATATTGGGCATGGACATATCCGTGATGACCAGTTGGAAGTCGTCCGGGTGTGCTTGGAAAGCGTGTAGCGCGTCTTTGGCATTGGTGAAGGCCGTTACCCGATATCCCAGCCGTGTCAGTACCTGTTGGCCCATGTCTGCCAGTAGTTCCTCGTCATCCAGCAGTAAGATATGTTCATTATTGCCCATAGGAATGGTGATTGGCTCAGCAATGGGGGTATCATTGGCCTGCTGGATAACAGGGAAATAAATCTGGAAGCAAGTGCCTTTTCCCGGCTCGCTGTCCACCGTGATGTGCCCATTGTGGCTGATTACAATACCGTGAACTACGGAGAGTCCCAGGCCTGTGCCTTCCCCCTTCTTTTTTGTTGTGAAGTAGGGATCGAATATCCGTTCCAGCACCGCTTTATTCATACCGTGGCCCGTATCGCGGACTTCCATGAGAATGTAGTCTTCTTGATCGGGTTGGGAAATCTCGGAGGGGGGTGGTGAATATTTGACTTGTTTGACCGTGACTTCCAGTGTGCCGCCGTTTTTGCGCATCGCGTGATAGGAGTTGGTGCATAGGTTCATCATCACTTGGTGGACCTGCGTGGGGTCAGCCATTACCGTACCGCAGGTATCGTTGATTTCAGTGCGAATCTGGATCGATTTAGGAATAGTGGCTTCCAGTAGTTTAATCGCTTCCCAGGCCAGTTTTTGGATTTGTATTGGTTTTCGTTCCCCGGTGCCCTGGCGGCTGAAGGCCAGGATTTGTTTGACCAGTTCTTTCGCCCGATTACCTGCTTTGAGCACATGTTGCACCATCGGGTTGGCCGGGTTATCCGCTGGGATGATCTCTACCGCCATTTCCGAATACCCGATGATTGCTGCCAGGATATTGTTGAAGTCGTGGGCAATACCACCCGCCAGCGTGCCGATTGCTTCCATGCGTTGCACTTCTCGCAGTTGGTTCATCAGTTTCAGTTGTTCTTGTTCCGCTTTTTTTTGTTTCGTGATGTCCACGGCCAGGCCTTCGATGATCATGTCATCGCTTTCCGTCCACCGTCCAATAGAACGGTCCGAGAACCAGTGCCACTCGCCGGTAGCATCTTTGATGCGGTATTCCAGGTCAAAATCCGTACCCACTTTAAAAAGATCGATAGCTTCATCCACTTTCCCGATATCCTCCGGGTGAATACAATCATGCCACAAAGAGGGCGATTCGTAAAAATGAATAAGAGGGTACTTGAGTATCGTGGCCACCCGTTGGGAATAGAAACGTCCCCCCCGTTTAACGGAGAACTGGTAAAGCATACCGGGGATTTCTTCCAGCAGTCGTTTGTACTGGGCCTCGCTTTTTTGCAGGTCAACGGTGCGTTCTTGGATGTATTTTTCCAATTGCTCGTGCGTTTCTTGAAGTTTTTTCTCCCACTTTTTTCGTTCTGTGATATCCCTGGTAATAGAGATAACTGTCATTTCGCCCTCGATAGGAATCACGTGGGCGTGGATTTCTACCGGGATATGTTTTCCGTCTTTGGCTACATGAACGGCTTCTGTCAGCATCTCCTTTTTTTCTAGCAATTCTTGTATCAGTGCTGGGATATTGACATCCAGTCCCGGTGCATTAATTTCCATGGGCGACATATTTAACAACTCTTCCCTGGTATATCCCAATCTTGAACAGGCAATATTGTTGACTTCCAAGAAGGTTCCCAGTTCGTCTGGAGCTCCTATCCGATGCACGAATATTGCATCGCCAATCCCTTCAAACAGTGTCCGATAGCGTTCTTTTTCTCGTTGTGCAGCTTTTTCCACCTCGTTGGCTTTGCATTCCAGTTCCCTGACTTGTTGTTCCAGTTCTTCGTAAGTGGGTTTGTTCATCGTTATATTTTAACTTTTCTCCGATTAAAGTATTATTTTACAGGAAACAGGAATGGTATGCAATGGGAATATAAATTTTTTTAAATCCCAGTCGCCCCCCATCCGGGAGTGGGGGGGGCGTCTGGTCTTTTGTTTTGTTTAATGCGTGATCATTGAATTGATATCCATGCCGTTGCGGTCTTTTCTGTTGTTGTTTTGATTGCAATCGTCATTCGCTTTATTTGCATCCATATAAATATCTGGGTCCAGCAAGATTTGCAGGCGATAATTCGGTGGGAATTCGCCCTCGCTTGGCGAGGAGCTGTCCCAATCGCGTTCATAAGTCAATTGCATGGTAGCACCTGCTGCCAGATTGATGATTGCTTGGTGGGCCAATTCCCGGCCAGAAGCAGCCCCGGCGGGTATTTCATAAAGGTAGGCTGCTGCTTGGTTCGGACCCGAATTAAATGGTCCGGCGCCGATATTTTTAATGTAGCCTGTGATCTTGATGCGTTTTTTGAATTGCGTGTAACTGCGCACGATGTCAAAACGGATTTCAAAAGCGGCTGGGTCAGGGCAGGCATAGGGGGCGATTTGGCCCGGATCGATCTTGCCGGGTTTGATAATTACCCCGGGCTTGATTGTCAATGCTGGATTGTCGCATTGTAACTTAAAAATCCCCTTTTCCGATATCATGGGGATCGGTTCCAGAATTTCAATCGCTTGCCACTCCGTGTACTCTTTACCCGCTCCACCCAGTGTCCAGGTTGTTTGTACCCGTAGCGTTCCTGGTTTTTTAAAGTTAAGCATTTGAACCGGTGCAATCGCCCCGTCACTACGCTTCCATTGGTACTTGACTACACCTGCCGCATTGGAAGTAATCGACCCGGTGAACGTGAACATTTTGGGACATTGTCCTTTAAATTCAGTCGGATTAACTACTACCTTGATGTTGGTGACATTCGCTGTTAATTCGCCAGTCAACAGCCATGAAGCCAAGAGCAGCATAACGCTTAAATAAACAATATGATGTTTCATTTTTATTCCTCCTTGATTTTTGTTCATTAATATATTCATTAATATATTCATCATGTTTTTTAAATATAAGAAAACCAATGCTGTCTCATTTAAATTTTTTTTTGCTTTCTTACAGCGGATGGTTTATAATGTTGAACTGGAATAATGGATTGAAATGAATAGGCGAATAGATGGGTATCAAGAAATAATCAATCAACACTTGCCCTTGATCGAAAGGCAGTGTTTTAAAGCCGTGCGGATGCAATTGAAGTCTACCAGTTACCCGAACAACGGGGAGAGTCTCTTGGTGAATATTGAAAACGAAGCGCTTTCATTGTCCAACCAGGTACTGGACGTCTTGCAACGGGAAAATTACCGCGTGTTGCGCCAGTTCAAGGGCGATGCCAAATTAAGCACCTATATCACGGCTATTATAGCGCGCCAAGCCGTGGATATGGTCCGTAAAAAACTGGGTCGAAACCGCGAAAAAGAACGGGCCCAAAAGTTCGGTGTACTTGGTATCAAGATTCATGAATACCTCTATGTACAAGGTTGTTCCATCGCTGAAATCCAGACCCGCTTGGCCAAGGAAGCAGGTTTTAATTCATCCCTTTCCGACCTTCAGGAAATAATCGATAAAATAAGGGGACACCGCTTGGAACCGGGTAATCTTGACGGGGATTCCCCGGTTAAAGAGGGCACCAGCCGTTATTCACACCAAGATGGCAGCACGGAGGAAGAAACAGAACTTATTATTGCCGATACCCACAGCGACCCGGGGAAGCTTTTGATCGAAGCACAACGGCAAGAAAAAGTGCGTGTAGCGGTGAAAACTCTGATCGACTGTTTGAATGGGGAAGAGAGACTGTTGCTTAAGATGCGTTTCCCTGTGGCTGAAGAAGAGAAACCCGGTAGCGTGGGAAAAATTGCAGCTCTACTCAATATCACTGAAAAAGCCGCTTATAAAAGAATCGCCAGGGTCCTAAAAAAATGCCAGGACTTGCTGGCACAACAGGGAGTGAGCCGTGATGATTTACTGTAGATTTAATGTCGATTTAATGGGATTAATAATATGCCTGCCTGTTGGAAACGGCGAAAAAATCCGGTTTGGCCGACTAATAAAAAATAGTGTGGTGAAGAAATATGAAGAAGGATAAATATAAATGGACACTGCCCCAGGTGGACGTGCCGGACAGCCCAGATATGGCTGAACAGGAACGGTTTGGGCTTGTTTTGGCGGATAGGTTGAACTGCCAGGATAATGCTTCCGAGGCCTGCCTCTCCGCTGAGGAGATGGCCGTGCTTTTGGAGGGACGTGCTAACGCAACCAACAAGGATCGCTTACTGGCGCATCTTGCTTCTTGTGAAACCTGTTATAAAGTCTATCTACTGGCCGCTGATTTGCATGAGGATGAAGTAAAGGGCCGGGAAGCGAGGGGGAAACGGTTGATTTTCTTTAGACCTTTGGCGTTGGCAGCCAGTCTGTTTATTATGGTTTTCTTCCTGTATATTTTTTATCAGAGCAATGAAATCCCCAAAACCTCGCAGCAGTATATGGAAGTTACTCAACCCACGGTGGCCGATCAGGTGGCGCCAGCACCAGCCGCGAAAACGGCCACGGCAACAGTCTTCAAAGATGATGAAGAGGAGGGGCGAGCGCCGCTGACTGAAATGGAAAGTGCGGGTGGTGCGGGTATGCCACCGGGTCCAGAGGTACGTGCCAGAGTGGCGGAGCAGCCTGCAAAATCATTGGCTGTGGCCGGGGTGCAGAAACCGGTGGAAAAAGATATCGCGAGCACTAAAAAAGATGAGGCAGACTCCCTTGATAAGAAAGGGGATGTGGCGGCGAATGTTTCTGTGGATGGTTTGGTCGAGGCGAAAGAGAGGGCGGTTGTTCGTCATGAAGAAAAAAAAGCAGCCACTGTGGCGGGCAAAATGAAACGGGAATCAACGGTCGCGCCGCGTTTTCAAAGTCAGAAACAGGCGCAACTGCCAGTTAATGTGAATGTTCAGCAGAATGTGGCCCGGACACAGGTGCTGCAAGAACCCGCACCGTCTGAAGCCCAGCAAACTGGTTCAGTGGTTGGTGTGCAGCAGAAGTTGCAGGAAGAATCCACCGTGGTCGCTCGTATTGAGCAACTGAACCGTTTCGCACGATCTTCACGGGCTGATATGAATGCCTCGCAGTTGTTGGCTTTATTTAGCGAAACCATGGCGTTGGTCAATCAATTAAAAGAAGCGGAAGAAGTGACAGCTCCCGGTTCTTTATCCCGGTTCCAGCCTTTAATCAAGGTTGTTTTGTCTGGTCAGAGCGTTGTTGTTTTTCCCAATATCGATTATTTTTTGTCCATCAGTCAGCCCGGTAGTGTGGCCAATCAGTTCTTTAATCTGACTTTATCCGGTTGGTGTGATAGGGCCGGGCAGTGTTATAGGAAGGATGGTTTGGTCCCTGATTGGGAGAATAAATTAGTGAAACGTTTGGAACTGTTGCAAGACTGGGAAAGCTTATATCCGCTATTAACTGGCGCATTTAAAGAAATCGCCACTTGCACTATCCAGCGTTTGCAGAAGTAATTTATAAAAAGCACGCGATATAATCTGGCAAGCTGGACTTACTGGACGATCTGGACTTACTGGACAAGCTGGACAAAAATCAAAGGTTTTAGAAAGTCCAGTTAGTCCAGTAAGTCCACAATGTCCAGTCTTTTCTGAATTTTGATGGTGAATCCAAGTTACTTACCCCCAAGCCTTTCACGAAAGGGTCTTTTGCCGATGGAGTCAGGTTTTATTCCTTGATCTTGCCCAGCAGGAGTTTGATGTCGTTAATATCGTTGAGGTCTACCGATTGGATGGCCTCTACATTCTTCTTTTGGATTTCGTCGAAGACTTCTTTTCTGAATATCGAGTGGGTTTTAGGGGCTGAGATGCCCAGCTCTACTGAATTCTTCCCCATCTTCAGGATTTTTATCTCTATATTATTACCGATGACAATGCTTTGGTCTTTTTTTCTTGTTAGTACTAACATGTTATTTTGTGTTAAAAATGTTGGCTGCGTCTGGCTCTGAAGAAACAGACCTCATTAACGGTTCTTCTACGCTGTAGTCATCGTTTTGAAGAATGATCTGAAGCGCTTTTTTAGTGTGGATGTTGATCAGTATCGGAGCTTTTAGGTTCACTGTGATGTTTTCGATTTTTTTCGCGAAGATAACAATCGCCAGCAATGAAAAATCATCTTCACTCATGATATCAATTGCATTCAGGTCGTCTTTGTGGATATCGAAACGATACTCTTTTTCCACCATCATGGGATTAATCACTACCAGAACAAATGCCGGATCATCCACCGATTGCAAATAACTGAAAGGTTTGAAATCTTCCTTTTCAATCAGGATGAAATTCTTCTTCTCGGGAATCCCGATCAATCCTTCGTCGAAACGAATGATGTTGTCACTTGCATATTCGATAATTCCTAATAATTTTGAATTTATCTCCATTTATGCTCCATTTATGGCCTCTAAGTCGTGATTATACTAGCTTTTAATAAAAAATACAAGCTTTTCTTTTAATTTTTCCAACCGGTAATCCGATTGGGAGAGAATGGTGGCGGTAGTAGAGTTGGAAACGTCCATCCCATAAGTAGATAACGTAAACAGCCAGTAGAAAAGATCTTCTGCGGCCTCTTTCTGAAACCACAGGATATCATTGTGGCGATTCACGCGGAGAATTTGCTGCACCAGGGGATCATCGAAAAATGTATCCAGCCAAGTACTGGACGGCATGCCAATCTCTTCATCCGAAACGGATCGCCTGTCTTGCTGAATGAGCGCAAAATAGTGTTGCCATTGGGGGTATTGCATGACCAAGCGGATATAGAGGATTAACTGGCTGGCCTTGTCCATGGGGATTTCCCATCCGGCCAGAAAGGTCACCATATCTTCCAGCAGCAACCATTCTTCTGCTATAGCCCAGGCCGTGGCAGCAGCCTTGTTCTTTTCGTCCACCATCTGAGCCAGTCCGCCCATCAGTTCTTGAATAATCAGCGCCGGGTAGCGGTCCGGTTCCCGTTCTGAAAAGGGTAGGGCCGCGACTTTTTGACAGGTGTGGATGGCTATTTCTTCCGGGGTGATTTTCGTGTCTGTATTCCCCAGCAATCCCATGGCAACAACCAGGAATTGCGCCAATCTTTTCTCGATCTGATCCCGGTCCCCAGGCTGCGCTTCCACGTACAGACGCAATTCTAATAAGTTCTGGAAGGGTTTTTTCACCGGGTTGAGGAAAAACTTGAGCATGGTCTGGTGGATAGAAGGTACTCCTTGGCCACCCAACATCTCTGTCAAGGGTGCAAAAGCGGCAGTGTCGCCGTTATCAGTTACTTCGTGGAAATCCAGAAACACATTCTTTTTAAATGCTTTTAACTCGACATAAAGTCCATTTTCACACAGCTCCTTGCCACGGCGGATATACTCCAGGCCAGAATCGTGGTCGCGAAAAATCACGAAACTATTCTCGGCACCAGAGAGCCCCAATCCTTCCCCGAGATTTTTTTGATGTACTGGTTCGCCCGTATTGATAGAATAAAAAACCGATTCTTTGACCCAACCCGCGGTTTCCGCGAATTTATTGTGATAGAGCACCAGCGAGCTCCGGTTTTCCCAGCGGTTTGAATAGGCAATTACATTCTCGTCTACTTGGCCCTGAGCCGTGTAAAAATCATAAAAAAGGAAGTGTTCCACCTCGGCAAAGATATACCGCTGACGCAACAGCGGGAAAATTTCCCGTTCGTGCCGTTCCAGCAAGACGCTGTCTGGTATTTCGTCCCAATAGGCGCGGCAGTATTCCATGCCGTATTTTTCTTTGAACCCTTCCAGTTGGCCGTGGCCAAACATCGGCAACCCAGGCAATGTGGCCATCACCGTGCAAACACCGAAATATTTATCGTCTTTGCCAAATTGCGCCACTGCTGTTTCTTCGTCCGGGTTATTCATGAAGTTCACAAACCGCTTCATGATTTCCCGGTTGAATTGCAACACATTGATGATGGAGGTGCGGAATTGCGCGTTGTCCTCATTCTTCAAGAAGTTCATAAACGCGCTATTGTAGACGCGATGCATACCTAAAGTACGCACGAAATAGGGTTCCATCATCCAAAAAGCTTCGGCCAGTAACAACGTATCCGATTGAGCCTGGGCAAAACGGTCCACTACTTGGCGCCAGAACTCCTCGGGCATTTGTTTTAGAAACTCCGGGGTGGCTAACCCATTGCCTGCACGGGTGGGAATATCCCCGCCAGAACCGGGTTCGGGGAACCATAACCGCTGGTAATGTTTCTGCGTCAAAGTCATAGCCGCGTCAAAACGGATAACGGGGAACATCTCGGCCACGGAAAAAATAGTGCGCGTGACCGCTTCCCGTGTTTCCGGGTTGAGGTAGTTCAGTTGTGCTGTATCGTTCCAGGGCATGGAGGTGCCGTCGTTGCCGTGATACATGTAGCGCACTTCCCCGCTGTGATTATTGACCCATTTGAACACCACCGCCGCATCAGTGCGGTCGTAGTAGTGGTCTTCCAGAAAAATACTGACGCGGGAGTCGGTAGAGAGGTTAACACCATTAAACGAGTAGGCTGGATAAGGGCAGTAGGGGAGTGAGAGGAACCAGTCTGGGTGTTCTACGACCCAGGGCGAGTCAATGCCCATGTGATTGGGCACCATGTCGCTGGCCATTCGTAGGCCCCGTTGCCAGGCACGGTGTTTTAAGTTATACAATGCCGCTTCACCACCCAGGGAATCGGCGATGCGGTATTCGTAAACAGAATAAGCCGAAGCCACTGCTTCCGGGTTACCGCATATCCGTTTGATTTGTTCCGAAGCGCGGCTACGTTCCCATAAACCGATCAGCCACAGCCCGGAGAAACCACGGCTGGCCAGTATGTCCAGTTCTTCATCCGGCACTTGGTCCAGGCGGTGGATATGGCGGTCATATTTTTTCGACAGTTGATCCAGCCACACGTAGCTGCTTTTGGCCATCAATACCAGACAGGGCATCCAATGATGGTCTGCGGTGAAACGCTCGTATTCTTTGGACAGCGCATAATGGGAAAAGTCGTAAACCGGTATTTCTCCAGGTCCCATGCTGCCGGATTTTTCTTCTTCTTTGATCAGGTCGAGTCCTTGCAGCAGTTTATCCAGCAAATCTCCCAGCAAGACCCCCCATTCGCGGCGAATGTAGCCGAGTTGTCCGCTGAGGGAATCAGGAACGGCGATAGCCGGGCTACGGAGCAACGCGATCAGGTTCATCTGGTCCGGGCCGAACAATGGTTCGCCCTGGAAAAAACGTTCCAAATGTTCGATTATGGCCCCGTAGGCTGAGCTTTCTATTAATGGTGCATCGTCGAACAGTAATTTTTTATATTTTTTTTGCGCTGGATTAACATTGCCCAGCCACAGGAGCAACATCTCTTCCAAGAGTAATTGGCGGTGCGAGATGTGGTCTGTTTCACCGTTTAAGTATTCTTGTACTGTGACTGTGCCCAAAAAAACGGGGTCCGGTGGGAACTGGGTGGTGAAGAGGAGCAGGGATTGGTTAACGGCATCCGCGCCTATTTTTTTTTCCAGCCAAAGCAGTGCTTTTTTCATCCCTGCCGGGTTGATTTGTTTTTGGAATAGGTCGATCATATGGTGGAAGACCTCGTGGATCAGACCCATGGAATTGATGTCGCTGGCTTTGGCGCTATTGTCTTTTAATTGTTGCGTGAATTGCCGCACGGCTTGGAAATCGGCGAATACAACGCTGCCGGAAATAGCGAAAAAAGAGCGCTGGAACTTATATTTATCCCGTGCTTGGCGGGAAATATGAAAATATTTTGGTGCCATTTTCATTTGTATCTTCCTTTAAAAATTATCTAATTTTATTGTATAAGTCTACACGTTTTCACGTTACTCATACGATAAACCAAAGCAAATCAAAAGTCAAGACCTTTTGCAATACCTGAATTCACCGCCAAATTTCTGAAGTCGTTGTGGACGATATGGACAGAGTGGACGATATGGACAAAAAAATGCTTTTATTTTTGCGCCACATCGTCCATATCGTCCACTCTGTCCATATCGTCCATGTTTTTTCAAGAATCTGATGGTGAATCCAGGTTAAGGGAGAAGGTTGGAAAAATTAATACTTGACTTTCATTTTTTCTTTTGCTAAAGTTTGATTTATTCGTTTGATTTATTTGTTTGATTTCCGATTAAAAGAATGGAGGGCAGCAATGAATTTAAAAGAGTGGTTTAATGAGAGTGTCAGGGACAAAGCGCTCAAGGTTCTGGATGAACTGGCGGCACAATTTATAGATAAAGACGGCAATCCTGATTGGAGGCAAGCGGTAAACGTGTTCTCCCAATTCTGTGCGAATACCTTGCCACCACCCCAAAAAAATCTGGTGGATACGATTGTCGCTAAATTAAACTTCACCGCTACAGTGAACGATCTCAGGACCTTTTGGCAGAAAATTCCCGCAGATGTACGAACCATTTTAACCCTTTCATTGGCGGAAAATAATAATCCCTGCACCTGGGCAATACTGGGCCAAGATGGTCTGGGGGTGAATTACGGTAATATAAAAGGACCGTGGCAGAGTCTGATTAATTTTAAAGCCAATGCCGGTCTGTCTCTGGTCATGCAGGCCATGGATAAAAATGCCGTTCCCCTACAAAGCGTTGGTCTCACTTGCGCAGACACAGAACGTATGTTCAAACTGGGATTGTTGGGTAACTTGGTGCTTGGTGCTGGTGGTTCTCTGCCCCTGGGATTTATTGGCAGTACCAGCAGTGTGAGCGCTGGTCTCAGCATTACCGGGACCGCTACCCTTGATTATTATTACACCGATTCTGCCAAGTGGTTGTTTGTGGAAGCCTTGATTCATGATTTGCCGCACTTGGCCTCACCTCTGGATGCGGTGGATATTGCGGCTGAAATGAAAAACAATCTGGCTGCCATACAATTAAATATCGGTGGCACCTTGATCGCCAATTTAGGCATCAGTGCGGGCACAACCTGGGGAACCCAGTTCAATGTAAAAGACACGTCCGTGGACCTTGACACCAAGGCGCAGGTGGGAGCCAGTGTGCAGGCGGGTTACCAAGCCAAGTTAAATTTAGCTGGCAGTTGGAATGTCTTGGTCAAACCGAATTCCCAGAACAGGAATACACTTAATGTGAAGGTGTTCAAGGCCACCTCTTCCTCAAAATCCAGCACGTTCTCTCTGGGTGCTTCTATTGGGATATCTGGTCTGGATGTGGTAGGTGATGCTGTTATCAAGAAATACATGCCGGATGCCTCCGCTTTATTGACCGCTTTAACTCCCTATTTAAATATGGGCGACCTCTTAAAACAAGAGGTGATCAAACAGTTGGCTGATCTGTTAAAGGTGGGGGCAGGTGGGACTGAAGATACATTAAAGAACGCGTTGGTTTCCGCGCTGGTGGGAGATAGTCGGGCCGCAGATTTATCCAATGTTTTCGGTGAAGCCGCGAAGACAGCCCTTAATAGCGAACTTACCTTATTAGCCACCCATGTTGGCGACGAAGGTCTCAAGCTACTTACTAAAATCGTGGCTGATCTCAAACTCGCTACGGATCTGGCGAAAAAGGTGATTGATACTGCTTCCAGTAAAATGAATGGGCTGCTCAATGATCTTGAAAATCAATTGAAGACCTATCTAACCAAAATCATCACCGATAATCAGAATATAGTGACCGTACTTTTTAAGCCGTTGGAAACGGTGGGTGTTGATATGAAGACGCTGATTGGCGATATCAATACGATTTCCCAACAGTTACTGGGCCCCGTGATTGCCTATTTAACCAAGTACCAGAACTTGCGGAAAAAGATTACCGATGCTATAGCCACGTCTAAGAGTTTGACTTTAGGCATGTATATCAAACGTATTAGTGAATCCAGCGATGCTATGAATACCTTTCTGGAATTCCAGGTCGATACTTCCAATGCCAATGCGGGTGCTTATTATCAAGAGATGTTGGCAGGCAATTTCAGCAATGCTTTGGAAGCTGCCGGGAAAAGTGTGAATGGTTCGGATGGGATCATGTTGAGTGGTGGAAATTTTAAGGCAAGTGCCAGTCATAAAATGACCAGTGATATCACCTTAAATATTTTCGGTGCCCAATTTACTTCCCAGACTCTGATGAGTTCCGATGTGCAGGTCGAGGTCGATGTAGCAGGCAATATCATGTTGGCCAGTACTATGGCAGAATTTCAGAGAGTGTTCTCCGGGTTGGGGGAAATGCGCACCGTGCAGTTCATCAATAATTTTGAGATTCCCGGGGCCGTTCCTGTGGGTGCGGATTTTTCCGTTTTGAAACTTATCGGCAGTGGTCTTGCTATGACTTACAGCGACACCAAGTTAAGCGACAAAGAGTTAAAATCTTATCTTGGCAGTGTTGCTGGCAGTGATTTGATTTCCCTTGATAGTATGCAAAAAGTAGTGCAGCGGTACGATCAATTGGCTCTACAAGCTTCGACTGAAGGGAAGAGCATGGGTGCTGAAATTGGCTTAAATATGGTTTTTACCTCCGATGATTTGCAGATGTTATTGAATACAGCCGATAGCGAAATTGAAAATAAAGCCCTGCAAATCCAGTTGAGTTGCTATTTTGTTGATAACAGCGACAAGTATCTCGCCTTTACCAATGTATTGTTCAAGTGGTATTTATGTTCAAACGATGTCTATGGCCAGATTAAAGATATCGCTGCTTCCGGGGAGTTGGGGGATGCATTGAGCAAATATGAAATAGACAAGGAAAATCCCACTGTACCTCGTGATATGACTACCGTGCCCATATTGGACCGGCATTACTTGAATATTGCCTGGAGCACCGGTCGCAATGCCAAGAACTTGGTAAAGATCGTGCAGAACTTTCGCAATGCCGCGAAAATCAGCTTCTCCCAGGCCACACTCCAACAGGATGTAAATACCTTGAATGGGTACAATAATGAGATGAATAAGTATCTCAGGGATTGGTTGGAAGTGAGGGGGATTCTTTCCAGTTTGGGTATCCAGGATGAGAGTGTGCCTGCCGTTACCCTGGCTTTCATCGCCACTATCGGCGAGATTTGTCAAATGGGTTATAAAGGCACCGAATTTCTCACCCCTACCGTGAAGTGGTCGATATTGGGTGACCAGATGGAATTATTCTAAGAAAATAAATTTACCCTCTGAAGACTTTTGATTAAGTGGTGAAAATATGTTTCGTCCGTTTTAGCTTTGTGATTATTTTTATAATTTTCTAGTGAACTAAACCGCTCCGCGGTAACGGTACCGCGTTGAGGTTCCTTTTTTATCGCCAATATTTTTTAAAAAACACTTTAAAAAGCACTCTCTTTCGTGTATATTCTAGTTTCCGACTATGAAAACACAAAAGAGAGCCCCCAAAGATTATCAAATAATAGCACAATTACCCCCCCAAAAGAAGTTAGGGCAAGCAGACACGGTACAAGGCGTGCTCTTTTTGGCTTTTGACTACCGACGCATCCATGTCAATTTTAGCCT
>CAZCVI010000058.1:0-47578 GCA_964502145.1 uncultured Clostridia bacterium
ATTGATAATGTGCCTTTTTAACTGATAGGGGACCGCCCGAAGTCAGGAGGTCTGAGACCGTAAACACAACCGCCTTCGGGTAACCGTTAATAATATACGGTTCGTATACCCACTGCTGCACTGCTTGTATTGCCGCTACTTGCAATAGTGGGTGGCCCGTGATAACACGTACTTTGGCCACCCGGCCCGAAATATCCGTCACCGCTTCCAAGATCACACTGCCTTGAACATGGGACTTTTGCGCTATCTCAGGATACAGCGGCATGATTTTTTTGATCAGCCTGGGCGGCGTCACATGGCTGGGAATGGCCTGATCATTCATGCCAGAGCGATCCCGTTCAATCAAAGACGGTGCCCCAGGCACGCCTCCCACCGTCCTCTGAACCCTCCGGGTCACCATAATCATCCATATTCTCTGGCACAATCTCGTCAGGGATTTTTGAGATCGCCAACAAAGGATGCCGGGGTGCTGGTTTAAGCGCGGACTCAGGTTTATCTTTGGCTGCTTCCCGGCGGTGTCCTCCTTTTGCTTTGGCTGCCGTTTGCACGGGCGCGGGTGGAGGTGCTGAAATTAATGCCACCGTTACGATTTTTAATGCCGGCATATTTACACTATCACTTAATAATGGGGCCACGAATACACTGGCAAGCACCACGGCATGAACCAATAACGACATTGGAAATAACCACCACTGCGCCGTGGCTTCTGGTTTCTCAATCAAACTGGCAAACATTTTGTTTTTCATCATATACCTCCTGATTGTTTTTGTTTTTTTTTCTGTTACTTTTGTCTTACCCCCCAATGATGTCATCATTTCATTTTCCAGACGTCCTACACCATGTTATAGGACAAAAAGAATTAAAAAAAAAATAAAAAAAAACGCAAAAGCATTTGAAACAACCAAAAATTATGATATCATCTTTACTGCAACACAAATGACTAGTATAGCAAGCAATTTGAGGGGGACGCCCGGAATGGGTAGTTGTCCCCCAACCTGTATGCCCTGTCCAACCGTAAGGCGAAACCCTCGCCGCATGTCTCTTTATCATGATAATTAACAATACATATCCATTATTTGAGGTGAATTATGGAAAAATTTGAACGCAAGGCCAACGAAGAGGGCAAAGCCCGTCGTGAGAAAAAAAAGCCTTCTGCGAAAACCAACAAAATTACAGTCGTGCCCATCTATTGCAAGGGGTGCGGCCTATGTGTGGATGTCTGTCCCACTGGAACACTCCAATTAGAGGACAACATCGAAAGTAAATTCGGCGTGTCAGTCAAAGTTGACGCCCCGGAATATTGCATCGGTTGCAAACTGTGCGAACAGCGCTGCCCCGATTTTGCGATATTTGTCAATTACGAGACGGAAGAAAAGAACGAGAAGAAGGTGTAAAATGAGTAAGCGAGAAGTATTACAAGGAAACATTATCGCAGCGAAAGCTGCCATTGCAGCGGGATGCAATTTTTTCGCCGGGTATCCCATTACCCCTTCCTCAGAAGTAGCCCAATACATGTCACGGGTATTACCCTCATTGGGTTATGACTTTATCCAGATGGAAGATGAGATTGCCTCCCTGGGTGCCTGTATCGGTGCCTCCCTGGCTGGTAAAAAAGTGTTGACCGCTACCAGTGGTCCCGGTTTTTCCCTGATGCAAGAACACCTGGGCATGGCCGTTATGGGCGAAATCCCATTGGTCATTATCAACGTTATGCGCGGCGGCCCTTCCACTGGACTACCCACCAAACCCGCACAAGCGGATATGATGCAAGCCCGCTGGGGTACTCACGGCGATCATCCAATTATTGTTCTTTACCCCGCCTTTTCAGATGAAATCTACTCTGAAACCATCCGCGCCTTTAACCTGTCCGAAAAATTCTGGACACCCGTTATCCTGCTGATGGACGAGGTTATCGGTAAAGCCCATGAAGATATTATGATCCCAGACCCCAAAACGCTCCAGATTTATATAAGCGAAGATAATAAAATTGAAGATTTGAATATATATGACCGCAACATTGGTGAAAATCCACCCCGCGTGGATTTTTTCAAGGGTTATCCCATTCATATCGACGGTTTGGAACACGATTCTCATGGCTGGCCCACCACTGACCCGCCAACGGTTCATAAACAACAAACCCTGCGCATGCAGAAAATTTATCACTACATGGATGAGATCGTGGAGTTCAAAGAATACGAAATGGAAGATGCCGATGTCATGATCTTCAGTTTCGGCGTATCCGCCCGTTCCTCTTTAGCCGCGGTGAAAGCCGCCCGGGAACAGGGAATTAAAGTCGGCTTGTTCCAGGCTTTAACCATCTGGCCCTTTCCTAAAAAGGCAATGCAGGACCGATTCAAGAGGATTAAAAAAATTCTTACCGTGGAAATGAACATGGGGCAAATGAAATATGAAGTCGAGCGCATCGCCCCTGACGATGTCGATGATCGCGCCCTGTTACGGGCCAACGGCATCCCCTTCACCCCCAATGAAATTATTGATGCAGTAAAGGAGTTTTACAAATGAGAGACTATGAAAAATATATTCGCTACCGCACCTTCCCGACACCCTGGTGCCCGGGTTGTGGCGACGGTATAGTTTTAAAGGCGATTGCCATGTCGTTTGCGGAACTCGACCTGGACCCCAATGATATCATCGTGGTGGCCGGTATCGGTTGTTCGGGCCGTATGCCCACTTTCTTCAATACCAATACCCTGCATACCACCCACGGTCGCGCACTCACTTTTGCCACTGGCATCAAGTTAGCCCGCCCCGAAAAGACAGTGGTTGTTATCTCCGGTGATGGTGATGCATTGGCTATCGGTGGTAATCATCTGATCCACGCCGCCCGTCGTAATATCGGCATCAAAATGATCCTCATCAACAACGGCATCTATGGCATGACCGGCGGACAGGTTTCACCCTTGACCCCCCAGCACTTCATTACCGAAACCACCCCCTATGGCAATATCGAGCCAAAATTTTTGGCCAGTGAACTCATGATCGCTGCCCGCGCCTCCTTTGTAGCACGGGAAACCGTCACGCATATGCTGCCCCTCAAACAGGTCATTAAAAAATCCTTTCAACACAAGGGCTTTTCCGTGGTCGAAGTGATCAGCAATTGTCACATCAACCTGGGCCGCAAAAACAAGATGAAAGACCCCCTGACCATGACCAAATGGATCGAGGGGAACAGCTTTCCCAAATCCAAATTCGAACAGTTGGAACTTTCAGAACGGGAAGGGAAATTCCCCGTGGGCATATTAGCTGAAGACAAAGAACGGCTGGAATATACCGAGCTGTACTATCAACATATCGTACCTACTGCCAAAGAAAGAGCGGCAGCAGTGGAAACGGAGTGAGGACAACATGAGCAGGTATGAAATAAGATATGGAGCAGTGGGTGGCCAGGGTATTATTACCGCCGGCGCCCTGTTGGTGGATATCGCGGTTAAGATGGAAGATAAATTCGCCCTGGAAAGTCCCACCTATACAGCCACGGTACGTGGTGGCCCGACCAAGGTGGACATCATTATTTCCGACGAACGAATACTCTTTCCCCAGGCCAGTGCCATTGATTTTATGGTCTGTACCTTTCAAAAGCCTTTCGATCTCTACAGAAGCCGTCTAAAAGACGATGCTATCGTCGTAGTGGATTGCAACCTGGTAAAAGACCTGGGTGATACGCGCAACTGGAAACTCTACCAGGTGCCGATTATCAATGAAACCAAGAAACAAGTGGGAAACATCGTGTTGACTTCGGTAGTCACCCTGGCTATGACGCAGAAACTGACCAATATTATCAATTACGATAATATGATGGCTTTTATTAAAGAGTGGGCTCCCAAAGACTTTCTGGAATTAAACTTGCGTGCCGTGGAAGTGGGCATGTCACTGGTGTAACTTTGAAATTAAATTTTGTCGAAGAACTGGAATGGCGCGGCATGATACACGATATCATGCCGGGCACCAGCCAACTACTGGAAAAAGAGCGAATTTCGGCCTATGTGGGGATCGACCCGACTGCCGATTCTCTCCATATCGGCCATCTTGTTAGTGTGATGATGCTCAAGCATTTACAACTGGCCGGGCACAAGCCCATCGCTCTGGTGGGCGGTGCCACCGGTATGATCGGCGATCCCTCCGGCAAATCAGAGGAAAGAAAGCTACTGGACGAAGAGGTGCTCCGCCATAATCAGGAGTGCATTAAAACCCAGTTACTTAAGTTCCTTGATTTTAACCCCAACCTGGAAAATGGCGCCGAGCTGGTCAACAATTACGATTGGATGAAAGAGTTCAGCTTCCTCTCCTTTTTACGGGATGTTGGCAAGTATCTCTCGGTTAATTATATGATGGCCAAGGATTCCGTGCAAAAGCGTTTGGAAACCGGGCTCTCTTTCACCGAGTTTTCCTATCAACTCGTGCAAGGCTATGATTTTTACCATTTATATACCACCAAGAACTGCAAGTTACAAATGGGCGGTTCCGATCAGTGGGGGAATATTACCGCGGGCACCGAGTTGATTCGCCGTAAATGCGGCGGTGAAGGTTTTGCCCTCACCTGCCCGTTGATCACCAAGGCGGATGGTGGTAAATTCGGAAAAACCGAGTCTGGCAATGTCTGGCTCGACCCAAGGTATACCTCTCCCTACCGGTTCTACCAGTTCTGGCTCAATGTCTCTGATGTTGATGCTGAGAAGTATATCAAGATTTTCACCTTGTTATCCAAGCAGGCAGTCGAACAATTGGTCATTGAGCATCAACAAGCTCCGCACCTGCGTCTCTTGCAAAAGAAGCTAGGTGAAGAAGTGACCCGTATGGTGCATTCTCCCGAGGATTATGAGACCGCGGTCGAAGCCGCGCAGATTTTATTTGGCAAGGGGACAGCCGAGTCATTGAAGAAGTTGTCTGAAGCCGATTTTATGTCCGTGTTTGAAGGCGTGCCCCAATTTGAAATTTCCAACGCCCAATTAACCGCTGGCATTAATATCGTCGAACTCTTGGTTACCCTTTCCCAGGTATTTCCTTCCAAGGGCGAAGCACGGCGTATGCTGGCAGGCGGCGGGGTCAGTCTCAATAAAGAGAAAGTTCCCAATGAACACGTGGTTGTAAAAACCGAGGCCCTCTTGAACGGGAAATATATCTTGATCCAAAAAGGAAAAAAGAACTATTTCCTCTTTAAAGCCGTATAACTCTTAAAAAACTCTTAGTAACTCTGTTTGTACCTTTTTTTGTAAAATCTGTGGTAATCTGTTTTTAATAAAAAGGAGTGTTCAATGAACGAATTCAAGCAAAAGTTAAATGATTCCGCGGCCATGAGATGGAGCATGTTAAGCTTGGTCGCCGTGATTATGTTTGCCACCTATTACATCAACGACATTTTTTCCGGGATGAAAGGTATCATGGAAACCCAGCTCAAAATGAGCAGCAGCGATTACGGCTTGCTCCTGGGTTCCGTCGGTTTTTTTAATACCATCGGCATGATTATTGTCGGTGGCATTATTCTGGATAAACTGGGGGTTCGTAGGACAGGCGTCGCCTTTGTTGGTATTGCCACCCTCGGTTCCTTTCTGATCGCGTATGGTGGCAGCAGCTATTTTGTGAATGGTGGTTTCGGCTATCAATTCATGGGCTCTTTTTTGCCCCAGTATTCCCCCCAGTTGAAGGTGATGATCTTGGGGCGATTGCTTTTCGGGTTGGGTTTGGAAACCTGTTGCGTGTTAGTGCAAACCGTCGTGGTCAAGTGGTTTAAAGGCAAAGAATTGGCTTTGGCTTTTGCCATTAACATGGGTGTCGGTCGTCTTGGTTCTGCTTCTGCCATCATGTTAGCCCCTGTTTTGGCCGGGTCCATGGTCGGGAATCTTTATCCCAGCTTCCCCACCGTGTTGTGGTTCGGTTTTGGTTTGGCTGCTATTGCTATGTTGTCCTTCCTTGTTTATACCATCTTTGATATCAAGATGGACAAACAACTCGCAGAACTCGGTGAAGTCGAGGAAGCTGCCAAATCCAGCGAACAAAAAGCCACGGAAAAAGCCGTTGCTGATAAAGCCGCCGCAGATGCAAAAGGCGGGTTTATGCCCTGGTTACGCAGCACTGGTTTAATTGATCTCTTGACCAATAAATCCTTTCTTTATATTACCGCCCTGTGTGTCACCTTCTATGCCGCTGTATTCCCTTTTATGGGCTATGCCACCGATATGCTGGTCAATAAATTCGGTTTTGAAACCAAAGTGGCCGCCAAGGTAACCGGTTTTATTCCTATCGGAGCCATCGTGTTTACCGTGATCTTCGGACGATTGGTCGATAAAAAAGGCAAGAGTGCCTCGTTGATGATTATTGGCTCATTGTTATTGATTTGTGCCCACTTGACCCTGTCATTAACCATGCTCCCCCCTTACATCGCCCTGTTTGCCCTTGGTGTGGCCTTTTCCCTTGTGCCCGCCGCCATGTGGCCATCCGTGACTAAAATTGTCGTGGAAAGAAGACTCGGATTGGCGTATTCCATGATGTTTACCATCCAGAATTGGGGTTTAATGATGTTCTTCTACCTGATCGGAAAAGTGTTGGAAGTGACCAACCCTGGTATTACCGCCCAGATGATTGATGCCAAGCAGGCCACCTATAATTATACCACGGCTATCTTGATGTTGGCCTTCCTCGGTTTGGCCGGTATGCTTTTTGCGTTCCTCTTAAAACGGGAAGACAAAGTCTCCGGCTTTGGACTGGAACTTCCTTCCAGTATGAAAAAGTAATATTAAAGTAATATTGAAGTAATGTGAATATAGCGCAGGCCAGACGATCAAACCATCGTCTGGCCTGTGCCCTACATATTCTGCAATGCCGTTTTGATCCCCGCTTCAGTGATAGCGCGGTGCGATGCCGACCAGATCACTTGGTTCGCATCCGTGGCAAGAATAATTTGCGGAGATTCGTGTTGGATGCCCAATTGCGTCTCAATTTCATTGGAACGGGGTCGATTCGAGATCACGTCGATTAATTCATAATCAAATTTAAACTCCCCGCTCTCTTCATTGTGCCTTAAAAAACGATCCATCTCAATCTTTGCCCCCGCACTGATCGGGCAGCGGGTGGAATGCTTAAAATATATCTTTACGCTCATGTGAACCTCCTTTTTGGTCATTCAATCGGCAATAATCCAAAAGACTATTCTCCAATAAATCCCATTTATTTTCAAGAGCTACCGGGAAAAAAAATAAAATTAACTGTAAAATTAACTGGAAAACCCGCGTCAACAGCAAGAGTGTGTGCAAAAAAAAGAATTCTCTGGAAAAAAAGTAACGTTACCTGTTGACATCCACTGAGAAATGAGGTATTATTCTAAATGTCAATACTGGTTGGGTGGTTAGCTCAGCTGGTAGAGCATCGGTTTTACACGCCGAGGGTCAGAGGTTCAAGTCCTCTACCACCCATGTGGTAAGTAATAGGAATGGGGTCGTAGTTCAGTCGGTTAGAACGCTGGCCTGTCACGTCAGAGGTCGCGAGTTCGAGTCTCGTCGGCCCCGCCATTACCTTCGCTCGTGTAACAAACCGGAGCATTAGCACCGGCTTTTTGAAGACGGGGGCGAAATGGGTTCGACAGTATTGATGAGGTTAAAGTTGCAGGTTGAGTCGAGTTACTCACTAAACAGCTCATAAACAATAAAAGCAAATCAATTACCACTCGCAGCGTAAGAGATTACGTTGCCGTTCTCACTGCCCTTTCCTGTGGGGTTTTGAGGGCGTCACTTAGCAGGATATAACTTGGTGGATCTGCCTTTTGTTCACCTTGGATGAAAAACCAAGAGGGTCGATCGTTCGGGTTTTTGCTTGTTTTTCACCGGCGGTTGTATTAAAACAAAATATGTCTGTAGATGCTTTAATCGGGTCTTTATTGGACGCGGGTTCGATTCCCGCCGCCTCCACCATCACCATGAATAGATAGTGGAAAATATTTTGTAGGTCACCAGTGATTGCAACTGAATGAGAAAGAAATTACCATTTGCCATTGTCTTGTTTCTCACCGCTATTTCATTATTCCCACTCTCTGTTAATATTCGCACCTATGATCATGAGGGCTATACCCGCGTGGTACTTGAAGGGGACAGGAGTTTTGAATACAAAGTAGCACCCGTGGAAAATGCCATTGATATCGAATTAAAAGAGAAAGCCCAGGTCCCCCAGAGTATCGAGGTATTCCGAAACTCAAAACTGCTGGATCGCGTGGTGCATCGTTGGGAAGAGAGTCATAGCGTCTTTCGTTTGCATACTAAATCAGCTTACAAAATTCAACGTAGTTTCGTCTTGGAACAACCCTACCGCGTGGTCATTGACCTGCATAAAACCGGGAAAGAAATAACCGTGACCAGCCCACCTGCTTCACAAATGGCAACCAAAATACAAGAACCAGTTCCAAACAAACCCAATCCCACACCCCAGGAAGAACCCCAAAAAGAAATGCAATTGACAGATGAAACCAGTCCCGAACAGACCGAGAAACCCACCAAACGATTCATTATTGAAACTATCTGTATTGACCCTGGGCATGGTGGTACAGATTTGGGCGCAGTGGGGCGGAGTAAAATCCAGGAAAAAGAGATTACCCTCAATGTCAGTCGGAAACTGCGGCGGTTGATTGAGTCCAAGTTAGGGTTGGCCGTGGTCATGACCCGCGATAGCGACGAGGAAGTGTCCTTGAATTCCCGTGTGAGCGTGGCCAATAACAGAAAAGCGCAATTATTTATTTCTATCCATGTCAATTCCTCCTTTCGTAAATCCGCCCGTGGGCCGGAAACGTATTATGTCAGCTTAAAAGCCACCGACCAGGAAGCGTTCCGCTTATCTGAGAAAGAGAACAATTCATTGGAAGAGATCGAAACTGTGGCAGAGGGTGGTGAAGATTTAAAAATGATCCTGTGGAATATGGCCCAGACCGAGTACATCAAAGAGTCCAGCAAGCTGGCCGATTTTTTGCAGTTTGAGATGAACGAGCTGATGAATACCCGCAATAGAGGGGTTAAGCAGGCACCGTTCAGGGTGTTGATGCGTGCTGATATGCCCGCCGTGTTGGTGGAGATCGCTTTTATTTCCAATGCTGCTGAAGAGAAACAGTTGAAAGATGAAGAGTTCTTGGCGAAAGTAGCTGAAACTATTTATACCGGTGTTTCCAAATTTATTTATTATCATAACAATCTGATCAAATAGAACATGAATAAGAAGATTCTTTATTCTTTACTCGGCTTGGCCGTACTATTTTTTGCTGTCTCCCTCTTTATTTTTTTGAAATCCAATCGAGATTCCCGGCCCAATGGGCAACTTCCAGTTACCAGTAGTGCCAATCTCACTGCCGAGGGACCAGTCACCATGCAGGTCAGGGCTTTTTTTTTTACCGAGAGTTCGGAGTTGATGCAGCCTGTTTCCTATGAATTAAAACTGTCCGGTACCCGGGAAGTGAAGTACCGGCAATTTTTCGATTCGCTGATGAAAGAGAGAGCTGGGTATATTGTTCCTGTACCTGAGGGTGTGACCCTGCGCAGTGTTTATCTGATTGATGCGAAAAACATGATGGTGGTGGATTTCAGCGATGATTTACTCAATAATTTCCCTTCTGGGACCAGTTCTGAATTGGAATTCATTTATTTTTTTGTCAATAATATCTGTTACAATTTCAGGGATATCAAAAAAGTCAAATTCCTCATTTCCGGTAATGAGTATCCTTCCATTACCGGCCACTTGGACGTCGAAAACCCCTTTTTCCCCGATTTCACCTACCTCAATCAAGAATAAAGGATAGGCCGATTTATGTGGTCTTCTTTTTTCTTTTTTTTTCACCCTTCTTTGACAAAGACGTCTTTCCCGGAGAACGCTATCGCCAATTTTTTAATGTGGGTGATGCCCCGTTCTTTCAGTTCGATTTCGTACCTTTGGGCTTCAATCTGGGCCAGGGCCGCTTTTATGGCTGCCTCTACCGTTTCATTATCATCTTGGTCCACGGTTTTGAATTCAATCACATACCCGATCTTGGAGATGTCCTTGGGAATAATCATGATATCGTATCTACCGTACCCGGATTCACGGTTGGAGCGGACGTCATGGGTGTTGGTAATCCAAATAAGCAGGCCCGCGACCAGCGCGTGATAAACTTTCTCCGGTGCTTTGCCAAAATCGTGGTAACTGAATACCGCCAGCACTACTTGTTTTAACATCTTTTCAAAGAGTTTGATGTCACCCTCAAGCAGGGCTTTTAGCATGGTTTCCAGGGTTTCGTTTTCGATTTTAGTGGAAAAATAGTGCTCAATAATACTGATATAGGACAACCTAACCTCTATATTGGGAATAGAAAGGGTATAAAACATTTTACCTGCCCCGTCTTGTCTTTCGTCTGTTTGTTTCAGATACCCGCCCATCAACAGGAAACCCCATAACGCATCGTCCCTCAGGGAGACATCCTTTAAAACGATGTTTTCATCAATGGATTTTTCGATGGATTCTCCCCGTACCAGTTGCTCCAATTCTTTGTGAAGCTCTTTGCCGCCTTTGGATAATAAATAATCCACCAGTTGGTTGTCAGAGGTATTGATCCAATAGGGTTTGAACTTTTTTTCCTCGCTACGTAAGAAATTGATGATGGACCAGGGATTGTACATCACGGTGCCACCAAAGCAGTACCCATTGTACCACAACTGCACCTGGTCCAACAAATGGAGTACTTGGAAATCTTCTAACATGGTTGTGACCTCGGCTTCAGTGAACCCAAAATGCATGCTAAACTCTTTTGACAACAGGGTATACACGCCAAGGTTGTTGAGGCCGGAAAAAATGGATTCCCTGGTAATGCGCATAATTCCAGTAACAATCCCTTTTTCCAGGTATTGGTCCATGTCTTTTAACCCGCCACCCAGAAAGTTGCGGATAAAAAGAATGACCTTATCATAATAACCATAATTAAAACCGGCTATCGCCGGGGCATCGTACTCGTCAATCAAAATCACCGCTCGTTTTCCATAATACCGGGTTAAGAAAACCAGCAGTCTCTTCAAACTGCTTTCATAGTTCGCCTGGGTGCCTTTTAACGAGATAATTTTTTTATAATACTCTTTTTCCGCGGGTTTGATAAGGGGGCTGTCCAGGAGGTAATCATGTTTTAAATACTCGTCTTGGATAAGTTCTTTTAGTTTATTAAAACACGACCTCCAGGTATCGTCCTTGACATCTCTGAGGGATAAAAAAATAACCGGGAATTGACCCATTTTGTCCAAGTACTCTGGACCAGCTTGGGATATGGCCAGGGAGGTGAATAAATGCGCGTTGCTTTTATCCAGTGGCGTCGTTTCTGTGGCCTGAGCAGGTGCATCACTCTCCGGTGCCCAGGTGATGGGGCAACAATTGTAAAAATATCCCAGCATGGAAATGTTGAGGGTTTTCCCAAAGCGACGGGGACGGGGCAGGAGCAGGATTGAATCTCCACTATCTATGACTTCTTTAATAAAGAGGGATTTATCAACGTAGTAATAATCCCCTTCAATAACTTTTTTAAAATCCGAGACACCGATGGGTAACTTTTTATTCTTCATTTGGTTTCACCTGTTCCCATTATATCATATGAAAAAAAGAGTGGCAATAAATTGCTTATTTTCCCCCACAGATTACACAGATTAAAATGATTGACACAGATTAAAAGACGGTTAAAACAAAAAGAAAAAAACCAATCTGTCTAATCATTTTAATCTGAGTAATCTGTGGTCTTCTTTTTCCTTTTTTTTTCACCCTTCTTTGACAAAGACTTCTTTGCCGGAGAACGCTATCGCTAATTTTTTAATGTGGGTGATGCCCCGTTCTTTGAGTTCGGATTCGTATTGTTTGGCTTCGATTTGTTGCAGTGCTGCGGCGGTGGCATCCTCCACCGTTTCGTTGCGGCGTTTGTTTACCGCTTTAAATTCGATTACAAAACCCAGCAACGAAAGGTTTTTGGGGATGATCAAAATATCATATCTGCCGTAACCCGATTCGCGATTGGATTTAATTTCATGGGTGTTGGTAATCCAAACCAATAACCCGGCGACCAAGGCGTGATAGACGCGCTCCGGTTCATGGCTGAAATCGTGGTAACTAAAAATCGCGGCCACTATATCTTGCAGCAGCTCCCCAAAAAGAATGATGTCCCCTTCAATGAGTGCCTTGAGCATGACCTGCAATTTCTTGTTTTCTATTTTATCCGTAAAATAACGGTTTATTATGTTGATATAGGTGACCTTTACCTCTTTGTTGGGAATGGAGAGCGTATAGTACATCTTCCCGGAAAACTCGTCTTGCCGTTTGGCTGTCTGCTTGAGGTAGCCCCCCATTAACAAGAACCCCCATAACGAGTTGTCGTCGACTTTAATATCTTTAAGCACGATATTTTCATCAATGGCTTTTTCTATCGACTCCCCACGGATGAGCTGTTCCAATTCTTCCCGTAGTTCTATACCCCCTTTAGACAACAAGGAGTTCACGATTTCATTGTCCGAGGTATTGATCCAGTATGGTACCAATTCTTTTTCCTTACTGCGGAGGAAGTTGATGATAGACCAAGGATTATAAATAACCTTGTTCCCGAAGCGGTAGCCATTATACCAGAACTGCACTTGTTCAAACATGTCCATCACCCCAAAATCCTCCAGCATGGTTTTCACTTCCGCTTCAGTGAACCCAAAATAGTCGCAAAAATCTTCCGCCAGTAATGTATACACGCCAAGGTTGTTGAGGCCGGAAAAAATAGATTCCCTGGTAATGCGCATAATTCCAGTAACAATCCCTTTTTCCAGGTATTGGTCCATGTCTTTTAACCCGCCACCCAGAAAGTTGCGGATAAAAAGAATGACCTTATCATAATAACCATAATTAAAACCGGCTATCGCCGGGGCATCGTACTCGTCAATCAAAATCACCGCTCGTTTTCCATAATACCGGGTTAAGAAAACCAGCAGTCTCTTCAAACTGCTTTCATAGTTCGCCTGGGTGCCTTTTAACGAGATAATTTTTTTATAATACTCTTTTTCCGCGGGTTTGATAAGGGGGCTGTCCAGGAGGTAATCATGTTTTAAATACTCGTCTTGGATAAGTTCTTTTAGTTTATTAAAACACGACCTCCAGGTATCGTCCTTGACATCTCTGAGGGATAAAAAAATAACCGGGAATTGACCCATTTTGTCCAAGTACTCTGGACCAGCTTGGGATATGGCCAGGGAGGTGAATAAATGCGCGTTGCTTTTATCCAGTGGCGTCGTTTCTGTGGCCTGAGCAGGTGCATCACTCTCCGGTGCCCAGGTGATGGGGCAACAATTGTAAAAATATCCCAGCATGGAAATGTTGAGGGTTTTCCCAAAGCGACGGGGACGGGGCAGAAGGAGGATTTTATCTCCACTGTCCAACACTTCTTTAATAAAGAGGGATTTGTCCACGTAATAATAGTCCCCTGTGATCATATCTTTAAAATCCGAGATCCCGATGGGCAATTTTTTATTCTTCATTTGGTTTCACCTGTTCCCATTATATCATATGCAAAAAAGAGTGGCAATAAATTGCTTATTTTCCCCCACAGATTACACAGATTAAAATGATTGACACAGATTAAAAGACGGTTAAAACAAAAAGAAAAAAACCAATCTGTCTAATCATTTTAATCTGAGTAATCTGTGGTCTTCTTTTTTCTTTTTTTTTCACCCTTCTTTGACAAAGACGTCTTTCCCGGAGAACGCTATCGCTAATTTCTTAATATGAGTAATGCCCCGTTCTTTGAGTTCTGATTCGTATTGTTTGGCTTCGATTTGTTTGAACGCGGCGGCGGTGGCATTGGCCACGGTTTCGTTGAGTTCTGGGTCCACGGATTTGAACTCGATCACGTAACCTATTTTAGCGAGGTCTTTGGGGATAATCATAATATCGTATCTGCCGTAACCGGATTCGCGGTTGGATTTGACTTCATGGGTGTTGGTAATCCAAATAAGCAGGCCCGCGACCAGCGCGTGATACACTCGCTCCGGTTCATTGCCGAAATCGTGGTAACTGAAGACGGCCAGCACGATTTGTTTTAACATTTTCTCGAAGATGGGGATATCCCCTTCTATTAATGCCTTGAGCATGATTTGCAGTTTTTTGTTCTCTATTTTATCCATAAAATAACGCTGGATAATCCGGGTATATATCGTCTTAACCTCTTCATTGGGAATCGAAAGGGTATAATAAAATGTTGCGGAGGCCGGGTCCCATCTTTTGGCAGTGGATTTGAGGTAGCCGCCCATTAACAAGAACCCCCATAACGAGTTGTCGTCGGTTTTAATATCTTTAAGCACGATATTTTCATCAATGGCTTTTTCTATCGACTCACCACGGATGAGCTGTTCCAATTCTTCCCGCAGTGCCAAGCCGCCTTTAGATAACAAGGAGTTCACGATTTCATTGTCCGAGGTATTGATCCAGTAAGGAACCAATTCTTTTTCCTTACTGCGGAGGAAGTTGATGATAGACCAAGGATTATAAATAACCTTGTTCCCGAAGCGGTAACCATTATACCACAACTGCACTTGCTCAAGCATGTCCAGCACGTCAAAATCCTCCAGCATGTTTTTCACTTCCGCTTCAGTGAAACCAAAATGATCGTTAAAATCTTCCGCCAGTAATGTGTACACACCCGGATTGTTAAAACCAGAGAAGATGGATTCTTTGGCAATACGCATGATGCCAGTAACCACTCCTTTTTCCAGGTATTGGTCCTTGTCTTTTAAGCCGCCATTGAGGAAGTTGCGCATAAACAAGATAATGTCCTTATAATAATCATAGGTAAAACCGACATGCACTGGCGCATCGTATTCGTCGATTAAAACAACGGCCCGTTTATTGTAATAACGGGTTAAATACATGAGGAGATTCTCCAAGCTGCTTTCATCTTCCACACGATTTCCTTTGGTATCCAAGATGGTTTGGTAATAATTCCGTTCATAGGCATCCAGTAAAGGGCTTTCCAGTAGGTAGCGATGGCGCAGGTATTCTTGGCGGAGCAGTTGTTTTATTTTGAGCCAGCAGGAATCCCAGTTTTCCTCTTTGATCCCCCTGAAAGATATAAAAATAACCGGGTATCTCCCCATTTTATTCAGGTACTCTGGACCCGCTTGAGATATGGCCAGGGAAGTGAATAGATTTTTATTGCTATTGACCTCGGTTTCTGTGGCCGGAGCGGGTGCATCACTCTCCGGTGCCCAGGTGATGGGACAACAATCATAAAAATATCCCAGCATGGAAATGTTGAGGGTTTTCCCAAAGCGACGGGGACGGGGCAGGAGGAGGATGGCATCTCCACTATCTATGACTTCTTTAATAAAGAGGGATTTGTCAACGTAATAATAGTCCCCTTCAATGATATTTTTAAAATCCGAGATCCCGATGGGCAACTTTTTATTCTTCATTTGTTTTCACCTGTTTCTATTATATCATATGCAAAAAAGAGTGGCAATAAATTGCTTATTTTCCCCGCTCTGGTGTATACTATAGCTTGATAAAAAAATATAAACACGAGGTAAGGCATGGCCACTGTTTTTATCAGTTACAGTCACAAGGATGACGTGTGGGTCAAGGAGTGGCTGCTACCACGATTGGTAGGAGCCGGGGTCACAGTACATATTGACTTCAAAGATTTTGAAATCGGCCAACCCGCTCTGATCAATATGGAAACAGCGGTTAAAAAATGCCAATATACCCTCCTGATCCTCACCCCCAATTGGATTAACAGCGAATACGCGCAGTTTGAAAGTCTGTTGTTGATGCACGGCGACCCCCTCAACTTAAAAAAAAGACTGCTCCCCCTGATGCGGGAAAAATGTACGCTGCCAGATCGCTTATCTCTCTTCACTTACGCCAGTTTTACCCAGGAGAATAATTGGGAACCGGAATTGGCACGACTGTTGAAGCAAATCACGATTCCCACAGCACCCACAACCCATCAGCCCTGTCCATCCGTTTCTACATATAAATTACCCAGCAGCGGCGCCCATCTCTTCGGCAGGGAAAAGGAGTTGCAGCAACTGGATGAAGCCTGGGTCGATCCCCATACGGCCATTGTCACCCTGGTGGCCTGGGGCGGCGTGGGCAAAACGGCGCTGGTGAACGACTGGTTGGCACACATGAAAAAGGACAACTACCGAGGCGCGGAAAAAGTGTATGGCTGGTCTTTTTACAGTCAGGGCGCAGAGGAAGGCAAACAGGGTTCAGCGGATGAATTTTTCCAGGAGACTTTGCAATGGTTCGGCGCACCGCCGTCGGTCTCGCTTAATCCGGTGGACAAGGGCCGCCTCTTGCTGGGGCTGTTACGGCAGCACAAGACGCTGCTCATCTTGGACGGCTTGGAACCGCTGCAATACGCGCCGGGCACGGTGCCGGGTATGGATGGCCGGTTAAAAGATGCCGGTTTGGCCGTCTTTTTAAAGGAATGGGCCAGTGCCGGGCCGGGTGCCGAGGGGTTGTGTGTGATTTCGACGCGGGAAGGGGTGGCGGACCTGCTCCATCTGCGGGAACACGGGGTGTGCGAAATCCCGCTGGAACATCTGGGGGAAGAAGCGGGGGTGCAGGTGTTACACAGTCAGGGTGCCACCGTGGGTGCGCCCGCAGATTTCCGCAAGGCCGTGACCGAGTACCACGGCCATGCGTTGGCCCTCACATTGTTGGGGCATTATATTAAAAGTGTGTTTGCGGGCGATATCCGCCGTCGTGATAAAATCCCCCGTTTAACGGATGATCGGGATCGCGGCGTCCATGCCAAACGGGTGATGGCGGCTTACGACAAATGGCTGGGCCAGACGGCGCAACGGGATATTCTGTCGTTGTTGGGGTTGTTTGATCGTCCGGTGGAACCGGGGGCGATTGAGACGTTGCTGGCGGCGCCCAGTATCGCCGGGGTGACGGAGCGGTTAACGGGCATTGGGGAGGAAGAGTGGTTGTGGGCGCTTGCGGCGTTGCGGCAGGTGCATCTGCTGGCGGCAGAGAATGCCCGTGAAGGGGGCCGCTTGGATGCGCACCCGCTGGTGCGGGAGTATTTTGGCGACCGGTTAAGAACAGAGAATCCGGCGGGTTGGCAAGCGGCGCACCAACGGCTGTACCATTATTATAAAAACCTGCCGGAGAAAGAGTTGCCCGCTACCCTGGTGGAGATGGAACCCCTTTTTGCAGCGGTGGCCCACGGCTGCAAGGCCGGGTTACACCAGGAGGCGCTGGATGAGGTGTATTGGAAACGGATTAAAAGAGGCAATGAGCATTATTGTACAAAGAAACTGGGCGCGTTTGGTTCCGATTTAGCCGCGCTGGCGCATTTTTTCGCACGACCCTGGAGCCAACCGGTGGCGGGACTGCCAGCGGCAACCCAAGCGGTGGTCTTGAGTTGGGCGGCCTTTCGTCTGCGTGCGGTGGGGCGGCTGCAGGAGGCCATTTTGCCCATGAAAGCGGGATTGGAAATGAATGTGATACAGGAAGACTGGGTAGAGGCTGCCATTTCTGCCTCCAACCTCAGCGAACTGCACCTGACGCTGGGTGATGTCCCGGCGGCGGTGGCGGCTGCCCGGCAGAGTGTTTTGTTTGCCGACCGGAGCGAGGATGAATTTGAGCAGGAAAGTGATCGCACCACCCTTGCCGATGCCCTCCAGCAATCCGGCGCGAAAACAGAAGCGGAAACATGGTTCCGCGAGGCCGAAGCCAAACTAAAACTAAGACAACCGGAGAAGTCCTTCCTTTATTCGGTGCCAGGGTATCGCTTCTGCGACCTGCTACTTGAAAATCCCACCCCGGCGGTGGTCAAAGAGGTGCGGGCACGGGCGGAGCAAGCGCTGGCGATTGCAAAAAGAAATGGCTGGATTTTAGATATTGCCTTAGATCACCTCACCTTGGGCCGGGTGGCGTTAAGCGGGCACAAAAAACCGGAACTGGCCGAGGGCAAAAGCCTTCTGGACCGCGCGGTGGCGGGACTGCGAGAAGCAGGGAGTCAACATCATTTACCTCGTGGCCTGCTGGCCCGTGCGGAATGTTTTCGCCTGCTGCAAAACTATGCCCTGGCCCATGAAAACCTTAAGGAAGCCCGCGACATCGCCCAATTGGGTGGCATGAAACTCCATTTATGCGACTATTATCTGGAAATGGCGCGTCTGTGTCTGGCCGAAGGCAAGGAAAAAGCAGCGGCGGAGAATCAGGAAAAAGCGGAGAAGCTTATTGAAGAGACCGGGTACGGGAGAAGAAGGAAGCTAGGAAGTTAGGAGGCTAGGAAGTTAGGAAAAAGAAAAAAATGCGACAAGGATGGCGCGTCTACGTAGACGCGCCATCCTGGCGCATTAATAAGCGGCGAAAAGAAGGTCTTGGATACGATTTCGGGCGAGTATCTTGGAAGCGACTATACTCTGAATGGCATAAACGCCTGCGGCGAAAAAATAAAAGTAAACATCACCTCATGATTGGCCTGCTAACTTTTTCTTTTCTGCGGGAGAGAGGTTTTTGATGCGGTCTACGAGGAGTGCTTTGACACGCTGGGCTAAACTGGCGATGGTGGGTTCGGCGAAAAAGTCTTTTAAGGGGACTTCTACCATAAAGAGCTCTTTGATACGGGAGATGACCTGGGTGGCGGTCAGGGAATCGCCATTCAAATGGAAGAAATTGTGATAAATCCCGATCTGCTCAAAACCCAAGACTTCCTGCCACAAACGGGTAATCTTTTTCTCGAATTCATTGCGGGGGGGCTGATACTCTTCCAAAATTACACCGGCACTCATCTCGCTGGTCTCCTTTTCTTCGGTTTCGGGAATAGGGGGGGTGACAGCCAAGGTGGGCAACATGTCGAGGGCTTTTTGAAACACACTTTCATCCAACCAATAACGCGTTTTTTCAAAGGGATAACCGGGCAAAGAGATGCGCTTTATTGTTTCACCAGAAAATAATTGGGACCAATGAAGGTTCAGACCGTAAAGCCACAACTGGCCGATACCCTGCAAGAAAAACAAATCATCGGGGACGTTTTCACGGGGATGACGCATTAGATTGACTGATACATGCGCGGGTTTTTTGGCGTCATGGTGGTTGAGCATGGTGGTTAAGGTGCGACCGGGACCGACTTCAATGAAGATGACATTCTCTTCCTTTAATAAAACGTCCAACCCGGCGGAAAATTGCACGGTGTGCCGCAAATGGCGCGACCAATACGAGGGGTTCAGCACCTCGTCTGCTGTGATCCAGGTGCCGGATAAGTTGGAAATATAAGGAATTTGCGGTTTATTAAGGGTAATCTGTTTTACTTTTGCGGCAAATGTATCCAGGATGGGGTCCAACAAGGGGGAATGCCCGGCATGAGAGGTATGTAACGGGCGAATCTCACAACCCTTGGTCATTAATTCGAGGCCAAAAATTTCTAATGCTTCGCGGGGCCCGGAAAGAACACACAGGGACGAACTGTTGATGGCAGCCAAGGAGATTTCAGGACGGGTGAGCAGCAGGGGTTCCAATTGGGCGGCGGGAAGATTCACGCTGAGCATGGCGCCACCGGGCATTCGTTGCATCAATTGACCACGGGTGACCACAATGGCAAGTGCCTCTTCCAAGGAAAAAACACCGGCCAGACAGGCAGCGACATATTCGCCTATACTGTGCCCCATCATGGCAAACGGGGTGATACCCCATGTAATAAGCAATTGCGCCAACGCATAGCAAATGGTAAAAATGAGGGGCAGGGCATTTTTAATCTGAAAGATGGCATGCATGGTTTGCGGCTGGGCGCTTTCACTGGAAGGGGTGGGATAAAGAATCTCCTTGAGATTTACACCCATTAACGGCAATAAAATAGCAAAACAACGGTCCATCTGGGCCCGGAACACGGGTTCGGTTTGATATAGCTCAAAACCCATGTTAACATACTGGGAACCCTGGCTGGGAAAAAGAAAGACCACTTTCCCAGGGGTGGCTTCAGGACAAAAGGCAGCAGTGACTTTCCCGGGTAAGGGGGAAGAGAGATTTTCCACGGCAGCAGACAAATCGGAACACACGGTGATCTTGCGATAGGGCATGGGGTGCCGACCGGCTTGCAAGGTATAGGTCAGATTGGCAAAATCGAGGCCGGGGTTGTTTTGCACGTGTTGCAGTAAATGATCGGTCACGCGCTGGAGACTGGAACGGGTGCGGGCGGATAATAACAGCAAACGGTGGGGCCGCTTATTTATACGGCGCGGGATAGGGGCAGAAAATTCCTCGACAATGACATGGGCATTGGTGCCACCAATACCAAGGGAACTGACACCGGCCCGCCGGGGTAAATTGCCGGGGGTCAACCAGGGGGTTAATTGTGACAGGACATAAAAAGGGGAATCCGCGATACCGAGCTTGGCATTGGGGGCATGAAAATGAAGACTGGGGGGCAGCACACGGTGTTTGAGTGCCAATATCGTTTTAATTAAACCGGCTGCACCGGCAGCGGTATCCAAATGACCGATATTGGTTTTAACGGAACCAATGCCGCAAAACTGCTTTTTGCTGGTATTAAAGGCGAGCTTTAAGGCTTCGATTTCCACGGGGTCGCCGAGTTCGGTGGCAGTGCCGTGGGTTTCGATATAGGAAATACTTTCGGCTGGGACTCCGGCCATGGTTAGAGCCGCACGAATGACTTCGGCTTGGCCGAGAACGCTGGGGGCGGTGTAACTGACTTTTCTGAAGCCATCATTATTAATGGCGCTGCCTCTGATAATGGCGTGGATGTTATCGTGGTCCCGTTGAGCGTCGGTGAATCGTTTTAAAAGCAGAACTGCGGCGCCATTGCCGCCAACTGTACCCTGGGCATAAATATCAAAGGCGCGGCAGTGCCCATCGGGAGAACTGACCATGCCGGGTTGAAATAAATACCCATTCTTGGGGGGAAAAGAAATGGTCACACCGCCAGCCAGGGCCATTTCACATTCACCGTTTAATAATCCTTGCACGGCGAGATGCACGGCGACAAGGGAGGTGGAACAGGCGGTTTGCACACTGAAGCTGGGGCCTTTTAAATTTAATTTATAGGAAACACGGGAACAGATAAAATCTTTATCACGCAACTGCAAGGCTTGGAAGCGATCGGCACGGGACGTGGGACCCAAAACGGAAAACATGGTCAATAGTTCCCAATTGAGATTGGGGGAAGAACCGGCATACAAACCGATACGATGCGGGTAAGTATAGGGATCATAGCCACCATCTTCAAGGGTATTCCAGACGCACTGGTGAAAAATGCGCATCTGCGGGTCCATGATCGCGGCTTCCCTGGGAGTGTAATTAAAAAAGGCGGGGTCAAAATACTCGATACCCTGGAGGAACCCTCCGGCCTTGATAAAATTGGGGTCCTGTAATAAGGCGGGAGCCACACCGGCAGCTTCAAGCTCGGCAGGGGAGAAAAAAACAATGGATTCGATACCGTTCTTTACATTCTCCCAGAACTCGGCGACATTATTGGCGCCGGGAAAAATACCGGCCATACCAATCACGGCAATCGCGGTGGTATTGTTCTGGGTTTCGGGTTCTTGCTGGGTGAGACGTTCTTTTAGGAGTTCTTGACCGCGCTGAATCTGCGGGGCGAGTGCCAATTCCTCGGTGATTCCGGCGGCACTGGTTTCAAGGTAATGGGCGAGGGTGTGAATGGTGGGATATTTAAAGAGTTTGACCACGGGAATCTCTTGACCGAGAAGTTTCTTTAATTTCACCTGCACTTTTAAGATGGAAATGGAGTTGCCACCGATTTCAAAGAAGTTTTTATGCAGGCCGATGGGTTCGATGTGCAGCACGTCCTGCCACACGGCGGCAACCTGTTTTTCCAGGGCGGAACCGGGAGCCAAGTCTTCGCTAGAGAGGGGGTCTGGAGTTTCTTGGTGGCGGAGCAAAAGTTTGCGGTCGACTTTACCGTTGGGGGTGAGGGGAAGACTGGCTAAGAGAACAAATTGGGTGGGCACCATATAATGGGGTAAACTACTGGCAAGGTGTTGTTTGATCGGGTCGATACCGGCTTCTGGGTGAAACAGAACGATATAGGCACAGAGATATTTTTCACGGTCGCCAGTGGGGCGGTCGAGAACAATGGCTTCTTTGATGTTGGGATGGGCGAGCAAGCGGTGTTCGATCTCGCCCAATTCGATGCGGTAACCACGGACTTTCACTTGTTGGTCAATCCGTTGTAAAAATTCAAGGTTACCATCGGGGCACCAGCGGGTGAGGTCGCCGGTTTTGTAGAGTTTGGTGGGGGGAAGCGAGTAAAAAGTATCCTGGGTGAGTTGGGGATTGTTGAGGTATCCACGGGCAAGGCCAGTGCCAGCGATGTATAATTCGCCGGGTATCCCAATGGGTTGGAGTTGCAGGCTCTCTGGATTTAATACATAAACCTGGTTATTGCTGATGGGTTTGCCAATATGGATGTGGTTGAGGTCGATTAAACCGCAGGTGGTGACAACGGTGTTTTCGGTGGGACCGTAATTGTTATGTAACTGGTAGGGTTGGGGTGTGGCACCATGGAGTTGATCGCCACCGGTTAATAAGATACGCAAGGAGCGGTTGGTTTCCTCGGTGAATTGCTGGCAAAATTGGGTGGGTAAATAACTGATGGTGATGTTTTGCCGCTCGAAATACTGATTTAAGGCGGAAACATCCAAACGTTGGCTTTCGGGGATCACGGTTAATGAGGCACCGCAAATCAGGTAAGGGAATAACTCCAATACGGAGGCATCAAACCCGACACCGGCATACAAGGTGGCGTGATCAACCGGGGTGATGTGATAATAGGACAGGGCCCAATAACAAAGATTGACCAACGCGACATGTTCGACGGCAATCCCCTTGGGGACTCCGGTTGTGCCGGAAGTAAATATTATATAGGCGAGAGTGTTGGGGGTTTGTTGGGATGGTGAGGCTAGGAAAGGGGTAGAGGAAAGGTGGCTTAGATCATCCTGATTCTTCTTTTTCGGGGTGGGTTTACTGGAAGTTTTATGCGTATTGATGGTTATTAATAAATCATAACGGTAGCGGGTGAGTTCATTTTCAATGGTATGAAGCTTGGGAGTAAAATCAAGGGTGGTGATCTGCTGGGTGTCAACTGCTAAATCCTGCCAGTAAACTTTGGGTACAAACAACTCGGTACTAAAATCGGTTTTGGTAATATAGTTTTTATCGTGGTGAGTCTGTTTGAACTGGAGCAGGTGCTGGACCATGGCTTCTTTTTTTTCGAGGTCCATGATATCGCCGATAAAGAGATAGCCGTGAGCACCCAATAAACGAATGGCTTTATCTATGACTTGGCGCAGATAATTATAGCCATGAAAGCACTGGATGACGCTATTAATAATAATGAGCTCAAACGGGGGGACTTCGTCTGCCAAAGCATCGACTTCATGGGCGGCGAGGCAGCGGAGTGTGATGTGTTGGAGACCTTCGGCAAGAACCCTTTTTTGATTGCTTTCGATAATAACGTGGGACAGATCAGTGCCATAATAAAAACCAACGCGGGGAGCCAACTGGAACATGGTAATACCGGAGGCACAGCCGATTTCAAGAACGCGCATCGCGTTGTGCAGGATCGGTTCCAATTTAGTCAGGATATTATGGCTGTATTCATCCATTTCCTGGCGGGAAAAGGGCTGGCCTGTATAACTGCTTACCCAGCCACCACCGGTTATATCATCGGTAGCACTCTGACCGACATGCTCCCACAGGGCTTCATCCATCAATTGGTTTTGTTCGTTCTCGGCTTCCTGAAGAATATTAAAACTATCGATACAAAGATAACTATGAAAGAATTCACATTCCCACAACAACCGATTCAAGAGATTAAGGTAGTTCTTACTGGAGAAGAGGGAGCCGATCCGGGCGTCATTGATAATGGTTTTAATACGTTCCCTGGGATACAACGGGTCCAGGGGCACATAGGCTGCACCGGCCAACAGGGCGCCCAGGATGGCGATGGGTCGTTCGACACAGTGAGGCAGCAATATACCGACAGGCTCTTCGGACTGGAGATTCTTTTCATAAACAAGATAATGGGCCAATTGCAAGGCGCGGAAAGATAATTCTTGATACGTGAGAGTGACCTGCTCCCCTACTTGCAAACTGAACCCGCTTAACACAATACGGTGGGGTGTTTTTTCCACCTGCTGGGTAAATAATTGCGAGATGGTTTTAGCGCTGGGAAAGTCCTGGGTCGTGGCATTAAATGTGTCCATAATCTGCTGCTTTTCGGCGCGCGAAATGATCTCAATCTCTTTTAAGGAAATGGACGGGTTCTGATTGATGGCGTGAATGACATTTTTGAAATGGGTGATGAGGCGCTGGATAGTGGCTTCTTTAAATATCCCGGTATAATATTGAATACCGATGGACAGGTTTGTTCCTGCTTCACTGACAAAAAAGGTGAGGTCGAATTTGGCGGTGGCATTTCTTTTTTGCAGATCGGGCAGGTCTTCCTCGGCCAAAGGTAAGACCTCGGCATAATTGATGTTGTCCTGTGCCAGCATACCTTCGCCTACGCGGCGGAAATTCTGGACAACCATGGAGACATCAAACAGGGGATTACGGGAAGGATCACGTTCGGGGTCAAGTTTTTCTACAAGCTCCTCAAACTGCACATCTTGATTCTCAAAGGCGGTCACACTGGTGGTAATCACTTCCTTTAAAAACTGCTCATAGGACTGCGCACCGCTGGGATAATTGCGCATGGTCAGGGTATTGACGAACATGCCCACGACACCCTGGAGATCGGTATGACGGCGACCGGCTGTGCCACTGCCAATGATGATATCGGTTTGCCCGGTATATTTATAAAACAGGGTATTTAAAGCAGCGAGGATATTCATATATAATGTACTGCCTAAACGGGCACCGAAGGCTTTAAATTTTACTGCTTCTGCCGGTTCCAGAATAAAGGAACAATAATCACCTTTAAAGGTAAACACATCGGGGCGTTTATAATCGGTGGCTAGATTCAAACGGGGAATATCGCCAGCATACAACTGCAACCAATACTGCTGCTGGGTTAGGATTTCACCACTGGCAAACAGGCGATTCTGCCACGTGGCAAAATCGCGGTACTGGAGCAACAAAGGCGCGAGTTCCTGGCCTTCATATAATAAGATAAAATCCTCGGTCAGAATGGTATGGGACGTGCCATCGGACACAATATGATGGACATCCACAAGCCAGATAAAATTGCCATCGGCGCGCGCGATTAACCCGGAACGCAGTAACGGGGCACGACTCAAATCAAAGGGCCGGATATAATCCGCGATTATGGCTGGAAAGGATGTCTCATCGGCTTCATAATAATCCAGAGTAAACACGATACTCTGGGCAGGATGGATGCGTTGCACGACCTCTTCATGCACGCGTTCAAAAGAGGTACGTAAGCTTTGGTGTCTGGCGATTAATTGAATTAAAACCCGTTCCAGTTTATCCCGAACGATTCCTTTTCCTAACGGCAAGAGCATGGGCATATTATAACCGGTACTGGTGGGGTCCAATTGTTGCAGGAAGTAGAGTCTTTTTTGCGCGGAAGAGAGGGGGTAATACTCTTTCTCTTCGATGGGTAAAATCCCGCTGTATTGGACGGCCACAGCATCCTGGATATAACGGGCCAACTGGTGGAGAGTTTGGTATTGGAACACTTTACCAAGCGGCACCTTGACATTTAATTCACGGTGAATCTTGGAAACGAGAACCATGGCTTTTAATGAATGACCCCCACGGGCAAAGAAATTATCGTGGATTCCAATCGCCTCTTTTTTAAGGGGAAGGATTTGGGACCAGATGTCTGCCAATTGGAGTTCAATTTTAGAGCGGGGCGGGACATGTTCCACGGGTGCTGAATCAAAATCAGGGTCGGGTAAATCCTGCGGCTTGAGTTTGCCCTGCGGGGTGCGGGGCATAGCATCCAAAAGCACAAAGTAGGTGGGAACCATATAATCGGGTAAGCGTTGGGAAAGGTATTCTCTTAAAGCGAATGTATCACCGGGTTGGGGCGGGGTGGTTGTTTCTTTAAAGATGATATACGCGCATAGGGTGGTCTCACCGCGAGTACGATGATGCGCGAGAACCACGGCCTCTTTTATTTCAGGATGGGTGAGCAATTGATTTTCTATCTCTCCCAATTCAATACGGAAGCCGCGTATTTTGACTTGCATATCCATACGCCCAAGAAAATGGATCTGACCATCAGGACGCCAACAGACGAGATCACCGGTACGATATAGTTTATTTTCGCTGCCGCCAATAAAATCGGGAATAAATGTCGTGGTGGTTAATTCGGTTCTATTCAAATAGCCCCGGGCCACACCGGCACCAGCCACGACCAATTCACCGGGCACACCAATGGGAACAAGTTGCTGATATTGATCGAGAATGTATACCTGCACGTTGGCAATGGGTGTGCCAAGGGTCACGGGGGCGGGGGAACATGGCGCGGATAAGACATCAATGGTGGTTTCGGTGGGGCCATATTGATTGTATAAAGCATACCCTTTTTTTAAGAGAGTATCTTTGATGGTTTCTTCGAGTGTCTCGGCCCCGGAAATCACGGTACATAAATCAGGTAATTTATGTTTGTGACCGAGGAGTTCAAACAATAACTGGGGGACAAAATTGATGAGATTGATGCGACTGTCGCGGATATAATCCCGCAAGCGGTCAAGATCGTTTAATAACTCTTTGTCTGGCACATAAAGGGAAACACCGTGTAATACGGAACCAAAAATTTGATTGACACTGGCATCAAAGGTATAATCAGACATCAACAGCACGCGCACACCGGGTTGTAATTGATACTGCCTGCCAAACCAGCACACGACGTTCACGACATTTCGATGTTCTACCAGCACACCCTTGGGTAAACCGGTAGTGCCGGAGGTATACAAGACATACGCGAGATGGTGGGGAAAATTTTGAATGGGAGGATTGTACATATCAGACGGGGGAAGGGGTTGGTCGAGCAAGAGGATTTTTTCCTGGGGGAAAAGGTCGAGGTTTGGCAAAAGTGGTGTGACCGTGAGCAGCAGGTGGGGACGGCTGTCATTTAAGATAAATTTTAACCGTTCAACTGGATGTGCGATAGCGAGGGGAAGATACGCGCCACCGGCTTTGAGTATGGCGAGCATGGCAATAATCATGGGGGGGGAGGGCTCAAGCAGAAGTGCAACAAGGGTGTCGGGGGTGAGCCCGGATTGAAAGAGATGGTGGGCCAATAGATCGGCTTGTTTATTTAATTCCTGGTAGGTGAATGAAAGGGCACGGGGAAACACAAGGGCAATCGTGTCGGGGGTGCGTTGGGATTGGTCGAAGAATAATTCATGGATGGTTTTGTGGTCGGGGTAAGGGGTGGTAGTGGCGTTAAATTCATCCAATAAACGGGCTCTTTCCAGGGGCGGGATTATTTCTAAAGCGGAGATGGGCAGGAATGTGTTTTCCAGGAAGCCGGTGATGATGTTTTTAAAATAGGCAATAAAACGCTGGATGGTGTCAGGGTTAAATAATGTTAAACAGTATTCAAAGGTAAAAGATAAGGTGTTATCGATAGGTAGAACAATAATTGAGAAATCAAACTTGGAGGTTTTGTTGTCATACGGATAGGGGGTTAATGTTAAACCGGGTAGTTCAACGGCGGCGATAGTAAAGTTCTGGAGAGTGAACAAGGTATCAAAGAGGGGATTGCGCCCGGTGTCGCGGGTGACGTCGAGTTGTTCTACCAGTTCTTCATATTGATAATCCTGGTTCTCAAAAGCAGCCAAGGTTTTTTCTTTGACTGCCAATAGAAAATCACCTAGCCGTTTCTCACCAGAGGGATAAAAACGCAGGGGCAAGGTATTAATAAACATGCCGATGATGTTTTCCACATCGGCATGCCTGCGCCCGGCAATAGGAACACCCACTACGATATCGTCCTGCTGGCTCAACTTGGCAAGAAAGATAGTATAGATGCTTAGTAACACCATAAAGAGGGTCATCTCCTCGGCCTGGGCCAATTCGTTTAAGGCGGCAGTTTCTGCTTCATCTAGCTGAAAGGTGAGCGTGCCACCGGCAAAACTCTGCACAACAGGCCGGGGATAATCATAGGGCAGCGTTAAAACAGGAATCGCAGCGGGGAATTGGTGTACCCAGTATTGCTGCTGCCGGGATATGGATTCTTGCAGGGTTGTACTGAACCACCAGCGGACATAATCGCGATAATGGATGTGTTGGGGGGGCAGGTCTTGACCCTGATAAAGAAGGGTAAATTCTTTATTTAATACCTGTTGCGCGGTGCCATCTGCGGCAATATGATGAATATCCACGATTAATATAAAACTGGTAGGCGCGATTTTGATTAGACCTACCCGCACCAAGGGCACACGAGACAAATCAAACGGACGAACAAATGAATGGATAAGAGACATCGCATCAGACTCAGGCGCTGTGCTTGAAGAAGTGACATCATACCTTTCCAATTGGAAATCCACTTCTTCATAGATACGTTGCACGGGTGTGTTTTCCAGCAGTAAAAAAGCGCTTCTTAAACTTTCATGCCGTTGGATGAGCTGACTAAAGGCGCTATGTAAGCGGTTGATATTTAGCTCGCCGGTTAATAATGTGACCATGGGGCGATTGTACACAGTGAGGGTTTCATCCATCTTTTGGGTAAAATACAAACGGGTCTGCCCGGGCGATAAGGGATAATACTCTTTCTCTTCACTGGCTTCAATGGCACCGAGGGGAACACTGGGTGTTTGAGCGCTCTTTTTATCCAGGTGATAAAGCTTGGCGGTTAAACTTTCAATGGTGGGATGTTGGAAAATCAGGCGTAAGGGCACGGTAACCTGGAGTTGTTTCTGAATCACAGCGGCCAGTTGCGAGGCTTTTAATGAATGGCCGCCAATATGGAAAAAATTATCCCGTATGCCAATGGGTTGACGTTCCAATAGGGTCTCCCAGATGTGGGCCATTGTTTCCTCAACTGTATCACGGGGAGCACAATACTGGGCACCGGTAGCCATTAACACCAGCTCGGAAATAGGCAGATTCTTTTTATCGACCTTGCCATTGGGGGTGACGGGCAATTGTGCCATTTTGATATAGAGGGTAGGAATCATATAGCGGGGCAGAAACGTTTCCAAAAAGGAACGTATGCCCTGCACGTTTAAATCTGCGCCGCCCACGACATACGCGACCAATTCTTTGCACCCGGTAGCAGCATCAAAGGTAGTAACGGCTGCTTTTTTAACCGATGGGTGTTTCATAATGTATTGTTCGACTTCCAGCAATTCAATGCGGTAACCGTGTATTTTAACTTGTTCGTCCCTGCGGCCCATGTATTCGAGAAAGCCCAGGGAGTTCCAGCGACCAAAGTCGCCGCTGTGGAACAACCGCGCAGAAGATTCGGCTAGTTCAGGCACAGGCGGGGTAAAGGTGGTGTGGGTCAATTCGGGGTTATTTAAATATCCCAGGGCCAAACACGCCCCGGCTATACAAATCTCACCGACAACACCCACGGGCGCTAACGTATTATAGGCATTAAAGATATGGATGGTCACATTGTCCAATGACTTGCCCAATGGCACATGGGTGTGCTGGGGTTCCATGGCTAACGTGTGATATACAGCGATATTGGAAGAACACTCGGTTAAACCATATAAATTTATTAAGGGGGCATTGGGCACACTGTGGTGCCAACGGGAAACCAGTTGGGGGGAGATAGGTTCGGAGCTGGTGGTGGTGATACGCAAGGATTTTAATGATAATGGGGCGGCTTGTCCGCTAATATATTGCTCAAGTGCATCAAGCAAAGGGGGTGAGGCAAGGAAGTAACTGACGCGCTGTTTTAAAATATGCTGGCACAGAATAGCGACATCTTGTTGTTCTTCACGACTGATTAGAACAGTAGGAATACCGGCCAACACGCCACCGAGTAATTCCCAACTGGCGCCCACCAAGGCAAAAGATTTATGGAACAACAAGACATCAGTCGCACAAAAAGGATACACGCGCCACATCCAAGCCAACCGATTTAATACGGCAGACTGGGGAATCAGCACGCCCTTGGGCATACCGGTGGAACTGGAGGTATACAATATATTAAATAATAGCTTGCCCCGGTCACCCATAGGCGTGGGTAACAGCGGTTTCTTTTTGGCGGGCACCTCATCAAGGCGAATAGTGACTCCAGCAAAAGAGGGGAAAGCCGATTCAACGTCACCGATTATGATATGTTTGAGATTAACGTCCTTCACTATATTCAATAGAGCAGTTTCGGGATAAAAGGGGTCCAAGGGAACATAGGCGGCGCCTAACTTTAATATACCCCAGATACCGATTACCAAAGCCAATGATTGGCGGGTATATAAACCAAGCACATCATCGGGCAGACACCCCTTCTTTTTCAAATAAATAGCGGTAGCGGTGGATAGGTGATCCAATTGGCTATAAGTCATGGTGTGCTCGGCGCAAATATAGACCACCGCATCCGGGGTTTTGCTGACCTGCGCGTGGAATAAACCAACCATATCGGCGTCTGGTAACAGGACCGTGTCTGGCGAATTAAAGGTTTCCAGCAATAAGGAACGTTCCATTTCAGAAAGAAAGGTCAGATGGGCTAAGCGGGCGTTGGGCTCGTACACCACACTATGTAATAAGGTTTCAAAATTGGTCATCATCCGCTGAATCGTTTCATGCTGGAACAAGACCAACAGGTAGGAAAATTGCAAATATATCTGGCCCCGCTGTTCTTGACCGTAAAAACTAATATCATACTTGGTATACTGGGTTTCAATCTCGCGGAACACCAATTCCACGTTCTGTAATGGTTCGGGACGATAGGGAAAGTTTAACATGTTAAACATGACCTGGAATATCGGGGAAAGAGTGGCATCACGTACTGGGTTAATCGTTTCCAAGAGTTCGATAAAGGGATAATCGGCATGGGTGATGGCCTCTGAAATAGTCTGGCTTTCCCGCGCCAGTAATTCCAGAAAGCTAGGGTTCCCTGCTAACAGGGTGCGAAAGGCGACCATGTTGATTTGGAAACCGACCATGTTCTCTGTTTCCTTGCTGTTGCGGTTGACTATCGGAGCGCCTACAATAATATCATCCTGGCCAGAGTAATAGTGCAGCAATAATTTAAAGGTCGCACTCAACACGGTGAATAACGTGACATTGGATAAATCGGCAAGCTCTTTAATTTGGCCGGATAACTCTTCATGCACGAGCACGCCCACCGAACCACCTTTATAATCAAGATAAGCGGGCCGGGGATAATCATTGGGCAGCGCAAGTATTGGTAATTGACCGGCCAATTTCTGCCGCCAATACAATTCATGGTGCAACCACACCGCTTTATCCAGATACGCCTCTTCCCAGATAGCAAAATCAGAGAATTGCACGGGCACAGGGGGGAGTTGGGGAGATAAACCGGAGATTGCGCCATCATACAACCGCCCAAATTCATTGAGCAACACGCAGGTGCCCCAGCCATCAAGAATAATCTCATGCATCACCAACAACAGGGCAAATTGATTATCTTGGAGCAGGTACAATTGGAACCGGATCAATGGCTCGGTTTCAAGATCAAACGGAATCTGACTGGCGGTAGTGGTGTGAGCGGTTAATTGCGCGTCGCGCAAGTGGAGGGGAAAGGTTCTTAAATCGAGCACAGGAATATCAAGCTGGGTGGGTGGCACAAAGGTTTGAACAGGCAGCCCCTCTTCTGCCGCAAACCGCGCGGTTAAAATCACATGGCGGTGCAGGATTTCCAGCCAGACCTGATTAAACGCTTTTGGCTGGTATGTTCCTTTAATATAGAGTATCCCGGCAAAATTATAAAAGGGATTGCCCTTTTGCATTTGGCAGACAAACCAGATGCGCTTCTGGGCAAAGGTGAGCGGGTACTTTTCCCGTGGGCCATAAGCGCAAAGCGGCGGTAATATTTTGCTGGTGGACCCTTTTTCCTGATGAATAAATTGGGCCAGTTCCGCGATAGTGTGTTTTTCATAAATGGCAGTATAGGGAATATCCAGGTGAAGTGTGGCGCGTAAGCGATTTAAGATTTGCATGGCCAACAAGGAGTCGCCACCCACCTCGAAAAAATTATCCCAGATACCAATGGTAGGAATCTTGAGTACCTCTTGCCAGATAAGCGCCAGTTTTTTCTCCAGTTCATCGCGGGGTGGCATATAATCTTGTTCCAGGTTGGGGCGCATACTTTCCGGGTCTGGTAAGGCATTATAATCTATTTTGCCATTGGCATTTAAAGGCATAACCGCCACATTAATAAATTGCGAGGGCACCATATAATAGGGCAGATGGCGGGAGAGCTCTTTTCGTAACGGTCCACTGGGCAAAAAATGGGTAGAAACAAAATAAGCCACCAAGCGGGTGTGGGTTTTCTCTGCTTCGCTTGAACCAGACACGGATTGTCGCGCTACGAGATTGGTTCGTAACAAAGAGGAATCCACGGCTTTAACCACACACTGGGTGATACCGGGAAAGGCCAACATCTGGTTCTCGATCTCGCCCAACTCCACACGAAACCCCTGCACTTTGACTTGGCGGTCAATACGACCCAGAAATTCAATGTTGCCATCAGTACGTAAGCGAACCAAATCTCCGCTGCGATATATTCTGCTCTCCGGGATATCGCCCAGGTTTTGGGTGGGGAATGCTTGGGCGGTTAACAGGCTACTATTCAGATAGCCGCGGCCCACGCAACCACCGGCCACCCATAATTCGCCTGGTTCACCGGTTTGGCAAGGCATAAACGTTCCGTCTGCTTCTTTGACCACATACAAGCGGGTGTTTATAATGGCTTTGCCAATGGGCATAAAAATCATGTCAGCGGCTGGGGGTTCATGAATAAAATAATGGGTGATATCGTCGGAGCATTCAGTGGGTCCATACGCATTTAAGAGCGGGATGTGGGGATAAACCAAAAACCAACGGCGGGCCAATTGGGGTAATAATGCCTCGCCTGTGACTATTAAATACCGCAAGCTCTCCAAAGCAGGTTTCTTTACCCGGCTTAGTTCTATGCCAGCCAACATCCCTTGCAAGAGCGAGGGCACGACTTCCAGCAGGGTGATTTTATGGTCTGCTGTATACGCCAATAATTTATCCGGTTCATGGGCGATTTCATCGTCCGCAATATACACACAACCCCCTACTAAAAGACAATTCAAGAATTGCCAGACGGAAATATCAAAACATTGGGAGGCATTCTGCACTATCCGATCAGTCGCGCCAATTCCCAGTGCCTCCTTTTTCGCGTGCAGGTGATTGAGCATGCCCTTTTGTTCCACCATAGCGCCCTTGGGTTTTCCCGTGGAACCGGAAGTATAAATGACATAAGCCAAATCATCCAGTGTGGCCCTATTCGGTAAATTAGGGCCAGGGTGAAAGGGCGTCTCGTTCCCGATCTCTTCCAGAACCAGAATTAGTGGTCTTTCTGCTGTGGGGATTTCCTGGAGTAGTTCAATCATCTGAAGCTTAAATTCCGCAGCCAGCACCACTACTTTTACGCCGCTGTGTCGTAGTATATGCCATTGTCTTTCCCTGGGATGTTTTGGGTCCAAAGGTAAATACGCCGCCCCTGCTTTAAAAATAGCCAGCAGGGCACACAAGAACTCTGGATTTCTGCGGCACAATAGCGCGACAATATGATCGGTAGAAATGCCCCGGTTAAGAAGTTCATTGGTCAACAGGTTGGCCCGGTGATTGAGTGTCTCGTAAGTCAAATGGGTTTTCCCGTGAACTACCGCGTGGGCTTGGGGAGTCTGAGCCGCCTGTTGTTCAAAAAGTGTGGTAAATACGGGTTGTTTCGCGACAAAATGGTGAGCTGAAATTTTCTTTTTCATGCGTATTACCTCTTAAGTCCTGTCAATTCGTGTCAATTCGTGAAATTCGTGGGGGTCTTTTCTTAAAACTGTTCAGATTGTAGTCCCATTGTTATGAGCTGCCTATGGGCTGAACAGTTACCACTAAAATTATAACAAAGCAGGCGCATCAGGTCAATAAAAATCTTGCAAGAATTCAGAATAGAGGGTGGATTTAGGGTAAGCTGGATTTACCGCCAAGCTTCAGAAAAAACTGGACTATCTGGACATACTGGACATTCTGGACTTACTGGACTTCACAAAACCGGTGATTTTTCCAGCTTGTCCAGTAAGTCCAGTATGTCCAGATAGTCCAGATAGTCCAGCGTGCCACGGTTATCCGTGGCTGTTTTTAAAAATTGGCAGTGGATTCAGGGTAAGCCTGCCCATTCTTAAGTTTAAGACATTTTATTTGGTAATGAAGGAGATTAAATAGTAATAATATATGGAAATTAGACTTGCTTTACCAACAAATTATAAGTCTTATAGACTGATGTCCATATAAAGCAAAAATAAAACGCTAACCTATAGGTCGCTTAATACAAGTAAAGAACCGGCGGGCTATCAGTGATAATTTCAAAATGATAGACTACAAATCATCAAATGATCGGCGATCCCTTTCAAAGGGATCGGCGATCTCTTCCGAAGGGATCGTCGATCTCCTTCAGAGGGATCGTCGATCTCCTTCAGAGGGATCGTCGATCTCCTTCAGAGGGATCGTCGATCTCCTTCAGAGGGATCGGCGATCTCCTTCAAAGGGATCGGCGATCTCTTTCGCAGGGATCGGCGATCTCTTTCGCAGGGATCGGCGATTACTTTCAAAGGGATCGGCGATCACTTTCAAAAGGATCGGCGATCTCTTTCGAAAGCATCAGTGATAAGATAGGGTGATGAAGGCTATAACTTAGATTTCATCGGCGATGATCCAGGACGTTTCTGGTTAAGATTTCAACAGACAAGGAATAAAAAATGAAATGGTAAGGAAGACTTAACCAGTCGTAAGACTCGGATTCGCTTTCTATAGCTTTTAATCGCCCGCGAAGAATGCTGATAATACAGCCTTTCAAGAACAACCCCCGTAAAGGCCGCAAATTTCTCTTTTATTTGGAAGCACGGGTCAATATCGTTTTAGGAGAGATCGTTGAAATTTTGGCCATTTAAAAAGGTCGCCCCAAAAGCATGAATTAATCCATGTTTTGGCGCTTCAATAGGCAAAAACAAACAGGCTATAGACTATGTGACTGCAATCCGGGCGAGTTAAAAGAAGACCACAGATTACACAGATTAAAATGATTACCCAGATTGGTTTATTTCTTTTTGTCACAGTCATCTTTTAATCTGTGTCAATCCTTTAAATCTGTGTAATCTGTGGTCTTCTTTTTTTTTTATCTAACTATCGGCTGACCTGTATCTCAGAAAGATGTTGGCTGCTGTCTGCTACCAGGGCGTGCAGAATATGTTCAAGGCGCTTTATTAACTGTTGGATGGTTTCTGGTTTGAACAAGGCGAAATTATAATTTAACATGCCGTTTATGGTTTCACCCCGTTCCTCTATAAAAAAAGCCAGATCAAAATGGATGGAGTTCTTGGTGACTTCAGCCGGGGTGATGGTTAGCTCTGGCAGTTGAAAAGAATCTATATCCAAATTCTGCAATACCAATAATACCTGGAAGATACTGCTGCGACTAGTATCCCGTGCCACAGCCAGTTCTTGAAGCAACAATTCAAAAGGCAATTGACCATGCGCAAACGCGCCTAAAGTGGTTTCTTTGACCCGTAATAACAACTCGTCCACGCTGGGGTCACCGGATAAATCGGTACGTAGGACCAACGTATTTAAAAAGTACCCTACCAGTGCTTCGATTTCTGGCCTGTCCCGATTAGCGGAAAAAGTGCCCAGTAAAATATCGGTTTGACCGGAATCCAAACACAGCAACGCATTTAAAGCTGCGGCCAGAATCATAAACAATGACAGCTTTTTCTCCTTGGCCAAGGTATTTAAGGCCGTGGTTAATGGCGGAGTCCAAACAAAAGAAAGCACAGCCCCATCTTGCACACGGAAGGGTTGACGTGGAAAGTCGCTGTGAATGGGGAAATTTGGATTAAAACCCGCTAGTTTCTCCTGCCAATAGGTGAATAACCCGGACAACACATCACCTTGGAGACGCTCTTTCTGCCAATGGGCATAATCAGCATACTGGATCGGTAATGCTGCGAGTGCCGGGAGTAATCCCATGGCAAAAGTGGCATACATGGATTTTAGTTCTTTTAAGATGACATTCATGGACCAACCATCGGAAATAATATGGTGCATCACCACGGCCAACTTAAACGTGTTCGGGCTGAGCTTAAACAAGGTCACCCGCAGCAACGGTCCCCGGGTCAAATCAAAACCAAGACCAAGCTCTTTATTTAGACTACGGCGACACTCCATGTCCAAGGTATTGCCTTGATAACACGCAAGGTCCACCACTTTAAAATACGGGGCGGGTTGGCTTTTAATGTCTTGAAAGGGAATTCCATTATGATCTACTTTAAATACAGTGCGCACTATTTCATGACGGGACACGATGGCAGCGAAACTCTTTTTTAAAGCCTCACTATTCAATTCCCCCTGTAAATCAAAAACAAAGCTCATATTAAAAAATGCAGTATGGGGATTTAATTGTTCCAGCAGCCACAAACGGGTCTGCGAAAAAGACAAGGGCAATGGTAACTCGCGGGAGACCACCGGAATCGGTGCCACTATCGCAGCACTCGCACCGCGTACCAATAGCGCTTGTTCGCGAATTGTGGGTTGTTTAAATATTTCGCCCAGGGTGATGTTCACTGCGAATTCTTTTTGCAACCGCGACACCAACAGGGTCGCTTTTAAAGAGTGGCCCCCCACCTGGAAAAAATGGCTGTTTATATCCATGCTCTCGTTAGGTATCCCCAGAACCTCGGACCATATGTTGGCAATTTGGTCTTCCATGGCGTCCCGTGGTTTCTGTGCCGGGCTTGCTAACGCGGTAAGTACAGGCGAAGGCAAAAGACTCTTGTCCAGTTTCCCATTGGCTGTCAGCGGTATTTTTTCTAAAGGCACAAAATAAGTGGGGATCATATACTCTGGCAATGTTTTAGCCAAATACTCCCGCAATGCAGCCATTAGTATTTCTGTATCCGCCACATAATAAGCGGTCAGATATTTTTCACCTTGATCATTTTCGTAAGCCAGTACAACCGCCTCTTTTAGACTAGGAAAAGAACGCAACACATTCTCAATCTCGCCAACTTCAATTCTGAAACCACGAATCTTCACCTGCCCATCCAAACGACCTATAAATTCTATATTGCCATCTGCCCACCACCGGCCCAAATCACCGGAACGATACAGTATGCCATAGGGAGTGTTGATAAACTTCTCTGCGGTTAATTCAGGATTATTCAAATACCCCCGCGCCAGGGCAACATCACCAATGCAGATTTCACCGCTAATTCCCAGCGGGACTGGTTTTTGGTATTGATCCAATATATAAATCGTCGTATTGGCCAATGGTTTCCCAATCGGTATGGTTTTAGCAAGCGCAGGGATGTTGTCGATAAAATAATAGGAAGCAAAAACCGTTGTTTCTGTGGGGCCATACACATGGATTAGCTTTCCCTGGCCCAGGTAGGTTAATGCTTGTTTTGCATGTTCAATCGAGACCCGCTCGCCACCGAAAAGTATTTTGCGCACCCGGGCCAAACACTCTTTTTCCAAATCCACCAGTACATTAAATAAGGCGGTAGTAATAAAAAACAGGGTCACCTGGTGCTGCACTATCCATTTAGCCAATAAGGGAAGGGCCAACAAGGTCTCTTTGGCGACCAAAACCAATGATGCACCATTCAGCAATGCGCCCAAAATATCAAATACGGAACCATCAAACGCATAATTAGACAATTGCAACAGACGATCTGCGGGAGTGATATCTATGTATTGGGTATTCTTGATAACACGGGTGGCACTGGCATGACTGATTAATACTCCCTTGGGCTTGCCAGTGGAACCGGAGGTGTAGATAATGTAGGCGAGATTGGTGGGAGTGATGGGAATTGTGGGAGTGGTGGGAGATATGGGAATTATGGGAGATATGGGAATTATGGGAGTTGTTGATTGGATTAGTGTTTGAGTGAGAAGGAATTTAGCGTTGCTGTCGGTTAACATGAAGTGGATACGTTCGGGTGGATAGTCGGTGTTTATGGGGAGATAGGCGGCACCGGATTTTAAGATGGCTAGAATGGCGATGATCATTTCAATTGAACGGTCCACCATCAGGGCAATGATGGTGTCAGGAACTATTCCCTTTTGGGATAAGTGGTGGGATAAATGAGTGGCTTGACTATTTAATTCATGATAGGTGACTTGCTCCCCCTGGGTCCCGATTAAAGCCATACGATCCGGGGTGTGTTCGGATTGTTCTGTGAATAATTGCGGGATGGTTTTGGCTTTCGGGTAAGCAGTTGTGGTGTCATTGAATTGGATTAATATCTGTTCTTTTTCAGCGGGCGTTAATAAGTCGATTTGGCTGGTGCCTATAGTCTTGTTTTGGCTGAGCTGTGCGGCAATTTGCTCAAAATGCTGGCCGATTCGTTCCACCATGTCCACGTCATAGATGTGGCCATTGGTTTTAAAATGAATGGTGAGTTGTTCACCGGGAGATACGACGACGTTAAAATCATAATGGGTTTGCTCAAAAGTATCACCCGTGGTTATTTTTAAACCCGTTCCACTTACGCTGGCCATCTGGTCCGATAATGGGTAATTCTCCAAGATAAACAGATGATGGATTAAATCTTGTTTTAAAAACGTGTTGGCTTGAATATCTGCCAAAGGATAATAAGAATAGGTTTCACCGATCATGGCGTTTTCCTGCACCTGCGCCAACAAATCAGCCAATCGCCTGCCACCCTCAAACCGAATACGCACGGGAATGGCATTAATAAATAACCCCACCATCATTTCTACCCCTGCCAATTCAGAAGGACGCCCGGAGACGACTGTCCCAAACACCACGTCCTCTTGGCCATTGTATTTCCCTAACAAAATCCCCCAAATCACCTGCAAGACTGTATTTAATGTTACGCTATTCTCGGCAGCCATTGTATTCAGCGCCTTTGTTTTTTCCCGGCTCAAGGCCACCGTGACCTGCTCATTCTGATAACCCGCCTCTGGCAGTAGGTCCATCCGCTTAGGAAAAACAACCGGTTCTTCATACCCTGCTAAATAGTGCTCCCAATACCGGGCCGATGCGCTTTTATCTTGTTGCTCCAACCATTGAATATAATGTCGATACGGTTTGATCTCTTCCAAACGAGGCTGCCGCTTTTCCAAAAGACTTTGGTATATCTCAAAGAACTCCCGGTTCAATATACCCAAACACCACCCATCCATTAAGATATGAAAAAAGCTCCAGATCAATGCAAACTCTAAATTAGCTAAACGAAACAGAGCAACCCGCATCAACACATCCGCACTTAAATCAAAAGACCGTTGTTTATCCTGCTCTTTAAATTTTAGGATTTCATGCACCCGCTGCTCCCCCATCTGACTCATATCCTGGTAATAAAAATGGATGGCCCGTTCTTTTAACACCACCTGCACCGGACGGGGCACCCCTTTATACACAAAAACAGTACGCAATATATCGTGACGCAGAATCAATTCATGCAAGCTTTGTTCCACCAGCGGAACTTCCAATTCTCCCACCACGCGCAACGACACCTGCTCAAAGTAAGCATAAGAGGTATTTTCTTTCAGTGAATGAAACAACATGCCTTCTTGCATCGGCGTTAAGGGATAAATATCTTGCAAGCCAGGATACTCCTGGGTCAAACCGTCTACCCCGGCAATAGACAACCCGCAGCAGGGAAAATCCGCCGGGGTGAAGGCCCTGGTTTCCCGGCTGACACAAAAAGCAATTAGAGAACCCAGTGCCGTTTGAACATGGTGACTCAAGGCCGTTATAGTTTCCCGTTTGCAATAGCCGTGATTATACGCAATACTTATTTCCAGACGTTGCTGGACAATCATACCGGTTACATCCAGATCATATTCGCTAACTTCAGCCAAACTGCGCGTCTCTCCAACTGATTCGCGGGCCATTGCAGCAAAAGATAAACGCTCAAATTGCCCCAGATAATTAAAAATAATTTGCGGCTTTAAAGTAAACGTGAGTCCCTGCTTATATTCTGCTGCGGTAAGATACTTCAATATTCCATACCCCACGCCTTTATTGGGAATCTGGCGCAAGGTTTCCTTGATCTCTTTAAGCTGCCGTTCGTTATCCTGTGCAAAAGAGACATCCAGCAGTACGGGAAACAAAGCAGTAAACCACCCAACTGTGCGATTAATATCTATGCCGTCAATGATCTCTTCCCGTCCATGCCCTTCAAGGGCAATTAAGACGCGGTGCTGCCCAAACGTTTCCCGTATTCCTAAAGCCAATGCCGTTAATAAAATATCATTAACCTCCGTGCCAAACGCAAAATGAACGCGCGTCAACAGCAACTCCGTTTCAGCCGTGGACAGAGTAAAAGAGATCGGTTCCATTTCCTCCCTTTCGCCGCCTGTCCCCGTCACATCGCTGGGCAATGCGGGGATGGTTTGGGATTCCAATTGGGCCCAGTACTCTTTTTCCACCAGGAAGCGCTGTGTGTTGGCGTAGCGTGCCAATTGTTCCGCCCAGAGTTTGTAAGAATCTGTTTTAGGAGGCAATACCGGTGTTATGCCCCGCCGATAGCCTTCAAGCAGCGTCTCTATATCTTCAAATAAAATTCGCCACGAGACCCCGTCTACCACCAGATGATGAATCACGATTAATAACCGGTCACCATCGTCCAGATGAAACAACCCTAGCTTCATTAACGGCCCGGTTGCTAAATTTATACTGGCTTGAAGCGCGTTTATTTTGGTTTGCATAAAGCCGGTACTATCTGTTTGCTTCCTTAAATCGTATTCCTGCAACTCATGATTGGCTTGTTTCACTACCCCGGTTGTTTTTGTGGCGTAAGTCAAACGCAGGGCATCGTGATGTTCTTGTAAGCGTAAGAATACCCGGGTTAAAATTTCTGTATCCAATTTTTCTGGCACATGCAATAACACGGCTTGATTAAAATGATGGGGTGCCGTTTTGATATGTTCAAAAAACCAGTGCTGAATCGGTGTTAATGGCACAGTGCCAGTGACTGCGACATAATCTCCTGGCCGTTCCCGTGTTTTAACCAACGGGGCCAAGCGCGCGATGTCAGGGTGGCGGAAAATATCTTTAACATCCAGTTTATACCCGGCAGTATTCATCCGTGAGACAATCTGAATTGTTTTTATCGAATCCCCACCCAACGCAAAGTAGTTATGATATATCCCAATCGGAGACAGACCCAATACACTCTCCCAAATCTCCACCAGCTTTTTCTCTATCTCATTTCGTGGTAATATATTGGTTTCCCCCGCTACCAATTGCGGTATGGGCAGAGCTTTGCGGTCCAGTTTCCCAGTAGTCTTCATTGGGAGTTGTTCCATCTGCACGAAAAAGACCGGGATCATGTAATCGGGCAAATGGTGTAATAAGTATTCCCGCAATTGGGGGTGCGCGATTTTTTGTTCGGCTACAAAGTAAGCGCATAAATATTTATCGCCATTCTCTTGGCTTCTGTCCAGCACCACCGCCTCTTTTATTCCTGGAAACATGGTTACGCGATTCTCAATTTCTCCCAGTTCAATCCTGAAGCCACGGATTTTCACCTGCTGGTCTACACGCCCCAAGAAATCAATAGTGCCGTCCGGTAAATAGCGCGCCAAATCACCCGTGCGGTATAACCGGGTTTTAGTGCTGTCGTGAACTTTAAATTTTGCCGCTGTAAGTTCCGGGTTATTCAGATAGCCCCGCGCCACACCTTTTCCGCCAATAAATAACTCTCCCACCACACCCAACGGCACCGGGTTTTGCCAGCCATCAAACACATAGGCCGTCGTATTATCAAGAGGTTTCCCAATCGGTAACCGGGAGCCTATATGCGTCATGTCCGTGAATTTCATTTCAATCGAAGTCACCGTGGTTTCTGTCGGGCCATATTCATTGTAAAAATCACAACCCGCACTCCATTGCTGTGCCAAAGAAATAGGACAGACATCACCACCAGCAATCATGCGTTTCAACGAATAGGCACTGTCCAACCCCATACTATTTAAAAAGGAAGGCACAGCATGAATATGGGTAATTCCTTGTTGCAGCAAAAGCCGGGCGAATGATTCCTTATCTAAAAGTGCTTCTTTAGCCACCAGAACAAGAACCGCACCGCTAAACAACGCGATAAACATTTGTTCCACGGAGGCATCAAAACAAAGAGAAGAAAATTGCAATACCCGTTCGCGGCTATTTATATTAAAATAGCGCTGTTGCGCACAAGCCAGATTGACTACAGCACCATGTTCGACTAAAACCCCTTTGGGGGTTCCGCTGGAACCGGAGGTATAAATAATGTAGGCGAGATTAGTGGGAGGAATGGGAGGAATGGGAATTATGGGAATTCTGGGAATTATGGGAGTGATGGGAGTGATGGGAGTAGCGGCTTGGAGGAATTGTTTGGATAATAGGATTTTAGCGGCACTGTCTGACAATATATATTGCTTTCGTGCCTCTGGGTAATCGGCGTCAATGGGTAAATACGCTGCCCCGGATTTTAGTATTCCTAGTATTCCGATAATGGTTTCTATGGAACGTTCTGCTAAAATGGCTACAATATCATTGGGTAACACGCCCCTTTTTATTAAATAATAGGCCAATTGGTTGGATTTGTTATTTAATTCATTATAAGTGATTTGGGAAAAGTGGCAGGCGATAACTATGTTATCGGGAGTTCGGGCCGATTGTTCCATGAATAATTCATGGATGGTTTTATCTATGGGGTAATCCTTGGCCGTGTTGTTAAAGTCATATAATAGGAGAGTCTTTTCAGCAGCCGGGATTATTTCTATGGCGTGTAATCGGGCGTTTTTGGTTGCCAAGATACCCGAAACCAATTTTTTAAAATAGGCGACAAACCGTGCTATTGTTTCCGCTTTAAACAATTGCCTGTTGTATTCAAACGTGAGCGCCAGTGTTTCCCCTGTTTCCTGGGCAATTAAGGAGAGATCAAATTTAGCCGACGTGTCTGCAAATGGATAAGGTGTAATGTGCAAACCCGGAACTTCCAGAACCTGCATCTCGATATTTTGCAGCACCAGCATCGTGTCAAATAACGGGTTACGACTCACATCCCGGGTGACGTTTAAGTCTTCCAACAAATCTTCGTATTGGTATTCCTGATTTTCAAAAGCCCTTAAGGTTCTTTCTTTCACCTCAAGCAGAAACAGTATAAATTCTTTCTCCCCTGCCGGATAATTTCGTAATGCCACCGTATTCACAAACATACCAATGATTTTTTCCAGCTCATTCGCCCTGCGCCCCGCCACCGGTGTACCAATCACAATATCTTCCCCACCGCTGAGCCGTGCTAAAAGAATCGTATATAACGCCAACAACACCATAAACAATGTGACACCCGTTTCAGAAACTACCACCCGCACCGCAGCCATTGTTTCCCTGTCCAGTTCAAAATGAATGCGGTTCCCCGCAAAACTCAACACCCCCGGCCTCCCAAAATCCACGGGCAAATCAAGCACCGGCAATTCCCCGGCAAACACGGTGCGCCAATACTCCTTTTGGTTTAAAAGAGCCGCGCTCTTTTTATCCGCCTGTTGTTTTTCCGCGTAATCTTTGTAGCGCAATCGTTGTTCCGGCAAAACCTTACCCTCATAAAGCGCCATAAATTCCGCCAGTAAAATTTCCGTGGACACCCCATCGGCAATAATATGATGTACATCCACCAGCAATAAAAACTGTTCCGCCGCCATTTTTACCAGCCCCAAACGCCACAACGGCGCCTGCGATAAGTCAAAAGGACGCACAAAACCGGGAAAGTTCCCCTCTTTGTATTCAATAGTACGAGTAATCGCTTCGGTGATACGTTGTTTTGGTTCGCCGTTAATGAGTACAAAAGAGGTTCGCAAACTTTCATGTCGCCGCATCAGTGTCGCCATAGCTTGTTCCAGGCGGTTTGTGGCCACTGGCCCTTCCAGTATCCAGCCCGAAGACATATTGTACGTGGTTCCTGTGTGCGCCATCGCCCATAAAAAGTACAACCGCTTTTGCGCCGAGGATAAAACATAATATTCTTTTTCCTCTACCGCGCCAATCATGTCGTATTTTTCCTTGGCCTTGGTGTGGATATATTCGGCCAAGCTACGGATAAAAGGTCTTTTAAAAATTTCTGCCAGTGAAATTTTGACGTTAAAATGTTTGGCGATTCGCGAAGCCAACGAGGTCGCTTTTAACGAATGGCCGCCCAATTGGAAAAAATTGTCATTGATACCAATAGCCGTCTCTTTATTTAATAGTTCAGACCATATTCGCACCAATTTCTCTTCAATCTCATTCCGTGGGCCTTCATAGGGTGTTCCTGTTGAAAATTCAGGTTCTGGCAAACGCTGTACGTCCAGTTTCCCGTTCACCGTGTAAGGAATCCCTGCCAAGCGCACAAAATAAGCGGGAATCATATAATAAGGTAATCGCTCGCCCAAATAAGTCATTAAATGTGCTGTTATCACCGGGTGTTCTGGAACAATATAGGCGCAGAGGTATTTATCCCCGTTTTTATCTTCTCTGCCAATCACTGCAACCTCTTTGATAACCTCGTGTTTTAACAATTGCGCTTCAATCTCCCCCAACTCAACACGGAACCCCCGTATTTTAACCTGCTGGTCTATTCTTCCTAAAAATTCAATATTCCCATCTGCCAACCAGCGGGCCAGATCGCCGGTTTTGTAGATTTTCGCGGACACCGAGGGCAGAACCGGAAAGTGTTGGTGCGTCAGTTCAGGATTGTTTAAATAACCCAGGGCCAAACAGTCGCCAGCAATACATAATTCGCCCGGCACACCCACCGGTTGCCAATACCCAGCCCGGTCCAAAATAAAAACCCGCACATTCCCCATCGGTTTCCCAATCGGAACAACGGCCAGCGGTTCGTGGCGCGGACAAATATAATAGGTCATATCCACCGTCGCTTCCGTCGGACCATACGCATTAATCAATTGCGCTTGGCTGCGGTTTTCTAGAGCCTCATAAAACGCCGTGACCAATTCAGGGCGCACCACCTCTGCCCCGATAAATACCCAGCGCAACGATTGTAAGTGTTGCACCACATTTTCTGCCGCCATAAATTCCAGAAACACCTTTAACGCCGAAGGTACAAAATCAATCGTCGTTACTTTGTATTTGGCTATTGTATCCAGAATAATCTCCGGCTGATTCTCGCCACCCCGAGCCAACAAACACAACCTGGCACCCGGCAGAATCCAGCGGAATAATTCACATACCGAGACATCAAACGTAAACGGCGTTTTTTGCAATACCACATCCTGTCGATTCAATTGGTATTTATGCAGCACAAAATACAAGCGGTTCACCACCGCTGCATGCGACACCAGTACGCCTTTTGGTTTTCCCGTGGTGCCTGAGGTGTAGATTACATAGGCTGGGGTGATGGGAGTGATGGGAATTCTGGGAATTCTGGGAATTATGGGAATTATGAGAGTGGTCTCTTGGATGAATTGTTTGGTTAAGAGGATTTTAGCCGCGCTGTCTGCCAATATATAGTGTTTTCGTTCTTCTGGGAATTCTTGATCAATCGGTAAATAAGCTGCACCGGATTTTAAAATAGCTAAGATGCCAATAATCATTTCAATTGAACGTTCAGCCAAAATTGCCACAATATTACCCGGCAATACACCATTATTTAATAAATAATAAGCCAATTGATCCGCTTGTGTGTTTAATTTTTGGTAGGTGATGTAAGCGGAACCGATTAGAGCAATATGATCCGGCGTTCGTTCCGCTTGTTCTATGAATAATTCGTGGATCGTTTTTGTTTTCGGGTAATCCGTGGTCGTGTTGTTAAAAAGATGTAAGATGTCCTCTTTCTCTGCCGGGGTGATTATTTCTAGGTCGTTAATCAGTAATGTCGGATGATCAAGGATAAATTGCACCATTCGTTTGAAATGCCCCGCCATATGCGTGACCACTTCCCTGTCCAATACTTCCCGGTTAAAACTAAAATCAACCTCCAGCTCTGCAAAAGGTAAAATCGCCACCGTTACATCATAATGCGTTTGTTCCACCGTGGCAAAAGAGTTCACTGACAACGAACTACCCCCTGGTACCACATCCGTCAGCGGATAATTTTCAATCACCACCAGCGTATCAAATAACGATTCCGTGCCACTGCGCGTGCTATAACTTCGGATGTCAGATAACGGTGTGTTTTCAAATTCTTCCCGTTCGTGCAATTCGACGTCCAGCCGTGCTAAAGCCGTTTCAATTTTTTCATCCCGTACCGTTTGCACCCGTAGTGGAATCGTATTAATAAACAATCCTACCATCACTTCAATTCCTTTAATCTTCGCCGAGCGCCCTGACACCGTGGTCCCACAAATCACATCATCACACCCCCCATATTTTTGCAGCACTAGCCCCCAGGCTTCATAAAAAAACGCCGCCAACGTCACCCGTTTGTCTCGGACAAAACCTTCCAATTGATTTTTTACCGCCTCCGCCAAAACAAACGACACGTGACCTTCCCCTTTTTGTGTGCCGTGTTTCTTTCTTTTGAGCGGCAATTCCGCCTGCGTGTTTATTCCAGTCAAATACCTGCCCCAGAACTCCGCTTGCCTACCAACCTCTTGGTCTTGAAGCCATTTGACATATTCCTTAAACAACGGTTTCACCCGCTGTTGTAGCGTTTTTCCCTGAGACAATCCCTCATAGGCCGCGAAGAATTCCTGCAAAATAATACCATTACTCCAGCCATCATAAAGAATATGGTGGTTGCTGATCATCATTTCGTAGCTATCTTCCGTTAACTGGCACAACATAATGCGAAAAGGAACCTCCAACAAATCAAAGGAATTCTCCCTGTCTAAATTTTTAAGTTCTTCCAGTCGCGCTTTTTTCCCGTCCGCCTCTTCTTCCGACAGATCATAATACCCAATTTGGCAGGCGTGTTCTTTTAGAATAATCTGTGCCGGGTTGTCCAGTTTTTCCCAGCGTAGCACCGTGCGTAGCATTTCGTTTGTTTGGATAACCCATTGCCAGGCTTTTTCAAATACCGTGGCGTCGATTTTCCCGTGAATTTCCAGGCTCAGTTGTTCCAAGTATCCCGAGCTCTTCGGTTCTTTCAAGTGAAAAAAGAGCATCCCCTCTTGCATTGGCGTTAATGCCAAAATATCTTCGATATTGGTCTTGTCTATTTTGCCACGTGTTTTCATCGAAAAAACTCCTACCTGTGATTTATGAGCGACCAGTTGGGCAATAAATTAAAAAAAAGAACTGCACTATAGCGATACTATATCTATCAAAACAACCTAAAACGAACCACTCTTCTGTCAACCTAAGTCAATATGGAATAATAGCAACAATAAAACCACTTGTCAATAAAAAAATGTATCTATGCAGTTTTTTGGCAAGGCATCCCCTTCCCATATGGCACTTCTCCTCCTGGCTTGCCTTTTTACTAATAATAATGCGCCAGGGATGGCGCGTCTACATTAAAAAAGCAAAATAGAGGCGAACTTA
>CAZCVI010000059.1:0-47508 GCA_964502145.1 uncultured Clostridia bacterium
TTCGACGATTAAATATAGTTACTGTTCAGAATCCAAATAAGTAGACGCGACATCCCTGTCGCATTAACACGCACTGAAGCCCATTAATGCAAATAAGTAGACGCGACATCCCTGTCGCATTATTTTATTTCACCGCCCTTTAATGCGACAGGGATGTCGCGTCTACTTATTTGGCTTCTGAAACAGTACCCCCCCCTATCTCTATTATAAGCTTCACTATTACAGCCTGTTTTTGCTGCAATGGTTAACAAGGAGTAGATGGGGGGCATTGATGCCCCCCGTTTACATTGAAACCTCAATCTTACCTACTTATCACAACCACAGCACATCGTAGCACGACTATAGGTGTCATCTTTATAACTACATGAGCGGGTTGCTTCTTGGTTAAGTGTGCCAAGCGAATCCGGGATGAATTCAGAAAAAGTAATTGAAAAAGTCTCATTTGTCAACATGTTGGTTTTCTCCTTTTTTATTTTTTTTCATGGGCATAATTTATATTCAAAATTTTTGGCATTAAAATCGTCGATTTCTTTGCCTTTCCTGCGTAAACAGCAAACCCGATTGTCCTCATCTTCATTCTCTTTTATGAATAAAATATGACCCTGAGAGATATAAATCGAAATCACGTCAGTGGTGGTGATCTCTTTTAATAATTTCCCGGATTTATCAAGAAGCCAATATTTTCGTTGTCTGGTTTTGTCATCAATATTGCCCTCCACCAGTAAATTTCCTTCCGGGGTAATATCGAAATCAGAATAAATTGGTTTTCGCTTATGGACGGAAGTCGTATATTTTTCGATATAGCTGACATGTTTGGCATATTCTTCGTTCCCACGTTTCTTAATAAATTCAGCCTTTTCTTTTTTCCTCCATACATCCAGGTCTTCGTCTGTCACAAGTGGTCCATTAGGAAGAGAGGTTGCGATCTTTCCAATGGAATTTCCTTTGAGGTCGAAAATTTGAAAAATATTTGAGGTACCATCAGTATAGACGATATTATTCGCTTTATTTAGCCGCCAAAGAAATTCTGGAAAGAAGGGGACTCCCCACTCACCTTCACTGGGAGACTGGCATATAGTGAACACCTGATTCATTTTTATGGGGGTATTAGTGATATTGCCATCTTTGTTGATAATGGCAAGCGACCGTATATAGAATCCGACGAAAAGGTTTCCTCTTTTTTCATAATTGCCATATTTATTGATTTCCGATAGTACCCGTCCATCGGGAAGTATCGCGGCACGCCAAACCCCGAATTGGTCGGTAGTATTATATTTCAACACTCTATCAAGCTTGCCGGACAATTTCATAAAAGTTATCCAGCGGTTTCCATTGGGCATCTCAGTAAAATAAAGTGTATTGGCGTCACTGAAACCGAAAGTACTTGTACGGGCCATTAAACCCGGTCCATAACCTTCGCCTCCTATCTTTCGTAAAAATTTTCCTTCTGGAGAATAGACCTTAATGAAGGAGTCCTTGGCGTCTAAGATATAAATGTTCCCATCTGGTCCTATTTTTGCTTCAGAAGGGATAAAAACTTGCTCTTGATTTTCCTTTTCCCCTATTATCACAAGATTGGGTGATTGGGAATAAAGGACACTTGTGATAAATATGGTGAACAAACAAGCAATCACAACTTTATTCATTATTATTATCTCCTTTTTTTTAAATTGCATAACGAGTGTGACGATTGAAATCGTACATATTACACCTGTATAATCCGTAGAAAGAATAAATGGGGGGATTCCCCCCATTTATTTTAAAACCTCGATCCTACCTACTTATCACAACCACAGCACATTGTCTTGCGACTATAGTTGTCTGCAAAATAATTGGAGGAACGTTCTGCTTCCATGCCAAGTGAACCAAGCGAATCCGGGATAAACTCAGAAAAAGTAATTGAAAAAGTCTCATTTGTTAACATGTTAATTTTCTCCTTTTTTTTTATTGGTATTTTTTTTTCAGCACTATTATTGCCCTTGGTCGAGTTTTGTTTCACCCATCCAAAGAGCCAGAGGGTCAAAATTTTCTTCGTGATCAACAACATCCCGGCAAAGTTCTTCTTGATGTTTTTGAGTACAGAGGGGCATAAAAAGATTGTTGTTCCTGATAATATTATTCAGCCGGCATCCGCCGTAACAGATAACCTTTAAATCGCAATTTTTACAGGTCGCAATATTGTCGACTTCCACCAATTTTAGGTCCCGATTTATCTTTTCCATGATTTCTAACAGATCATTATCTCTGATATTTCCATACTTTGTTTTATCGTAATAATAATTACAGGGGTAAACGTCACCAGTGCTTGAGATTACGATCGTTTCACCATAACCGCAATTATTCATCTTGACATTCTTGTCATACCTGGGAAGAATTTTTAAATGCTTTTGGAACAACTGCCCCATAACCTTCCGCACTGTTTTTGAGCCAATCTCCTTGGAGGCAAAAAGATGGTTATCATTTGCCCGACCTTCTTTCATGAGTTGCGATGTTCTAATATTGACCTTCGGGCCAAACATCTTCATCAGGTTTTCGAGATTTTTTTTCAAATCCTCAACGTTCTGAGGCATGACGGAGATAGCAATGTCTATAGAAATGGCGGAATCCTCTATCCATTTGGCTGCCTGAATTACCCGATCAAAGACACCCTTACCACGAACACTATCATTCACCTCGGCGGTGGCCCCATCCAGACTCATCTGAATCCTTTCAACCGATTTCTCCAGTCTTTTGACAATCTTTTCATCGGTAAAAAAGGTTCCATTAGAGAAAAGAGTCACCTTAAGACCTCTTTCATTGGCTCGTTCAAGAAGTTCAAAAATCCCAGGATGCATCATCGGTTCACCACCGCTGAAACACACGCGGGTTTGATATGTGGCGGAGAAAGTATCAATTATGTGCAACCATTCCTCTGTGCTCAACTCGTGAAGTCTTTCTTCACCTGCATCTTGAAAACATTGGGGGCAAGAAAGGTTACATTTCATGCTCAAATCAAGATGGAGAGAGGGGTTTTCAACATGAAAATCAATGACTTCTGAATGCTCGTAAAATCCTTTCTTCTCAACTTTAACAAGAAAGCGCTGCAATTGGGAGACGATTGTTGCTTGATCAATGCCTTCACTCTTAAAGGCGTTGATTACCTGCTCAATGGTATACCCATCTCTGAAAAAGTGCAAGATTCGTGCCCCGAATTCGTTGGTGGTGAAGAAGCTGGCTTTTTCTGGAGCAATGAACAAATAGAAATCCCCGACCTTCCGTTCCGTCACGTTTATTGGTAACGGAATCCCTTTTTTAATATCAAAATCCTTCTTACGTTCGACAATCGTTGGATTTACCATTTTACCCTCAATTATTTAGTATTTTCATCAACTGCATAATTCTTAAAAGGTATTATACCACATGCCCAGAAAAATATCAAAAATAAGTTTTTTTTATGTTGAGAATTAATGGACGATGGATTAAACTAATGCGACAAGGATGTCGCGTCTACTAGATTTGATAGACATATATATATGGAGTCTCATCAGAGTTTTTTTTCTGGCTGTTCTCCAATTCTGTTAATAGCATGGCCTTGTTTTTGAAGATGTACTCGGCTGCATATCCAAAAATGTGGAATCGAAATGCATTTGAATTCTCAGCTAATGTCTTAAACTCATCCATGGTGGCAAGTACCCCCAATTCGATTAATTCTTTGGCCGAAGGCGTGTTTAAATCGATTTCAGCAGTGTTTTTCAATATCTCACCGCTTCCATGGAACAAATAATCCGGAATTATGTAATAAATATTTGCATATGTTAGCATAGTAAGTTTCCTCTATAATTACAGTCTTATTGAAACAGCGAAGAAAATATTTTTTTCTGCTGCCACCTATTGAAATAACGTTTCGTTTTAGCTAAAATCATATCACCCTGGATTCACGGCCAGATTCTTGAAAAAACATGGACGACATGGACAGAGTGGACGATATGGACGATGTGGAGCAAAAACAAAAGCATTTTTTTGTCCATATCGTCCACTAAGTCCATATCGTCCACAACGATTCCAGAAACTTGGCGGTGAATCCAGGTCACGATTACACATTGTATTTATAATTATTATTATATAATATTATAATAGATATGATAGCGAGGCTATCAGAGGAGGATTAATTATGAAAAAAACAATGCTGTGGAAGATGGCAGTTTGTCTTATCGCGGTTGTGGTGCTATTTTTAGTTTGGCAGGGGTGTGGGAAGGGCAGTGTGAAATCTGCCACCAAGAACAGTTTTGATGAAGTTACTTCCCAATTGGATAAAGGCGGAAATTTTTATCTTTATGCCAGTACCGAGAAATTAATTCAAACCGTGGATGAATTTGCCGCCTCTATGCGAAAAATAATAGCCACGCCAACTTCGCCATCAGAACCCGTCAACAATGATGGCTTAAAGGTTTTTGATTTTATTTACAATTTATATAAGAAAAGCGGTTTGAATGAGATCAGTGGTATTGGTATCAGTTCCGTGGCCATTGCCGAGGACCTGAATCACAGTAAAATCGTGGTGCATCACTATAAAGACAGAAACACTGGCTTGATCTGGCAAATGTCTGCCAAAGAACCTGGACCCCAAGACGAATTGGGCATGTTACCTGCCAATACCGTATTGGCTGGCTTCGGTGATTTTGACGTCAAACAATTCTGGACCTTTTTAACCCGGGAGCTAACTACTTCAAATATCCCAGAAATTAGAGAGGGTTTCACCAAAATGGGACCGGAACTGTTAAAAGAGGGTATTGATCTAAACAAATTACTGAATTCCCTGAAGGGGCGCATGGGTTACGTTATCACGTTGGACAACAATGTCCGCAAAGCATTGCCCATTGGTACGCAAACCATGGAAATCCCAGACCCGGCATTGGCTCTTATTATGTCAGTTACTGACGATTACCTGTTCAATCTTTTGGCCAACAAAATGCCTCCGGCCTATAAATCTGAACGGGACGGCATTAAAAAAATCAGCATCCCTATGCCACCGATGCCAATTACAGTAGAACCCGTGATAGTTTTAACCCAAGGTCATCTGATTTTTGCTTCCAACAGTAAAATTGTGGATTCCATGCTGGCGACTAAAAAAAGCGGGCAAGGATTAACGGCTGGCGAGGAATTTAAGCAGTTGTCGATTCATATGCCAGAAAAAGGGAATGGCTTTCGTTTTATCAGTTCGCGGTTGATGGAGACGTTCAATGATATTATGCAAAAATTAATGGCTGAAAAAGGCAGTACCAGTCAAGCAGATGCTGAAGCATTAAATCTGCTGTCCAAATTATTCCCCAAGAAAATCGCCATGTACTTGGTGACGCAGCACAACGCGGAAGGTTCGATAACCTTTGTTAATCACACCATGGGCGTGGAGACGCTACTGCTCATGCCCGCGATGGTCACGACTGGCATGGTAGCGGCGATTGCCATCCCTAATATTATGGCTGCCACATCCAAAGGAAAACAAAAAGCCACGATGGGTGATTTAAAATCCATTGCCACTGCAATTGAAAGTTATATAGTAGACAATAACAAGGCGCCGGTGGGTAATAGTGTGGCCGAACTCAAACTGCTATTAGAACCTTTCTATATCCGCCAATTACCACTTAAAGATGCGTGGGGCAATGATTTTCTTTACACGTATGGCACGGGCAAGAATAAGGTATCCTATGCGGTGGCTTCTCCTGGAAAAGATGGTATTTTTAATGGCTGGGAGCAACGGGGGGAATACCTAATGGCAGGCGACCTTGATTTTAATAATGATATTATTATTGCCGACATGACCTTCGTTTTTGGACCCATGGTGAAGTAACCAGGAAAAGATAGGATTATGAATTAGGGACTGGCGAATTTGTGCCATTATTATGCCGTGTGAAAATGGCCCGAACCTGATTTGACCTTCAGATTTATTTTTGCGGAGGCATTCTTTTGACTAATAAAGGTGAATATTATACAATGGATATATGAATAGTTTTACTGCCAATCTGTATGAGTCAAACATTACTGCCCTGCAAAAATTTAATCCGCAATTACTCCAATTACTGACATCCCTAAAAGAAGAACGATACCGCACAGAACCGGCCAGATCAGGTTTCCTCACCCTGATTTATGGCCACAAGGGACAGGAATTTTACCTGCACTCGAAATTCAAGCCGGAAGAAGAAGCGCTAAAACTGGTGCAGAAAGTCGATTTGAAGGCGGATCATATCATTGTTTTCGGCCTGGGCTTGGGTTACCACCTGGAACTGCTGCTCACACTGAAAGCTAAAAACAGCCGCTTACTGCTGGTAGAACCAGACCTGGAAATTGTTAAACACTCGTTAAAAACAATGGATTGGCAAGGTTTATTGTCACGGCACGATTTTTTTTATTGTTTTGGTAGCGATCTTAACCTGCTGGCCACCGTGATTGGACAAACTGTGGATGTGATCACTCTTGATCGGGTGGAGTGGGTGGAATTGGCTTCTGAAACCCGCTTGCTGCAAGCCTATTTCAGCACGGCACGGCAAAAAATAGATAGCGAAATTAAAACGCTGTTATATGATTTTAAAACCCGCTTGGCTGAAGATGCGATGGTGCCCCGCAATATATTGAAGAATATCAGGGGCTTGCTTAACAGTCGACCACTTAAAGCATTAAAAAACAAATTCGCGGGCAAACCAGGGGTGATTGTTTCGGCAGGTCCCTCTTTAGACCGCAATATCTTGTACCTCAAGAAAATCCGGGACCGGGCGGTGATTATCTGCGTGGATACGGCACTAAAACCGCTACTGAAACGTGGTATACATCCTCATTTCACGGTGACGGCAGACCCCTCTTATAAGAATTACCTGCACTTGCAAGGCACGGAGCGGGATATCCGGTATTTTATACTGGCCGATACAGGCGTGGCCGCGCAGGTGTATGCTGATTTCCACAGCCATCTTTTTTCGGTTAGCCTGGGGAAACCAATCTTAAAAATGATTGAAAGCAATATGGGCGAGCTGGGCGAATTGGAAGCCTGGGGAAGCGTGATCAGTTTAACACTCAATTTTGCTATTTATCTGGGTCTGGAACCGATTGTATTCATGGGACAGGATTTTGCTTTTTCGGGACTGCGCAATCACTGCCGCGGCACATCCTGGGAAGAAAATGTGATGGAATATACGCGCGACTTAGACCACATCCAACGAACTGAAAAACAGGGCATCTCGGGGATTGCCAAAATCTTGGAAATACCGGATATTTACGGCCATAAAACAATGTCCTCGGACCGCTTACTGCTGTATAAAAATTATTTGACGAAATCCTTGACCTCTTATCCCGCGAAACGATTTATCAATGCTTCTGAAGGGGGGGTCTTGACGGAAATCGAAACAATGCCATTGGTCGAGGTGCTAAAAACATGGGTTTATCCTGGTTCACCGATTGACTTTTCCAAACTCTTCACTATCCCTACGCTGGGGAACCCACAAAGTAAAAAACAATTGCTGACCTTCTTTAAAGGAAAAGTCAACTTCTTTAAAAAATACGCGCGCAAAATAGCGGAGAAAATCGCAACCCTCAATGCTCTGGAAAATATGGGAAGCGAATCACTTAAATCAATCATCCAGGAAACAGAAAAATTAAAAGACCAGTTGTATACCAATCCCCACAACGGTGAAATCGTGGAGATGTGGACGCAAGGCCCGATCTATCATTTCCTCAAGCGTTTGGCCAAAGTGGAAAAACCGGCTACTGGTTTTAATGATGCATATGGCAAAGAACTGGGCGTGCTTTTTCGCGATTATTTTTTGCAGCTATCCCCTACGCTATCGAGTATTATCAGTAGCTTTGAAGATAGTATCAATGATCTCCAGTGAAAGAGAGTAACGAATATCTTGAGTCAGACGAGTTCCTGCGCAAACTGAACAAGAGGAACAAGGAAGCCTTTCGGCTGCTTTATGAGCATTTTAAGATTCCGGTTTACAGTGTTGTTTTTTCAATGATTAAAGACAATGAACGTACAGCGGATATTTTGCAAGACACGTTTATCCGGGTGATAAAAAAAATCTACCAGTTAAAAGATATTAAGAAGTTGAAGTATTGGATTTTTAGAATTGCCATCAATTTAACGCTCAACCAGTTAAACAAGGACAAGAAATTCTTTTTTGCAGGGGATGATATTGAGGGATTCACGGATAAAACAGCGGTGGAAGATTTCCAGGTGCGGGGACCAGAAGCGTTTGGCGAGATGCGCGATCTGATTCTGGAGTTATTGGACCGGTTACCAATCAAACAACGGGTGGTATTTAATTTAAAATACGTGGAAGGATTCAAAGAAAGCGAAATCGCGGAAATTGTAGATATTCCAGTAGGTACGGTTAAGTCGCGCCTAAATATCGCCCGCACCCATTTAAAAGCGTGGTTGGAAAAAGAGATGGCTGAGTAATGCCTATAAGAACTGGCGATGGGTTAAGGGTCTGCTAATGGCGCATAAATTTTCTTTTTTTACCGGTTGAAAAATAGTCCCCGATGTTCTTGTCGGGTTGAGTGGAGATGGTGGCCAACAGGTCTTTAAAAAGCCCCATCAATTTCTCTATGGTCAAGGGATCAAAACGGTCTTTATAATAATGACAGTGAATATCTATGCCGTTTTCATATTCGGTGAGATAACAGACTATGGCGAATTTGGCATTCTGGACTTTTTTTGTATGCCTACTTTCAAGCGAATCAAGTTTTCCGAGCGCGGCATGGCCAATATTAACCATATTAAAAAACACGGAAATGTCTGGATACTTGATCTTCAATTGCCCGCAAACCAATTCCAAGGGAATATCCTGAAACTCCAACACGTTAAAGGTGTTATCAGACAACCGCTGGAAATAATCCAAAAAGGGTTCATCCACAGGCACGGTATTGCATAGGATGAGGGTATTGACAAACATACCGATAATATTTTTCAGTGCTTCATGGCGACGGGCAGCAGCAGGAATGGCCAGTAAAATCTCCTGCTGACCGGAAATCTGCGCCAACAAAAGATTAAAACCTGCCAATAAGACCATAAAAAGACTGGCCTGCCGCTCCTGGGCCAAAGTGCGCAACTGGCGGGTCAGATCAGCAGGAATCACCCACCGGTAACCAGCACTCTCTTTACTACTGGCAGCAATGGAATAATCATAGGGTAAATTTAAAGCGGGCAGGTTCCCACCTAGCTGCTGGCGCCAAAACGCCAGTGCTTTTGCCATTTGTTTTTCATCGCTGAGCAATCCATTCTGCCAGGCGGCATAATCTTTATATTGCAGTTCCAATGGTGCTAGTTCAGGCTGGGTATGGTTCACATGGGCGAGATAAAATTGCTGGAACTCCTGCACAAGAATATCCATGGACCAGCCATCAGAGATGATGTGATGCATGTTAAAAATTAAATCGTATTCTTCGGCACGACACTTGACGGCTTTTACTCTGAAAAGGGGCTGTTGCAGATTAAAAATAAACAAGGACTCGGCCAGTAAGAATTCATGCCGCTTTTTTTCGAGTGCTATGCCATCCATATGGGTCAGATCAAGAACCTGGAAGTTTATTGCTAATTGGTCTGCGGGTACAATCACTTGCACGGGTTCTGTATTGATGGTTTTGAAAATAGTCCGCAAGCTTTCATGGCGCTGGGTTAATTGGTGGAGGGTGTGGCGTAGTGCGGGTTCATCAAATGGTTCAAACCGGGTGGTCTGACCGGGCATATTGAAGAGGGGGTTATCGGGTTCAGTTTGGCAGATGTACCACAGGCGCTTCTGGGAAAAGGAAAGCGCATAATACTCCTTTTCGGGTTGTTTTTCAATGTTCTTAAAGCCGCTGACGTGGCTATTTTTAATTAACTGGGCGATCTGCACGATAGTGGGCTGGCGGAAGATGTCTTGGAGGGCAATCGTCACGCCAAACGCTTTATGGATTTTATTGATGACGGAAATGGCTTTTAATGAATGACCACCGAGATGGAAAAAGTTATCGGTGACACTGATTTGTGCTTTTTCTAGGCCGAGTATTTCGGACCAGATAGCAACCATCTTTTTTTCGATGTCATCGCGGGGTGTGAGCACGGTTTCACCTGTGGTTCGTTCAGGTTCTGGGAGTGCTTGGCGATTTATTTTGCCACTGGGGGTGAGTGGGAGAAAATCAAGGCCAATAAAAAAAGCGGGCACCATATACTCTGGCAATTGCTGGGCCAGAAATTCTCGCAATAGGGCAACAGGTTGGTCTGAAATATCGGGGGGCACAAAATAGGCACATAGATACATATCGCCGGTTTGATTGGTCCTGGCTGTTACCACGGCATCTTTGATCCGGGGATGTTTTAACAAGAGGCTTTCAATCTCACCAAGCTCAATGCGAAACCCCCTTATTTTTACTTGATGATCAATACGACCTAAATATTCCAGGTTCCCATCGGGCAACCAGCGCACAAGGTCCCCGGTTTTGTAAAATCGGCTGGACGGGGCGGATGGGGTGGCGAAAACAGGTAAAGAGATAAATGCCTCATGGGTGAATTGGGGGCGGTTCAAGTAGCCACGGGCTAGGCCGTCTCCACCAATGTATAACTGGCCGGAGACATTAATACAAACAGGTTTTAAGTGGGTGTCGAGCACAAGCACACGGGTATTGTTTATGGGTTTACCCACGGGAACCTGGGCTACACCCACAAATGTCTCGGACGGTGCGACTTGTCTTTCAATGGAGGTGACTGTGGTTTCGGTGGGGCCATATTCATTGTAAAAATTGGCCAAAGACGACATGGCGCGGGCAAGGGAAACAGGGCACGCTTCACCACCAGAAATAATGCGCCGTAAAGAATAAGGCTGCTGCAAATCGAGTATCTTTAAGAATGAAGGAACAGCATGGATATGGGTGATGGCGTGTGTGGCAATAAATGTGACGAATGTCGTGCTGCTCAAGAGTGTTTGTTTATCTATCAGAACCAATGCAGCACCACTGAAAAGGGAAATGAATATCTGTTCGACTGAAGCATCAAAACAAAGGGATGAAAATTGCAGAATGCGTTCATCAGCACAAATTTGAAACTGCGCAATCTGAGCAAAAGCAAGATTAACAACGGCTTGGTGTTCGACTAAAACGCCTTTGGGTTTGCCGGTAGAACCGGAAGTGTAAATGATGTAGGCGAGATTTGTGGGAGTGATGGGAAGTATGGGAATTATGGGAAGTATGGGAATTATGGGAGTTACGTGAGTAACGGGAGTGATGGGAGTGGATTCTTGGATGAATTGTTGGGATAACTGGATTTTAGCGTTGCTGTCGGTAAGCATAAATTGTTTGCGCTCTTCGGGGTATTGGGGGTCGATGGGAAGATAGGCACCACCGGATTTTAAGATGGATAGAATGCCGATAATTATCTCAATTGAACGCTCTGCCTGGATGGCGACAATGGTATCGGGCAAAATGCCGTTGGCGATCAAAACATGGGCTAATTGATTGGATTTATTATTTAATTCAGCGTAGGTGATTTGGGTTTGTGTTTGCACACCCGTTGCCGTAATGGCTGTAGATTGACCGATCAGGGCAATATGATCGGGGGTTCGGTGGGATTGTTCGATGAATAATTGGGGAATGGTTTTGGCGGTGGGGTATGCTGCGGCTGTATTATTAAATTCATATAAAAGCTGGTTCTTTTCCTGGGGGGGTAACATTTCTATAGCGGATAATTTTATATTTATGTCAGCTAAGATGTAGGAAACTATGTTTTGAAAATAGGGCATAAAGCGTTCGATGGTGTCGCGTTTGAATAGCTGGGTGTTGTATTCGAAGATGAGGTTAAGATTCTCCTGAACTTCCACAATGGTTAATGAAAGATCAAATTTAGCTGTGTTGCTTTCCTGCGGGTAAGGCACAATTTTTAAGCCGGGAATAGCCAATGCCTGGGTGTCGATATTTTGCAGTGCAAACATGGTGTCAAACAAGGGGTTGCGACTGATATCCCTGGTGAGGGTGATGGCTTCAACGAGGTCTTCATACTGGTAATCCTGGTTTTCGAAAGCGTCCAGGGTATTGTCTTTGATCTCAGCCAAGAACTGGGGATACGTCTTTTCTCCAACAGGATAATTCCGTAATGCGAGGGTATTGACAAACATACCGATGATTCGTTCCAAGTCAACATGCCTACGTCCTGCGGTGGGTGTGCCAACAACAATATCCTCTTGATTGCTGAGCTTTGCCAAGAATATATAATATAACGCAAGCAACATCATATAAAGGGTAGTGCCCTGCGACAACGCCACCATTTTTAAGGCATTGGTTTGTACGGCACCTAGTTCAAAAGTAATGGTACTACCTGCAAAACTCTGCACAGCAGGTCTGGAGAAATCAGTGGGTAAGTCCAATACAGGAATATTTTTGCTGAACTGATTTTTCCAATACGTTTCTTGCTTTCGTAGTGCGTCTTTATGTCTTCCTGCGGCTTGCCATTCTGAAAAATCCTTGTATTGAAGTTTTGGCGCGGGCAGTTGCTGATCTGCATAAAACGCGATGAACTCCGCTAACAAGATTTGCCGGGAAACACCATCAGAGATAATATGATGCATATCCACGAACAAAACATGCTTGTTTTCCGCTAACTGACTTAATGCGACACGCCACAAGGGAGCACGGGACAAATCGAATACCTTTAATGAGGGCATAACTGGCCCGTATTCAATTGTAAAATCGATTTGGCTATGAATGCATTGCACAGGTTCCTCGTTGATCTCTACAAAGGAGGTTCTTAAGCTCTCGTGCCTGTTTAATAGGGATAAAAATGCCTTTTCGAGTTTGTTTTTATCGAGAACTCCTTCCAATATCACGGCAAACGGCATATTGTACCCGGTACTATGTTTATCCATCTGGGCAAGAAAATACAAGCGTTTCTGGGCGGAAGATAAGACATAATACTCTTTCGCTACGGCTGGTTGTATGGCGTCATGCGCCTGGCTATCGGTGGTACGGATATAGATGGCCAACTCTCTGATAGTGGGTTTCTTAAATATTTCTGTGAGGGGGATATTAATATTAAATACCTTGTGAATCCGAGAGATCAATAAAATGGCTTTTAATGAATGACCGCCAAGATGGAAAAAACTATCGGTAACACTGATGCGTTCTTTTTCTAGTCCGAGTATTTCGGACCACATGGCGACGATCTTTTTTTCTATGTTATCGCTGGGTTTTTGAACCTTTTCTCCGGTTGGAAGTTCTGGTTCTGGCAGTGCTTTGCGATTTATTTTGCCACTGGTAGCAAGTGGGAAAGAGTCGAGGGCCATAAAAAAGGCTGGAATCATATACTCTGGCAATTGCTGGGCCAGAAATTCCCGCAAATCAGCCACAAGCTGGGCTGAAATCTCCTGCGGAACAAAATAGGCGCATAGATACGTATCCCCGGAAATGCTTTGCCTGGGAATTACTACTGCTTCTTTGATCTTTTTATGCTTCAATAAGGCATTCTCAATCTCTCCCAATTCGATTCTGAAGCCTCGGATTTTTACCTGGGAATCGATTCTACCCAGGAACTGGATGTTACCCTCTGGCAACCAACGGGCAAGGTCGCCGGTTTTGTATAAAACAGTATGCTGGGAATCCTTTATAAATTTCTCGGCAGTTAATTCGGGCTTGTTCAAATAGCCTCTGGCAACTCCGGAGCCAGAGATGTATAATTCTCCTGAGACACCGAGGGGAACGAGATGGGAAAATTTATCCCAAATAACTATGTGAACATTGTTTATGGGTTTCCCCAAACTGACGGGTGCGGCAGAACATTGTAAGGCTAAGGCGTCAATGGTACATTCAGTAGGACCATATTGATTGTATAAATGATATCCAAGCTCCAGTATATTGTTTTTTGTGCTTTCGTCCAGATTCTCTGCCCCGGAAATAACGGTGTGTAAACTGGCTAATTTTTTTCTATGGCATAACAACTCCCGCAGCAGTCCGGGAACAAAATTGATGAGATTGATCTGGTGCTTATTGAGCATCTCACGGAGTGCATGGATATCAAGTAATAATTGTTTCGCCACTATATAGAGTGATGCACCATGAAGCAATGATCCGAAAATTTGGTTGACACTGGCATCAAAGGAGTAGTCGGACATCAAAACAACGCGGGTATTAGATGTTAATAAATAGTGTCGGCCAAACCAGGTTACAACGTTTACGACATTTTGCGGGGTGACCATCACGCCCTTGGGTTTGCCGGTGGTGCCGGAGGTGTAAATGATGTAGGCGAGATTTGTGGGAGTTATGGGAATTATGGGAGTTATGGGAGTTACGTGAGTAACGGGAGATATGGAAGTGGTTTCTTGGATGAATTGTTCGGTGAGGAGGATTTTTGCGTTGCTGTCTGTCAGCATAAAGTGTTTGCGCTCTTCGGGGTATTGGGGGTTGATGGGAAGATAGGCACCACCGGATTTTAATATGCCCAGTAAGCCGATAATCATTAGGATGGAACGCTCTGTTTGTATGGCGACAATGGAATCTGGTAAAATGCCGCTTGCGATCAAAACATGGGCCAGTTGATTGGATTTAGTATTTAATTCAGCGTAGGTGATTTGGGCTAGAGCAATAGTGGTGCTGATGGATGTGGATTGACCGATCAGGGCAATATGATCGGGGGTTCGTTGGGATTGTTCGAGGAATAATTGCGGGATGGTTTTGCTGGCTGGGTATTCGGCGGCTGTATTATTAAATTCATATAAAAGCTGGTTCTTTTCCTCTGGGGATATGATTTCTACGGCGAATATTTTTATGTTTATATCATCGAGGATACGGGATACAGTGTTTTTAAAATAAGTGATAAACCGTTCGATAGTTTCACGTTTGAATAGGTGGGTGCTGTACCCAAAGGAGAGGTTAAAAGCCTCTGCTATTTCAGTAATGGTGAATGACAGATCAAATTTAGCGGTGTGGCTTTCTTGTGGATAGGGTACTATTGTTAAGCCGGGAATTTCTAATGCCTGGGTGTCGATATTTTGCAACACAAACATGGTATCAAACAAGGGGTTGCGACTGATATCCCTGGTGAGGGTGATGGCTTCGATGAGGTCTTCATACTGGTAATCCTGGTTTTCGAAAGCGTCCAGGGTATTGGTTTTGATTTCAGCCAAGAACTCGGTGTAAGTTTTATCTGCGCTGGGGTAATTCCTTAGGGCCAGGGTATTAACAAACATGCCGATAATCCGTTCCAAATCAACATGTCTGCGACCGGCAGTAGGCGTTCCTACTATAATATCCTCTTGATTGCTTATTTTTGCCAGGACTATATAATACAGTGCCAGTAATACCATATAAATAGTAGTGCCCTGGGACAATGCCAAGGCTTTTAATTGAGTGGTTTGAACCGCACCTATTTCAGCAGATATAATATTGCCATCAAAGCGCTGCACAGCAGGTCTGGGGAAATCGGTGGGTAAGTCCAATACAGGGATATCGTGTTCGAACTGATTTTTCCAATAGGTTTCTTGCTTGACCAGTGCCACTTTATGTCTTCCGGCGGCTTGCCACTCAGAAAAATCCTTGTATTGAAGTTTTGTAGCGGGCAGTTGGAGGCCTGCATAACTGGCCATGAACTCCTCTAATAAAATACGCCGGGATATGCCATCAGAGATAATATGATGGATATCAACAAACAAGATATGCTTGTTTTCCTCTAACTTGATCAATGCAACGCGCCATAAGGGGGCGCGGGATAAATCAAATACCTGTGAAAAGGGCATTAGCGCGCTATATTCAATAGAAAATTCTACTTGGCTGTGAATACGTTGCATAGGTTCTTCGTTTATCTCGACAAACGAGGTTCTTAAGCTCTCGTGTCTCTTCAGCAGTGATAAAAAAGCCTGTTCCAACTTGTTTTTATCCAGGGTTCCTGCCAAGATAACGGCAAAAGGCATATTGTAGCCAGTACTATTTTTATCCATCTGGGCAAGAAAATACAAGCGCTTCTGGGCGGAAGATAAGACATAATACTCTTTCTCTATAGCTAGTTCTATGGTGTAATAGGCTTTGCCACTACTGGCATTGATATACTCGGACAGAGTCGTTATGGTAGGTCTCTTAAATATTTCAGCCAGGGGTATCGTGATATTAAATACCTTGTGAATTCTGGAGATCAATAAAATGGCTTTTAATGAATGACCGCCAAGCTCAAAGAAATTCTGGTCAATACTGATGTCGGTTTCTGGTAAATGTAAGACGTCACTCCATATGGCCACTAATTTTCCCTGGCTGTAATTCTGCGGGGCAATATATGCCCCTGTGGTATTTATTTCTGGGTCTGGGAGTAGTCTGCGGTTCAATTTGCCGTTGGCGGTCAAGGGTAATTGGTCTATGGCTACAAAATAAGCGGGAATCATGTATTCTGGGCATTTTTCGGAGAGGTAAGCCTTTAATGCTAAAATATCACTATGGCTCTGGGAACTATCCCACCGGATATACGCGCACAGGTATTTATCGCCATGGGAGTGTTCACGATCAATCACGGCAACTTCTTTGATGAAAGGATAGGATAACAAATGATTTTCTATTTCGGCTAATTCAATGCGATATCCCCTGATCTTGACCTGGGTATCCATTCTTCCTAAAAATTCAATGCTCCCATCTGGCAACCAACGGGCCAAGTCACCGGTTTGGTATAGTGTGGTGGCGGATGAGGATGATGGGGCGGTAAAAGGAGTAGCGAGAAATTTTTCTGCGGTGAGTTCGGGGCGGTTTAAATACCCTCTGCCAACACCGGCACCGGAAATACATAATTGACCGGGAACACCAATAGGAATTAATCTTAATCCTTTATCCAAGATGGAAACCTGCGTATTATTAATGGGCGTACCAATGGTGGGTCTCTCTTTATACTGCTGGAATTGGTTAAAATGAATATATTGGGCGACACAACCAATCGTGGTTTCAGTGGGGCCATAGTGGTTTAGAATTTGCAGATGCGGGGCAAGGTGATGGACTTTTTCGACATCATTGGTTTTAATGGCTTCACCACCGAGAACAACCAACCGCAAATACGCCGTGTTTTCTTTTGAAAACGTGGCACTATCAACAATGGCACTAAAAAGCGAGGGGGTTACTTTGATATAAGTGATGTGATTTATGCGAATGTAAGATAATAAATTCTCAGGGGACAGATAGGTCTGCCGGGGCACAAGATGTAAACGACAACCACTTAAAACGGACGGAAACAGGGCGGTATAACCAAGGTCAAACCCAAAACTGGAAGTTAAAATAGTTTGATCAGCATAACGAAGCGCGGCTTTCTGGCAGAACCAATGGATGTAATTGATGAGATTCCGATGTTCTATTAATGTTCCCTTGGATTTACCGGTGGTGCCGGAAGTGTAGATGACATAGGCGAGAGTTATGGGAAGTATGGGAATTATGGGAGTTATGGGAAGTATGGGAAGTATGTGAGTAACGGGAGTGGATTCTTGGATGAATTGGGGGGTGACTTGGATATGGGCGGCACTGTCAGCTAACATAAATTGTATGCGCTCTTTGGGGGTGTTGGGATCGATGGGTAAATAAGCACAAGCGGATTTTAAAATTGAGAAAATGGCAATCAGCATCTCAAGGGAGGGTTCTAATTGAATACTTATGATGGTGTTGGGTAATGCTCCGCGTTGGATTAAGCGGTGGGCCAATTGCGTGGATTTTTCATTTAAGGCCGCGTAAGTTAATTGGCATTCCCCCATCTTTTCGCCGATTAAGGCAATACTGTCGGGAGTTTGTTCGACTTGTTCAGCGAATAATTGGGTGATGGTTTTGTCGTGCGGGTAAATTGAGGCGGTATTATTGAAGTCATATAATAACTGGTTTTTTTCCACGCTGGAGATTATTTCGATAGCGGATAGTGTCTGCTCTTTATTTTCTGCGATAGAAGCTAGGGTGTTTATAAAATAAGCTTTAAACCGCTGGATTGTTTCTGGTTTAAATAATGTGGTGCTGTATACAAAGCTAAATACCAGGGAGTCCTGGGTTTCAGTGCATCTTAATGTTAGATCGAACTTTGTACTCTCGTTCTTTTGTTCATATGTCGCCAATTTCAAACCGGGAAGCTCTACTGCCTGGGCATTGGTATTCTGCAATACAAACATGGTGTCAAACAAGGGGTTCCGACTGAAATCGCGTGTGATAGAAACTTTTTCTACGAGGTCTTCATATTGAAACTCTTGATTCTGGAAGGCGTTTAATGTTCTCGTTTTAACTTCACGGAGAAAATCGTGCCATGTTTTCTCTGCTACTGGATAATTCCTGATGGCCAATGTATTGACAAACATACCGATGATTTTTTCCAGATCGGCGTGGTTGCGACCCGCAATTGGAGTACCCACAACAATATCTTCCTGGTTGCCGAGCTTGCCCAAGAAGATGGTGTAGCTAGCCAGCAATACCATGTATAGGGTAGCACCAGCGGCTAACGCGATGGCTTGCAATAAACCGGCGACCTGTTGACCCACCTCAAAATGGATGATATCCCCGGCAAAACTCTGCAAAGGCGGACGACTGTAATCGGTAGGCAATGCCAACACGGGTATGTCACTGGCAAACTCCTTTTTCCAAAACAACTCTTGGTCTTGTAGATACTGACTTGCTCTTTCCCGGTTCTGCCAGCCTGCATAATCTTTGTACTGGCATTGTAACGGGGGTAAGATCGCGCCTGTAAAAAGAAGGGCAAAGTCATGGATCAGAATTTCCATGGAGACACCATCGGAAATAATATGATGCATGTCGACTAACAAGATAAACTTTTCCGGTTCAACGGTTACCAAGCCGACCCTTAATAACGGGGCTTTGGCTAATTCAAAAGGCTGTATAAAATCATTCACCGCCGAAGCCGCTAAATAGTGAATGGTAAAAGCCACTTCGGGATGAATGAACTGGACAGGCTCTTCATCAAGAACCACAAAAGAGGTGCGGAAACTTTCATGACGTGCAATGAGTTCTACTATGGCAAATTCAAACGCAGGTTTATCGAGAAAACCAGCCATTGTCCAAGCACCAAAAATATTATAAGTGGTCCCGGCTTTGTCCATTTGCTGCAAAAAGAATAAACGCTTCTGCGCGGAAGATAAGGGATAGTATTCTTTCTTTTCCGCGAGCTCAATGTGCGTGTAGTTTATGGGGGTGGACTTTTCTATGAGTTTAGCCAAGCTACCAATGGTCGGGCTCTTGAAAATTTCCCCCAGCGCTATTTTAACGGCCAACTCTTTGTGTATCTTGGACATCATGGTCGTGGCTTTTAAGGAATGGCCACCCAAAACAAAGAAATTATCATGGATACCAATAGTGGCAATACCGAGTAACTGGGACCATATATCTACCAGCTTCTTTTCAATTTCAGTCTGTGGTGGCACATAGTTGTCTGTCTGGGCAGAAATAACTGGTTCTGGTAAGGCTTTCCTGTTTATTTTTCCATTGGCTGTGACCGGTAAATAAGCCAATGGCACAAAATAAGCGGGTATCATATAGTCGGGAAGACGCAGGGCGAGGTATTCCCGTAATTGGGAAGATGGCATAGGAGGTGTGGCCGCATCTTTTTTTACGATGTAAGCACAGAGATATTTGTCACCACGGGTATCTTCGTTGGCGATTAGAATGGCTTCTTTTATGTCTGGATGGGTCAACAACTGATTTTCGATTTCACCCAATTCAATGCGGAAACCACGGATTTTAACCTGATGGTCAATGCGACCCAGAAATTCAATGGTTCCATCAGATAACCAACGGCATAGGTCACCGGTTTTGTAGAATTTGGTGGCGGATGGAGGTAACGAGAGAAATGTACTGTGGGTTAATTCGGGGTTGTTTAAATAACCAGCGGCCAAACCGTCACCGCTAATATATAATTCACCGGCAATGTTGATGGGACTAAAATTTAAATAGCTGTCCAATACCACTAAAAAACAATTACCTACAGGTTTGCCAATGGGGATGCTGGTTAGGGTATCATATTTGTTTTCTGCCCCACGGGTGAGCTCTAATACAGCAGAAATAATAGTGACTTCAGTAGGACCATACATATTAAACACGCGACAATTTTGCGGCACACTGGCAAAACTGCGTTTTAATAGATCATTGGTTAATTTCTCGGCCCCTAAAAAAAGGTATTTTAAGGTTTCCAGTGTCGGACTGGTGCTGATAAAATGCTGGTACTGCGTCGGCGTGACATGCAAGACAGTGATATTGTTTTCCTTCATAAAGGGAATACACGCGGCGTGATTCAATACCATCTCTTCAGGAACGACAACCAAACACGCACCGGTAGTGAGGGTGATAAATATTTCCCAGACGGACCAATCGAAATAATAGGAAATGTTCTGCAACACCCGGTCTTGGGAACCAATGCCAAGGTGCTTGTACCCCCAATGCAAAAGGGGCGACATGTTGTGATGGGTGATGGGCACACCTTTGGGTTCACCGGTGGAACCGGAAGTATAGATGATGTAGGCTGGATTAGTGGGAGTGATGGGAGTGATGGGAGTGATGGGAGTGATGGGAGTTATGGGAATTATGGGAAGTATGGGAAGTATGGGAGTTACGTGAGTAACGGGAGTAATGGGAGTGATGGATTGGATGGTGCTTTTGGTGAGGAGGATTTTTGTGTTGCTGTCTGCTAACATGTATTGATTTCGTTCTTCGGGGTTATTGGGATTAATGGGCAGATAGGCGGCTCCGGATTTTAATATGCCTAATATGCCGATAGTGGTTTCTACAGACCGTTCACCTAAAATGGCTACAATATCACCGGGTAATATGCCTTGTTCTATTAAATAATGGGCCAATTGAGTGGATTTGTTGTCCAGTTGGGCGTAAGTGAGTGGGCTTGGTGCCAGATCAGGGGAAAAAATGGCGGTGTGGTTGGGGGTGCGCATGACTTGTTCCTGGAATAATTGGGGCATGGTTTTGTGGGTTGGGTATGACGCGGCAGTATGGTTGAATAAAAATAATATCTGCTCCTTTTCGGATGGGGATAATAGTTGGAGTTGGGCTATTTTTTGAGCGGGATGTTCCAAGATAGACGTGAAAAGAGTGGTGAAATACTGGGCAAAACGGGAAATAGTCTCTGGTTTGAAGAGCGCTGTACTGTACTCAAAGGCACAGGAAAGATTGTCGTTGCTTTCAGAACAGATAAGCGTTAAATCAACCTTGGCGGTTTTGTTTTCCTGTGCATAGGGCGTTATTTTTAAACCGGGAATGGTTAGAGTTTGAATGTCCAGGTTTTGCAGCATAAACATGGTGTCAAACAGAGGGTTCCGACTGGCATCGCGGGTTAGAACGACTCTTTCGACGATATCTTCATACGGGTATTCCTGATTCTCAAACGCGTTTAATGTGCTCTGCTTGAGGGCGTGCAAAAACGTGGAAAATGGTTTCTCACCGGCAGGATAATTCCGCAAGGGCAAGGTATTAACAAACATGCCAATTATTTTTTCCAGATCATCATGTCTGCGCCCAGCTACGGGAGTACCAATCACCATATCTTCGCGGTTGCTTATTTTGGCCAGAAAAATAGTGTATACGGCTAAAAGCACCATGTAAAGAGTGGTTCCTGATTCCAATACGATTTTATTTAAGGAGGCAGTGATGGGTTTATTTAATTCGAAGTGAATCACAGCCCCGGCAAAACATTGCACAGGAGGCCGACTGTAATCCGTGGGCAATTCCAACACGGGTAGTTCATCGGCAAACTCTTGGCTCCAGTATATTTCTTGTGGCAGGTGATGGACACGCGCTTTTTCGTTATTTTGCCAGACAGTATAGTCTTTATAACTGAGATTTAACGGGGGTAACGATTGCCCGGCAAGCAGACGGGTGAATTCACGGGTGAGTATATCAATGGACTGTCCATCCGCGATAATGTGGTGCATATCCACCAGCAAAATATGCTTTTCTGCGGCTAATTTCACCAACCCTACCCGCAACAACGGGGCCTGGGATAAATCAAAAGGACGCACAAAATGGTTAACCTGCAAACCCAAAGCATACTCTATGGCAAAAGGAACATCATGGTGGATGATCTGCACGGGTTCTTCAGCAACAAGCGCAAAAGAGGTGCGGAAACTTTCATGTCTTTCTATGAGTGCAACAAAGGTTTGTTCGAGACGGTCTTTATCCACGCTCCCGTCTAAGTGCCACGCATCATATATATTGTACGTTGTCCCAGCGCTATCCAGTTGTTGTAAAAAGTACAGGCGTTTCTGCGCGGAAGAGAGCGGGTAATATTCCTTCTGTTCTACAGGCGCAATCTGACTGTGAACTTCACCAATGGCATGAAGCATAAATTCGGCCTGTGCTCTAATCGTGGGCCTCTGAAATATTTCGGGCAAAGGTATCCGCGTATTACACTCTTTATGAATCTTGGCAATCAACCCAATGGCTTTCAAGGAATGCCCGCCCAATTGGAAAAAGTTGGCATCTATACCGATCTTTTCTTTTTCCATAGCCAATGTCTCCGCCCATAGGTTGACCAGTAATTGCTCCGTATTATTTCTGGGCGCAGTATACTCCACCCCGGCTGTTTTATCCGGTTCAGGAAGTGAACGACGATCAACTTTCCCACTGGCAGTCAAGGGGATGTTAGCCATGGGCATAAAATAGGCGGGAACCATGTAATCGGGTAAACGGAGCGACAAGGTTTGCTTTAATTTTACGACATCCCACTCTAAATCATTGTTTAATACCACATACGCACACAGGAACTTCTCGCCCTGGGGTGCCTGTTTTACTATCACCACTGCATCCCGTACACCATCCAATTTCTTTAACTGGCTCTCTATTTCTCCTGGTTCTACACGAATGCCCCTGATCTTTACTTGAAAATCAATGCGGCCTAAAAATTCTATAGTGCCGTTCTCTAACCAGCGGGCCATATCGCCCGTGTGGTATAACTTTCCTTCCGGGTGGAACATATCCGCGCTGTATTTTTGCCGTGTTTCTGCGTCCCGGCCCAAATATCCACGGCCTACCTGTATGCCGCCAATGATTAATTCCCCGGCAATGCCAACAGGCAGCATTGTTTTCTCCTTGTCTAGAATATAAATAGCGGTGTTGGCAACTGGTTTGCCAATGGTGGGAAAGGTCGGGATGTCTTCATCGGGTGAGAGAGTTAACGTTGTGACCACGTGGGTTTCTGATGGGCCATAATGATTGTGCAAATAGATGTGATGGGTCTGCAAATAATCCCGTAATAGCTCATCGACGATTACCTGTTCACCGGCGGTCACGATATGCGCGATGTTCCCGGCAGGAAGGGGGAGGTCCACATCATAACTGAACATCATTTTCAGGAACGACATGGGAAAAAAGAGGGTTTTAATCTTCTGGCGCACAATCAACTGGAATAAATCGGGGATACTGTTGCGGGTATCTTCATCTATTAAATACAACTGGCCACCCGCGAGCAAGGTAGAGAATATTTCTTGAAAAGAGACATCAAAACTGATGGTGGTAAATTGCAGCACCTTTGAAAAATCAATACAAGTAGAGTGATACTGAAATTCCAACAGATTCACGAGATTAATATGCTCCAACATCACGCCCTTGGGCCTGCCAGTGGAACCAGAGGTAAAAATCACGTACAAGAGATCAGTGCCAGTGTTGAGGTTGGGTAATTCTTCAGTGGCACCGGTAGTGATTTGCCGTATATCAAGCCAAGGAATACTGGCAGTTATGGCGGCAGTCTCTTGATCTAATTCAAAATTGGTCAGCAATAAAACCATATGGCTGTCCTCAATCATAAACTGTTTTCTGGACAGGGGGAACTTGGGGTCAACAGCCAAATAAGCACCACCTGCTTTTAAAATAGCCAGCATCCCAATAACCATTTCAAAAGAACGTTCCACCATCAGACCTACTATAGTATTCCGACTTACGCCGCGCTCACGCAACCATCTGGCCAAGCGGTTGCTTTGGTTATGCAACTGGCTGTACGTCAAACGGCTGTCACCCAATACCAGAGCGGTCTTATCTTTATTAAGCAAAACCATTTCCGCAAACATCCGATGAATGGTGGCAGAAGCATCAATGGGTTGGGAAACGCCATTGGAAAATGCCAGGATGCGTTCCTTTTCGGCGTGATCTAAAATTTGCACAGCAGCGATTCTTTGTGCCGGGTCAAGCAAAATAGCGGCGATTATATTTTTAAAATAGTGCGCGAACCGGCGAATAGTTTCTTCTTTATATAACTTCGTACTATATTCCAGGCTAAAAACCAATTTATTCTCGCGTTCTTGGCCATCCAGGTTCAAATCAAATTTGGCCGTTTTGTTTTCATACGGTTGCGGCGTCACCCGTAAACCAGGAATAGCTATTTCCGGTATCTCCATATTCTGAAAGGCAAACAAGACATCGAATAATGGGTTTCGCGAAATATCCCTGTTTTTAACCACACCATCTACCAGGTCCTCAAAAGGATAATCTTGATTTTGCAAGGCAGCGAGTGTTCTTTCTTTGACTTCCTGGAAAAAATCAACCACGGTTTTTTCAGCCCCGGGATAATTTCGTAAGGCCAATGTATTAACAAACATGCCAATGATATTCTGCAACTCCTCATGTCTTCTGGCGGCAATCGGTGTTCCAATGACAATCTCTTCATCGCCACTTAATTTGCTTAGCCAGATGTTATTCACTGCCAAAAGAAGCATGTACAGGGTCACATCCAGATTGAGGGCCAGAGTTTTTAACGCCATGGTCTGCGCCTTGCTGAGTTCAAAGTGAATACGATCACCGGCAAAACTCTGCACAAGGGGTCGGGTATAATCAGCGGGAAGATTTAACACGGGTATCTCTTCGGCAAACTGCTGCAACCAAAACTTTTCCTGTATGGCTAAAAACTCCTGATTCTTTTCGCCGCGTTGCCACTGGGCAAAATCTTTATACTGGATGTGTAGGGGTGGTAACTTTTCCCCCTGGTAAAGCGCCATGAGCTCTGTCATAATGATCCCAATAGATGTTCCATCCGCGATAATATGATGTAAATCTACCATCAGAATATAGTGCAACCGCTCTTTTTGGTGCAAGCCAACACGCATTAACGGGGCAAACGTGAGATCAAAGGGGCGAATGAAAGACGCCAACGGCTCGGCTTCATAATACTCGATTTTAAAGTCACATGACGGATGGATGATTTGCACTGGCGCATGGGTTCCAGCGGCAATAAAATTAAAGGAAGTTCGCAAGCTCTCGTGCCGTGCGATCAATGCTTGGAAGGCGGTAATAAATTTTTCTTGATCCAGTTCACCTTCCAAGCTCATAGCCGCAGGCATGTTGTAGCCCGTGCCCAACACATCCATCTGCTGGAGCACATGCAAACGCCGCTGCACCGAAGATAACGGATAGTATTCTTTGGTTTCCACGGGCATAATGGTTTCGTATATCCCTGCATTTTCCTTGCTGATATATCCGGCTAATCCCCTGATGGTCGGGGTTTTAAATATTTGCGCCAATGGCAGAACAATCTTGAGTTCATTGTGAATCTTTCCTACCATTATAGAGGCCTTTAAGGAGTGCCCACCCAAATGGAAAAAATTATCATCTATGCCAATGGTATTATTGACAGTCTCCAGTGTGTTCTTATTTAAAATGCCGTGCCATATTTCCACCAGTTTTTTCTCTAAATCATTGCGGGGTGCGACATAACCCCCTGATTTTTTTTGCTCAGGCTCTGGCAGGGCAACGCGGTCAACTTTTCCAGAAGGAGTCAGGGGGATGACGTCCATTTGGACAAAGTAAGCAGGGATCATATATTCGGGTAATTCGTTTACTAGGTATTCCCTGATCTGTGCTTCTGGCAAGAGTGTGTGGGCCACAAAATAAGCTACCAGATATTTATCGCCAGCGGAATCTGTTTTGACCAGCACCACCACATCGCTGATTTCCAGATGGTTGACCAATACATTTTCGATCTCGCCCAGTTCAATGCGATAGCCGCGAATCTTGAGTTGTGAATCGCGCCGGCCCATAAAGCGAAGATTCCCATCGGGCAATAAACAGGCAATATCGCCGGTGTGGTACATACGTTGGTCCTTGAAATACGGGTGCGGTGTATATTTAGCCATGGTTAATTCGGGGTTATTTAAATATCCCCTGGATACACCGGCCCCGGAAATACAAATTTCACCGGCTATACCGGGAGGCACCATCAAATCAGCGGGGTCCAATAAAACAATCTGGTTATTGGCCAGGGGAAGACCAATCGGCACGATTTCACCCTGGGGCGTGTGGCTGAGATAATGATAAGAACTGGCACAGATAGTGGTTTCCGTGGGACCATAACCATTGATAATTTTCATACCGGGATGTAATCGTAGGTAATCTTCCAAGACAGTATCCAAGATGGGTTCAACACCCACCAACATCTTGTTCAATGGCAATAAAACAGATTGTTTTTTCAATTGTTCATGGACTGGTTTTAATAAGGCGGGCGGTAAATACATAAGGGTAATGGCTTGCTCCAGAATAACCCTTACAAGCGCCATTACATCGAATCTTTTTGCCTCAGGCATAAAAACCAACCGGGCCCCAAATAATAAGGGCAAGAAAAACTCCCACACGCTCACATCAAACATGATATTAGTAAGACTCAAACAGCGATCCTGGGCATTCACAGCGCCATCATAAGAACGAAACATATGATAGACAAAATTGACCACTTGTTTATGCTCGACAGCCACACCTTTGGGGCGACCGGTGGAACCGGACGTATATATGACATAGGCCAGATCATACGAATGGTTTTCATGAACGGGATGGATCGGGGTGGGATTATTTATATTATTATCTATATTATTCAAGTCTTGGTTTTCCAGATCAATCACGGTTCCTGCAAAATGGAGTTTTGCATCCCTAATGGACGCCGCTAATAAGATAGCAACGGCTGAATCATTTAATATATATTGGATGCGTCCTGGCGGCAAACTAGGGCTGATCGGTAAATAGGCCGCGCCTGCTTTAAGAATTCCCAGTATCCCGACCATCAGTAGCGGCGAAGGTTCCCCCATGATGCCGATGAGCGTGTCCCCATTTACACCTTTGGTCATTAATAGTTCTGCCAATTGCTGCGCGTTTTTGTTTAATTCCCAGAAGGTCAGTTGGTTTTGTACCCGCGCCGGGCAATCATGCGAAGCTGCCCTCATGGTCGCCATGTGATCAGGTGTGCGCGTCGCTTGTTCCACGAATAATTGGTGGATAGTTTTAGAGTGCGGATATTCTGTAGCCGTATTGTTGAACACATGCAAAATCTGGTTCTTTTCCGCTTCAGATATAATTTGCAACGCCGCTATAGTCGTGGTTTTATTTTGTATGAGCGCTGAAACAATGTTGGTGAAATAGGTGATAAAGCGAGCGATAGTTTTTGCATAAAATAAGGTTGTTCTATATTCAAAGGTCAGGTGCAATGTATTCTCGACTTCCTGGGCAATTAAGGAAAGATCAAATTTGGATGTTTTGTTCTCATGTGCATATGGGGTTAATGTTAGACCTGGAATAACTATTTCACGGGCCGTGATATTCTGCAAGGCAAAAATTGTATCGAATAATGGGTTCCGACTCACATCGCGGACAATAGCTAATTTTTCTATCAATTCCTCGTACTGGTACTCCTGGTTCGCGAACCCTTTTAATGTACATTCCTTGATTTCAGCCAGAAACGCCGCGAATGTTTTCCCACTGGCTGGGTATGTTCTTAAAGGCAATGTGTTGACAAACATGCCGATGATTTTTTCCAGGTCCGCGTGACCACGGCCTGCCACCGGCGTTCCGATTACAATATCGTCTTGATTGCAAATCTTCGCCAGGAAAGTGGCATATAAAGCGAGTAATACCATATATAATGTAACCCCAAACTCCAACGCCAACAGGCGAAGCGCAGCCAAGGTTTCCCTATCCAGTTCAAAATTAATATAATCCCCGGCAAAACTGTGCAACGCGGGACGCACAAAATCCGTGGGTAAATTCAAGACCGGACACTCACCTGCAAATTCATGAGACCAATAATTTTCCTGCGCCAGCCTGGATAAACTCGCGCTCTTTTGGTGTTGCCAAGTCGCATAATCTTTATACCGAAACCCAATGGCGGGTAATTCCTGTCCGGCCATTAACGCGGAAAATTCTTCCACCAGCACTCCAACCGCCATCCCATCGGCAATAATATGATGCATATCTACGATTAACAAGTGGTCCGTTTCTCCTATTTTTCCCAAACCCACACGCAACAACGGCGCCTGGGCTAAATCAAACGGACGAATGAATGTGTCCACCCGTAACGAGTCCTCGTATTCAATTTCAAACCCAACGTCAGGGTGGATGATCTGTTTTGGTTCTTCCTCAATCATAGCAAAAGAGGTGCGGAAACTTTCGTGTCTGTGGATAAGTTTTTTAAAGGCCTGTTCCAGGTGACTTTTATCCACTAACCCAGTCAATTGCCAGACATCATACACATGGTACGTGGTGCTCGTTTTATCCATCTGCTGTAAAAGATACATGCGTTTTTGTGCCGAGGATAATAGATAGTATTCCTGTTCTTCCACTGGCAAAATCTCAATATATCGTTCCCCTGTGGTTTGCTGGATATAATCCGCCAGTCCCCGGATATAGGGCCGTTTAAATATCTCCGCCAAGGGTATTTTTATATCCAATATCTTATGGATCCGATTCACCAGTGCAGTTGCTTTTAACGAGTGGCCGCCCAGGTGGAAAAAGTTCTCATCAATACCGATGCGGTTATCCGGGGCAGCGTGCAACACCTCACGCCATATAATAAGCAATTGTCTTTCTATTTCATTGCGAGGTGCAGTATAACCTCGGCCAGAACTCAACTGTGGGGGGGGTAACGCTTTCTTGTCAATTTTCCCATTGGCATTTAACGGGAGTTTTTCCAATTGTATAAAATACGACGGGATCATGTATTCCGGTAATTCCTTTGCTAGCAGTTCGCGCAATTCCACGAGGGTATATTCCCGCTGGGCCACAAAATAAGCACATAGATACTTATCTCCCTGGTCTTCTTCTCGTACCAATACCACCGCTTCTTTGATGCCAATGATATGCACTAAGCGGTGCTCGATTTCACCCGGTTCAATTCTAAAACCACGGATTTTTACCTGAAAATCACTGCGCCCCAGGAACTCCACATTACCATCGGGTAACCAGCGTGCCAAGTCACCCGTCTTGTAGAATTTTGTGGACGATGTGGACGATGTGGACAGGAAAAATAGGGATATGAATCTATCGTGGGTTAATTCGGGATTATTTAGATAGCCTCTGGCAACACCGGCACCGCCGATGTAGATTTCACCACTGATTCCCAGGGGCACGGGATGCAAATGTTTATCCAATATATAAACCGTGGTGTTTGCTATTGGTTTTCCAATGGGAATGGTTGCCGCGTTGCGTTTAATCCCATCAATAAAATAGTAATTGGCATAAACAGTGGTCTCAGTGGGACCATATACATGGATGATGCGACCTTTTCCCAGATAATCCAGAGCTTTCCTGGAATGTTCAACCGATACCCGTTCCCCCCCGAAACATACTTTCTTGATACTGTCAAAGCACTGGATTTCAAAATCCACCAGGGTATTAAACAATGCAGTCGTGATAAAAAATACAGTAACACTCTCTCTTTGAATAAGAGCAGATAACCGATCCACGGCCAAAACATCCTCCTTGGAGAGCAAAACAAGGGCGGAACCATTCAACAAGGCACCAAAAATATCAAACACAGAACCATCAAACGCATAATTGGATAATTGCAAAACACGATCCATGGAATTAAATTCAATATAATTGGTATTCTTGACCACGCGGATGACATTATGATGCATGGTGAGTACGCCCTTGGGTTTGCCGGTGGAGCCGGAAGTATAAATGATGTAGGATAGATTTGTGGGCGTAATAGGAGTGAAAGGAGTTACGTGCGTATCGGGAGTGATGAGAGTGGATTCATGGAGGAGGCGTTCATGGAGAAGGAGTATTGCGCCACTGTCTTTGAGCATAAAATCAATACGGTCTTGCGGATACCCTAATTCAATCGGTAAATACGCGGCACCAGATTTTAAAATACCGAGAATACCAATGATCATCTCAAGCGAACGCTCTATCATGATGGCCACAATCGTGTCGGGTTGAATACCTTTTTGACTTAACCAATAGGCCACGCTATCGGATTTTTTATTTAATAAAGCATAAGTGAGTTGGCCCCCCATAGTGTTGCGCCCGACGATGGCCATATGATCGGGAGTTTTGGCAGCTTGTTCCATGAATAATTGGGGAATTGTTTTGTCGTGCGGATAATCAGAAGCCGTGTTGTTAAAATCATATAAAATGCGGTTCTTTTCTTCTGCCGATAACATGTCCAATTCTGATACCAATGTTTGCGGGTGTAGGACAATTGTTTCTATAATTCTTTGCAAATGGGTGGCCAGTGTTTTTATCGTTTCATCATCCAGGCATTCCCCATTATAGAAAAATTTAATCTCGATCTTTTCAAGCACCATAATACCCAGTGTTAAATCATAATGGCTCATTTCCACCATGGTATGGCCTTGCAGCGATAACGGGCACCCCTGGGGAAGTAAACCGCTGTCCAACGGATAATTTTCTACCACTAAAATCGTATCGAACAATGCCTCATTGCCCGACACCGGACTGTAGCCCCTGATATCCAGCAACGGTGTATTTTCAAATTCCTCGCGCGCATGCAAAACCGTATCAATCACAGATACCACATCGCCTATTCTTTCGTCGCCCGAAGAGTGCGCTCGTAACGGGATAGTATTGATAAAAAGTCCCACCATATCTTCTATCCCTTTTACCCGGCTTGAGCGACCCGATACCGTCGTGCCAAAAACAACATCCTCGCTACTGCAATACTTTTGCAACAATAACCCCCAGGCCGCATAAAAAATAGCCGCCAGAGTGACGCGCTTGGTCTTGGCAAAATGTTCCAACCGCGCTTTCAGTTCCCCGCCCAAAACAAGGGAAAGATTTTCTACCTGGTTTTGTCCCTCTGTATTTCTTCTTTTGATCGGTAGTTCCGTGGGCGAGTCAAGGCCAGCCAAATAGTCCCGCCAGAACCGCGCTTGTTTTGGCGTGTCCTGATGGCGAATCCACTGTATGAATTCCTTAAATGACGATTTAACCCCAAGCCTTGGTTTTTCGTTTAAACATAAGCTGTGATATGTAGCGAAAAATTCTTTCAAAATGATGCCATTGCTCCAACCATCATAGATAATATGATGGTTGCTGATGATTATTTCATAATCCCTTTCCGTGACTTGGCACAACAGGATGCGCCATGGAACCTCCTGCAAATCAAAGGGGGTATGGCGATCTTTTTCTTTGATCTCGTGCAGCCTAGATTCCTTCGCGCTCGTGTCAGCCTGTGATAGATCATAGAAGGTTACCTGGCAGGTGTGTTTTTTTAAAATAATCTGGGTTGGTTTTTCCAGCTTTTCCCAGCGAAATACCGTTCGTAACATGCCATTGGCTTCGCTGACCCCTTGCCATGCTTTTGCAAATTTATCCCGGTCGATTTCCCCGGTTACCCGCAGACTTAATTGTTCGTGATACTGCTGACTTTGGGGATCTTTTAGGTAATGAAAAAGCATGCCCTCCTGCAACGGCGTTAACATAAGAATATCCGCTATATCTTTTTTTTCCAATTGTCTCATTTGTCTTACCTCTGGGCCTTAATTTTTGGGATGACCGCGTTAGTGATTGAAAAGGATACCAGCCAGTCAAAATTTCTGGCAAGCTACCGCCGTTGCATAGATAGGCAAAATGTGGCGATTAATCGGATACATTGGGGAGTAAAATCACTTTTTTTCTGAAGATATATTATACCATATTGCTCCACTTATGCCAATGCATTAGCGTGTCCTGGATTCACCGCCAAATTTTGAAAAGAGCCACGGATAACCGTGGCATGCTGGACTATCTGGACATACTGGACCTACTGGACAAGCTTGAAAAATCAACGGTTTTGTGAAGTCCAGTATGTCCAGTATGTCCAGTATGTCCAGATAGTCCAGTTTTTTCTGAAACTTGACGGTGGATTTAGGTATCCCAGCCAACTTGACAAAAATCCACGAATAGAGGATAATTTTTTAGTAACAAATAAACATGAAGGTGAACAAATGAATATAACCCCGGAAATTAGAAAAGCCCACGAACGATTGGGCCAAACCAGCGTTCAATTCCTTGAATTTATCAGTCAAAACCCCCAATTTTTGAAGGCGGAGAACTATAAAGTGCTGCAACTGGACAGCATCTATCAACTCCAATCATGGCCGACATTTGTTTGTCGTAAAACACGGGACGAAATGGAGGCAATCAGCCTCAAGGTTTTGAATATCATGAAATCCATTCCCTTCAAGGTCTTTGGCGGCGATCTTGAACAGATAAGCCAGTTTTATGATATCCCGAAGAATCTGGCCAAATATATATTGGATGGCATCACCCCTGAAGATATCAGCAATCTCTTTTCCCGTGGTGATTTTGTCATGACCAATGGCGACTGGAAGTGTGTCGAGTATAATGTAAACTCCAATCTGGGCGGTTTACAAATGCAATTGCCCCTCTGGCAATCCCTGTTCCTGAAAGTGCCGTTTCTGGTTGATTTCTTAAAAAATAACAATAAAAAAATCTTAAATGAAGATATATACGTCGAATATTTCCACCATTTGATTGCCGCTGCACGGCAGCACTACCCCAATGAATCTGGCCCACTTAATTTTGTGGTCGCCTTACCCGAGAATTATCAGGGCGAAGGCGGCGACCCGGCTACCCAGGAGAAATTTTATAACGACGAATACAAAAAAATCCTAAAAAATTACGAGGGGTTGAGCGGCGAAGTCATAGTTGCTGGATACACCGGCTTAAACGTGTCCCAAGGTAAGGTATACTGCAAGGGCCGCCGGATTCATATCATTCTGGAATGGTATCAAGGCTTTGTACCCGCCTTCATCAGGGACGTATTCAAAGCACGTAATGTTTTAATCTATAACGGCCCCATCTCCTGGCTCCTCTCTGCTAAATCCAACCTGGCCCTGCTCTCTCAATCCGAAGAGTCGCAAATCTTCAGCCCAGAAGAAAGAACCATCATCAAAAAGCATATTCCCTGGACGCGTAAAGTTATTGCCGGTAAGAATACCTACCGGTCAGAAATTATTGATATGAAAACATTCATCATTAAGAACCGGGAAAAATTAGTTCTGAAACCCGTGCTCGGATTTGGCGGTATTGATGTGTTTATCGGTCGCTATACCTCCGAGACCGTGTGGCGCGGTCTGGTAGAAAGAGCGCTGAATGTAGAAGATTGGCGAAATTATCCTGTCGGTGATACACTCTCGCCCCAACAATGGCAAGCCGTGCTCATGAAAGCAGTCGCTGCCAACCATTGGATCGTGCAAGAATATGCCACATGTCTGTCCAATCTTTTTCCAGCCGGCGAAAATGAACCTATCGAACACAGTATGATCTGGGGATTTTTTAATTTTGGCAGCCGCCCCGGTGGGTACTTGTTGCGAGCCTTACCCAAGGACCAAGGCAAAGGCGTTATTAATGGTCTTCAAGGCGCAAAATTCAGTGTTGTTTTTGATATTGATGAATAAATAGAATAACGGTTCAGGACCTATACTAAAGGACTGACCTTATAAAAAGACCTTCTGTCTTCAGCAATAGAATAAAAAACAAAAAACTGGCCATTGCCTTTTTTGATCGCCCATTTTTGTTTATTATCCGTGATTTTTTATTTTATAGTTGCTTTCCTGATGGCATTTTATTATAATGGCAGAGTAACCCAGCGCTGGTATCTGGTGAATGATTTTGAAAACTAAGCCCGATATCGCGCCGTTCATATTGCAGTCAATTTGCAGTGTGAAGGGTTACGAAAAAATTCAATATACACGAGGTATTATAAATGGATTTTATAAAACAATTAGAAGGGGTAATAGAAAAACATGTGGGCGTACTGAGGGATATTCCCCGTCAAGAATTAATCCGTCATTGCGTCAAAAACAATGAGGTGATGGTGGCACCCAATGGCGCGTTAGCCACGGTCACCAAGGTGGAATCATCGGGCCGTAGCCCCAAAGACACCTACGTGGTCAAACGCCCTGAAATTATGGCAGATATCGATTGGGATGCCCCCAATAACATCCCTCTGGAACCGGAAACGTTCGATATGATCTTGGAAGATGCCTTGCAAGAGATTCGTGATCAAGCCACACTGTATATTTCTAACCGGGTGGTGGGTGCCGATTCCAGCTATGCCTTACCAGTGCAAACGATTAGTTCCCGCGCGACGTCGTCACTGTTTATTGACAATATGTTCCGCCCAGTCCCAGCAGATATTAATAAGAGTATTTTTGCTAAAAAACCATTTACCCTGATCCTGTTGCCTTATTCAAAACTGGATCGCGCTAAATACGATGGCAAATTACGCAAAATGCCGGATGGGAAAGCTTCGGATCTGGCTGTGATCATGGATTTTGTCAACTATATCGGCGTGGTTTACGGCTCCGCTTACCAGGGCAGTGCCAAAAAATTGATCTTCACCGTGATGAATTACCTCCTCCCGGGCGTGGGCATTTTGCCGCTGCATTGTTCGGCCAACGAGGGAAAAAACGGAGATATCGCCATTATGGCCGGTCTTTCTGGCACAGGCAAAACAACTCTGTCCGCCGATCCCAACCGCGCATTGCTGGGCGATGATGAGCACGGCTGGAGCGATAATGGCATTGCTAATTTTGAATATGGCTGCTATGCCAAACTGATCAACCTGAACCCGGCGAAAGAACCGGAAATTTACAACGCCATCACCCACCAAGCACCCTATGATGAACACGGCGCTATCGTGGAAAACGCGATGTTCTATCCGGGCATTGGCTTTGACTTCTACGATGAACGATTGACGGAAAATTCACGCGGTTCTTTTCCCCTATCTTTCCTGAGCAATACCAAACCTTCTTCCAAGGGTGGCCATCCCACGCGTATCCTCTTTTTAACTGCCGATGCCAATGGCGTATTACCGCCCGTCTCGAATTTAACCGAGACACAGGCCATGCTCTGGTTTATCATGGGTTATACCAGTAAATTAGCGGGCACGGAAACTGGCGTGGTAGAACCCAGTTCGACTTTCTCGCGCTTCTTCGGCGGTCCTTTTATGCCGCGAAACCCCGATGCCTATGCCAATATGCTCGGCGAACGGATGAAAAAATATAAAACCGAGGTTTTCTTGATCAATACAGGTTGGAACGGTGGCCCTTATGGTGTGGGCAAACGAATTGATATCAATGACACCCGTGCTATTGTCACAGCCACCTTGGAAGCGGATTTATCCGCTGTGAAGTATGTCGAAGACAAACGGTTTCATATCATGGTGCCACAAACCTTCCCCGGTGTGAAAACAGAAATCTTGGACCCCCGCAATACCTGGGCTGATAAAGACGCCTTTGAAAAACGGGCCAATGCACTGGCGGCTGAATTCAGCAAGTATTTTGATAAAGCCTATGGCAATAAGAACCTGGATGCGGCTGTAATAGCCTGTTGTCCCGGTAAATAATCGCGATTAAATACAATCCACGGGGGCGCCCCCTTGTTTAACTGGCGTCCCCGTAGGATCGTTTATTTAATTAGTAGAATAACAGAATAAGACAAGAATAAAGAAAAAAATGAATACGTTGTACCGGAGGTACAAATGAAAAAAGCAACATTAATTTTTGTGACAGTCATGATGATACTGTCGCTTCTGCTGATATCGGGATGTAAATCGGATAAGTTTAACATCACGGGCAACTGGTCTGTGACCACGAACATTTCAGGACAATCCTTTGTTGAGAATTACTCCTTTGTGGGCGATGAACGCTCCGGAGAAGTACTCTATCAGAACGATTCGTTGGGAACGTATGCGGTGAATGGCGACCAAATCAGCTTTACGCTACGTTATTATGACGCGGACGATGATTTTACAGTAGAGGTATACACGGGATATTTTGATGACGATCATACTATGAGTGGCGAATTTACCTACTCGGTAGAAGGTTATCAAACCTTGGCTGGCACCTGGGTCGCCTATCGCTAACTTTGAATAAAAAGGCCCGGTGAATTTCTATAATTAGAAAGACAAATAACTTCTTTTTTCGTGACTAGTCGTGCTAATTCGAGAAATTCGTGGGCCACTCTTTTTCTTTGTACTAATTTTACTTGACGATACCTTCGCTTTTGAGGAGTTGGACCACGCGGTCGTAGGCTGGGGCGCCTTCCATATCAAGGATGCCATCAATACGAAAAATAACGAGGTGCGGGATACTTTTGAGATTGTATTGTTGCGCTACAGGTGAGCCCCAATCAATACCAGTATAACCGGGGCGATTGATATCTATTTTGAAAATAACAATATCATCACGCATGTTATCCAACTCCTTGAGCCAGGGTGACATCGCGACACACGGGGGGCAGTATTCACTGTAAAAGTCAAAAATGGTAATCTGGTCGCCTTGGACAAATTCTTGTATCTGAATTTCTTGGCCGGGGGTTTTTTCGTTGATGACATATCCCATTTTAAGGTTGCCCGGATTGCTCTGGGTCTCAGGCTGTAAATCGGTGGCCGTGGGATTAGAAGCGACAGTATTGGGCGCAACCGATTCCATCGGTGTAGCAGAGGAGCTGGTTTTTTTACCCTGCGATTTGAAATAAATCGCCACTGCCAAAATAGCAATCCCGATAACGATCAATGCAAAAATAAACGACGTCGCGTTCAACGTCGGACGCTTGGAAGTTTTGTCACGAAATGCGGTGGGGTCCATTGTTTCTTGAACAACCTTGTGACACGTAGGACAGCGGTAATTTTTTTCCGGTACCAAATTTCCACAATGAGGACAATTCATTTTCTTTCTCCTTTTGTTTGTATACTGTTTTTCGGAAATCACGAGATTTCTCGATTAAACATATTAAATCATCATATTAAATCATCATATTAAATCACAATATAATCCGCGCGACAGCGAATACGATAATTCATATCCATTACCGCACCTATTATTTTACCATGTTCATCACTGTTTGGAAACAGAAAAATCAAAAATAAAATAGAAAAAAGTACAATCATCAGCAAAGTCGAACCTCCACTGCCACGTTAATGGGAAGAATGAGATGAATGAGATTAACGATACGCGCCAAGAACTGGTGAAGAGTTTTGTCTATAATTTTTGGCAAAATAAAAATAAATTTTAGGTCAAAACATAGACAAAAACATAGACAAAAAACATTATTTGTGGTATTATTATGCTTCAATAATAAGTCCAAAACCAAAACATTCAATTCAGTCAATGTGTTTCTGATCGAAAAATAAAAACCACCTCTTGCACACGTTTCTCTCCTCCTGAAACAATAATACTTTCCCCGAGGAAGTCGCGTGTGTGGGAATAGTGGGCGAAAAAAAAACAATAGGAGAAAAAACTATGAAAAAAACAATTCTTTTCACGGTGTTGATTCTTATGGTCGTCAGTCTGGGTTTTTCACAGGAAGCGCTTAATTGCAAGAAAGTGAAATATCAAGATGTGGCGAAATTTATGGCGGATTATTACACCGCCTATAATCTTTATGCCCAGGATGCGCCAACCATGGACCAGATGGATTTGTACTGGGCCCCGGAATTTCTTTCCATCCAATACCTCCCGTTACCCCAACCCATGGTAATGGATCGGACAACCTGGAAGAATTTCCTGATTTTTGCGCATCTTAATGTGACAGAGACATTAACAGTTGAAGAATTATCCATTGATCTGGAAACATTAACTGCCACAGGACGCCTTTCGATCAATTTTAATGACCGTAGCAACGGCCAGTTGGTGTTACATGTTTATTGTAGTGCTTTTTATAATCTAAAGGCTGATAAAAAGGGTCACCTGAAAATGACAGCCCTTAAATTATATTTTGCCGATCCCTATGCGGTCATGGCATTAAGTGGTCCGCCTCCGGGAATGTGAGATAATTCTTAGATAGCAATTATTCATGGTGTTAAGCCGCGTTGGAAATAATGTAGTCTTAAAATTCTTTCCAGCGCGGCAGCATCGGTAAGGTGGGGTTAATTTTCTTCTTCTGGGAGTTCTTGGACACGGGTGAGTCGACCTTCAATATAGCGGCTTTTTTTGGTGGCATCATCAATGGATTGCCCGGCTTCGTCCAGTTTTTTTCTGGTTTTATCCAGTAAATCGCCGAATTTTCCGAAATGAGTTTTAACAGTGGCCAATAATTTCCATACCTCGCTGGAGCGCTTTTCAATGGCCAGGGTACGAAAACCCATTTGCAGACTATTCAAAATAGCCGCCAAAGTAGTAGGACCAACAGGGATGACGCGGTACTCCCGTTGCAAGATTTCAAATAATCCATCAAAACGCAATACCTCGGCATACAACCCCTCAACTGGCAGATACATCAAAGCAAAATCCGTGGTCCTGGGTGGGTCAATGTATTTATCACGGATGGTTTTAGCAAAGTTTTTTACATCCGCCCCCAGCTTCCGGGTGACCCGGTCGATTTGTTCTTTATCACCGGCTTGATAGGCCTGGGACAATATCTCGTACTGCTGAATAGGAAACTTGGAATCCAACGGCAACCATACCCAGGGTTCAGTGCCATGTTTACCGGGTAACTTGATCGCAAACTCGACAAAATCATTGCTGTCTTCCTTGGTTTTGACATTTTTCTCATACTGCCCCGGGCTCATTAATTGGCTAAGTTGATTTTCCAATTGAATTTCCCCCAGCATGCCCCGGGTTCTGACATTGGCCAGGATGTTCTTTAAATCTCCAACGCCAATTGCCAGTTTATGCATCTCCCCCAAGCCTTGGTGTACCTGTTCCAGTCTGTCGCCTACCTGTTTAAATGCCTCGCCTAAACGTGTTTCCAGCGTATTATGTAATTTTTCATCCACGGTTTTGCGCATCTCTTCGAGTTTTTTGTTATTATCTTCTTGCAACAGGTGCAATCTATTTTCAACCGTTTTGCGGATATTCTCAAATTGGGTGTTCTGAAGGCTGGAAATCTCGGTCATGCGGTTCAGTAGAAATTCGGAAAACCGTGTAATAGAAAGTTGTAGTTCTTCTCTGAGCTCTTTAAAGGCATGGTCTGCGCCATGGCGACTACGGGCGAACTGGTCTAATATCTTGCTTTCCCAACGATCTTGTTCGACCGCCAATGTCTTGGACAAATGCTTGGCACTGTTTTTAAAGAGCACCACCACCACCAAAACCACATTCAACAGAATTAAAATCATCAACAGCCACGGCACACTCATTTGTTTCTCCTCACTATTTTCTCCTAATTATTTTCTATTGCCATTCTCACAGAAAACAGGACTGCTGTCAAGCAAAAAGATACCTCTTGACTAGAACATGGAATGGATATAAAATAAGACCATGGAATTGTTAGAACTAAAAAACATGTATAATGAATTGGAAAAAAAAGCGGCAGACTTGCGCCGTTTTTTAAAACTGGATGAAAAAGCACAACGACTGACAGAAATCGAACAGAGCTTAACAGAAGAAGCGATTTGGAACAGTCCTAAAAAATCCGCGGTATTGCTGAAAGAAAAAAAAGTACTGCTCACGTATATCCAAATCGGTGTCGACTTCAAACGATCCTTGGATGATATTGAGACCTATTTTTCACTTTTAGAAGAGGACCCGGAAATTATCGTGGAAGCGGAAAATGAATTACTCAAATTCCAAAAAGTAGTGGATGCGGCAGAGACCAAAAATTATCTGGATGGTGAAAACGATGCGAATAATGCGTTTGTAAACATCCATCCTGGCGCGGGTGGCACAGAGAGCCAAGACTGGGCGGAAATGCTATTACGCATGTACCTGCGCTTCGGTGAACGGGAAAACTACAAAGTGCAAATCATCGAAATACAAGCTGGCGAAGAAGCTGGAATCAAGAGCGTTACCATTAAATTCGACGGCGAATTTGCCTATGGCTATCTGAAACAGGAAGTCGGGGTGCATCGCTTGGTACGGATTTCTCCCTTTGATGCCAATAAGCGTCGACATACTTCCTTTGCCGCGGTATTTGTCTATCCTGAAGTGGATGATTCCATTGATATTGCGATAGACCCTACTGACTTGAAAATTGATACATACCGGGCTTCAGGCAAGGGTGGTCAACATGTGAACACGACGGATTCAGCGGTACGAATCACCCATTTGCCCACCAACGTGGTCGTGCAATGCCAGAATGAAAGGTCCCAGCACCAAAATAAAGAGAGTGCCATGAAAATGCTGCGGGCGAAACTCTATGATTTGGAATTAAAAGCGAAATTAAAGGAAAAGGACCGCATGGAAAACGATAAAGGCGAAATCGCCTGGGGAAACCAAATTCGCTCTTATGTCCTACATCCTTACCAGAGCATCAAAGATCATCGGACCAATCTTGAAGTAGGAAATACACAACGCGTGTTGGATGGCGATATCTTTGAATTTATCAAAGTCGCCTTAAAACATCGCGTTGCATAATCCGATACGGTTTTGCTCACTGATTCTAAGTTTACCCTTTTCTACTTAACTGGCTATCACTTGCGGCTCATATTATTATTTATACTATTATTTATAATATTATTTATTGAGTAATCTAGTGCTATATTTTTAATTCTTTTTCAGTGTGGCGGTTCCAGATGAGGTACGAATGAAGATTTGCGGGGTTCCCAGTTCTACTTTGAAGGATTTGATCTGGTACTTTTTTCCCCACCGTTCGCATTCCTCTTCTTTTTCAAAGGGAAAAGGGGCTTCGATTTTTCCTTTGTCTGCTGCGACTTGGAACTCAAAATACCCTGAGATAGCATTGCCATTATAATTAAGCACGGCATTCCCGGAGGCGGAGTTCAACTCTAAATTCTCGGTCAAACTTTGCGCCAGAGTGATATTTATGTTTCCCGAAGCCGTCTTGAAGGAGCTGGGTTTGATAAATCGGGTATTGGCGACCTGAATCTCGCCGCTGGCAGTTTTAACATCAAACGTCCCGCTGCAATCGGTGAGGCGAATATCACCCGAAGGACTCTTGATCACGACCCGACCATCCAATTTGGTTCCTTGCACATCCCCGCTTTCCGATTTCACTTCAATCTTGCCCGTTAATTCCTGTAATTTCAAATCACTGCTTACCCCGCGCACAGTAATATTACCGGCCAGACTCATGACGTCGAGGTCGCCACTAACGCTTTTAAATTCCAGGTCCCCGGCACACTCTTTTGCCACGACATCACCGGAAACGGAAATACCATGCACATTGTTGCGGATACCAGTGACAGAAAAATTCCCGGAAATGGAACTGTACTTGATCGCGGTGTTTTCTGGCACAGTCAAGTACCAAGTGGAGTGTCCTGACTCATTGGAAATACTGAAACTCTCTTTTAACATTAATATGCTGCCTTCTTTTTTGAATTGGGGTTCAAAGGTGACATTGGAGTAGGTATGCACAAAACGAATCTTTATGTCATCGCCGGGTTCCGCTTTTACAATGCAATCACCGCCGATGGTATTCAGTTGCACGGCAGTTATTCCTTTGAAGCTCTTTTCTATCTGTTGCTCTTGGCTGGCTATAATTTCGGTCAGGAACAAAAAAACCAGTAATATCAAAAAGATAAACGCTGTTTTAATATGTTTCATCTGTTTCTCCTTGGTTATGTATACGATGACTTATTAATTCTTATTAATTCTTATTATTTGGGCTTACTTTTTTTTCAAGGTCACGTTGCCATTGATGGTTTTGATATAAATTTTGTGGGTGCCGCCGTTAATATTACCCTTGCCATAGATATATTTGCGTGGTGTGCCTTTGCTGTTGTCCCAAGTGTCGGTTTTATTCTGTTGGAGATCAAAGTCGCTGGTAATTTTGTAGTTTTGGCGGCTGTTCTTGGTGTAAGCCAGTGTAATATCCACGGACATCGACAGTTCAGCCGGGACAGTCAGGGTGATATTCCCGCCCATGGAAGATAATGTCACGTCCCGTTTGCCTATTTTTGGGTTGCCAGTCATTGTCACCGCTACATCGCCACCCATAGTCTCGGCTTTAATCCAACCGGAGATATCCTCTACAGTAATTGTTCCACCCATGGTTTTAGCCACAATGAACTCTTTGGCAGAAATGACATGAATATCGCCGCCCATGGTTTGTATTTTGGCACCGTGGGTGGCTTCGCTAACATTGATGTCGCCGCCCATGGTGGAAATATTCACGACTTCGCCGGAGGAGTTGCCGGACCTGGATTTGACGTTTTTATAGATGACATTGCCGCCCATGGAACTGCCGGACACATCACCCATGATATTTTCCAGCATCACGCGACCGCCCATGGTTTTGACTTTGCCATCCAAGTCTGAATCGGTCAAGGAGATTTCACCACCCATGGTTTTCATCTCAATCACGCCTTTTAATTGGTTGCCCTTGATATCGCCGCCCATGGTTTTACCGGAAAAATTTCCTTCCACGCCCATGATCGTAATGGTTCCGCCCATGGAATCCAATTTCAAATCGTATTTTTTGGGCACCATGAATGCAAATGTGATGGAACCGTTGTTCTTATGCTTCTTGCCGATGAACTCGGATTTGACGGAAATACCAGTCGACAATTTTTTCACATCAATGTTCCAGTTGTTCTGGTCGCCATTGGAAAACTCGGCTTTTACAGTCACCTTATTTTGCTCCCAGCCCTTGATGATCATATTGCCGCCGGATTTAAGATTGATATCCAGTGCCAAGCCGGGTTGTGTGGCCACTTCTTTTTGAAATGAACTCTGTGCCATGATAAAAACCCCCACGAATGCCAAACCGATTAAACCGATCATCACAAAACTTTTTTTCAATACCATTTTCATTTTCATTGTTTGCTCCTTACACTTAATTTTTTCTTTTCTTTTTCTTTTCTTTTTCTTTTTCATCTTAATCCTACTTGGAAATTCTTTTGAATTTCACCAGTATGATACCAATATTATAGTATTAAAACTCTTGGATTTCGCCCGATATTGTAATTTAGAACGTTTTGATGGGTGTTAAATTGAAATTAGAGACATTTTTGGTGGAGAGCGGGGAGTTTTTCCAAGCCGCGACAAGCACGAGGAGGCGGTTGTAACTTTTTACACCCTCTTTGATGCCTTGGCCTTTAAGGTAAACATCATTTACAACCTGTCCCAGCTCCATCAGGAAACCGCGATAACGCGCCCAATTCTGTTGGATAGCGCGAACATCAGCGCTCACGTCTGGGGGGCACTGTTTCAGTAATGTAGAATATTCCTGGCTGGATACGCGGTATAGATCGCTGGAAATATACATGAAATAGTGGTAGCACCCGGAGTATTGAATCAAGGGGTTGTGGGAAGACAGACAGGTTAAGTAAGCGAGAAAATTGGCGGTTCCTTCCTCGCAAAACCCATAACCATGAGCCATTTCATGGGCCAGAGTAAAGGGGATTTCCATGGCTAACAGCGTGGCGGGAACATAGGCTTCGCCGGTAAAAAAATTATAAAAACCACTCACGCCAAAATACATGGCGGGTTGACCGGGCGCTAAATATCTGCCCCGGACGCGACCGGGAGTGGGGTAATGGAAAGATTTCAGGACCCGTTCCAGATCACCACGTACTTCTGTTTCCAGGTTTGACCAAACGAAATGTGTGCCCGTCATTTTTCTTTTGGCGTGTACCATCATCTTTAAAGCCAATTCTGCTTCGCTACGAATGCGGTTTGAGTCTAACGGTTCCAATTTGAGGTGCAGGTGTTTTTCAATGGGGAGCCGCCAATAATTAAAGCCCCAGATGAAATACCCCAGAGCCATCACGATCCCTATTCCCCCTGCTACGGCTAACAGGCCTGCACGCATTCTTTTTTTCCAAGATGTTTTTTTGTGCGCTTCTTTTTTCGTGTTTTTTTGCCGATACCGCCACCACGTGCCGATTTTCCAGATCACAACGAGAAACAAAAGCACAATCAATGGGTAAAGGAGTGGAAAAGGAATCAAACCGATAGTATAATCCAAGACATAGCGAATCACCACAAAGATGCCCCGTGAATAAATAGTTTCGGTAATCTCGGGGCTGAGGCTGAAAATAAAACGCAACAGGAGTGCGCAGAGACCAGCGAAAATACCACAGGTTTTCCAGTTCATGTTTCTGCTTCCTTTTCGTTATATAATATGCTTTTCTGGTTTATTTGTTTCATCTTTTTTTTTGGGAATAAGACGCGTATAACCAGCGAAATCTCTATTTTAAACCTAGATTCCGCTGGATATACGATCCTTATATGCAGCGGAATCTCCTCTTTTTTATCACAGTTTACGTATTTTTGCAAGGGGAGGTGGGATTGAAATCATGGGCGAATTGTGGAAATTGGTGTGGACTATATGGACGTTAAAAATGGACGAGAAAGACGGAACTGGCGGCGTCAAGAAACACTTACAAGAAAGAGCTTCTTGACGCCGTTTGTTTTTTTAAAACTTTTGTTTATTTGAGTTTGCGGTAGTGGATGCGGCTGGGACGATCAGCTTGATGTCCCAAACGACGGTGACGGTCAGCCTCGTAATCGGAGTAATTACCCTCGAACCAATATACCTGACTGTCTCCTTCGAAAGCCAATATATGGGTGGCAATTCTGTCTAAGAACCAGCGATCATGAGAGATAATGACAGCACAGCCAGCAAAATCTTCCAAAGCATCTTCCAGGGCACGCAGGGTGTTAACATCAAGATCATTGGTAGGTTCATCCAATAACAGGACATTGGACTCGCTTTTGACAATGCGGGCCAAGTGGACACGGTTTCGTTCTCCACCGGATAATACGCCCACTTTTTTCTGTTGGTCGCCACCACTGAAATTAAACCAGGACGCATAAGCGCGTGCATTGATTTGTTTACCACCCAGGTTGATGATTTCTTGGCTGTCAGAAACAGCTTCCCAAACTGGTTTTTCCGGGTCAAGGGCGTCGCGGTCCTGGTCCACATAGGCCAGTTTGGCTGATTCACCAATACGAATGGTACCAGTATCCGCAGTTTCTTTGCCCGTTAGTAGTCTGAAGAGAGTTGTTTTACCCGCACCATTAGGACCGATGATACCGACGATTCCCGAACGGGGCAGATTAAAAGTTAAATTATCAAACAGCAATTTGTCGCCATAGGATTTGCTGAGTTGATTGGCTTCAATGACCATATCACCTAACCGTGGACCTGAAGGAATAAAAAGGCGGGCATCTTCCACGCGTACTGTTTTTTCAGCGTTTAGCAAATTCTCATACGCATTGAGTCTGGCTTTTCCTTTCGCTTGGCGTGCCCGGGGTGACATGCGCACCCATTCCAACTCGCGGTCCAATTGACGCTTTAGTCGATCAGAGGCTTTGGCTTCATTGGCCAAACGTTGTTGTTTTTGTTCTAACCAGGAGGTATAGTTCCCTTTCCAGGGGATACCCTCGCCACGATCCAGTTCCAGAATCCATTGGGCTGCATTATCCAAAAAGTAGCGGTCATGGGTGACCGCGATAACTGTGCCCTTGTATTCTTTGAGATGCCGCTCTAACCATTGCACCGATTCCGTGTCTAAATGGTTGGTTGGTTCGTCCAGTAGCAGGATATCCGGTTCTTGCAGTAATAGTCGGCACAGTGCCACCCGTCTTTTCTCACCGCCGGAGAGAGGTGCCACCAATGCGTCTGCCGGGGGACAGCGCAATGCTTCCATGGCTGTTTCCAGGCGAGCATCAAGGTTCCACGCATCTAAATCTTCCAGTTTTTCTTGGACTGAAGATTGCTTTTCAATCAACTTTTCCATTGCGTCACCGTCCAGATCGGGATCGGAGAAGCCATCGTTGATCTTATCGAATTCTGCCAGTAAATCAATAATGGGCTGAACTGATTCAGAAATAACCTCTTTGACTGTTTTTTTTGGGTCCAGGTGGGGTTCTTGTTCTAAATAGCCCAGCGTGAAGTCGCGGGCGGGTATCACTTCGCCGGTAAAATCTTGGTCAACACCGGCAATAATTTTAAGCAAGCTGCTCTTGCCTGAACCGTTCAGACCGATTACGCCGATTTTGGCGCCATAAAAGAAGGAAAGGGAGATATCCTTCAAAACCTGCCGATGCGGCGGGTGGGTGCGGCTGACATTGGACATGGAAAAAATAATTTGTTTATCGTTGGTTACGCGTGCCATTGTATTCCCTCGCTATAAATGTTTTTTTAATTTTTTGTACCTGTAATATTACACTATACCATAGTTACCATTCGCTGTCAAAACTTAGCGCACACGCGCAAAAATTCTCGGAGCGGGGTAAATTTGGGGGTTGTAAATAATCGGGTTTTGGTTTACACTTTATTTTCATATATTTTTATAATAATCTATTATAACAACAGACTATTAAGGAGATTGGGTTCATGAAAGTAGTAGCGATTAATGGCAGTGCTCGAAAGGACGGTAATACCGCCCTATTAATTAACCATGTGTTTGGTGAGCTTCGCAAGGAAGGCATCGAAACAGAGATGATCCAATTGGCAGGAAACGTGATCCGGGGTTGTATGGCTTGCCGGAAATGTTTTGAAAACAAGGATCAACGTTGCGTGGTAAAAAAAGACCCCATCAACGATTGTATTGCCAAAATGAGCGAGGCGGATGGTATTATCCTGGGTTCGCCCACGTATTTTAGCAATGTCAGTTCCGAGATGAAAGCGTTAATTGATCGTGCCGGGTTTGTAGCCAGGGCCAATGGTGATCTGTTCAAACGCAAGGTAGGGGCGGCTGTAGTAGCCGTGCGGCGCGTTGGTGGCATTTTTGCTTTTGATGCGATCAATCATTTTTTCACTATCAGCCAGATGATTATTCCCGGTTCCAGTTATTGGAATGTAGGTATTGGTCGGGAAGTAGGCGAAGTGGAAAAGGATGAAGAAGGCATCCGCACGATGGAAACCCTGGGACAGAATATGGCTTGGCTGCTGAAAAAGATTAATAACCAGGGATAAACGGAAAAACACGAATTCAAGATGGTGGAGAATTGCAGGTCACAGGCCGTGCAATTCCCCACCAGTTAGAAACTTGATCTGTTTAAATCGCTGAGGTTCGATTATTGAGTGATTGGGCAAGCCTTTGATACGATTATCCCGCATTTATAAGCAGGAAGGGTGGGACACTGGGGATCCCAGGTATAACATTCTGTACCGCCGTTAATTTTGGTGTAATAGTATCCACCTTTGACATTTCCTTGTTGCTCTTGTCCAAGAACAGCGATTGTGGCTTTGTTCAGGGTTAACTTCGTAGTGATTTTTTTTGTTTTCATGGTGATACTCCTCCTGTTTATTTGATAGATTTATATGGACAGATATAGGTTGAATAGTTGTGAGATGCAACGGTTGGATGACGTTTCGGTCTTTTTTTTGCATAAATTATTGTAATACCATTCAAGACAAATGTCAATACTTAAACGTGTATCTATTCAGTTTTTTGGCAATAGGAATTGATAAGATTCCTATAAGTCTCGA
>CAZCVI010000060.1:0-5722 GCA_964502145.1 uncultured Clostridia bacterium
GATATTTTACTCCATCTAAAAGAAAAAAAAAGGTGTGGTTCCCTAAGCGCTTACGATGAAAGCGAAGGGAAGATGAAAAAAGGGGGTTGGATGTTGCACAGAGAGGGGACTACCACCTCTTTCTTCCCCTATATTGACTTGAAAGACTTAGTTATCTAAATATTGATTTATTAAAAAGAACTCCATGATTTCTACGATTCAAATCATCAAATAATTCTTCTCTGCCTGGGAACCCTTCTGGAATTGCTTTCTTAAATTCCTCCGCTCTACCAAATTTTAAAAAAATTCTTCCCAATTCCATAACCCTTCGTGGTTCTCTCATCTCGACGGCTTTTTTTAGTTCAATAGTGAGACTTTCATTCAGAATGTTTTTTCTTCCAAGTTTTATCAATATATCAAAGAAATCACTAGATGAATACTCAAAAAAAGAATCTTCAGTATAATCAATTCGATCAATCATTTTCTTAGCTTCTTCGATTTCACCTTTCTTATAAAGTGCCTCGAGACACTTTATTTTTAACGAATTTTTTTCTAAAACAAGAGGATTATATGTTTCATATAACTTGAGAAAATCGGTTTTATTTCCAATATTGTCCTTACGATAGATATCAAAAATTTTCTCCAAAATTTCAACTGAATCCTTTTTCGTATCCACAAGGCTCAAATACCAACTTAATGCACGGTTATAGATATTTTTTTCGTAATATACATCTGCCAATTTCAACACGATATCCCTGTTTTCAACAATATTCGCTTGGAGATATTCTTCCACCTTCGACATAATATTATCTTCCCTTATATTGTAGTGATTGGCATTCATGAAGACTTGGATAAACTTTGGATACATTCTTTCACTCAGCGTCTGGGTGACTTTAAATAAACCACTAAATGCAGTTAATATTATGGAAGTACCAAGATTACGCAGAATATAAAAATTAATAAGATTTTCATAGACTTCGGGCGATGGATAGGACTCCACCAACGCTTCTAATTCTTCCTGTACTTTTTTAGGGTCTTCAATTATTCTATCAAATGTGAATACTCGTTCAATAAGATTATTAATTTTTGGTTCAGTGATATCTTTCGGAATTATTTTTAAAAAAAACTTCAAATAATCCTTGGTCAATGGCTTATCTTTAAATTCATATTGACTCACCCTTAACGATTCGGAGAGTTCCAATTCCCTATCTGAATGGAGAACAAAAATTTCAGAAATATTCAATTGGTCTTCCAACTTTGCTGTATCCTCATTTAAAAATTTCTTAATTTTTTCAATTATAACTCGTTCATTTCCATTTTCTCCGGAATTTTGCGGGCTTGGAATTCGAGTCAACGCAAAAGAGACTTCAATCGGTTTTTGCCCTTCAAAGCGTTTTGCTTTTTGAATCCCTCTCAATATCTGGCGTGAACCTTCGAGATTTTCCTGGTTGTTGGTAATCAAAAAAGCAACCTTATCTGGTAAAAGAGTAGTGCATAATCCGCTCATCTCAGTAATACCAGTTCTAGAGTCGATCAATAAAAAGTCAGGTTTAAGTTCGCTGTATATGTTTTCCTTGAACTCAAGAAAAAATGGTATTCCCTCCCCGCCTTCTTCATAGAAAAAACTATGCCAATTAATGGAAGCGAGTTTTTTCCAATATGCCGATGACAAGATATTTCCAGCGGGAATGAGCTGTATTTTTCCCTCTCCCGCCGGTATATTTTCAGCGGTCAACACATAATCATTAAGGGAAATGGGAATATTTCCAGTAGAGGTAAAATCATAGATATAATCCACCAAACCTCTTTCAACGGGTTTGGAAAAAAACGGTTGCAGCTTATAATGGATACCGGGTGCCTCAAGGTCAAAATCAACCACACAAACATTCAACCCAAATCGCGAAAGGTACACGGCAATATTGGCAAGAGATAATGTCCGCCCTACTCCACCTTTATAAGAATAAAAAGTTATAGTTTCCATAAATCACCTCCTTAAGCCCCAACCTGAATCAATTGCTGAGTTTGACGGGTAAGGCCCATACGTTCCATTAATGCTTTCAAAGTGTATTTTGATTCTGCTTGCGGAAATTTGCTCAACCCCTCGTCCCATTTGATCAACCGATTCAATTTATTTCCCTCTTGCTTGCTTCTTTCCTCTTTGCATCGGGTGATAAGATCAATCGTTTTTTGAAATACTTTTTTATTCTTTTTAACTTTCTCTACAGGTAGCAAAGCCAAGGCAATCGCTTCGGCTGCATCCAGATTTCCATTCGGAATATACTCTAACTCTGCTTTTTCAAGGTATCCTATCAATATCTCCTCTGTGGCAAACTCAAGCAATCCTCTCAATTCTTCTTTTTGGGGGAGTGGAACTCCTCTGCGCTTCATCCCCTCAACATATTTCTGATTCAAAAAATCAATGGTTTCAGCGATGGCATTAAAGGCACAATCGCATTCCTGAAATCCATGCTTATGAATGGCATTTTCCAGGTCTTTTTCGACAACTATAACTAAATCATTTTTGTCATAAGGGGGGCGAATCAAGATTAATTGCTCATCTTTGATAATAAACGCCCATCCATCATCCGGTGCTATTGCGATCATTTTAATGTTCATCGATTAACTCCCATTTTATTCTACTCTTCTCCAGTCCAGAAAATATTTTTTGCACCTCATCTAAACGATACAATTCAGCCTCTGATAATTCGTTCGAATTCTTTACCATCAAATCCCTATAATTCTCAAAAATTCTATTGTAATAGGTTTTATCAACCCTTACGAATCTGATGTGAGACATTAAAATAGTATCGGTAGTCAATGCCTCGATATAATTTGATTCATCACAAACCATTCTGCCCCATTTATCAGAAGAGACCGTTTCTATTTCGTTTTCATGCTTAACCACAGCCAAGATATCCATAAAATCTCTATTTGCCACCTCTCTGGCCAACTTATCGTATAAAAGGCATCTGTTTGCGACGTAATTACGTGCGCTATCTTCTTTGATAAACGCCAAATTCTTATATTTTTTTGCTTTTTCACTTTTAATAATAATGCAGAACTTACCATAAGTAGTGGTTCCGATTCCACCTATATTAAGTGAGGCATATTTTATTGTAAAACCACTGTCAATAGAAGAATCAAAGACAGTCCTCATCTCATAAAAACTCTTTAAACGGATTTTTAACTCCTTTTCGCGCTCGCTTCTTGCACTGGACTTCTCCAAAATCCCCTCTCTTATCCATTTTTCGATTTCCAAGTCAACCAATTCATAGACATTCATGTATTTCCTAAGCTCCAGGGCGCCGGCCAATTTACGATCACTCAGATTTATCGAAAGGTGCCATTCATTCTTAACCCTGATGCGTAGGTTTTCCAATAGAGCGGGTTTTTTTCCGTGGGATTTATTCTTGATACGTTGATATTCGGATTCCAACCAGCCCTTATTGGCATCGGCGAGTCCAAAGAGATCAATTTTCGTTTCAGTAGTCATTTCAGTATTCCTCTTTACTTTAATTCAGTCTTATGATAACAAATTTTTCACTTTATTACAAGTAGGAAAAAATAATCCCAGCCATTCAGGCAATTGAAGTAACAAAGTATAAAAAAAGCTGCAAAATGCCGCTTCTACAATCGCACAGCGGAATCCATACCCGCCAGCATCGGGTTCAATTCAATTGTAGGGGTTCAAAATCTTAAACCCATTTTACCCCATCCCTTCCTATTGGTATAAATGGTAGAGGTGGCATTCTACCACCATGTGGGCGGGGAGACCCACGGTCCCAGGAAAAGATTCCCTGCTGCCCAACATTCTTCCGAAATCCTGGTCATCCTTTCATCCCACGCATCACGGTTCGGAAACTGGCTCTTCCCTATTTGCGGTGGAACGGGGGAATAGCATCTTACCTTATTATGCGATGGGAATAAAATAAAGCGGCACTCCGTCACATGCCGCGTCTACTATAATAAAAATCCAGACCAACCCAGCGGAAGACTTTTCTGGCAATTATCTGAATTCGATTCTACTCAGGTTTCCCGATAGGGATGGTCACACTGACTACTTTTTTTTCGCCTACTTGATGGAGTTGGGGTTCGCATATGACACCCACGGGAGTTTTGGTATCAAAAACCACCAGATAACCCTCGGTAGTCTCCTCGGTAGCCAGCATTAACTTCTTTGAAAAACGCCTTGACAAGAATGGACTTATAGATATTATTGGCCACAGTGGCGTGACCATCCCTGTTTTTTATCAGGCCATACTGTTCCAACCAGGATTGTTCCCCATCATAGGGATTGTACTCCACATGATCGAAGACAATCTCTACAAAGGTTTCTTTATAGAGTTTGGCTTTTTCAAACAGGTTGTCAAAATGATCATTACGTTCTTGCAGTAGAATTTGAATCGCTTTTTCCACATCCTGATTATTGATGGGTTCGATGGTTTCTGGTTTGATGTCCAGTGTTAGGATAGCACCCAATCGGTTCACCAACCAGGGTTGTCCAGCGGTTTCTTCATAAACTCGTTGAATCGCTTGGGCAGTGAATGGTTGGTTGGTTTCCTCGGTATACTGGCCATAAAGGGCGGCGATATTATCCAAGGAGAAGGGGGGAAGGGCGACACGGTCGGCAATATTAAACGGCGACACGCCACCAACCACCAGTTTGGTTATATTGCGGATACCAATCAGACCAACAGAATAGAGGGCTTTCGGTTTGACTTTCTTATATTTTTGGTACAAACCCCGTAAGGAGGTCAGGAAATCCCCCAATTCTAACAACGGGATACCGTCAAATTCATCAATAAAAATAACAATTTTTTTGAATTGAATGATCTGGTTGAGTCTCTCAAATAGAAAAGTAAAGGAAATATGATCGACAAGCCGATGACTGTTCAAAAAAATTTGGACCTCTTCCATTTTATGGCACCCCACTTCTTTCAACCGGTTGAGTAATTGAGCGTAGATGGCCTTTTCCAGCAAGGTATAAAATTGACTGCCTGTTAAGCTGGAGGTCTGCTCAAAACTCAAGTTGATGACCACATAGGTGGGATCATGGAGCAATTGGCCGCAGGTTTCCTCTAAAAAAGTAGTTTTGCCACTTTGGCGGGGGGCAAATATGGAGAGGTACCTGCCCTGGTCGATCATGGTTTGAATATTTTGCTTGTCGGTGTTGACCACGTTTTTTAAAGGAATATAAAAGGACATCTCAGGGTCAACGAAACCTGACTTTTCAAAAAACCGCCTGGGTTTCTGAAATGTTTTTTGCTTGCTTGCTATGTTTTGTGCCATCATATTTTTATAATAAAGTAATTCCCTGCTTTTGTCAACCTCGGATGAAATTGAAATAAACAGAAAATGGGATTAATGAGCGCTGTGAAGAAAAGGAAGATGACAAATTTTAGGCCAAGCCACGGCTCCCGAACTAGGTGATGAGGTCTTTGGGAGATAATTGTTGTTGTTCCATACAAAATTTAAGGACTTCAATAGGATCAAGCCGTTCAATCGGGAAGTGTTTTTTCTCATACGTGGGGCGGGGAATTAAGGCCAGTCTGTATGCTTACTTATGTTGCCGAGAGGAGAAGGGATATTAATAAAGGATTGGACAGGCTAAAGGCTATAATTCTGAAATTATAGACTACAGGTCATCAAGTTAGCGACGATCAATCGAAAAGGGATCAGTGATCTCTTCAAAAGGGATCGGCGATCCCTTGTCGAGGGATCGGCGATCCCTTGTCGAGGGATC
>CAZCVI010000060.1:5822-47217 GCA_964502145.1 uncultured Clostridia bacterium
GGCGATCTCTTGTCGAGGGATCGGCGATCTCTTGTCGAGGGATCGGCGATCTCTTGTCGAGGGATCGGCGATCTCTTTGAAAGGGATCGGCGATCTCTCCGAAAGGGATCGGCGATCTCTTCGAAAGGGATCGGCGATCTCTCTGAAAGGGATCGGCGATCCCTTTGAAAGAGATCAGTGATCGGTCAGAGATTATCAACTATGATTTAAAATGCTCAAGGTAATAAAGTGCAAAGGTGTAGGCTATGATTTGAAAACGCAAAGGCTGGGGTTTATTGGTGCTAACAATTAAAGCGGCAAGATGCCGCTTCTACTCTCCAGATTCTAATCTATTTTGAAGGGTCGCGCTCAATCAGTATGAACTTGAAAAAATATTCTGGATGCTCCATAATAGTGAAACAATAAAAAATATTGACCCTAAACCCGATGTGAGTCTGGCGCCTCTGGAGAACCTGTTCTGGGATTACAAGTACCCCTACAACGGAAAAGAGCTGTATGAGTTTGTATTGGGTAAAAAAGAGATGGCTGACCTGGACCGGAACCAAGTCAAAGCCCGAATTTGGTGGTTCACGGTTTTTTCTTGCGGTATTTCTTACATTAATGAAAGACCGATCTTTTTGAGCATGGCATAAAAGAGATTTAACGGGAACCCCATGACATTAAAATAACACCCCTCAATCCGCTCTACAAACAAAGAGGCCAAACCCTGAATAGCATACGCACCGGCTTTGTCCATATAATGCTCATGCTCCAGATAATGTTCCAATTCGATTTGGGAAATTTCAGAAAAAACCACGCGGGTACGCGCTAAATTATAATAGGATTCCCCACGATAAAGAATCGCCACGCCAGTCCATACTTCATGCTCATTGCCAGAAAGAAGCGTTAAAAAACGGTACGCCTCATCCCTGTTTGCAGGTTTCCCAATCAATTGCCCCGCACACAAGACAATGGTATCAGCACTAATAATCGGAATAAAAAAATACTCCTCCCGATACACGGCACTCCCCTTGGCAAGGGTCACACGACGAATAAACACGTCCACGGGTTCGTCCTGCTTCCGGCTCTCATCAACCTCGGGAACAACGATTAGAGGTTCAACCCCCACCTGTTTCAACAACTCCCTGCGCCGTGGCGACGACGAAGCCAAAATAAATTTAACTGGATTTAACTCTTGCATGCGCTAAGAAGACACGGGTTTTCGGTGCATTAACTGATCACTTCCATTAACGTGTCATTATTAAAGGGCTTTTTCAGAAACCTGACATTAGGGAAATGACCAAAATTGTCCACGGTTTCCTGGCTACCAGTGACAATGATCAGAATGGTGTCCAAATTGGCATCCAAATACTCCAACATGATGGCAGAAGTCTCTGGATTGATAAGAGAATCAGTGATCACGAGGAAATGAAAATTCTTACCGGTAATAGCAGCCAACTTCTCGATATCATCCAAGTTAAACACACGAAAAGCCTTGGATTTGAAAAACTCATTCAATTTCTTCTGGATATAAAAAAGCGGCTCAATCACTAAAACGGATTGAATGGAATCGGCAAAGCGCTCTTCAATGATTTTAATGGTCTTTTGGGCATTCACCTTCACGGCGAGACTGGATTCGGTTTCATTGACTTCAATCAACCGGGGCAATATCTTGAGATCACCATATATACCCAATAACTCGACGGCTACGGATTTTATTTTCCAATCAATGCGCGGTGCTTGATACATGGTCATCAGAAACTGGATCAACCGCTCAATGGTCTCGGAGTCCATAGTATCGACTTCAGACAACTGCTCTTTTAATTTGACCATGCGTTCATAATCAATCTTCTGCGGATCGATATCAAAAAGAATGGCGACATTCTTCACTTTGGACTCAGATTCCTCAAAACGCCCGATCATCTGATTGACCTTCACTACAAACTCGCTCATATTATTCTTGAACTGCACAGATAACCGCGACTCAAACTCTTTCTTGAACTGGATGACATGTTTTTTCGCCATTCGTAATTTGGAAGAATTGGTAAAGACAAGACTGGTAATGATTTTGAAAATAGAGTAAAACAACTCCTCTTTTTCCTTGGCATAATTATCGAAAAATACCAGCAGTTTAGGCAATACCTTGCTAGTTAAATCATCGGAAGGTTGGATATTGGTTTTTAATTGCTCGATAAAAAAATCCAAGATCATGGTTTTGTTCTTGTGGGAGGGTTGTTTTTCCAGGCCATCCAAATAGATGTCCTCGGGGTTCTTTTTAACAAAATGAGCGATAATCGCCAAAGCACCGATAATACCTTCAGGGGAATAACCGGCTTCAATCATATTAATAAAGGGGGCCAAGGAAAAATCGGAAGTGATAGTGTTTTTAAGAATCTCAATAGAAAGTTCCACGAGGAACTTATTTTTATCGTTCAGTAACTTGGTCAAGACATCATTAAATTCGGGGTATTTTCCTTCCTGAAGTTTCTTCAACACGGTTTGCTTGCTGTAACTTCCCAGATTGAGTAGTTGATCGGCCAGCGCAACCCGACCTTCAGGGAAATTGAGCATATTGGACACGACATACTCAAAATTCCGCTCGTCAAACAAGCCCTTTTTATAAATCTCAAGACGCCTGGAATCGGGAACAAACGTGTATACATAATACAAGGCCCGTCGCTCTTTCTCAGTCAAATCATCGTAGATTTGCATGAAATAATCAAAGCGATCACCCATTAACCCCATGAGCTTGATCAACGAGAACCGCAAATCTTCATTCTTGGTTTTTTTAAATATCTCATCCAGCCGATTGAAAAAAGGGACATTTTCCAGTTTTTCGGATTTGGCAATGGTAAAGATGGTTTCAAGGATTTCAATAATATTGTTATAATAATTGGTTTCCTTGTACTCGGCATCAGGCATGAAGGTCAAGTTCCCGACAATGGTCCTAAACTCTTTGATCAGGATATCACAGGCTTCGACCAGTCCCATCTGCCCCACGACGGAGCGCACGATTTTTTTTACGCTGGGATTGGTATGATCGAGATATCCGAGGAACACGGCGGCTTCCTCTTTTGATGCCTTGTTGATAAAGACCGTGGCAGCTACACGTGCCATCTTGGGATCGTTATCTACACTTAATATCTTCGCAACCAGTTCTTTTTTTTCTTTTTCGTCCATACTATAATAATACCAAAATTTACGCAAAAAGTAAAATATCATCATAACTTTTCCATCATTTTCTCTGATCATTGCTGTTCTTATACAAGCACCGGGTTTTATCGACTTAAAATTGAAAGGGAAAAAAATACTGCAAATGCTGGAGAATTGATATGATAATGTGCTATAATTATATTTGTCATGGAAGCAAACGTAATCACCAGCAAAATTAAGAATCTGATTAAGAACGCGGATAAATTTGATGATATGCAGTTCAGGCTCCTCCTGGAAGACTTGGTCAAACAGGGCGGCAGAGATGCAGAAATCGAATTAGGAGAAGCGAGTCTGAATGAAGGGGTACCGGAATCAGTACGCGCCAATATCATCCGTATCATGGGTTACTTCACAAGCGTGACCTTTTTAATCCCGCTGAAAAAAATCCTGGAAAACGACGAAAACCTGCGCCTACGCAAAGCAGCGATCATCTCGATCTCGAAATACAACGACAACCGCGCCCTTAACATGCTCAACAATGCATTAAAACGGATCAATAATCCGATCCTGGAAGAGAGCATCAGCAATGAAATCAGCCGGATAAAACAGGCAAACCCGATCATCAGCCTACTCCCCAAGTTCCTCAACGGGGTGAATGACCCAAAAACCTTTCGCACGACACTGGAAGTATTGAAAAAAATCCTCAATCCAACGGACGCGCAAGTATTTATCTATCACCTGAAAAGCGAAATCCCGTTTGTCGGCGATGGGGCTTTCGAAATCCTGTGCTGGCGGGGTGACGAATCGGTAAAATTTTCCATCTTCGACTTCTTCAAAGAAAAACTGAAACTGATCGACAATCTCGCGGCCACGGAATGCTACCCATTGGAAAACCTGTTGCAAAAACTGGAACAATTCATCATTCGCAACGCGGACACAATCAATTATGTGCTGAAAGACCTCAAATCGCTGTACAAAGAAGCGAACGACCCCAAGGTCAAAGACGTATTAATAAATATGTTTAGCGCGAGCACCAAACGGGAAGTGTTATCCTTCCTGGAAGATGTCTACAACACGGATCCAAGTCGACGAGAAATGGTGATCGAAAAATTAATGGGCAATGAAGGCGGGGTTTTTATCCTGATCTATAAATATAAAAACGACGAGACATTCAAAGAAAAATTATTACTGGCGTTACTTACCAGCCAAAACGGCTGGGATTTCGTGTTTGAAAATTTCGATTCGCTCACGCCGGGGTACCAGCAAATGGTATTGGCCAATGTAAATACATCCAATTACCAGTTCAGCAAGAAATTAATCGAGCGGTTCCTACTGGCGAACGATGCGGGTCAGAAAAAATTCGCGCTGGATAGAATCCGTGATAATAGCGATCCAAGCTTTCAAACCATCCTCTTTGCCCGGGAATACGAAAACGAATTCATCCGCATGCAAAATGAATACATGGGTGCTATTTCGCAATTGTTTTTTATCCAAACCTTTAAATTCGTGATCAATCGCCTGGTGAAATTGGATTCCCCCCGCCCGATCATGCGTAAATACCTGGAGCAGGAAGATTCCTATATTCTGGCTGAACCATTGCTCTGCCTCAATAAAGAGGATAACCTGATCCCTTTGGCAGATACGATCACGCAGTTTAACCAGAAAGAATTAAACATGGCCCTGCTCAATATCTTTTGCAATGTAAAAACCTTCGATTTCGCCACCTACCAAAAATTCCAGGCCTTTATCGAACATTTCAAAGAGTTACGGGGTGCCCGGATCACGCAAGAAGAAAAAGGTCTGATCAACAAAATAACCACCAATTACTTTAATATCAGCGACGATTTAAAGAAAATCGAAAAGGGGAACACAAATACAACTCATTTTATCGAAAAAGAATTCCCCGATTTCGACCTGTTGGAATATATCCTTAAAACGCACTATCTCTCCTTTTTTATCTATCGCTATAAATTTTTCGACCGCATCAAAAAAGTATTCAAGTTAACCAATGACATTGATGCTTTTGATGCGATTAAATTTTTGTTGCGACGCCCTGAATTTTGTATTTATTTTAAAGAGGAAATCACCCAGGCCTCAAAATCCACAAACTACCTGTTGAAAAACGATGCGGATAAATTACTGGGAAGTATGCCCAAAGATTTACGTTTTGTCCTGTTCTTTAATACGCCGCCGCTCTATTCTTGCTTCAGGGACCAAATAAAAGAGTTAATGCCAGAATACGAGGTCGTCAACAACAACGCGGAATTCTTCCCTTCGGATGTACTGATCACAGATACAATAACGATTAAAAAACTGGCGGCAGATAACCGTTTAAATACAGAAAAACTCTATGTCATCCTGGAAGCCAAAGAAGAATTCGCCGACATCAAAGACCTCAAACCCAAAGTCTACCCGCCACCTTTCAGCCTCTATAAAATAATCAAATCGATCATCGAAGACCTATTTCCAATCAAAACCGTCGCGGAAAAACAATAACATTCCCCTCTGTCCGAAATCTGGCAGGCTTACAATGGTCACATAATAAATGGGGACGTAGTCCCCTTGGTTTTTAGGTTGTATTTGTCTAAGAGATAGCGGAGGGAACGGTAATTAAGTTTGAGCATGGCCGAGGTTTTTTTAATATTGCCATGATTTAGTTCCAATGCTTTGATAATAATATTGCGGCTGATGTCGTCGATGTAGCGCGAAAAATCAAAATTACCTTCCAGCATGGTGGCATCAATATCTTCTTGGATGGCATTCTTTTCAGAAATATTGTAGATCAATTCGGTGGGCAACGAGTTGAGGCCGATATATTTGTTTTTTTCCAAGGCCACCGCGCGTTCCACGAAGTTTTCCAATTCCCGGATATTACCGGGCCAGGAATATTCTAAAAAAAGGTCCAGGATATCCCTCTCAAACCCCTCGATAGCACGATTAAAACGCTTATTATACTGCCGCAAAAAATAATTCAACAACAACGGGATATCATCCTTCCGTTCGCGCAATGGCGGTACAACAATAGCAATCACATTCAAACGGTAAAACAAATCGGAACGAAACTCGCCATTCTTCATGCTGTCGGCCAAGTCTTTATTGGTGGCGGAAATAATCCGCACATCAATCTCAATCTCTTTATTGCCGCCGACCTGGCGAATTTTTCGTTCCTGAATCGCACGGAGCAATTTGACTTGCATCTTGGGCGACATCTCACTGACCTCATCGAGAAAAACAGTGCCTTTATGGGCCTGCTCAAAAAGTCCGATTTTATCCTTGTATGCATCGGTAAACGCGCCCTTGATATGACCGAACAATTCACTCTCTAACAAATTTTCGGGTAATGCCCCGCAGTTAATAGAAATAAAATCATTACCCATGCGCGGACTCTTGTTATGAATGGCTTTGGCAATCAACTCCTTGCCTGTGCCACTCTCACCGGTAATCAGTACAGTGGAATCAGTCTGGGAAATGGTATCAATCAAATCAAAAATGCGTTGCATCCGTTGGTTCTGTCCCACGATATTTTCAAATTTTTCCTTGGCAGAGAGACGGGTTTTTAATTCGACATTTTCGATTTCAATGCTTTTTTTATAGATAGAGCGGTCAATGATAATCTTTAACTCGTCCAGATTAAACGGTTTGGTAATATAATCCTCGGCGCCGAGCTTCATGGCTTCCACGGCATCATTGGCAGAAGCGAACGCGGTAATCATGATCACAGGTACATCAGGATTAATAACCTTGATTTTTTTCAATAATTCAATACCACTGATACCGGGCATTTTTATATCAGAGATGACCAGATCAAACCCACCAGACTTCAATTGTTTTAATGCCGATTCACTGCTATCTGCGGCAATGACCTCATAATTCTCCTCTTTGAGCACAATCACCAGCATGTTGCGAATGCTGGCATCATCATCCACTACCAATATCTTCACGCTTTCTTGAAACATACAGTCACCTCGGTACCAATATTTTTTTGGGAATTCACGCTTATTTCAAAATTATGGTCATCTACAATTCGCTTCACCAGTGCCATTCCCAATCCAAAACCAGAAGTGAATTTGGAATAAAAAGGCGTAAATATCTTGGGCAATTCCTCGGCATCAATACCAACCCCATCATCGGCAATGGAAAAGTATACCTCCCCACCCTGCCGGAACACGTTGATCTCAATGGTCCCCGCTCCGTTCACGGCTTTTACGGAATTATTAATTAAGTTCCACAGTAGTTGTTTGATCTTTTTGGCATCCGCATGGATTACATAGTCGTTGCTGTACTTCTTTACGATGGTGATCCCCTTATAGTTGACAGTAATCAGATCAGTGATCTCATCAATTAACGCGGCGAGATCAATATTGATCTTCTCAATAGGAGATATCCTGGTAAAATCAAGGAAATCTTCAATGGATTGCGACAACCGCTCAGACTCCTTGACAATAATATCCATCAAATGCCTGTACTTTTCCTTCTCTAGCTTCAACTCCTTTCTTAAAAACTGCACGCTTCCAGAAATAGCGGCCAGAGGGTTGCGAATTTCATGGGCTATCCCGGCAGACATCTCACCGATCAGGGCCAAGTGCTCTTGTTTGCGTAATTTCGCTTCAATCGCCCGTTTATCCGATAAATCAGTGATAATGAACACATTGACCTTTTCAAAGGAATAGATATTCTCAATCACTGAAACGGAAATCCCCAGGGCAAGATTGTTAATATCAATCTCAAAATAGTGCTTGCCGCCAGATTGCCTGAGTTTGTCCACGATATGATCATTGTCCGGGGTAGACAACAATTGAAAGATATTGCTCTTGCTTTCCAGTTTTAACATGGACTTGCCCCGTTGGTTATATGAAATAATCATGCCCTGGGTATCGCTGGTGACAAAACCATTCTCCATCTTCTCCATCACAGTATTATTGAGCAACACCATATCACGCAAACTGTCCTGTACATGTCTTAATTCAGCATCGGTTTTCCTGATCTTATCAAAATAATAAGAAGAAAAAAAGGCCACGGTAGAAAAAGCAATAAAACTCATGGTCATATTGTAAACAAAACTACCCAGAGACATGTCTGGATTGAGTCGATCAGGGTAAAAAGGCACGACACCAAGATAAACAAGGTTGGACAACACACCGAATATGATAAAAGAAAAGGAAGCAATATAAATGGTGTCCCGGCGGGTCAAAAAAAGAGAGGACAAGATGATGGGTAAAATGTACAAAAAATAAAAGGGGCTGCGAAAGGACTCGGAAAAATAAACCAGGATAGTAATCAGCGTGATATCGGCCAACAATTGAAAATACACGGCAAACCGATAATTCAACCGCTTGAATAATAAAAAATTCAACAGACTAAACAGGAACGCCACCACCAGAGAGATAATCACGGGCACCACGGGAAAGGGAACATCAAACAACAACAGGAAAATGGAAATAAATAGCAGTGCCGATAAAACGGCGATCCGTATGGAGTTAACGAAAACAAACTTTCGTTTTATTTTTTTATCATCTAAAAAAATCAACTTATCTTTTCACCTATCTTTTCACCTATACATGATACATGGTACGAATGGTTTCACTGGACCTTGGTATCCAGTTCCAGCGTCACGCCCACACGTGAAGGAGCGTGACGCAGAACCACAACATTGCCAGAATATCTTCTTGGCAATATATCTTAAATCTTACCGATAATATCAAACATCGGCATATACATGGCAATGATAACACCACCCACGAGACCGCCCAGAACCAGGATCAAAATAGGTTCCATCAGGGCGACCAGCGCTTCCACGGACTGGTTGACCTCCTCGTCGTAGAAGTCGGCAATCTTGCCCAGCATATTGGAGAGCGCACCGGTTTGTTCACCCACGGACACCATTTGCGTGACCATAAAAGGAAAGAGCTTTTGTTCTTCCCATGATTGTCCGAGTGGTTTTCCTTCTTGAACGGCAGAGCGGCTCCTTAACACAGTATCTTCAATGATACTGTTACCGGCAGTTTTGGCGGTAATAGTCATGGACTCGATGATTTCCACGCCGGAGTTCAGCAGCGTTTCCAAAGTTCGGGTTACACGGGCCACACCGACTTTTAACAACAATCCGCCAAATACAGGGACCTTTAATTTTATCCGGTCAATAACCCGCCTTCCTTTATAGGTATTATTATAATATTTGAACGCATATACACCGCCAATCATGGCAATGACAAGATAAAAGAAATTCCCCTGCATAAAATGGGAGATATCCATCACCACCTGGGTGGGCATAGGTAATGATGCACCAAGGTTTTTAAACATGTCCTCAAAGATGGGCACAACCTTGATCATAATCACGGCGGTGATTACCACGGCAATAACCAGAACGGCTATAGGATAAGCCAGAGCGGATTTTACTTTACCCATCAACTTGGCCATGCTCTCAATATACTGTGATAATCTCAATAAAATGGTATCCAAGTTACCAGAAGCCTCACCAGCCTGGATCATACTGGTGTATAACTCGTTAAATATAGAGGGGTACTTTCGCAACGCATTGGAGAGGTTCGAACCAGCCTCGACCTCCTTGCGGATATCATTTAAAGCCCCTCCAAAATATTTGTTCTTTTGCTGGGAAGACAAAATACCCAATCCCTGGGTGACGGGCAAACCAGCATTAAACATGACGGATAATTGCCGGTTAAAAACAGATAAATCCCTAAGATTGACCTTGGATTTTTTCTTGCCTGTCAAAAAAGGGATGTTCAGTTGGGCTTTCTTCCGTTCGACATTAAGCACCTGGATTTGTTCTTTTTCCAGTGCAGAAATAACTTCCTTGGCATCCCTGGCGGTACGTTCGCCCGTCACAATGGTTCCAATACTGTTTTTTCCTTTAAACTTAAATCTTGGCATTTATTTTGCCCCCTTCATAGCTAAATTTTAAAACTTCTTCCCTTGCGCTTGTTCCATGCCCATACCACCACTGCTATGCGGAGTTTTGAATTGGGATGATAACGACGAGGGACCACGTTTGATTAACTCATTCAACTCTTCAGCATTATGGGAGACACTCATGGCCATATCCAGCGAGATATCCCGTTTGAAATAGAGACTCGCCAAAGACTGATTATAAGTAATCATACCATATTTATCCTGCCCGGTTTGCATAGAAGAATAAATCTGATGGATTTTATTGTCGCGGATCAAATGCCGGATAGCAGGACTGGGAAGCAAAACTTCCACGGCCAAACACCTGCCCCGTCCATCAGCCTTGGGCAGCAACGACTGGGTCACAATACCCTCAATATTCATGGACAGTTGGGTCCGAATCTGATCCTGCTGGTGGGGTGGGAAAACGTCAATAATACGGTTGATGGTCTGAGAAGCAGAGTTGGTATGCAAGGTACCAAAGGTCAAATGCCCGGTTTCAGCAATGGTAATCGCCGCCTGGATAGTTTCCAGGTCTCTCATTTCACCGATCAACACGATATCGGGGTCTTCACGCAAGGCAGAGCGTAATGCCTGGGCAAAGCCCTTGGTATCGGCATGCAATTCGCGTTGATTGATCATGGCTTTCTTATGACTGTGCAAATACTCGATGGGGTCTTCAATAGTAATAATATGTTCGGCACGCTCTGTGTTGATTTTATCAATGAGTGCGGCCAAGGTAGTGGTTTTACCCGAACCGGTAGGTCCAGTGACCAATACCAGCCCCCTGGGTTTGGTAGCCAGGGTAGCCACGACCGGCGGTAACCCTAAACGATCAAACCCCCATATCTCATACGGAATCCGGCGAAACGCCCCGGCTACCGCGCCCCGCTGCATGAATACATTGGCACGGAAACGGGCAATCCCCTTGATTCCAAAGGAAAAATCCAACTCCCAATCCTCTTCAAATTTATATTTCTGCGAATCATTCAAAATACTATAAATAATCTGCTTGGTTTCGGCAGGACTCAACATCGGATGCTCGATCCGTTTTAATAGGCCATGAACACGAATGACCGGTGCCGAATTAGTAGTGATATGAAGATCAGTACCACCTTCATCCACCATGATTTTTAATAACTGGGGCAATGGTAATGCCATGCTGATATCTCCCGTTTATTAGATTTTTGACGTTTCCCGTAATACTTCTTCTACGGAGGTCATGCCGGCTTTGATTTTTTCGATTCCACTTCCACGAAGTGTCAGCATCCCTTTTTCCTTTGCCTTCTGCCGGAGTTCTGCCGTGGAGGCACCGATCATGATCTGTTCGCGCAATTCTTCATCGATTTCCATGACCTCAAACAAGCCGACCCGTCCTTTATATCCCGTGTTGCTGCACTTATCGCAACCGTTCGTTTCAAATATTTTCACGTTCTTAGCTTCTTCCGGGGGGAAACCAATATCAATCAATGTTTGCACCGGTGTCTTAGCCGGCTTTTTGCAGGAACACAAGCGCCGAATAAGCCGTTGCGCCACAACCAGACGCACGGCACTGGATACCAAGAAAGGCTCAATACCCATATTGATCAACCGGGCAATAGTAGAGGGTGCATCATTGGTATGCAGGGTGGAAAGCACCATATGACCGGTTAATGCAGCTTTAATAGCAATATCAGCGGTCTCAAAGTCCCTGATCTCCCCCACCAAGATAATGTTGGGGTCCTGCCGCAAAAAGGATCTTAAGGCGGCAGGAAAAGTCAGACCAATGGCCTCACGAATATTCACCTGGTTGATACCAAACAGGTTAAATTCCACGGGGTTTTCTGCGGTGATAATATTCACTTCATCACTATTCAACTTGGAAATAGCGGAATAAAGAGTATTGGTTTTACCCGATCCGGTAGGACCAGTAACCAATACGATTCCCCAAGGTTCACTGATATTCCTCTCAAACCGTTGCAAAGACATGGGTTCAAATCCCAACTTGGTCATATCCAACATCAAATTATCCTTGTCCAGCAAGCGGATAACGATTTTTTCACCGTGGATAGTGGGCAATGACGACACGCGCATATCCACGGATTTGGTTTTACCGTCCACCAATAATTTGGTTTTAATACGTCCATCCTGGGGGAGCCGACGTTCCGCGATATCAATACCAGCAATCAATTTGATTCTGGACAACACCTTGTTCTTCAGGTTCATGGGCGGGGTCATATATTCATGCAATATACCATCAATACGAATCCTGACCCGGAACACTTTTTCATAGGGTTCAAAATGAATATCCGAAACACCCTTGGTCACGGAATCCTGAAAAATCAGATTCACCAATTTGATGGCCGGTGCATCCTCATCCAATTCCCCTTCATAGGAATAATCATCTTCATCATCCACCAGCTCAATGGAACTTTCATCGATATCACCCAGTTCCATCTCCTCCAAAAACTTCTGCGCCTCAATACCGGTGGATGAACCGTAACACTTATCAATGGCTTCAATGATGGAAGACTCCGGGGCAATAACGGCCTGGATTCGCAAGTTGGTAGAAAAACGAATCTCCTCCTGCACAAACAGGTTGGACGGATCGGCCATAGCCAGTGTTAATATAGAACCGATGCGATGCACCGGCATTACAATATGTTTTCTCGCCATCTCTGGCTTGATTAATTCCAATACCTTCTCATCAATATCAAATTTCGACAGGTTGATGGACGGGTAACCGAATTGTTTGCTCAATGCCTGCGCAATATCTTCTTCGGTAACATAACCCAACCGAATCAGGATACTGCCCAATTTGCCAGGTTCCTTTTTCTGAACTTCTAAAGCATTCTGGAGTTGCTCCGGTGTGATTCGGTTCTCCTCTAACAAAAACTCTCCAATTTTCATTGTTTTGTCCTTATCTTAAATGAATCTACAAAATATATCCACATTTCAGTCTTTTAAATTCAACCATTCACTATCATAAACAGTCATATCATAAATAACCCTATATTATACATTCATCCGGTGCTTTCATGCAATAGGGTTTACTTCACAATAAAAAAACCGGATATAGCCAAATTTTTCACGGTGCCGCCGCTATTCAACCCCACGGCCAGGTCCACCACCATCTTGCCCATATTAAAACCCAGCCCAAGTCCATATAGGGCATTGGATTTTTTTCCAAAAATATGTTTCTCGGTGATGTCGTTCAACATGCCAGCACGAATAAAAAGCTTGTTATCAAAGAAGCTCTTTTCAATGCCAAAAGAGATAGGTTGCATCTTCTGTCCATTGTACAGCAGGTCGCTTTCCTTGACATCCATGTCCAGATAAAACCCCCATTGGGGATTGGGACGAAAGGCAAGACCAGCAATCATTCGCCTGGGGAGGGCAATGTCCCGTTGGGGCGCCTTGATTTTTGCACTGCCGAAATTGCGCACCACCATGCCAACACAGAAAAAACGTCCCAGGTTGACGGACACACCCACATCGGCAACAACCTTGGAAAACTTGCTCTCCCCATTGGACCAGCCGTATTCAAGATAATCTTTAACGGTCTTATCGCCGCGAAACACATCATCGGCAATCGAACGCCCAAAGTCGTTCACTTTCCCATTGAGATAGTGTACGGTCACTCCCAGATTCACCGAGCGCATGAGTTCCATGCCATAGGAGACGGAAATTTGTTTATATTTGAGTCCCAAAAATTTCATCCGCAACCCGGCAATATCCTCGTTGGTCACATCGCCCACGGCTTTATCAAAGAGACTCACACCACCGGTGGTGGTGGCTGGATTGATGACCGTGGTATTCACCAATCCCACGGCCAACCCATACCCCTTGGAAATAAATCCGGGCATGTTGGAAATAAAGCCATACATCCCGGCTTTGGACTGGTATAAGTCCTTTAACTTTGCCAACACATCGGCCTTATCGCCACTGGAAAGACCAGTAAAATTGGTCAGATTATACGCCATTACCCCGTTCAACCGTTCATTAAAATCTTTATAATCCAAAAAACTATTCTGATACTGGTAACCGGACAATGCTGCAGACGCGGATGCCAGTAGCGAGGGATTAATGAAGATGGCATTAATATCATAGTTGAAGGCTGTCGACGCATACCCGAGGGACAATGAACGGGCCCCGGAATAACCGGGAACAATCGCGAAGCCGTTGCACGCTAAACCACACAATATTATAAACAGTACTTTATTTTTCATTTGCCCCTATAATACAATACAAAAAACGAATATGCAACAGCAAAGAACAAACTTTTCAAAAAAAATTCATATTCTCATTTTTTTCGCAATTATTTCCCTTGCAATTCTCTACCGATTGGCCAATAATCCCTTGTTTTTGAAACTAAAACTGTGGTTTTTGGTCACGATGATATGGTCCACCACCTCGATCCCCATTATTCGGGCGACCTCTACGAGACGATTGGTTACCAGGATATCCTCGGCGCTGGGCACAGCATCGGTGGTGGGATGGTTGTGAACAAAAATAATACCAGCGGCCCGGTCGGTGATGGCATCGGCAAAAATCTCCCGCGGATGAATTTGAGATTGGGTCACTGTGCCGATAAACACGGTTCGCTTCTCAATCAAATTACCGCCACCATCCAGGGTCAGGGTCAGGAAATATTCCTGCTTTTTGGCCCGTAAATCCTCTACCAGGGGGAGGATATCCTCGTCATCAGCAATGCGGATTCCCACGCGCAACAAAAAACGCCGGGAAAATTCCACGGCGGCCATAATCTGGCCAGCCCTGGCCGGGCCTATCCCGGGAATGGATTGCAGCCTCTCAACCGTCAAGCGGTCAAATTCCCGCTCCGCCAGCACTGAAATATCCTTGGCCACTAAAAATACATCCCGCCCTTTTATGCCCACTCCCAGTAATACCACCAGTAATTCGAGATTGGACAACGCCTCCGGCCCCTTGGCCACCATCTTTTCACGGGGACGGTCAAACATCGGAATCTGATCAATCTTCCGAGTTATCACCGGTTTTAATCGCTTTTTCTTTGTATCCATAAAACGTCTACTCGCTCCATTCAGTATTCAGACTTTAACTGATAAATAACATTAAAAAAGAAAAACAAGACGGAATCGTTATCATTTAAAAAACATAACGATTCTCGTCTGTTATTTCACGTTATCTAAAGTAGCGTTTTACATCAATTCGAAAAAAAAGTCAACCTTATTTATTAATTAATCTAACAATTCTTGTATTTTCTTTTTTAACTCTTCGCCCCGCAAGCCAACGGCCACAATTTTCCCTTTCTTCAGGATAAACATGGTGGGAATATATTGTATTTGGTATTTGTTGGCGATGTCCCCGCCTATTGTTTTATTGACGATATGAATCCAGTCCATACCATTGTCTCTGACAAACTTCACGGCCTCTGCATCGCTGTTTCTTTCAAAACCATCAATACTGATGATCTCAAAATTTTTATTTTTGAAGGTTTTTTTGATATCAATGAGATTGGGTATCTCTTTCCTGCAGGGGGGACACCAGGTGGCCCAAAAATCCAGCACAACGACCTTGTTGTTGAAGTCAGACAGCCGAATATTTTTCCCGTTAATATCGACGGCGGTAAAATCAATGGCATTGCTACCGACACTCTGAGCCAATAGGAAGGGAACAACCAAAACAACCAACAGTATTGGAAACATTAATTTCTTCATCTTTTATTTCTCCTCTTTTCGTGGTTTTTTCTTTTCTTATTCTTTTCTAATCTGTTTCTTTCTTCTTGTATACCAATCGCGTCCCGCAAATCTCATTGTGGACGTAAACGGTATTATACCATTTAATCAATAAAAAAATCAATCCTGTTTTTTTTCTCCCGACATACTCTTTCCTGTCTTCTGTGGTCGCAAGGACTGGAATTAAAATGACGGACCGTGATCCGGGTGTTTGTGAGTCGTTTAAAGGGCGAGTTGCTGCTCGTAAGTGGATTCAAATATTTTATCGAAATTAACCTTAACGGCACTACCTGTGGTTTTTTCAAGATCAAGAATCGTCATATCCAGGGCAATATTCTCGGTGGCCACCTCGAATTTCTGGTGAATGCCGGTTAAAAATTTACGGACTACCGGATCGGGCTTCATACCAATCACGGAATCATAAGCACCAGTCATACCCACATCGGTCTGATACGCGGTTCCTCTCGGCAAGATGCGCAAATCAGTGGTTTGGACATGGGTATGAGTCCCCAGAACAGCGCTGACACGACCATCCAGATGGTAACCCATGGCCTGCTTCTCCGCGGTAGCCTCAGCATGAAAATCGACGAAGATAATTTTCTGGGTAGCATGCTCAAGGACGGAATCCACGGTGAGAAAGGGATTATCTACAACAGGGTCCATAAATACCCGTCCCAAAACATTTATGATCAAGACATTGGTGTTATCCCGGGAACAAAAATTATAATACCCTTTTCCGGGGGTACCGGGAGGGTAGTTCAGGGGGCGCACCAAACGGGGTTCTTCCTTTACCAGGACAAGCGCCTCTTTTTTATCCCACATGTGATTGCCACCGGTAATGACATCAACTCCGGCATCAAAAATTTCAGCGGCTGTCTCCTGGGTGATACCCAATCCTCCGGCAGCATTTTCGCCGTTGGCAATCACGATGTCCGGGGCATATTTGATGCGCATGTGGGGCAGGGCCATCCCCAAAAAACGTCTACCGAATTTACCGCTGATATCACCGATAAAAATAATCCGGAATAATTTATTTTGCATATTCGGTGGCTCTGACCTCCCGAATGACAGTGACCTTGATCTGACCGGGATATTCCATCACTTCCTGAATCTTTTTAGCCAAGTCCTTGGACATCAGAAAGGTACGATTATCATCGAGGTCATTGGAATCAACGATAACGCGGACTTCACGACCAGCACGAAGGGCATAGGCCTTTTTAACACCTTCAAAGGATTTACTGAGCTCCTCCAATTTTTCCAGACGTTTAATATAGGTCTCAAAGATTTCTCGCCGTGAACCGGGACGGGCGGCAGACATGGTATCGGCAGCCTGCACGAGCACGCCCTCAATAGAAGTAAAGGGAACATCCATGTGATGGGACGCGATAGCATCCAGCACTTTTTGCGATTCCTTGTGTTTTCGTGCCAATTCCACGGACAATTCAGTATGGGTGCCCTCGGTCTCACGATCAATGGATTTGCCGATATCGTGGAGCAATCCGGCCCGTTTGGCGATATTAACGTTTATGCCCAATTCCTTGGCCATCAACGCGGCGATCATGGAGACTTCCTTGGAATGTTGCAACACGTTCTGACCATAAGATGTACGGTACTTGAGTTTGCCCAGATAATAATACAATTGGGGATCGATATCCCGTATACCGAGTTCAACCACGGTGTTTTCACCGAGTACACGCAGATGATCGTCGAAATCAGCCTTAAGTTTTTCCACGACTTCTTCAATACGGGCAGGATGAATCCTGCCGTCATTGATAAGGGTTTCCAGGGCTTGTTTGGCGATTTCACGCCGGATAGGATCGAAAGAGGAAACAATAATGGCCTCGGGGGTGTCATCGACAATAAAATCGACCTCGGTGGCAGTCTCAAGTGCGCGGATGTTGCGACCTTCCCTACCGATGATACGACCTTTCATCTCATCATTGGGTAAATCAATCACGGTCACGGAGGAAGAGATAATATGCTCACTGGCAATACGTTGCACAGCGGTCGAGATCAATTCCTTGGACATGGAAATGCTTTTTTCTTTTAATTCCTCTTCAATGGCCCGCAACCGTTGCGCCGAATCCATGCGTGCTTCGCTTTCATACTTCTTGATGATAATATCCTTGGCTTCCTGAACGGTCAAACCGGCAATCTTTTCCAATAAGACTTTTTGCTCGTCATAACTCTGGGTAATTTTCACTTTCAGGGCGGTTATTTCTTCTTCCTGATATTGGATGTCTTTTTCCTTTCGTTTGATATCTTTTTCCTTGTTATCCAGGTTGGTATAGCGCCGATCCAGATTCTCTTCACGTTGTATGAGACGACGTTCCATCTCGGTGAGACGTGTATTTTTAACCGTTTGTTTGCGGTTATATTCATTTTGCCAGTTATTAAATTCCTCTTTGTATTGCTCTTTGAGCTCGAGGGTTAACTGTTTATTTTTATTGTCTAATTCCTGGCTGGATTTAAGTTCCAGATCGGCTTTCAATAATTCGAGTTTTTTATATTCGCCTGCCAAGATCTTTTTTTTCAGTGCCAAAAAAAGACCAAAACCGATACCGATACCGACCAAAGTAAGCATTATATTTAAAAATGCATTCATGGTTTTTCTCCTCACTCACAAAACATCACCCGCAATCAGGTTGAAAAACGAATGGATAACTGATCCATCTGGTCAAGGGGAGGTAACAAACTATCGATTTTTTCAAAAACAGCTCGCAGTTTTTCGTTCTCCTTTTTTAAAGCGAAAAATTCCTCGGCAATATTAATGGAAGCTAACAGTCCAAGTCGAAAACCATCCATGTCACCGGCTTCTTTTCTGATCCGGTTGATTTTATTTTCAACATAATCGACAATTTCTTGAAATTCCTGGGAATTGATAGAATCGGGTACATTAAAACTGAAATTCTTCCCTAGGATTTGAACTCCAAGTTGATTGATTATCATTTTTCTATTGAATCGATAAGTTCAATCAATGTTTCCACTTTCTTTTTTATTTCGAGTCGTTCCTGGTTATTGGAGGAGTATTGGGTTTTTAAGAGCTCCAATTCCTTTTGCAAACTTTTATTCTCGTCTCTGACAAGTTTCAAATTGACAACCAGGTTTTTTACTTTCTCTTCCAGTTGGTTTAAATCATTAAATTCCATTGTACACTCCTGATTTTAGTGTGGTAAACCCCGTTATCCTTCCACTTTTTAAAAGACTTATGAGTCCTTTCCAGCATAAGGGCGGGGTTCACCAAATGGAGAGAAAACGTTTTTTAACTGACAACTTAAGTGATACCCTCCCCACTTAAAGTTGCATACGTTTTCAATCTCATGCAATCTGTCATGGTTCATACAAATGCTTTAACTTTTTCAACGAGAAGCCCGAAGGTCTCAGGTTCTGAAGCGGCAAGATTAGAGAGAACTTTGCGATTCAACTTGATCTCCGCTTTTTTAAGCCCGAAAATAAAGCGTGAATAATTCAATCCATATTCCCTGACTGCGGCGTTGATCCTGACATTCCACAGTTTCCGAAAATCTCTTTTCTTACTTTTGCGATCCCGGTAAGAATTGGTAAGGGCCTTTTCAACAGCTTCTTTGGCAGTACGGTAATTGGTACTCTTGGCACCAAAAAAGCCTTTGGCCAATTTCATTATTTTTTTTCTTCTTAGTAATTTTCTATTTCCTCGTGTAACTCTTGGCATTTTTCCTCCAATTAAAACGCAATACTCTTGGTACTTACAATATTATTTTTCATGTCGAATCTACTGCAACCGAATTATGATGGTGGTTTAATTATAGGGTAGCAGAGCTTTAATCCGTTTGTACTCTGAAGGTACGACTATAGTGGATTTTTTCAGATTCCGCTTTCTTTTGCGATCTTTTTTTGTCAATATATGGGAACCACCAGCCTTGTGTCTTTTAATTTTTCCACTTCCAGTAAAGCTGAACCGTTTTTTTGCGCCTCTATGAGTTTTAAGCTTGGGCATATTAATCTCCTCTCTTTTTTCCAATTAGAATGTGACAACTCCATCGTTCGGTCTTAGGGGGGGATTCGATTTCGGAAATATCCACGAGGATTTTCATGATCCGTTCGGTCATTTCGTTCAACATTTCGGGTCTCCTCTTTTGACGACCTTTTAACCAGATGGTGATTTTGACTTTGTTTCCTTCGTCAAGAAATTCTTTGATTTTTTTCAATTTTACTTCGACGTCATGTTCGCCGATAACAGGAGTAAATTTAATTTCTTTGATATGAACTTTTCTTTGCGATTTTTGGGCTTCATGGGCCTTTTTTTGCAGAGAATACAGGAATTTCCCGTAATCCAAAAGCCTGCACACAGGGGGTTCGGCATCGGGAGAAATGGCTACCAGGTCCAGCTCTTTTTCTTTGGCAATTTCAAGGGCCCTGGTCATGGGAATGATTCCCAATTGTTGCTTATCTTCATCAATTAAGCGAACTTCGCTGGCATTGATTTCATCATTAATGAGATGAAGTCTTTTTTTGGGCTTTGGTCTTTTAAATTTCATAATCAAACCTTTTTTCAAGGATGAGGGTTTTTACTTTTTCCATGAATTCATCCAGGTTCCGTTTGCCCTGGTCTCCTTTTTTATGGATACGAAAGGATATGGTATTATCCTTTTGCTCTTCGTCACCGACAATAATACTATAGGGGATTTTTTGAATTTCCGCATCGCGAATTTTTTTCCCGATTCCCTCATTACGTTGTTCCAGTTCAGCTCTGATGCCATTGGCGACCAACTGTTTATAAATATTTTTGGCATAGTCATCATTACGCTCGGTAATAGGAATGACGATAACCTGAACAGGTGATAACCACAAGGGGAAAAAACCACCGTAATGTTCGATTAAAACTCCAAAAAAGCGTTCCAAAGACCCTAACAGGGCGCGATGAATCATGATGGGTTGACAGATTTTCCCCTGGTCATCTGAATATTTGAGATTAAAACGTTTGGGCAGGTTAAAATCAATCTGGATGGTGGTACATTGCCAGGAACGTTTTAATACATCTTTGACTTTTATATCTATTTTAGGGCCGTAAAAAACACCTTCGCCGGGATCAACTTGGTAGGGAACCCGGCATTTTTCCAGTGAACTTTTCAGGGCGGAGGTGGCCATTTCCCAATCGGATAATTCACCGACATATTTTTCAGGACGGGTGGACAGGTAGACATCCAAATCGGCAAAACCGAATCCACGTAACATGTTCAGGCTAAAATCTATCAGCTTGGTTACTTCCTCATCAAGTTGTTGGGGAGTGCAAAATATGTGCGCATCATCCTGAGTAAAGCCACGTACACGCATCAATCCATGCAGCACACCACTACGTTCGTACCGGTAAACAGTGCCCAATTCGGCCCAGCGCACGGGCATTTCCTTGTAACTGCGGTTTCTGGACCTAAAAATCACGATATGGAAGGGGCAGTTCATGGGTTTTAATTGGTAGCTGGTGTTATCGAATTCAATGGGAGTAAACATATTCTCCCGGTAGAAATCATTGTGACCGCTGGTGTTCCATAAATTAATCTTGGCGATGTGGGGGGTGTTGACCAGTTGGTAGTCGTTTTTCAGATGTTCCTGATACCAATACTGCTCAATCTCATGACGGATCATACTGCCCTTGGGGTGCCACAAGACCATACCTGCGCCGATATCATTCTCAATGGAGAAGAGTTCGAGTTCTTTACCGAGTTTACGATGATCGCGTTCCTGGGCTTCTTTTAAAAAGGCGAGATGCTGCTCCAACAATTCTGGGGTAGGAAAAACAATACCGTAAACACGTTGCATGGAGTGGTTGTTTTCATCACCTTTCCAATAGGCGGCGGCGAGGGAGAGGAGCTTAAAGTTTTTCAAAAGGGAAACTTTAGGCAGGTGCGGGCCGCGGCACAGATCGACAAAATCTCCCTGCTGATAAACAGATACCTCATTGCCCTCGACTTTTTCATTGATGAGTTCCACCTTCAAAAATTGTTTCTTGGCGGTAAAATAGGCAATCGCCTCTTCTTTGCTCCAGATGTGGTGGACAATCTTGAGGTTCTGCTTGATAAAAAACCTCATCTTCTTGGTAATATTTTCGAGGTCTTCTGGGGTAAAGGGTCGCGGTGAAAGGAAGTCGTAATAGAAACCGCTTTCCACGGCAGGACCGACTCCGTATTGAACATCGGGGAACAAATCGGTAACGGCTTGGGCCAGTAAATGGGCGCAAGAGTGTTTGTACACTTCCAGCGCTTCGCTCGACAGGGAATCGATTTTTTCAACTCCTGACGAGGCTTCAGCCAAGACAGGATCAAAATCTTTTAATTCGCCATCTATTTTCAATAATACTATATCATTTTTTTCTTTGCTCATCTATTCGTTTTGGTTATTACCACTCTTGGATTTTAATTATTTAAATAATGCATTATTCCTTGCGATAAAGAAAACATAGGCGCGGGCGGGCTCGAACCGCCGACTTCTACCATGTCAAGATAGCACTCTAACCAGCTGAGCTACGCGCCTATCATAAGAAATGCAAGGTCTCACTTAAAATCTATAATAAATAACGATATCAATTAACAATCTCTTTTAACTTTTTGCCAGCAATAAACTTGACGACTCTTTTCTTGGGAATAATGATCTCATCGCCTGTTCGGGGATTTCTCCCTTTCTTTTTTTTCTTGATTATCGTTTTAAAGGTACCAAATCCAACCAAGGTCAGTTTTCCGTCTTTTTTCTTTAATTCATTGGAGACAACGTCAACGAAAGAGTCGATTACTTTCAGGGCATCTACCTTCGTGATGTCCGACTCTTTAACCATTTGCACAGCCAATTCGTTCTTATTCATATTAAAACCTCCTTTGTATATAATAATTTACCTTAAATTGGACGTAAAGTCAATACTATTCTTAAAAATTCCATCATTAGATATCATTATTTTTAAGAAATACGGTTTTGACAGGACCGGGGAGATTGGCAAGAGACTTGTGTCCATTGGCAGGTAGGCAAGGTTAGGCAAAAAAAGTATCCTGGGAGGGGTCACTTCAATTTCCGTTTGACGTCGATCATGATCAATTTGGAAATTCCTTTTAGAGTTTCCACGACGCCGTCCCCTTTGAGAGCCATGGCTTCAATGACGGGTTCTTCTTTTTTCCGCAATGCACCTATCAATTCATTGGCAGGAGTGATATTGGGCAGGTCGCGTTTATTGAGTTGCAAGATATAGGGCATGGATTCAAAGTCGATATTATAATCCTTGAGATTCTCGAGCATATCGGACAAGCTCTCGAAATTGGCTTCGAAGCGTTCGCGTTGGGAGTCAGCGACAAAAACAATACCGTCCACACCTTTCATGATCAATTTCCTGGAACTACTGTAATATATCTGACCTGGAACTGTATACAGATGAAACTTGACTTTGTATCCTTTCACAGTGCCAAGATCCAGGGGGAAAAAGTCGAAAAAGAGGGTTCGCTCTGTTTCTGTGGCGAGGCTCACCAACTTGCCCTTGTTGTCCTTTTTAACTTTTTCGTAAATGGTTTTGATGTTGGTGGTTTTACCGCTCAGACCCGGACCATAATAGACAATTTTAAAATTAATTTCCCTGGTTGAATAGTTTAAGAAAGACAATTTTAATCTCCAAAAATTTCATCGATATCTTCATCAGACACCCCTTCAAAAGGGGAGACTCCATCTTCGATAGCGCTGGATTGCAGTTTTTCATTAATAGTTACAAAAACTTTTTCCAAATCCTGGGTGGCGCTTTTCACACGGAACCTGATAATCCCGAGGTTTGAGCTGTTGTCAAAAATCACGATTAACATGGTTCGGTCATTGATCAGCGAGATATGAAGATTTTTATCCGAGGATTCGGTCAAAATGGTGGTAAATTTTTGAACCTGGAGCATTTGTCCGATGCCATTGACTGCGGCCATGCTTCCGGCAATGAGGGAGGATATGGAATTGAGGTGCGAATCCTCCATTTCGCCGGTAGAAGCAATGCAATGGCCTTCGGAATCGGTTATAAAAACAATCTCCGCCCGGGTATTGTTCTTCAAGTTTTTTAAGACTTCCTTGATCAACACATACTCTTCGTTATAAATAATAAAGTTTTCTTGCATCTTAGTTATCTCTTATTTTTGCGTCATATTCGGAAGAAAGCAATAATTCCCATTCTTTATCGACTTCTTCCTGGATTTTGTCTACAATCCACTTATTTTCCTGGGTCAAGAGATGTTGAAAGCGGAATTGTGATTTGAGCCACTCCGTCACGGGGAGTTTTTGTTTGGGTTTATAGTTAACGGTTACTTTTTCGCCATTTTTAATCTCAAAAATAGGCCAGACACAGGTATCTGCGGCGAGTTTTGTCAATTGGATGGATTGCTGGGAGGGGGATTTCCATTGCTCGGGGCAGGGGGTTAAGACATTCAAATAAGCGGGGCCTGAAAGGTCAAAGGCGCGTTCTGCCTTTTTATATAAATCTTGCCAAATCCACGGAGCGGATTGGGCCACATAAGGAATTTTATGGGCGGCAATAATGCGCACGATATTTTTATTGAATCGTAGTTTTCCGGGTAAAACACCGGCAACTGGGGTGCTGGTGGTGAAGGCACCCATGGGAGTGGCAGAGGAAGCTTGCCCGCCGGTCGAGGCGCACAATTGATTGTCGTAACAGAGATAGACAAAATCGTCGCGTCTTTCAAGGGCACCGGAAAGAGCACCGAAACCGATGTCATAGGTGGCGCCGTCGCCGCCAATAACGAGAAATTTTCGTTCCTGCTGGACGGGCCATTTGCCTTGTTTTTTTAAGGAACGATACGTGGCGGCTATGCCGGACATGGTGGAAGTAGCGTTTTCCAGGGCGCTGTGAATCCAGTTGACTTTCCAGGAGGAGTAGGGATAATGGGTGGAGGCCATTTGCAAACAACCGGTGGCATTGGCTATAACGATTGGATAATTGGTGGCACGTAACACTATTTTCAAGACGGAGGGAATGCCACAACCGGGACACAGGGTATGCCCGGCAGTAAATACATCCTCTTTTTGTGCCAACTCTTTTAATGTCGCCATATGATCATGTATCCAGATTTTCCTGATTTTTCAATTTTTTTTCCATATTACTGCCTGATATTCACAAAAACAACATCACTGGTGGTTGGGTGAAGCTCACTAGTCACTTCGACTCTTTGGGATTTTTCTTTAATGTCGGTAAAGATTTTTTCAATATCTTCGACACCGATATCGCGGCCACCGAGTCCATATATATATGGAAATATACGGGGGTTAGGTTGTGTTTCATAGAGGGCGGAGCGAATCTCGTTAAAGAGGGGTCCGCCGAGTCCGCCAGGGGCAAATGATCTGTCGAGCACGGCGATAGCTTGGAGGTGGGCGAGACATTCGGCAAGTTCTTGGTAAGGAAATGGGCGGAAGACACGTAATTTCAAGAGCCCGACCTTTTCGCCGCGTTCGCGCATGCGGTCAATAGATTCTTTGATAGTTCCGGCGGTGGAACCGAGGACGACGATGGCGGCTTCGGCATCGTCGAGGCGATAGGATTCAAAATAACCGTAATAGCGGCCAAACCGATCTCCGTATTCCTTGCCTATCTCTTTGATGGCTTGCCTGGCACTCTCAAAACCGTTGAGCTGGTTTACTTTTTGCTCGAAATAGTATTCGGACAAAACCATGGAACCGATGGTGATGGGTTGCTCATTATCCAAGAGGGAATAGTGGGGTTCAAATTTTCCGACGAATTGACTGATTTCGCTGGCATCTTCGATAGTTATATTTTCCGAGGAATGGGAAGTGATAAAACCATCGATGGCCACCCAAACGGGAGTTCTGACGGTGGCGGATTCAGCAAGTTTATAGGCTTGGATGAGGTTATCGTAGGCTTCCTGGGGATTTTCAGAGTATAATTGAATCCAGCCGTTATCACGTTGGGTAATGGTGTCGGAGTGGTCGGCGTGAATATTACCGGGTGCGGACATGGCGCGGTTAACGACTGCGGCGACAATAGGGAGGCGGAGGGAGGAGGCGATGAGGAGCATTTCGTTCATGGAAGCGAGGCTTTGGGAAGAAGTGGCGGTAAAAATACGACCACCAGCGGCTGAGGCACCGATACATCCACTAATGGCACTAACGCCGGATTCGGTCTGGACATACTCGGCATCCAACTGGCCTTGGGCGATAAAACTGACCAATTGATCGATCAAGGGAGAGGAAGGTATGATGGGATAAGCGAAAACAACATCGGGGTGAACTTGTTTTAACGCCTCTGCCATGGCGGCATTCCCATTCATAACTGTCATTTGACTCATTGTTTTTTTTAGCCTTAGCTTATCCTCATTTTTTACAACTCAAACACTTCGGGTACCATGGACAGGGGTTTAGACTCCTGTTTAACGGGACACTCGTTCACACAAATACCACAACCCTTGCAATAATCATAATTAATACCGTTTATTTTCTCATTCTCAACTATTATAGCATTATCAGGGCAAAAAACCCAGCATAAAAAACAATTAATACAGGTTTCTTCATTGAAGAGGGGTTTTTGACCGTGGCGGAAGCACGCGGTAAAATTTTTAAGGGCATTGCCACCATCGGTGTTGATACCGCCTGCACTCAATTGATGCCACGCTTTAAGTTCCATTATTTTACGACCACTGGGAAATAATACGTCATAATACTCCACAAAATGCGATTTGAATCTTTTTTTATTTATTATTTAATGATAACAGTAAATTGTAAATTGAAAATGGTGAAATGTCAATGTTTAGCTATCAGTTTTTAATTCCTTGACTTCAAGAAGTGCCCGTTGGAGGGTATTGAGGTTGGCAAGAACGCGTTCGGGGTAATCGGCCCAGCGGGCGAAAAGGGATTGTTCAAGTTTTTCTCTGAAGTCCTCGAATTTGATCCAATCAATGCATTGGATAAGAACAGCCATCATAGGAATATTGGGTATGGGCGCCCCTATTTCTTCCAAAGCGATGAGATTGGCATCAATGGTATAGATGGAACGGAAGGGAACGGAGAATTTTTCTTTGACCCATTGGGGGCTGTAAGAGGTATTAATAATATAAATGGCCTCCTGGCTGGTATTTTTTCCAATCTGGCTGTTTAGGATGAAGGCAGGGTCCATAAGGGCGACGATATCGGCGTTCTTGATGGTGGAATGGTTCTTTATGGGTTTGGTGGACAATCGGTTATAGGCTTTTAAGCAGTGGGGTTGTATTTGAGCATCGAAATGGGGGAAAGCCTGGACATATTTTCCAGCGCGGGCGAGAACTTCGGCGAGAACGGTTGCAGCGGTCACAACGCCCTGACCTGCCCGGCCTATCCATTTGATTTCAAGGTAATTATCCATGGTCGACCTCCTATTGACGGGTACGACAACGCGATTTAATGCTATGTATTTTCTGATGATTAAAAAATAATTTACAATTCAATTCGACCTTCCATGGCTTTGGCAATGGTGACGGAATCAACGTAATCAATATCCGCGCCGATGGGAATCCCGAGTGCCAACCTGGAAATTTTGATATGGGGATGGTATTTCTTAATGATATCGGATATATAATGGGCGGTGGCATTACCCTCGGTAGTGGGGCTGGTGGCGAGGATTACTTCCTGAACCTGGCCCTCTTGGAGTCGCTTCAGCAATCCTGAAATCCTCAATTCATCGGGCCCAACACCACGGATTGGGGATAAATTACCATGCAAAACATGATACATGGCGCTGTATAAATTGGTTCTTTCAATGGAATAAATATTAAAAGGTTCTTCGACAATACAAATTTTTTCTTTATCCCGGTCTGTACTGGTGCATATTTCACAGGGATCGATGGTGGTGATATTATTGCAGATGGAACAAAAGAAGGTTTGATTTTTGGCTTCGATAATGGCATTGGCGAGTGCCAACGCGGTTTGGGGATCGGACTTGAGAAGGTAGAATCCGATTCGTTGGGCAGACTTCCTGCCAATACCGGGACATTTTTTCAACTCCTCGATGAGTTTTCGTACGGGCGATGTAAATTCAAACATCGGGTCACATTAAAAATCTCAAAGGGCTATGGGAATAAGCTTACAAGGGGCTTATAAACCGGGAATAGAAAAACCAGCGGGCATACCGGGGATTCCACCGGGAAATCCACCCATACTATCTTTTAATTGTTCATCGACTTTGAGGAGTGCGTCATTGACGGCAGCGACGACGAGGTCTTGGAGCATTTCGATATCCTCGGGATCGACTACCTCGGCGGCTATCTCGCAACTGGTCACATTTTTGTGCCCATTCATGGACACTTTAACCATGCCACCACCGGCATTCCCTTCGACATCAATGGAATCCATCTTGTTTTCCATTTTCTTGGACATGTCCTGGGCCATTTTCATTATTTGATTCATATTGGGCATTTTAGGCATTTCATTCTCCTAAAACATGGAACATCTATGATGTTACACGTCGTTTTTATTTATATCTATTATTTTTCCCTTAATTTTGTCGGCCAGCCGGGTCACTTTTTTATCGGTTTGCAGTTCATTCAAACGTGCTTCTTTTTCATCGATGGTTTTTTTATCGAGTTCCAGTTGCACCGCGACGTTCTTTTTCAGTATCTGGGTGGCGAGTTCTTTGAGATGATCGGTATGAAGCTGACAATTTTTATAGGCGTTTTCAAATTCACCGGGAAATTGAATGGTGAGGATATCATTTTTTAAGGTTATGGCAGTAGCAGCCAGAGCGGAGGAGAGGCGTGGATTTTCTTTGGCGACCATTTCGATGAGGCGGGGACCGATATTGGGTGTGCCGGAAGCGACCGGGTCTTTTCCAGCGAAAGGTGGGATATTATTAACTGAAAAAGGTTCGCTGGGGTAATCATCGGGCTCAGTGTTATAGGAATCGGGGGGACTGGCACTCACGGGAAGGTCTCCATGCTGTGGAGGGAAAAATTGATTGTTGCCAGTTTTTTCAATGAGTTCCTCAATGGACATGAGGGAAGGAAAATAAGAAAGCTTGAGGAAGAGGTATTCGAGGATTATCCGGGGGTTTTCGGTGCTACGGATGGTGACTTCGAGGTCTTTGGCAGCATTAAAGTAACGTAACAACTCGATATCCCGGACATTTTTTAACATCTCTCGCAAGCGGGGAATATTTTCAGGGTTGAGGTTATGAAGTTTCTCGGAATCTTCGAGGGATTTCAAAACCAGTAGGTCTCTGAAAAATTTGAGATACTCGTTGTAGAAGAAGCGTAAATCCATGCCGCGTTCAGCGAGGGAGTGGATTTGTTGGATGATTCCTACCCGGTTTTTGGTCAGTACATCCTGGGTGAGGGTGATAAATATTTCCTCTTCAATGACGCCGAGGATATCAATGACGTCCTTGTCGCGTACATCACCGCTGGAAATGGCAATGGCTTGGTCCAGAATTTTCTTGGCATCCCTGAGACTGCCCTCTGAGGCTTTAGAGATTAAATACAGACCGTATTCGGTGATTTTGATATTCTCTTTGACGCAGATTTCCATCAAGAGGGTTTTGATCACCTCATAGGGAATACGTTTGAATTCAAATTGCTGGCACCGGGACACGATGGTGGCAGGAATCTTATGAAAATCGGTGGTGGCCATGATGAAGTAAGTATGGGGTGGTGGTTCCTCGATGGTTTTGAGGAGTGCATTCCAGGCGGAATTAGAGAGCATGTGGACTTCATCAATGACAACGATACGGAACCGATTCTTGAAGGGTTTATATTTGACTTTTTCTTTCAGAGTGCGGACTTCCTCGACGCCGTTATTGGAGGCACCGTCGATTTCGATATAGTCTGGGGAATTATCCTCGGTGATCTCAATGCAGGTGGGGCAATGGTTGCAGGGTTCGCTATTGGCAGGATTTTCGCAGTTTAATGTTTTGGCCAGGATACGGGCAGCGGACGTTTTACCCACGCCTTTCATCCCGGAAAAAATCAGGGATGGATAGAGTTTATCCAGGGCAATGGCGTTTTGGAGGGTTTTGGTGATATGGGGTTGGCCGATCAAGTCGGAAAACTTCTGGGGGCGATATTTTCGCGCTAGTGCAAGATACATGGCAGGGCACGTCTGGTTTGAAAAAAAGAGGCCCGGGAAATCCGGAACACATAAAGAGGTTTGCTTATTGCTGCTACCTTTCGGTCCTGACACGGTTCACAATTCCTTATTGTCAGGCTCCCGGGCCAATTTTTAATTGCTGTTTTGGTTGTTATTTGTTTTATTATATAATCCATTATTGCCAGGTTAGAATTCGGAGAGGGTGGGATTTGAACCCACGGTACCGTTACCAGCACACACGCTTTCCAAGCGTGCTCCTTAAGCCACTCGGACACCTCTCCATTCACAACAGGAGAAACCCTATTTTATACTGAATCGGTTCTAAATGCAAGCCTTTTTGAAAAAAAAAAGAAATCGACTTTCAATGAAAACTCGGAAACCAATTCAGGACATTCCTTTTCGAGGTTTAAAAATATTTTCAAGAGACTTGACATCCGGGCGACTTTGTTCTATCATTCGATTTCATGAGGGTATAAACTTTTTAAAAGGAAGGTAAACATATGGGAAAACTGAACAGTAAGACAATCAAGGATTTAGAAAAAATTTTCGGGGACTTCAAAAAGACGGTGACGGTCAAGTATTTTGGCAAGAGCAGTGCCAATGAGTGTCGTTATTGCCGTGAGACGCGGGAGTTATTGGAAGGGGTCAGTGAGATATCGGATAAAATCAAGTTAGAGGTGTTCGATTTTGAAGGGGACGCGGCAGTAGTGGCGGAATATGGCATCACGCGTGCCCCGGCAATCGTGGTGATGGATGAAAAAGATTATGGGATTCGTTTTTACGGGGTGCCGGGAGGCTATGAATTCAGTTCGCTGGTGGAATCGTTTAAATTAATCTCTTCGGGTGAGAATCGGTTGGCTCCTGAAACAAGGGAATTCTTGGACGGATTGGATAAAAAGATACATCTGCAAGTTTTTGTGACGCCAACATGTCCTTATTGTCCAAACGCGGTAGTTTTGGCGCATCGGCTGGCGTATTACTCGCCAAAGGTGGCGGCGGATATGGTGGAAGCCTCGGAATTCCCGGAACTCTCGCAGAAATACAATGTGATGGGAGTGCCGCGAACGATTATTAATGAAACATTCTTCCTAGAAGGAGCAGCGCCGGAGAGTGATCTGGTGGAAAAAATCAAAGGAGCTGTTGTATAGAAGGGAATAAAAAAAGGGTACTAGTTTGGGAGCATACCATATATATATGTATAAATATGTATATACATATATATATGGTATCCATTCAGCGTGATGCCAAAGACTTTTTTGGGTAAATGCGCTATTAAAGAGGATAATGGGGGGAATCGGAATGGAAACGGGTTGGTTTGGGACGCGGGCCTTAAAAAAAAATGCGACAAAAAAGGGGATGGGATGAAAAAGATATTGATTAATTGAAAAGAATAGAGTATAATGTCTTTTCTTAACATGAATGGCGGTGTAGCTCAGCCGGTAGAGCAGTCGGCTCATATCCGATATGCCGGGGGTTCAAATCCCTCCACCGCTATTTTGGTTCTCACATGAAAACCTTATTCCCTCAATTCCTTGAAAATATCAAAAAAAACAACCTCATTCAGAACGGTAATACCGTTATACTGGGCTTTTCCGGTGGAAAAGATTCGGTGACGCTCTTTTACCTGCTGGAAGAACTGCAACGCAGTCAAGCGATACACTTCGATTTGGTGGTGGCCTATTTTAACCACGGGTTACGCACGGATGCAGCAAAAGAACAAGCCTGGGTGGTTGATTTTTGTGAGACACACGGGGTGGAATTGCAAATGGGCGGCAAAGATGTGCTGGCGTTCAAGTCAGAGCATAAATTAAACCTGGAACATGCGGCTTCAATCTCCCGTTACGTTTTTTTTCAAGAGCTGTCAGCCCGATTTCCCAATGCGCGGGTGGCGACTGCCCATACAAAATCGGATTTGACGGAAACGTTCCTGATCAAACTGTTCCGGGGTAGCGGATTGCAGGGATTAAGCACGATCTATGATAAAAAAGAGAATACGATTATCCGTCCGTTGCTGTGGTTTGATGAGATGGAGATTCGTGCTTTTCTGAAGCGGAACAATATCGCGTTTTATGCGGATTACACGAATGAGCAAGATGATTTTTTGCGCAATCGCATCCGCCATGGGGTAGTGCCGGAGATTCTCAAAATTGCACCGGAGATTCATGACCATATTTTCAGAACGGTTTCGATTATCCAGGGGGAGTATGATTATTTCAGTGGCACGGCGCGCGAAATTCTTGGGAAAGGGTTAATCTTAGGAAAGGTGTTACGGGGTAATCTTTTAAAAAAACATCATGTGGCGTTGCAACGGCATATTATCCGGGAGTATATCCGTTTATTGAAGGGGAACTTGTTAAACATTGATTTTCGCCACATTGAGGGAATACGCACGGGTTATGAGGAAACAATGGGGCTGGCGATACCTGGGCTGGAGTTGATTTTTCATAAGGGTTATATTTTCCCGGCTGATTTCAAAGTACCAGACTATGTCTATCCTATCGATACGCCGGGGGATATTACAATCACGGCCATCAACACAATGATTGAAATGAAAATAATGACCTATTTCAAGTACCCGCAAGACAATTATTCGCTGGTACTGCCCTACTCGCGGTTAAAATTTCCGCTGGTATTTCGCGCTCCGGTGCGCGGGGATAAATATAGTAAAATCAATACGACGGTGAACCAAAAGGTTTTCGAGATGATCCGGGTCGCAGGGTTTCCGGCAGAACTGCGGCATCTGTGCCCGGTATTGCTCAATGGGGATAGTACAATCATATGGGTAGTGGGTTCGCCAGTTGCGGACTGGTACAAGGTCACAGACAAGACAGAAAAAAAATATCTCAAGTTGACGGTCAAACGGAATTCACAAAGTAACCCGGATTAGTACAGATTTTTTAAGTCACGTCCTGATCATAGATGAATTTCAAAAGCGGCCTGGAAAGTTTTCCAATTGAAAGCGGCGCCGGGGTCTTCCTTGCGGTGCGGTGCGAGTTCTTTATGACTTTTGATGTGTTGGAAAGTTAAATGAAAACGCTGGGCTTGCTGACGGAACCACCAGCCGCCAGATAAATATTGAGCGGGGGTAAAAGGGGGATGATTGACATCTGCGATGCGTTGTAAGAAGGTTTGGTAAGTATGAGCTCCGGCAATGATGAATTCCATACCGACGCTGTGGGGGTTAAATTCTTTGGCATGAAAAGCAACGTGATCTGGGGAAACGGATTGGAGTATGCGGCCATCGGGTAAACAAAAAGCGTGAACGGAGAGTTTGAGAATATTCAACCAATCGGAGCAATAGTGATATTCGCCCAGATCATCGATTACCCATTCGCCCATGGCGTGGACGACGAGTAAATCAACAGGGTGGGTTCGTGGCTTCCAGTGCTTGCTGGGAATTTCTATAATAATTGGCTCCATGTTTTCCTCCTGATGGGTTGGGCACATTGTATTATACGTCTTCTATTATACCTGATTTGGGAGAGAGACACAATTTTTAAAGAGGGGCAGGATGCGGCGTCTACTCTATTATCAGAAAACAAAACCAATGCTGGCTCCAAACCAGGGAACATAAAAGGCAGGGGTAAAACCAAAACGTAAGAGAATTCCTTTTGGTTTCGGTTGGTAACGAATCCCCAGGGTTCCAGTTATATAGGTGAGTTTTTCATAATTCGCCATGAATGCCCCCTGATAAAAAACAACTCCCACTCCAAATTCCAGGAAAAGTTTTTTCTTCTTTCCACTATTCACCAAGACAGCCATTACTGTAGCAAGCTTGGAAGAATTATGTCTTTCAGCGCCTATTGGTAGAATCATTCCACCTACCCGTATAGCAATGCCATCGGCCAGAAATTGCTCATAATTCAATGTCCCCAAGCCCCCGTTTCCTAATGCTTCCAAATAAATGGCTTTCTGGCCTTTCCGTGACTGGTATTCGGCTGGTTTCTCCTCTACTGCAAAGCCAACCGACAACCCAATAGACATAAACAAGACGATCAAGACTAAAATAGATTTTTTTTTCATTTTCTTCCTCTTATTTTTTTTTGCTGGTCATAATATCGCTGACCTCAAACCAGTTTATACAATGCAATTTCAATTTTTAAGACTATACAAAGCAATTATTTTGCCAATAATTCAGGTAGAATGATGTCCTTATTTTTTTCAGGGAGTGAGATTTTTTGCGCTGGCTTGCATTGGCTGCCAAATTTTTGAAATCGTTGTGGACTTATAGGACGATCTGGACTGGCTGGACATAAAATAAAAGCTTTTGGAAGAGCATAAATATTCTTTCTTGAAGCGATTCATGGTAAAATGGGAAAATAGTCTTCACGAGGTGAAACAATGAATTCTATTACTTATGTGGAAAACACCTTGCCAGAGCAGGAGTCATTCTTTCAATTACTGCTGACTACTGGCTGGAACGATGAGTATCATTTTACGAGCTCGGACACCCAAGCCGCTTTGGCAGCCAGTTGGTATAGGGTCTCGGCTTATGATGGTGATAAACTGGTGGGTTTTGGGCGGGTGGTTTCGGATGGGAAATGGCATGCACTGATTACTGAAATGATAGTATTACCGGAATACCAGGGGCAAGGTATCGGCAAACAGGTGCTGCAATTGCTCACGAAAACCTGTGAAAAACATGAAATCCGTGATATACAATTGTTCGCAGCCAAAGGCAAAGTTCCCTTCTATGAAAAAAACGGCTTCCAACGACGACCGGAAGAGGGACCGGGAATGGAAAAAAGAAGAAAATAATGATTAACGCTATGGTTTATAATTGTATCACTGCGCGTAATGTGAAATCAACCCAGAAAATACTGCACTCTTGCTTCACCAGCTTGGCGAGAGCGAGGCCGATATCTTTGGGCGGGGTGGGAATTTTTTGCCACCAGTGTTGATCGGATTCATAACCGACCTGGAAGGCGACGGGGTTGGGATAGAAATAAGCGGCCCAATATACGGAAAACTCTTTGAGCATTTTATCCCAGGAGTGCAGTTGTTGGCTGTCGCTGACAAAAAGAATATCACCACGATAGGTGCGGGGCATCCACAGGCGGTTCCAATGTTTTAGAAAGAGACGGTAGGTGGATTTATGTTGTTTGACTTTTTTTTCCCATTGTTGGGCGCTCTTGTCGTCGACTTGCAACCCCCAGGTAGGAATCTCGATCTCGCGGTACCACTCGACATCGACACCAAAACCAATGACACAGGGATGATGTTTATATCGATTAAGAACCAGGTCAATCAGGGTTTCGACATCGGCATTAGCGGGTTCGACCTGGAGAAAAACCTTGATGCCGTTTCTATCGAAATAGTTAAGGAAGGCTTCATGTTTATCGGTGGGGCTGAACACGGTGTTGGGATACTCTTGGCCGGGGGAAGGGAATTCAAGGAGACATGATTGGGGTCTATCCAAAACGCCGACAATCCAGACAGCACAGGGGGTGGAATTTTCAAAATACCCGGATATGGTTCGGAGGTATTTTTCCCATTCTGTTTCGGTGGGGAATGGTTTGATGCCATAGTTGGAGGAACGGGCACCGGCATATTTGATAAGATTCTCTTTTCCAGAAGAGTTGGCCATTCGGGGTACAACAAGAACAAGAATAAGCACTGCACATAAGACAACTATTTGTTTCATCAGGTCACCATATTTTTTTCACTTATTGGTAATGGAGCTAAGGAAATGAATAACACAGAATGCAGTAGAAATCAAGTTCAAAAGTGTACCTAAATCCACCGTCAAATTTCTGAAATCGTGGTGGACGATATGGACTTAGTGGACGATATAGACAAAAAAATGCTTTTGTTTTTGCTCCACATCGTCCACATCGTCCATATCGTCCACTCTGTCCATGTCGTCCATATTTTTTCACCAATCTGATGGCGAATCTAGGTCTAGTGCAAACATCCTGCTTGCGTTTTTTTTCTAAAAAAACTTTAACCCGGAAAGAAACAGGGCGTATGACCATACGTCCCTACACCCTATATCATTTATCGCAAGGCTTCCACTTCGGCGACGGTTTTTGGCTTGGGTTTGCCCAGCAATTTGTGACCGGTGTGGGTGATTAGGAAATTTTCCTCATTGCGAATCCCACCGAAATTTTTATAGGTTTCCAGTTTCTCGTAATTGAGAAACTCCATGAATTTTTTCTCTTCCCGCCATTTATCGATTAATTCTGGGATAAAATAGATGCCGGGTTCAATCGTAAGAACAAAGCCGGGTTCGAGTTCTCTAGCGAGACGGAGGGATTTTAAACCGAATTGAGTGCTTCGGGTTTCGCCCGCATACCCGACGTATTGTTCGCCGAGGTCTTCCATATCATGCACATCGAGTCCCATCATATGACCGGTGCCACAAGGAAAAAACATGGCATGCGCACCTGCGGCCACAGCATCGTCGACATTGCCTTTCATTAAACCGATCTCTTTTAAGCCAGTGGTTATGGTTTTGCAAGCCAAGAGGTGGATTTCCTTGTTTTTAATACCGGGGCGTAACGCTTCGACTGCGGTTTCATGGGCGGATAAGGCAATTTGGTATATCTCCTTTTGACGGGGGGTAAACGTAGGGGAGACGGGGAACGTACTGGACAAATCGCCAGCATAACGAGAACTGGTTTCGGCACCGCAATCAATTAATACGAGGTCGCCATTTTTCAAGGTATTGCCATGATAATGATTGTGCAGAGTTTGACCATTAATCGTTAATATCACCGGGAACGCGACATGGCCATTGGCAGCCAAGGCGATACGTTCAGCTTCGGCTGCGATTTCCGCTTCCAACATGCCTGGTTTAGCCATTTTTATGGCTGCGGTATGCATATCCACGGAGATATTCACGGCTTTTTCGATTTCAGCGATCTCCTCGGTGCTTTTAATGGCACGTTGGGCCACAACGGCTTTGATCAATTCAACGGAAGCGAATTCCTGCAAATGGGAGGGGTGGTGGTTGAGCCAGTTAAAAATTTTGATCTTGTTGTCTGGGCGATAGGGGGGTAAAAAATGAATTTTTCTGCCTTTGGCAGAGGCTACGGCTAGGATGCGGGGTAAATCATCGCTGGGAGCAGTATGAGCCACACCCACCAAACGGCTCTTTTCTTTCAGAGTGGGTTGGGTGCCCATCCAGACGATGTCGTCAATGGTTAATTCATTGCCAAAAATGGTTTCTTTGTCTTCATCGAGGTCAATCATCGCCACGAGCCCGGCAAAATCGAGGCCAAAATAATATAAGAACGTGCTGTCTTGCCGAAAGTGAAAGGTATTATCGGCATAATTCATAGGACTCTCTTCATTGCCCAATAATAAGATAATCCCTGATTTAAGCTGTTTTTTTAATTCCTGTCGTCGTGAAATATACGTGGTTGCTGCAAACATTTATATTCTCCTGTTGGCGTTCTGGGGTCGCCTGTTATTTATTTTCTTCGCCGCTTTTTTATAATCGAGGACGCCGTAAGGAATCTTTTTAATCCTTGTATCAGTGCCGCTCATTGTTTTTCCTCTATGGCTTTGTTACCAAAAGGATTATATACGATTGTCTTCTTTTTTTCAATCATCCCAGGAAAAGAAAAGGATGAAGTAAAAATGAAAATTTTTTATGCGGCTTCGCCGCCCCTTTTTTGTGACCTCTTGTTGACAAATTAAAAAAATGATATAATAATAGAGACAGGAATTCATTATTTTTTCTCGGAGGAAAACATGACAACAATGACTGTTACTGTTCAGGATATGCAGCAGCGATTGACGGAATTGTTGTCAATGGCCTCTAACGGGAGTACCATCATTATTCTCAAAGACAAAATGCCTATGGCTCGCCTGGAGGGTATCGGGTATAAGCCAAAGAAAAGAATTGCTGGCTTAAACAGAGGTGCAATGATTGTCAGCGATGATTTTGATGCTCCTTTGCCAGATGAATTCTGGTTGCACGGAAAATGAAACTCTTGCTTGACACTCATACCTTTATCTGGTGGGTAATGGAACCAGAAAATCTCTCAAAAAAGGCCATTAGGGCATGTGAAGATGAAGACAATGATTTGATTCTCTTGGGGGACTTCACATCCCGTAGACATTAATCTGAATACCCTGGACGGTTTTTTCTTGCTTGAAGATTTTATCTTCCCATGTTGCGGTGGGCGATGAATTAAAGATCAATAAATACCCTTCTTTGGTGCCACATTTATCCATATATTGGTACGTTTGTTCCAGGCCTTTTTCAATGGTAGTTTCCAGGGTGTTGGTGTGCTGCAATTTTAATTCGATTACGGCTTCTTGCACGTGGGCAAACCGGGCATAGTGGTCTTCCGCCAAATCTTTATTGACATTTAACGGCCACACGATCAGCAAATCCGTGCGCATTCGGCCCAGGCCGTATTCCCGTTCTACCCTGCCGCCGCCATTCACAATACGTTGCAAAAAAGCCTGCAATAACAATTGCGCTCCGGCTTCGGCATAATCAAAACCATTCACCCAGCTTTCAAAATGTTTCCTGAAGAAAGCTTGAAAGGCGGTTAAGAGTTTATCCATATCCAAGCGACCGTCTGGCATTTGATACCAGGAGGCTTCTTGGATGATGGTCATTTGGGCGCTGTAGGTTAATTGTCTGGGGATGATTTCCTGGTAGATGCGGTTGGCTATGCTCAATTGGGGTTTTCGTTTGATCAGACCGAGGTCCGAAACATAGTCGATATCATCCTCATTGATGTTTTCAATATTTTCTAAACCCGCCAGCAGGGGAATTAATACGCGCTTTACCCGCTCTTCTTTTAATTTATCGGTTAATTGGTCCAGATGGGTTTCCCGCCTGATAATAATATTCTCTTTGGCTTGTTTAATCATGGCCGTAGTGATATCTTTTTGACGGTCCCGTCCAGCTTTCATTTCAAACGTGACTTCGTAAGCCAGGGCATTAACCAGCCAGGGTTGACCCTCAGACAATTCCCAGACCAGGGGGAATACATCTTCTTGAAACCGCTGGCCTGTCTCTTGAGTATGGATTTCATAGAGTAGTTTAATATCCTCGGGGGTAAAATTGCCCAATCTCAATGATTTCGATTTAATATTAAACGCGCTACCACCGGTGATCATTGTTTTCTCTATATCGGAATGGATGCGGTAATCGCGGACATCGCGGATACCTGTAAGAATAATACTTTGGGGAAATATTGTCGGTCGTTTGGGATAACCACTGCGTAATTGACGGAGTAACGAGATCAAGGTGTCCCCTACCAATGAATCGACTTCATCAATAAACAGCACCACGGGTTTCTCGCTCTGTTGACACCAGAGGGATATTAAACGTTCTAAAGCGGAAAATTCCTCGTTTTCTTCAAGAACAGCCTTCCAATTTTCTTCTAAAAAGGAATCCTGCAAGTGATCGTAGGCATCCTTAGCCAAACTATTCATAACTGCTGCCATCCCTTTTCTGACATTTTCCCTGGCAGCCTGTGCATTTTCAATATTGGTGTACAGGGCTTTGTATTTTCCCGCCTTGTTAAGGTAATCCATTAATGCCATAAGATAGGTGGTTTTCCCTGTTTGACGGGGAGCATGAAGTATAAAATACTTTTTTTGATCAATCAGATCGAGAATATCATCCAAATCCATCCGCTGCAACGGGTCAATAAAATAATGGTCTTCTGGGATGATTGGCCCGGCTGTATTAAAAAAACGTTCTATTTTCATTTTTTTCACCTGCTATTATTATAAATCAAATGGCAGGGAAAGTAAAATCCCGGTGACGTATCTATGCGGTTTTTTCTATTGGGTATTCATGCCTGTTCTGGCCTGTCCCGCTTTTAATCCTCTTTTGGTTCGATAGGCAGAAATAGTGATTAATGGAAGGGATTAACGATCTTACATCCCGTAGACATTAATCTGAATACCCTGGACGGTTTTTTCTTGCTTGAAGATTTTATCTTCCCATGTTGCGGTGGGCGATGAATTAAAGATCAATAAATACCCTTCTTTGGTGCCACATTTATCCATATATTGGTACGTTTGTTCCAGGCCTTTTTCAATGGTAGTTTCCAGGGTGTTGGTGTGCTGCAATTTTAATTCGATTACGGCTTCTTGCACGTGGGCAAACCGGGCATAGTGGTCTTCCGCCAAATCTTTATTGACATTTAACGGCCACACGATCAGCAAATCCGTGCGCATTCGGCCCAGGCCGTATTCCCGTTCTACCCTGCCGCCGCCATTCACAATACGTTGCAAAAAAGCCTGCAATAACAATTGCGCTCCGGCTTCGGCATAATCAAAACCATTCACCCAGCTTTCAAAATGTTTCCTGAAGAAAGCTTGAAAGGCGGTTAAGAGTTTATCCATATCCAAGCGACCGTCTGGCATTTGATACCAGGAGGCTTCTTGGATGATGGTCATTTGGGCGCTGTAGGTTAATTGTCTGGGGATGATTTCCTGGTAGATGCGGTTGGCTATGCTCAATTGGGGTTTTCGTTTGATCAGACCGAGGTCCGAAACATAGTCGATATCATCCTCATTGATGTTTTCAATATTTTCTAAACCCGCCAGCAGGGGAATTAATACGCGCTTTACCCGCTCTTCTTTTAATTTATCGGTTAATTGGTCCAGATGGGTTTCCCGCCTCATAATGAGATTCTCTTTGGCTTGTTTAACCATGGCCGCAGTTATTTCTTTTTGCCGGTCGCGGTTCTCTTTTATTTTATAAGTGACTTCATAGGCAAGGGCATTAACCAGCCAGGGTTGCCCCTCGGATAATTCCCAGACCAGGGGGTAAACATCCTCTTGAAATCGTTGACCTGTCTCATGGGTATGGATTTCATAGAGTGTTCGAATATCCGTTGCGCTAAAATTACCTAATTTTAATGATTCGGACTTGATATTAAAGGCACTGCCGCCAGTGATCATTGTTTTTTCTATATCTGAATGAATGCGGTAATCCCGGACATCGCGGACACCACATAAAATAATACTTTGCGGGAATAGTGCAGGGCGATTGGGATAACCGCTACGTAATTGACGTAGCAATGAGATCAAGGTATCCCCTACCAACGAATCCACTTCATCAATAAAGAGCACCACGGGCTTCTCGCTTTGCTGGCACCAGAGGGACAATAGGTATTCAAGAGCTAAAAATGCTTTCCGTTGTTCAAAGACTTCATGCCAATTTTTCTCCAAAAAGGGATCATGCAGTCGTTCAGAGGCATCCTTGGCCATAGCCCCCATGATCGTCCACACCCCTTCCTTTACATTTTCCCTGGCAGCCTGTGCATTTTCAATATTGGTGTACAGGGCTTTGTATTTTCCCGCCTTGTTAAGGTAATCCATTAATGCCATAAGATAGGTGGTTTTCCCTGTTTGACGGGGAGCATGAAGTATAAAATACTTTTTTTGATCAATCAGATCGAGAATATCATCCAAATCCATCCGCTGCAACGGATCAATAAAATAATGGTCTTCTGGTTTAATTGGCCCGGCTGTATTAAAAAAACGTTCCATTTTCATTTTTTTTCACCTGCTATTATTATAAATCAAATGGCAGGGAAAGTAAAATCCGGGTGACGTATCTATTCAGTTTTTTGGACGGCACTATCCTTCCTTGCCAAAAAATCTCTCAC
>CAZCVI010000061.1:0-46670 GCA_964502145.1 uncultured Clostridia bacterium
CCTTCCTAAAGTTATTAATATAAGGTGAAACCCAGTGTGCGCCGAAGCAAAAACTTAAATCTTGCAAAAACTTAAATCTTTTAAATCTTTAAAGCAGGGCGAACATGAAAAACAGGCAGAACACCCCGCGCATACGCACCCATATACCACACTGCATCAAATGGAATTCAAGGGCAAGTAGTCACATTATTAAAGGCAATTGTACGATAAATGTCGCACCATTGCCTGGCTCGCTTTCCAGAGTGATGGTGCCATGATGCATGATTACAAGTTCCCGGGTAAGATACAAGCCAATGCCAATGGAAGATTCGCCGCCAGTGGGTTTAGCACTCAACGTGGAGGATTCTTTGAATGCCTTTTTTTTATCTGGCTCGGTAAAACCGGGGCCTTCATCTTTTACTTTTAGAATCGCTGTATCCAGGGTTTTCTCAAGTGTGACCCAGATGGTCTTTTGGAAAGGGGAATATTTAATCGCATTGCTCATCAGGTTATCCACCACGTCCCACAGTGACGATTCGTCGCCGCTTACAAGGCATTCCTCGGCCAGATGGATGTTTACTTCTTGCTTTTTTCTTTCTGCATTGGTCCGGTTCGTTCCGCCGATTGCCGATTTAATGATTGCGGTAAAATTGACTTCCTTCATTTCCCTGTCCTGCCCGTAAATGGCGACTTTAATGGCTTCCTTAAGCATGCTCTCCATCTTTAAGGCACACTGACTCACTGTCTCCAGTAGCTTTTGCGCACTAGCATCTACCACTTTTTGTTTAAGCAGCGAAATATTACCGGTAATTCCAGTGAGGGGATTCCGCAGACTATGGGCCACCCGTTCCAAGAGGAAACGTTTTTGTTCGGACGCTTCTTCCAATTTTTTATTCTTTAAGGAGAGCTCTTTGTATTGTTCCACGATCTGGAGTTGGGTTCGGACCCGTTGCAAGAGTACTTTATTCTCATACGGTTTAGTAATATAGTCACGAGCGCCCATTTTTAATCCTCTGGCAATATCTTCGGGTTTGTATCTGACAGTCAAGAAGATCAAGGGAATAAGGTTGGTATCTTTATGCTGGCGAAGTGCCTCCAAAACGCCAAACCCGTCTATTATAGGCATTTCGATGTCACATAGAATCAAATCGGGTTTATGGTTAATGGCGGCTTCAACACCCTCTTTTCCATCCATGGCCTGGATATCTTCATACTCCTCCATTCGTAAGGTAGTACATATCCCCTTGAGTACACTTTTATCATTTTCGATCACCAGAATTTTGTATTTGCTCATTTTTTTCTCCGTTTCCAGTTGTGGGTTTTCCTTGTTTTTTCCGTGGTTTCAGATAAGGGGAGAATCACGGTAACAGTGGTGCCCTCATTCAATTTGCTTTCATATTTTACTTTTCCACGGTGCAGTTGGGCGTAGCGTTCCACGATAGAGAGACCAAGGCCATTGCCCTCGGTATCCTTCACATTATGGCCGCGATGAAATCGTTTGTCCCGCAGGTTGAGATATTCGGGGGGAATACCCCGGCCTTTATCTACTACTTTGATAATAGCATGGTGAAAATCACATGCCAACAGAACAATAATTTCACTGTTCTTTTCTGAATAATTAATGGAATTGGAGAGCAAATTTTCCAATAGGATTTCCACCAGGGATTTGTCGACAAAACCAAGCAATTGATCAGCACCTGTTTTATTGTAAAAAGTAATTGGATTTTTTTCTCCATTACCTGCTTCACGCATATCCTCGGCCACTTTCTGACATATCATTATCAGATCATCATTGTTTGGGTTGAACTTTCGGCCATAGTGCAATAATTTATCTACTAAACGTCTCATCTTATCGACATTGGCTAAGATATCATCCAACAGTTCTTCGATTTCGGAATCGTTCATCTTAGGTAAGTAGGATTTGAGATTCTGGCTATGGGATTTTATACCGGTGAGAGGGGTTTTGTATTGATGGGAAAGGGTGTACACGAAATCATCTTTTAAATCGCTCAGTTCCCGTTCCTTGACCAGAGCTTGGTTGAGTTCTATGGCTTGGTTTTTGATTTGTTCATTCTTTTTCTTGATTTCTTCCACCACAGTGGCTTTATCTAATGCAATGGCTGCATAAGTGGCAATATTTTTTAGCATTCTGATATCGTTTGCGGAATAGGCATAATCGCGATAACTCTGAACCGTAATGACGCCGATTTTCTTTTTATATTCTGTATTGATTACCAGAGGGAGATGGATCATGGAATTATACTCTTTCCCCATGATGGCGGGTTGAATAAAGTGGATGTATTTATTATATTCCTTTTTAAAATCTCCGATAATGATTTCCTGCTGGTTATTGAAACAATGAACCGCCAGTCGATTTTCATCGGATAATGGCAATGAGAAAGGTTTAAATACAGTGCCGCTCTCTGTAGCAAAAAATTCCAGAGTATTATCGTCCCGGTTGTAAATACCAATTGCGAATGCTTTGGCATCCATTATTTTATTGACATATTTATAGACTCGTTTAACAATTTTATCCGCGTTCAAACTGGCGATGATGGCTTTGCCGATATCATTGAGACGTTCTAAATTTCTGTGTGACACTTTCAGTTCTTTTTGTTGAAGGGAGATTAATTTATTGTTTCGCTCGATTTCCTCTGTTTTTTGACCCAATGATTTGCGGGCGTTTTGTTCTTTTTTATATAAGTTGAAAATAAGCAGGGAAAATATTAATAGGGGGATACCCGCGTAAATAAGCACCGTAACAATGGATTCAGCTTTTTCTTTTGCCCTTTCAATTTCATAAAAGCGTGCAATCCCGAACATGGTATTCTCTTCGAGAAAAGCCATTGCATTATCACGGCTCTGCTTATACATATAATAATCATTACTATTCCATTGGAGTTTTGATTTTTCATATAAATCAACGATCTCAGCGGCAATTCGTTTTGTTGTTTGCGGGAGACCGATCTTTTGAGATATTTCCACTGCTTTCTTTTGGATTTCAAATGCCTGTATGACTGATTGCACTTCGGGATGCTTCGAGATTTGTGGTATTGGGAATAAGATGGAAGGGGTTTTCATCTCTTTAATGCAAATACCGATACTCCTGTTTATTTCGGCAATTTGGAAGGGTTCACCAATGGCATCGAATAGTAGTCTACTATTATTATACCATTGAAGTGCCGCGTGGTAATCCGGCTTTGGTTGCTTTAATTTTAAGTCCCCTTTGCCCTGATACACATTTGCTTCGATGTATTTGTTCCCGATTTTTTGGCACAGCGCCCCGGCCTTTTCAAAGTATTCTTGGGCTGATTCGATATCCCCCATGGTTTGATATGCCTCTCCCATAGAATAATAGGAAAAACTGATCTCATCCTTATCTCCGATTTGCTCACGAAGTGTTAGGCTTTTTTCAAAACAATCTATAGCGCTGTCATATGTTTTTTTATCATAAAAATAGAGCACTCCCATGCCGTGATAACAATTGGCGAGGGTCCGTTTATTACTCCTTTTCTCACACAGTTCTTTGCTTTCCAAGAACTGATTCATTGCTTTGTCATATTGGCCCTTTGTCTGATAATAAACACCCAGGCCGCGTTTAGCTGCTGCCAGACCGATTTCATAGTTGCATTTTTCAGAAACATCCTTGGCTGTGTCAAAAAAGGTTTTCCCTTTATCCAGTTCCCCGCTATGAATGGAAACAAGTCCAAGGATGCAATTCGCATCGGCAATTCCTTCGGGGTATTGCAAATTCGTTGAAATTTCCAATGCTGTATTTGCATATTTTATTGCTTCAGAGTGCCTGTACTTGGATAATTTGTAGGCGATGGCATTGCAGAGGTCGGCTTTTTCCTGATTGTCTGCCTTTTGTTTGATACATGACTTCATCAGTTCATCACGGTTCATGCTGTCGATGTTATTTTTCTCTATGCGGCCACACCCGCAAAACGTTACCACGAAAAACAGGGTTAAAAATACCAGATGGATGGCCTGTCTCATTTAAATGTCCTCCATAATAATATATCAGGTCGAATTTTTGATACACATATCGATTGCTCGTGTGTACTCCTAATAAAATTCGGAACAACAAGATGACTTTTCTTTCTTTGCCACTGAACGGCAGTTTTATGGATTACTCGAATTAACTATACCAAAAATGCCGAATTTGTCAAGCTTTATTTAAAGCAAAATGTGGCCCAATTTTAACTTCTTTTACCGTGTGAAATGACTGATAATTCATATTATTTCCATATATAATGAATTTATTAAACAGCCTGCAAAACACAACAATCAGTAAAATTAGTACGGATACTTGAGCAGTGCAAAAATCCCCACTAATCTCACCATGCATTAACTATATTAATAAAGTAGATGCGGCATCGTGCCGCATTGATGGGCGATGAAATAAAATAATGCGACAAGATGTCGCGTCTACTTAATTTCTAATCGTGCCACAGTTGTTTCAGTTGCGTTTCGGTGCCGTTAAATTTGTCGCGATCACAGGCTCCCACACCATCCAATGTATGCGGCTCATCCCCGTTAATACCATCCGTATATTGCCACAACATCCAATTGGCCCAGGTGATTGGAGCGACCGGTTCTTTTCCATAACGGGCCAACCATAACCAGCAATTGGCCAACGTTGGATTTTTTACGCTCCCCAAGATGCTGGTTAAATAGGAAACACCAGAATACAAACCGGGCCACGTCCCTGTTATTTGATTGATATAAGTCACAAATTTTTCCGCATCAGCCAAGGTTAATGACTTCCCGGAAGTATTCTCCTCAAAATCCAATACCAATAAATCCTTTGGACCAGGATTGACTGCTTTTAAAAAATACTGGGCTTGTTGTTGTCCATCATCGCCGGTGCCAAAATGATACGCCCCCCACATTAACCCGACATCCAATGCTTGCTGTTTACGACTGAGATATTTGGGGTCCGTATAACTGATCCCCTGGGTGGCTTTATGAATCACTCCTAAAACACCGGCGGCTTTGATCTTGGCGAAATCGACGCTCCCATTATTATGGGAAAGGTCCACCACGACATTCATCAGAGTAGCACTGTTTGTTAAAGTCATCTATTCCTCCTTATTTATCGAGTATATTGCGGTCCTGCATGGGCACAGTTTCGAGAACTTTTTGCAATGCCTTGCGGGCTTTGGTGGGTACAGAAACAAAAGCAATATGGGAGACTGGGGGTTGACCTGGATCGCAATTAATAACCCTGGCAATTAAATCAAGGGCCAATTCATGCCCATCTTTATCCATCAGGGAGATTTCAAGGTTGGTTAAGCGACGAAAACCCCGGCTGCTTTCCATTTCTGCGGCCATTTCATCGATCGCGATCAATTTCCCCAGGTAGATTTTATCCAAAGAGCGGTCTTCCATGCGAATTTTATAGCAAATATCCAGGGGATTGGCCAGAGGTTGCATGTGGCTTTTTTTCTTTTCCGGGAGAAAGATATTAAACTCGCCGCCAATACCACCGAGATCATAGATAAAAATGGGCACGCTGATGCCTTTGGGGCGCACTTCCATTTGCTCGTCAATGCGTAAAAGGGATCCGCAGGCTTGGCGGGTACTTTCAGAGATTAGAATTTGTCCGCCCATGGTATATGACCCGATGCGGGAAGCCAGATTGACATGCCGGCCTACCACGCCGTATTTGCTGCGTTTAGAAGACCCGATATTGCCCACTACCACGAGTCCGGTATTAATCGCAATGCCTTGTTGCACTTCTGGCACGCCTATGGCGCGGCAGCGTTTATTGACTTCTGCCATGGCCAGTTGCATTTCCAGCGCACAGGCCGAGGCTTTTTTCGCATGGTCTTGAACGGCCATGGGCGCACCAAAAATCGCCAGGATAGAATCGCCAATAAACTCATCTATTGTCCCGTGATACTTGAGAATAATATCGGTCATGATCTCCAGATAAATGTTTAGGATACCCACCACTTCTTCTGGCGGTAGTTTTTCACCGATGCTGGTAAAATCGCGTAGATCACTCATCATGATGGTTACTTCGCGTTTCTCGCCACCGATACAAATGCCTTCCGGGGTTTCCAGAATCGTATCCACGATATCATCCGACAGGTAGCGCCCGAAAATTTGGCGGATGAATTGGTTGCGAATGTCCAGTGCTTCGAGTGTTTCTTTTAATTGACGGCCATGTATTTCCAAACGTTTGCGTTGATTTTTTAATTCCAGGTGGGTGCGAATTCTGGACCTGACGATGGGCATACTAAATGGTTTTTTGATATAATCTACTGCGCCGTGTTCGAATCCTTCGGTTTCGTCGCGTTCCTCGTTTTTTGCCGTGATAAAAATGACCGGGATATCCCGTGTTTTGGTTTGCGCTTTTAAGCGTCGACATACTTCGTAGCCATCCATTACAGGCATCACCACGTCCAGCAAAATCAAATCGGGTGGATGATCGCTCATGGCAATTTGCAGGGCCTGAAAACCATCTTCGGCTGAAATAATAATATACTCGGAGACTAACATGTCGGTTAATAATTCGACATTTTCCGGCATATCATCAACGATCATAACTACTTGATCCGCCATAAGAAAGCTCCTTGTGTTAAATTGATATCTTATATAAGGTATATTAAAGTCACTATGAACTTCAGCCCAAAAACTATACCACAATAAAAAAAAAAATACAAGAAAAGGAATAAGACCTGAATTCACCGTTAAGTTAATGGGAAGAATGGGAATTATGGGAGGAATGGGAGGAATGGGAGGAATGGGAATATTTTTGTTTTTCCCATATTTCCCATGATTCCCATAATTCCCATAATGCCCATGATTCCCATAATGCCCAGGGCAAGCCTTTTCCCTGGGCGTTATCATTAATCATTAAGGTAGTGATGAACAGTGAGCAAATTTTTTAAGAACGAGTTGCTCATGCCCTGGAGTTTTTGATATTTTTTCTTTAATTCTATGGCCAGGGCAGGCAGTTGCAAGTAATCCATGTCCATGATCACAAAACTGAAAAAGTGTTTGATTGGACTCAAGGGTTCTTCGCGTTTATCCAGGAACCCTTCGATAATATTTAATTGATTCATTGGTGCGGCCACATCCTGGGCTGTGACGCCGGGTTTGCGGATCATCACCAGCAAACCATCACAGGCGGTAATACCAATCGCAAATATCTCAAGCAAGGTGTCTAATTCGGTGGCAAAGGTGTTTAGCAGTTCATTATACACGGGTGAATTTTTAAGTGTAGCTTTCAATGGTGCCACAAACTGGCAATACACGGGCATATCTGTTTCACTTTCCCACATGAAACGATAGAGCAACCCTTTAATGAATTCAGGGGCGATGGTACTACCGGGAAAAGGGGCGTAAATGAGGGAACCATTCTCCAAAAAACGAGAACGATAAAGAGAAAGATGCGGATAATTAAACTCCAGGTTCTCTTTTCCTGTCAAGATTCCTTTGGCGACCAGTGCAATAATTTCGGCGGTCAGATATTGTCGGCACTCCATGTGTGGACACACGCAGTAATCGGCGCACGGGTGGCAGGGCATTTCCGCTTGCACGATCACGTGCCCTGAACCATAAGGGCCGGTCTCAGCAAAGTACGCGGAAGCAAAATAAATACCGAGAACTTTTGTTCCCACGGCACCGGCGATATGAATTGGACCGGTATCATTGCTGATTAATAAATGGCATAACGTGAGCACGGCTGGAAGCTCCTGTATTTCGGTTATGCCGACCAGATTGATAGCCTTGTAAGTGAATTGGCGCAGGAATTCTTCGGCTAAAGCTGTTTCCGAGGGGCTACCAATGAGAAGAATTTCTATTTGCGGATTAAATTTCTTTAATAGATGGCCTAATTGCACGAATTTTTCAATTTCCCAGGCTCGTAGGGGTTCGCTGGCGCCCAGTTGGAAGGCAATCAAGACGGTTTCTTGATTGAACAGGCCATTTTCTTTGAGTAGTAGGCTTGCTTTTTCTGTTTGTTCGGGTGTGACTGGCAGGTATCCTGATACCTCGCGGTTTGGTACGCCACCGCTACGGGTAAAAATATCGACGATACTGAAAAGATTATAATCGCGATTATGAATAAAAGAGAACAGGTATTTCATCCAATCGCCTAACAAGCGAATCTCTTCTTTTTTGGAACTGATACGCCCGTATTTGGTGAGTGCTTTTAATTTGGTGCAGATCATCGCGGGCCAGACATCAAAACCGAGGTTGATGACGATGTCGTATTCTTCTAATAGTTCCGGGTAGGGATTAACCGCTACGTTCCCCAGTTCATCAAAGGTGGCGGCGCGGGTTATCTCTCCGATTTGTAGACGGAGGAACCTATCGATCACGGGTGATTCACAAAATAGCGCGCTGAACTCGCGGTAACAGAGCAGGGTGATAAAACAACCCGGGTAGGTCTCTTTTAATGTTTTTAGCAGGGGGAGGGTATTGATAATATCTCCCATACGGTTCAATTGGATGATTATTATTTTTTTCACATCTGCATGATAAAAGATTTGCCGAAAAAAATCAAGGGCTAACGAAATAAAGCATGGATTCTCTTGTTAATTTTTTCCTTGCTATTTTATATCATCCACAGATGTCACCACGGCGAAATCGACATCTAATGCCTGAAAATGTTTACGTCCGCATTTAATTTTAAATGCCTCGGTGTTTCTGAATTGATCGAAGTCTTTCGAACCTTTGGTTTCCCTGACCATATAAATGGTCTGATCGCCATGTTTCACTATTGCCCAATCGGGGTTGTATTTCCCAATGGGGGTGTCAACGGTAAACCAGCGGGGCAATTTTACAAATAATTTAATATCCTCGCGTTGGTCCAGACCCGTGGCGAATTTTCGTTCGATTTCGCTATCGAAAACAATGGCGTCATAGACGCTGTTTTTGACTTCCAGCCGGTTATGAAGATAACTAAGGACTTCCTCGTCCCGAAAAAGGAGCATGCTCCATTCTTCTGCGGTGCTTTTCTCGTATTTTATGCCATCGATGATCAATTCATGAAGTTTTTTCTTGATGATTGTCGCTACAGTGTCCATATATCGCTGGGGATTACGAATAAATTCTTCGAGACGGTCACTTTGGATTAAGATGGTGACCAGTGTTTTACGTGTTAATTCTGTTTCTTTTTGCAAGTACCCGATGATATCCGGTATAGGGCCTTCATAGTCTAAATTCACATGGTTCATACGGATAGGATGGGTGGTGATTCCTTTATTTTCGATGTTCACGCTATCTTCACGAATGGTGGCAGAAATAACTTCGATCTCTGGCATTTGCTTGATGGCATTGACTGCCTCACGGATAATATCGTTGGTGGCGTATTGGACTTCATAGAAGGTTTTATGTTTAATGCGATTCCAAAGCTCTAAAAATTCTTCATCGGCGAATACCTGTTTGTTTATTTTAAGTGGTCGGGGTGATTCGTCTTTTTTGATATGATGTTGAATGCGGTAGGAATCGATAACGGAAATAATAATGGGTTCGAGTTCTTTGATATCGTCGGGTAGATCCAGGGTAAATCCTTCTTTTCTTGGGGTGAACAATAATTCGATCTTGCCCACCTTATCAATGAATCCTTTTTTAACCAGGTGGTTCCAGATGTATTCTGACTTTTCACGGCCAATGGGTACGTCTTGATGATCTATGGTTTGGGTAATCCTGGAGAACCCAATGCGGGGAATTTTGCCAAAAGTGACGCCGCAGTCTGCCTCGTATTCATCCTGAAGTTGGCTGGCGAAGTCTTCATAATATTCATTGGCGATGACGAAGAGTTTGTTAATATTCTCGTCAAATACCCGGTATCCTTCCTGGTTAACGGGTAGTCGCAGGCCGCGCCCGATTTCCTGGCGCTTTTTCATGACGGAACGTGTCTCGTTTAACGTGCATATTTGAAACACATTGGGGTTATCCCACCCCTCTCTTAACGCGGAATGGGAGAATATAAATTTTAAGGGTTCATCCAGGGAGAGAAGTTGTTCTTTATTGCGCATGATCTTGGCATAGGTATCGTCATCGGCCATGGTGACGCCATTGGTATCTTTGAGTATGCCTTTTTTATCGGTGGAGAAATAACCATCATGGACTTTCTCTGCGGGAGGTTTGTCCAGTGTAGCGTATTTGGGGTTATTGATAAACTCGGTATAATGTTTTTCAAAGAACTGGGCGAATTTTCCTTTTTGAGGTTTACCTCCCTCATCATAATAGCGGTAGTTAGCGACACGGTCAATAAAGAAGAGGGAAAGGACTTTTATGCCCTTGTTTTTGAGTTCCAGCTCTTTGTCCAGATGGTGTTTTATCGTTTGTTTGATCTGGAGTTCCATGAGGTTTTCTTTGAGGCCGCCCAGTTCCTGGTTGAGGTATAATTGTTCCCCGTTGGAAAATTCGATAAATTTATTCCCTGTTTCGACGCTTATCCCAGTGATACGGTACGCGGAACGGTACCGTTCCAGTTCTCCTGAAAGGATGAAGAGATTGGGGGAAAGTTTTATCCACAGGTCTTTGTTTTTTATACCTTTTGAGGTTTTGCAGTGAATACGAATTTTGGCTCGGATGCCTTTTTTATCCTCTGTTTGGAGTAGTTTTATATAGGCGTCGTTATGTGAACCGTCAGAAAAGACAGAGGAGACAATAATTTGTTTGACGAGTCTTAGATTGTAGGCGCGGATGGGGTCGAGTTTGTAAACCGGGTTGTACAGATTGCGATGGGTGGCTGAATAGCGGAAGATACACAGGGGGTTAAGGGCTTTGATGGCTTCACGGGCTTTGGGGGTATTGTCAACGCTTTGGGGTTCATCGATGATCACAATGGGTCTGGTGGCCTGCACATAATCAATGGCTCTTCTGCCGGAAAGTTTATCGATTTCTTTGAATATGACATTGCTTTTTTTATCATCTTGGCTGTCGGAAAAATCTTTTCGGAAGGCATCGATGTTGATAATCATGATTTGGATATGGTTGCTCGCGGCGAATTGGCGTAGGCGGTTGGCTTTTTTGGAATCATATACGAAATGATCGAAGGGGATGTTGTTATATAATGCTTTAAAGTGATCCTTGGTGATGGCGATATTTTTATTGGCGCCTTCGCGAATAGCCACGCTGGGCACGACGATAATATATTTTTTAAAGCCATATTTTGCGGACAGTTCAAAGATGGTTCTTAAGAAGCAATAGGTTTTCCCAGTTCCTGTTTCCATTTCCACCGTGAAATTAAGTTCATTTTGCGTGAATTGGTCCGGGCTGGTGCGGTCGATTTCGTTTCTGTCCTGGATTTTGTGAAGGTTGGCCAAAAGAGTAGTTTGATCCAGGATCAGGTGGTTCCCAAAGCCCAATTCTGTTTGCTGTTGGCTGCCCATATAGTGGTATTGAGTGGTGATGGTGAAATCGCTATTTTCTATGGGTTGTCCATCGAAGAGGTCGGTAATCGCCTTGACTGCCTCTAATTGGTATTCCTGGGAACTATCGAATTGCAGTTTCATTGTTATACCGTCCTGAATTCGACGCCTTTGTCTTTCATGGTTTGCACGGCATTGGTCTTGAGTTGATCGTCATTGTTAAAGCCTTTATCCAGGCAAACGCAGCGGGGTGATTTTTTTTCTGTTGTGGGGGGGAATAGTTCTTTGGCTTTTTCTGCGATAGCGTGAAATAGTTCTTTGGTTAGTTTATTATCAAGGCATACCATGAGTGCTCCGTCGGTGATAACATAAACAGTCTTCCCGGCGAGGTTTATTTTATCGACTTTGGTGGATAATTCCAAGCCGCTTTTCAAAAGGATTTCGTATAAGATGGCTTCTTCCCTGGAAACATGGCTGATATGATCGATATGATCGAGGAGTTGTTCTTTGACCGCCGCAGTATTTTTGGCTACGGCAGCATTCCATACTTTGAAATTGGATTTGGTGAGTTTGAACACTTTGAAACCCAGGTCAAAGGGGTTTTCTTCAAATTTAAATCGGCCATTGTTTTGTTCATTGATTTTTTTAATCACGCGCCGGATGCGTTCTTTGCCGATATCAGCGATGGTTTTATATCCGGCCTTGAATGCTTCGCTGTCTGGGTCACACGGTTCAGGAAGTTGAACCAAGATGAATTTACGATCGCCATTGTCTTCATTATTCAAATCAAGAACCGCATGGGCTGTGGTGCATGAACCTGCAAAAAAATCGATAATTATATCATTATCATCTGGACTTGTAGCAATTTCTAGCATTTTTTTTATTAATTTTGCAGGTTTAGGTGTATCGAAAGGGGTGACGGAATCATTAAATAAAACGCCCAACTCTCTTTTTGACTCTTGATTATCGCCTGCAAAATCTCTATGCCACCATGTTGATGGAACGACTCCATCTTTTAATTCTTTCCTAAATCTTTTTAAGCGGGGAAAATTATTGCCCTCTTTACCCCACCATAATTTATTATCATCTTCGTTTCTTTTATGAGTTTTTTTATCGAATCTCCAAACTCGCTCTCTGGAAGGCCAAATTTCTTCCTTAGTATTTGGATTAATAATTGCGTAAAATAAATTGGGGCGTTCACTGGCAGATTTATTGCAGCTATAATCAACAGAAATCCAACGCCCTCTTGGATCACTATCTGGATTTTCAAAGCGATCTTCTTGTTCTTGCGTTCTGGCAATTAGATTCCTATCCCATCCGCAATCATCTTGCTTATTTTGCTTGGACATCTTTGCATAAACCAGAATATAATCATGCATAGCAGATAAATAAGTAGCATCATTTTGCGGAGATTGTTTTTTTTGCCATATGATACATGCCACAAAATTTTCTTCCCCGAAAATCTCATTGCATAACTTTTTAAGGTTATCGACTTCATTATCATCAATGGAAATAAAGATTACACCGTCATCACGCAGTAGATTCCGCGCCACAAAGAGTCGGGGATACATCATATTAAGCCATTTACTGTGAAAACGCCCGTCGGTTTCCGTATTGGTGTTAAACTTACGCCCATTTTCGTCGATTTGCCCGGTGTAACTCAAATACGTTTCAAGACTTTCTGAATAATTGTCGGGATAGATAAATTCATTGCCAGTATTATAGGGCGGGTCGATATAAATCATCTTGATTTTGCCAAGATACGACTTTTGGAGAAGTTTGAGAACCTCAAGATTATCCCCTTCAATAAAAAGGTTTTCGGTGGTATCGAAATTGACGCTTTCCTCCGGGCAGGGTACCAGGTTGGCAATAGATGGCTGTTGAATATTTTTAAAACAATCCGCCTTACCCGGCCAATTCATACCATATCGTTCCTTGCCAGGGTCGACATCTTCTCCCAAGGTCATTTTTAATCGTTCAAAGTCGATCTTTCCACCCTCGGTAAATACTTCGGGGAAAAGTTCTTTCAATTTCGCTTTTTGCTCCTCAATGATATTCATCGAACCCAGGTCTATTTTTTCTATTTCCATTTTTTTACCTCTTTAAAGGCGAAATACTTCGCATGCTACCGCGTTCAAATTTCTTTTCTGTTAAATGATATTTTAAATTGAATCGGTTTTAAAGTCAATAGATGAAAATTTTAAAGGTGAGCGTACTATTTATGCAAACTCTACATGGACGATTTCAAAATCGTGAGAATGGTTTGGGTTAAAAACAAGGTATCTTGACATTCAGTGCTAAATTAGGTATTGTTATGTCATGCATATCAAAGAATTCATCGCAGTTGGCAGTGGCGGTTTTATCGGGTCTGTGCTCCGCTATCTTGTTTCTGGGTGGGCGTATCGTTTTACTAATTCCCCTTTTCCTATTGGCACTCTTGCCGTGAATACGATTGGTTCTTTTTTATTGGGACTCATCATGGGGCTCTCATCCCGTGCGATCATCTCTTCTAATGTCCGCTTGTTTTTAGCGATTGGCGTGATGGGTGGGTTTACTACCTTCTCCACGTTCTCCTATGAAACCATGATGCTCTTGGTGCATAAATCTTTTGGCGAAGCATTTTTGAATATAACGCTCAGCTTTTTTCTGGGGCTAATACTGGCATATCTCGGCTACATTTTAGGGCAGACGATTTAATAGTAATAAAAAAGGAGTTCACGATGAAAATAGAAATCGAGGGACCGGGCAAGCGGTTACGGGTGTACTTGGGTGAGCAAGATACCTATCATGGGAAACCTTTTTATGAAGCTATCGTGTATCGTATGCGGGAAGAACGGATTGCAGGTGTCACCGTATTTCGTGGTATTGAAGGTTTTGGGGCTCACAGCCAGGTTATTCATACCGCCAATATCTTGCGCTTCTCTTCTGACCTGCCTATCCTGGTTGAGATCATAGATAATGAAGAAGAAATTAAAAAAGCCATTGCCCTTATTGAAGCGATGCTGGAAGAATCGAAATGCGGGATATTAATCACCCTGGAAAATATCGAGGTCATTCGTTATAGTCCATGAAAAAATGAAGTAAAAAAACTCCCCTCTTTTCTCCAGAACAGCGTGGTTTATAATTTGTTTTTTTTTTGGATTTGTGGTATAAAAGAAGAATGGAATACGCAACAAAAGAACGAATCGGTAACCCGGACCTGTTTACCGGGCGTAAAGAAGAGCTGGCTTATTACCTCAATTGGATTAATGCGATCAAAGAGGAAAAATCCCAGAGCACAGCTATACTGGCCCGTCGTAAAATGGGGAAAACTGCCCTGCTGGAACGACTGTTTAATATCACGTTCGATGCCAATGACGGGGTCATTCCTTTTTATTTTGAAATCAAAGAAATAGACATGTATGTCGGGGATTTTTGCGTCGAGTTCTTTCTGACTTTTATTTACCAATACATTGCTTTTAAAACCAGGAAAACCAGCTATCTTAGACAGTCTTCTCGGCGCAATCTTGACCAAGCCAAACAAGTGGCAGCCAGCGAAGGACTAGATTATTTGGTAGATATAATAAAAGAAGTGGACCATGCCTTCCGTCAAAAACATGTCGGTTTACTCTGGGAAGCAGTGCGCGAAACCCCCAAAAACATTGCCGCCAGTCAAAATGAATTCGTCGTGCAAATGATCGATGAGTTTCAGTTCATCAATGCCAAGATATACCGCGATAAAAGCATGAAAGCCACAAGCTTGATGAAAAACTTGGCCGGTGGATATTTAAGCACTGCCGAGAGTAAAATTGCGCCACTACTTGTTTCTGGCAGTTGGGTGGGTTGGCTGATGAGTGAATTGAACGCCATGTTACCCGCTCGGTTCGTTTATAATTATTGCGAAAACATGCCCGAGGATGAAGCTGCCGAAATGGTGTTTAAATACTCCGAATTTTTCAACGTGCCGGTCACCGAAGAAATCGCTTATCTCATTGTTAACATTTCCGAAGGCAGTCCATTTTATATTAGTTCTATCCTGCGCTCCGAATACCGCGAAAAAAATCTTACCACGGTTCAAGGATTAACGGAAACTCTCGAATTTGAGACCCTTAACAACCGGGGCAGAATCAAATCGACCTGGATGGAATATGTTGCTTTTGCTTTTGATCGGGTGAATCAGAGAAACGCCAAGAACATTGTGCTTTATCTCTGCCAAAATAGGGACCGCCAATTGACGCGCAAAGAACTCTTGGAAGACCTAACGCTGGATATGTCAGACTATGATCTGGAAAAAAAATTAAAAGCATTGGTCCGGGCGGATATAATAAACCAAGGTAAAACGAATTACGATTACCAGGGCGTGCAAGATAATATTTTTGACAAGGTGTTTCGCGGCGTGTATGAAAAAGAGATCCGTGATTTTGATGTCAGTACTATCACCAAAGAGTATCATGATGGATTTGAAAAATTAAAGGCGCAGTATCACCAGCTCCTGGGCAAAATTAATTATCAAAAAGGGTATTATGCGGAATACTTGATCTTGACTTTATTGCTTTCCCGTGCCCACAAAATCAATGATCTTTTAAAATCAGTCACCCGTTATTTACCCCCTGATTTTAATTTTTGCGAATATACGCGTGCGTGGCGCTATGATGCAGCTATCGAGTTTGGCAAAACATTTAATATAGATATCTATGCCCGCCCCAAATCCACGGACGATTATGCGATCATCGGGGAAGTGAAGAACAGGGAAATAAAAAAGTTTTCCAAAGAAGAGGTTATCTCGTTCATGCAAAAATACGCTGAACTCAAAAAGGCTGAAAAACTGGAACGCGTTATTCCTTTTATTTTTTCCCATCGCGGGTTTACCAAGGAAGCGGAAGACTATTGCCAAGCAATGGGCATCGCCATCAGTGAAAGCGAACAATGGATCGGCGGCTAAAATAGTGTCTTGAGATATGCTTCTAAAGAGTGTTTGTGAGTGAAGACGGAGGTTTTTGTTATGTCCATTCAATATGGATGCTCCGAAGATAAACTGACCCATTATACCTGTATGCGCGTGTCCGAGAAATTTAAAATCGACGGCAACCTCGATAAATATCCGTGGCATAAAGCCCAATTATCCCCGCCCTTTGTGGACCTTGTGACCGGTGCTGCCGCGTTGTTAGAAACCCGTTGCGCGACACTCTGGGATGATGATTTTCTTTATGTCGCTTTTTGGATTGCAGAACCGGATATCCAAGCCCATATGACAGAACGAGATTCTCGCGTGTATCTGGAAAACGATGTTGAAGTGTTTATCGGCGGTTTGGATTGTTATTATGAGTTCCAAATTAATGCCCTTGGTACTATTTACGAGGTTTTTTATATCTGGCAGGATGCTTACAAAAAAGGCAGTCGTTTTGATATTCCAGAGTTTGATCTTTTGACCCATAACGTGGATATTCTCGGTGGTTTTCAAGATGGGTCGCGTTACCAAAAACATCCCCGTGGCAAACGGTGGGCGTTTATGGATTGGGATTTCCCCGGCTTGCAAAGCGCTGTTAAATTGGAAGGCACTTTAAACAACAGCAACGATATGGATAAAGGTTGGACTGTCGAACTCGCTCTACCCTGGTCCGGCATGAAACACATTTTGGGGCCCACCGCATGGCCCATCAAAAGTGGTGATACCTTGCGCATGGATTTCTCCCGCTTTGAAAAACTCTTCTACAACGGGCATATTCCCAATTATCATCCCGGTTGGGCACTGAATCCCCATGGTATTTATGATTCCCATATCCCCGAATGCTTCTCTTTCATCCATCTTTCCCCTTCTTTATTACAGCCATAACCTTATCGGTTGGGCTGAATTCACCGCCAGTTCTTCGCGAGTATCATAAATGCAAGTGGGAGTTATGGGAGTAATGGGAAGTATGGGAATTATGGGAGTTATGGGATAAACTGAAATATTCCCATTACTCCCATACTTCCCATAATTCCCATACTTCCCATTACTCCCATATTTCCCATTAACTTGGCCATTAATCCAGCTCTAACAGTCACAAAATTTTTTTTGCGGCCCAATCGAGTGGAAATATTTTTATTTTGATGTATAATTAAGGTAATAATAGGTGTTACAATCCTTTGGTAACCGCGCTTAAAGTACTATTGAGATATTTTATGAAAGGCCCAGGGAAAACAACCCCAGAACGGGAGAAAGAGCAAACAAAACCGGGAAAAACAACTCCCGAACGGAAAAAAGCGGGAACAGACCTGGGAAAAACAACTCCGAAACCAAAGAAAAAGCGGACAAAACCAGGGAAAAAAGCAAGGGAACCAGGAAAAAAGGCAATAAAACCAATTTTTTAAGCCAAAACAGACCTGCAAGCACTAAAAGCAGCACTACATTGGCTTAAAAAAGGGAAAATCACGAAAATAAAAGCAAAATTTTAACCCAGTTCGGCCCGGATAATTGATGTATTCCCCTGGTTGTCGCTCAATTATTAATGGTGATTACTTCTACACCACTCCCAGAGAGAGAAAATCCTTGTTTTATTCATGTAAACCATCGTATCGAAGCGTTACTTGATCTTGGTTCCATGCAATTCCCATTCCTCGTCATCCTGGTTCTCTATCACTTGGTAAAGCGTGTTATTTTTGATAGCTGTCGGACATGCTCGGATACCGTATAGATAACTGAAAGGAAGAAAGAGCTGTTTGATGAATTTCCCGTTGATGTCATAGACAAAGAATTCCAATTGGTTATTCTGTTCCTTGTAGGTTTGGATGTAGATTTTGTTGTCCACCGCGTAAAATGCCTGAATAGGAGGGAATTCGGGGGCAAATTTGATCATCTTCTTGATTTGTTCAAAGAATTCCTTCGCGCCGGGTGTTGTTTTAAAGGTTTCATAAACCCTTTCCTTGTATTTTTCAGGAACTTGCAGTTTTTTATACTCCCGGGTTATTGAGGCCACTTTATTGCCATCGCTTTTTAATATGAACAGGGAAAAACGGTTAGGTTCACCCGCTATGACAATTTTATCACCCATGGCATAGATCGCCGGATTATCCATGGGAAACTCCATGCTACCCCCCTTGAATATCTTTTGCGTCCTTAACTCCTTGATTTTTTTGAATTGCCCGTCATAAAGATTAACCGCCATGGAATAAGTCATGGTTTTCTGGTCCATCACGTTCCCAATGCCCACAAAATTTTTGCCGATCATCTGGACCTGCATCGCCTGCGACTCCCGTATATTGATCTCTTTGATATACACCCCGCTTTTGGAAAAAAAGGAAACTTTGCCAACACTGTTGATCAACAACGAATCACTCAGCGGGTATATTAAAATGCCTTCCCCCATTTGCAGAAGGAATTCCCGCGGTCCCTCTCCGGCTTTCCCGAACTTGGCTTTTAATTTATAATCCTTCAACGAATATATATAAATGGTCTCTTTGTCCCCCACGTATACTTGCTGATCGTCCACTGCCATGATCGTCGGTTTTAAGAGCTGCGGTAACACCGCCAGCTTCTCCGCCGGTAAACTCGAAAATAACACCACCATGAATAAAAATACCACTACCACTTGTTTTGTTCTCATTATCTCACCTCGAATTTTTATTTTACCTTTTATTATACCTCATATTATACGAGAATGGGGGGAAAAAAGATTTCCTGACAAGAGAGAGTTTCGATTTAGGTCTCAAGCACTTGATTTTTTAGAAATTCTAAAGTACAATCATTCTATGAGCGATTACTACAATGCATTGGGTGTCAACAAGAAAGCGACGTTGGCTGAAATAAAAAAGGCCTACCGAAAATTGGCGCGGAAATATCACCCGGATTTGAACCCGGGCGATAAGACGGCAGAGAAGAATTTCAAAGATATCACCGAAGCCTACGAGGTTCTCAAAGACACGGAAAAGCGGAAGCAATACGACATGTTCGGCAGCGTGGGCGGCAACGCACGTGCGCACAATGCCCGCAATGGTTCCCATTTTGATGGTTTTGATTTTTCCAACGCTGGCTCCAGTTCCTTCGGCGATATTTTTGAGACCATATTCGGCGGTGGCCCCTCCGCGCAAAGCCATGATCGACGAAAACCAGAACAAGGCGAAGATTTGCACTATGCGATCAACCTGAGCTTCCTCGACGCGGCCCAAGGTATTGAAACACCGATTCAACTGGTACGCAAGGAACATTGCGCGTCTTGTAGCGGGAAAGGCGTGGACCATAATTCGACCAAAACCACCTGTTCCCGTTGCAAAGGCAGTGGCAAGGTTATGAAACAGACCGGTTTTATGAAGTTCGCCGCCCCCTGTCCTGGTTGCGGTGGTTCGGGTACTATTCCCAGCAAGAATTGCAGCGCCTGCAATGGCGAAGGTAGAGCGGATAAAGTCAGTAAAATCCGCATTCGTATTCCAGCAGGCGTTGATGATAATTCTACGGTTAGAATCACCGGTAAAGGCAACGCCGGACGTTGTGGCGGACCTATTGGCGACCTTATTATCAGTATTAATGTCACCACCCATAAATTCTTCAAACGCAGCGGCACCAATCTGGAAGTATTACTGCCTGTCACCTTTACTGAAGCTGCATTGGGTGCGAAAGTCGAAGTTCCGACCCTCGATGGCACCGCTTTATTAAAAATTCCACCCGGTACTTCCTCAGGACAAAAGTTCCGCCTCAAAGGAAAAGGCGTTGCCAATCCGAAAACCAAGAGCATGGGTGATATGATCGCCGAAATTAAAATCGTGCCACCTCCGATCACGGATCTGGAAATCAGACGATTACTGAAAAAGATTGAGAAAAAAGAACCCTATAATCCCAGGGAGGGCTTGATCTAACCATGAAAGAGCGTAGCTATTCAATTTCCGCAGTCGCGTCAAAGTATAATATCCATCCCCAAACCCTCCGTCTTTACGAGCGCGAAGGTCTCCTGAGACCACCCCGAAGTAAAGGCAATACCCGCTATTATACGGATGACGATATGAAAAAATTGGAGTTCATTCTCAATTTGTCCCGGGAAATGGGCGTTAATCTGGCGGGTATTGAAATTATCTATAATATGAAATTGAAGATGGAAACAATGCAAGAAGAGTTCGGCAAATTTCTGGAAGAATTGAAAAAAGAGTTCTTCACGGGCAAGGAAAATTTGTTCGAACAGAAAAAAACCGCTCTTGTAAAAATGTCATCTTCGGGAATAGCGTTGTTTAAGGATGAAAAAAAATAAAGACTCCCTTAACTCGTTGAACCTCTACTTTCAGCAGGTTAAGAAGATATCTATTTTAAGCGCCGAAGAGGAGAAAGAACTGATCCTCAAGGTCAAAGAAGGCGATGAAATCGCCTTTAAAAAGATTATTATCGCCAACCAGAAACTGGTGGTCAAAGAAGCGCTAAAATACTATTTCAAGGAAGATAATTTTCTAGACCTGGTGAACGAGGGCAACAAGGGCCTGATTGAAGCCTTAAAACGCTTTGATGTGACCCGGGAAAACCGGTTTTACACCTATGCCCTGTGGTGGGTGCGCAGTGAGATTCGGCGTTATCTTTCCAAGAATCAAAAGATCATTTCTTTTCCCGATATCTTTTTTAATAACTATCTCCAGTTCAAAAAGGAGTACTTTCGTCTCTCCCGCGAACTCAAGCGCCAGCCGAGCGAGGAAGAGTTGGCTAAATCACTTGGTATTCCCCGTAAAAAAGTGAAGATTCTCTTGGCTGTGCCCGAAGAAATCGTGAGCTTGGACAAAAGCGCCAATGATGGTACTGGTTCCAATCTTTCTGCTACCATCCCGGATCGCAACTCTGCTGATCCCCAGGATATCCTCGTTGATCTTAACATCGAGGATATGATTCGCATTGATGTGGAAGAATTAACCGATAAAGAAGCGGAAGTCGTGCGCTTACGGTATGGCTTTGAAGACCAAGAACCGCTAAAACTCCGGGAAATTGCCACCAAATTAGATATGAGTCCCGAGGGAATCCGCCGTATTGAACTCAAAGCTTTGAAGAAATTGAAGAATAAATTGACGCATCAAGGAGTATATGGAGTGTTAAATTGAAGCAAGACGTCTGCGAGAAGTGCAATGGTACGGGTTGGGTCATGGTCATAAAAGAAGATCGCGAAGTCGCCCGCAAGTGCGAATGCCAAGCGTTAGATTTGCAAATAAAGAAAAACGACCATGCCAATATCCCCCCCCGGTTCCAGGGGGCCAGTTTGATGTCGGTCATTGATGGCTTTCCAGTGGATAAAAGCAATCCCTCCCAGGGCAGAGCCAAGGAGATGGCCATTCAATTTATCAAAATGTACCCCTCCGAGCTCAAAGGCCCCTTGTTTCAGGGCCGCGTTGGCCTCGGAAAAACAAAGCTCCTGTGTTCCATTGGCTGCGACCTGATCAAAAAGGGCGTTGATGTGTATTACATTGATTGGAATGATTTAGTACGTGAGATGCGCACCGGAGAAGGAGCCACAACCCGCGATTTTTCCACCATTCATTTTTTAATCACCCGGCTCATCGAGGTTGACCTCTTGTTATTTGACGAGTTGGGAGCTTCCAAGGTCAGTCCCTGGGTGGATGACAATATATATTATCTGTTTAATCGACGTTATAATAATAATAAAAGTACTATTTGTGCCACCAATTATCTGGACAATCCCACCGATGGCCAGGAATCGTTGAGTCAACGCATCGGTGAACGGATTCGGAGCCGCTTGTATGAAATGACAAAGGCAGTCGAAATTAAAGGCAGTGATTTTAGAAAAAAGACGTAGGAGGTAATTCATGAACCAAGATCTAAGTTTCATCAATGAAAAAATCGAACAAGAGAGCCGCATTATTGACAATATTATGTCAGAAGTGGAAAAAGTTATCGTGGGTCAGCGTCTATTATTGGAACGGATGATGATCGCCTTGATCACTTCCGGGCATATTCTGTTGGAAGGCGTGCCTGGACTGGCCAAAACATTATCTGTTAAAACATTGGCCAAAGCCATTCACCTCAATTTTAGCCGCATTCAATTCACCCCGGATTTGTTGCCCGCCGATTTAACCGGTACCCTCGTGTTTAATCCCAAGACCGCCGATTTTTATACCCGTAAAGGTCCGATCTTCACCAACTTGTTACTCGCCGACGAAATCAACCGCGCCCCGGCCAAAGTGCAAAGCGCTTTGCTTGAAGCCATGCAAGAACTCCAGGTCACGATCGGCGAAAATACGCATATCATTGAAAAACCGTTTATGGTGATGGCCACTCAGAACCCTATCGAACAAGAAGGCACTTATCCCTTGCCCGAAGCCCAGGTAGACCGGTTCCTTTTAAAAGTCAAGGTCACTTATCCCAGTAAAGAGGAAGAGAAAGCCATTGTGAATCGTATGGTGGCTTCAGCCCAGCCCGAAGTTCGTCCCGTTTGCACTCCCGAAGAACTCTTTCGCATCAATAAGACCTATAAAATGATTTATATAGATGAGAAGATCAAAGATTATATCATTGACATTGTTTTTGCCACCCGGTTCCCCGATCAAGCTGGACTTGGTAAATTAAAGAATCTCATTCAATTTGGTGCTTCACCCCGTGCGTCGATATATCTTACCGAGGCTGCTAAAGCACTCGCTTTTATTCGTCGTCGTGGTTATGTCACCCCAGAGGATGTCAAAAACATCGGGCGCGATGTTCTCAGACACCGCATCATTCTTTCCTATGAAGCTGAAGCTGAAGAACTCAGCACCGATGATATCATCACCGAGATTTTCGATAACATCGAAGTGCCATGATCCGCTAAAAATTCAAAAAAAGGAAGTAATGCATAAGTGAAACATGGGAAAACTTAAAAAGAAATTTAAGAAAAAGGTCAACCCCGAACGATCCAATAAAATGATCATTGCCGTGGCCGTAGGGTTGGTAATCGTGTTCCTCATTCTTTACATCGCTTTTGCTGGCAGTGGTGGCGTTGTAGACAAGAAGGATAAAAAGGCAGTCATGGAACATGCCCTAAAGTACCTGAAAAAAGGGCAAGGTGTATCCCAATTGAATTTTATCCCCGAACAAAACAAAGTCATCATCGTCTATGATGAAAGCGATGAACACTTGGACTTCAGAACCATTGCCAGATTGGCCGCTACCCGACTCTCCAATGATATTATCAAGGAAGAAGTCGCCATTGCCCTGATCAAAAGAAGTGACAAAGCCCAAAAAGAGAGTTTCATCGTTTTCGCCAAAGACGGCAGGGTTTTGCGAATGGTTGAAGAGTAGAGCGGTAAAAAAAGACCCCCACGAATTACACGAATTTCCACGAATTAAAAAGGATTGGTCATTTTTTTTTGTGTTAATTCGTGTAAATTCGAGTAATTCGTGGGCCCCTCTTTTTTCTTTTCTTCTAGTTCGTTCTTATGTTTCCTGATAAAATCCATTGTATGTGAAGCATAGAAGCTGTCGTTTTTATTAAGGCAGCCGTTTATTAAATGTTCCAAATCAGCGAACTCATCAATATCCTGTCCTTCTGGCAGTATTTTTGGGAATATACCTGCCGTGTTGAATATCGACATCGTTTGTTGAAACACTTTCTCTGTGCTCCAATCCACGTGCGAAAAAACATCGCTGCAAAATTCTTCCCTTTGGAATCCCAATAAATAATACCCGCCATCTGTGGATGGAGCAATTACCCCTTTGGCAGTATGAAGATATTTAAACGCTTTTTGTGGTAACTGTGCCGGTATGTTTGGATAATCGCTACCCAGAATAATACAGCGTTCATAATTCAATTTGAACATTGTTATGAATGCATTTTTCATTCGTTCGCCCAGGTCCGCGCCTTGTTGTGCATGCAACCCATGTTTTTGTCCTATCTGGAGCGCCATTTCTGCCATTTTTTCTACTGGAGTCAGAAAGAGGTGAAGGTCATAGTGCTGGTTATCACATTTCTCCAATAAATCTTGGATAAAACATTCATACAGGCCATAAGTCAGTTCATTTCCCAGTGTTTTTGCCAAGCGGGTTTTAACTTTGCCCTGTTCTGGGAATTTTAATAATAGGATCAGCCCATCAGATTTCATTTTTTTTTCTCGTATCTGGGTAGAGTTTTACTAATTGTTCTGGCTTTACCCCCAGGAAGTAGAGCAAGCGTATCTTGTGATTGCGAAGCCAGTTGAAGATTTGGCCTTCTTCTTCATAGCGGCGTGGTGAAGTGCTTGCTTTTTCTTTAAGGATGCAGATTTTATCTTTGTTTTTTTTAATTTTCGCCATCAATTCGATGTCTTCCATGATTGGGATTTCCGGGTATCCCCCTAATTGTTCGAAGTAGTCTTTGTCTATAAATATAGCTTGGTCCCCATAAGCAATCCGTGTTACTCGCGAACGTAAGACACTCGTGTAATAGATATGTTTCATAAACAGGTTCATGCCCTTAGTGCTGAGGTTAAATGCTCCAGCCACATATTTTTTTGATACGATTGCCTCTTTGATTTTGGCCAACCCGTTTTCTGGCAAAAACGTGTCCGCGTGTAAAAACAGTAGTATCTCGCCCCGTGCGATTTTTGCTCCTGTGTTCATTTGCAAGGCACGGCCTTTAGCCGCAGTCATTGTAATAACCTCCTTGCTTTTAATTGCCCCAATAGTGCTGCCTGACTGGTCACCGTCGACCACGATGATTTCTAAATATTCCGCACCCGTCTTTTTTAATGCCAGTAATGCAGTGATCGCCGCATTAATGTGCCCCTCTTCCCGGTACACCGGGATAATAATTGAAATGTTAATGTCTACCTCCACAAAAAGTCTCTATATCAGAACACCTCATTATACCCAATCACCAATCCTTTTGCAAAAAAAAACACTATGAAACCAATTCTTCCTTCCTTTTCCGTCCATATCGTCCATATTGTCCAACATTTGCATTTCATTTAAAAATACTTTATAATCAAATACGATAAAATCAACCATACCAAAAAATGAGGCATTCAATGAAAACAATACATCTAATACTGATATTTATAATATTATCCCAACTGGGAACCCTCCAATGGGCAGACAAACCCGATGAGCCACAAAACCAAACCGAAGAGCAAGCCGCCCAGGCATTGGCAGCAAAATGCAAAAACCGAATCGTCGCTTCCCCCTTTGTTTTTTACACCCCGGAAACCAGTGTCGCTTTTGGTGCTGCTGGTAGTTATGTGTTTAGACTTGCTGGTTGTGAAAGCAAAACTACCCGTCCTTCTTCCCTCTCGCCCGTGTTTATTTATACCCTGAAAAAGCAGATGAAATTGCAATTGAGCACTGATCTTTATTTTAAAGATAATGATTACCATGTGAAAGGCGAAATCAAATATGAAAAATTCCCTTTCAAATTCTATGGCATTGGCAACAACACCCCCGAAACCAACGAGGAGGTTTATACCCCCCAAAATATAAGCTTCTTTGTGACCGTGTTGAAAAATCTGGGTAGTGGGTTCAGTGCCGGGTTGCAGTACCGGTTATTAAATTGGAAGATGTTAGAGGTGAAAGCCGATGGTTTATTATCTTCCCGGCAGATTCCAGGCAGTGAAAAGGGCACTCTTTCCGGTTTCAGTTTTATAGTCAATCATGACACTCGCGACAATATTTATTTTCCCAGTCGGGGTGATTTTTCCGAGTTGAATGTTCGAGTCCATCCCAAGTTTATGGGTAGTACTTTTCAGTATACTTCTTTGACCCTTGATTTGCGTCAATATATCCCTGTATTTTCTAGCCATGTTTTAGCCGCGCAATTTTTACTCCAAACCCAAACCGGTGATGTCCCTTTCGTGGAATTGTCGCGTTTTGGCGGCGAATATTTAATGCGCGGGTATTATAATGGCCGGTATCGGGATAAGAATTTAATGGCTATGCAAGCCGAGTACCGTATGCCCCTGTTTGGACGTTTTGGTGTTGTAGGTTTCGCTGGTTTGGCCAATGTTGCTGAAAAAATCAACCAATTTGATTTCACTGCCATCAAAAGTTCTTATGGATTTGGGCTTCGCTTTCAGTTCGATAAAAAAGAAAACATCTGGCTTCGCTTGGATGTTGCCTTTGGTCAAGGTTCCTCTGGATTTTATGTCACTGTTTTTGAAGCCTTTTAAAAGATAGGCCGTAGCCGACTTTGAGAGTATCGTAAAAGCAAGTGGGAATTCTGGGAGGTCTGGGAATTCTGGGACTTATGGGAGTTTGAGATAAACAGAATTACTCCCATAATTCCCATACTTCCCATAATTCCCAGACCTCCCATTAACTTCTCGGTAGATTTAGGCAACTCACCCCGTTTGACAAAAACGGTTAATTCTTATATGATGGAATATTCATAAATGAAAAACAATTTGGAGAACTATGACACTACTAACAAGAGACCCGAAACTGTTTTCCCAAGGGAACTATGATTTAATAATCGTCGGTGGTGGTATTTATGGCGTGATGCTCTCTCTGGAGGCAATCCGCCGCGACTTGCGCGTACTTATGATCGAAAAAGGTGATTTTATCAATGCCACCAGTTTGAATCACCTCCGTACCGTCCATGGCGGGTTAAGATACCTTCAATCTCTTGACATTCCCCGGTTTATGGAATCCGTCGGTGAGCGTAAATGGTTTTTAAAATATTTCCCGCAATTTGTTAATCCCATGGCCTGTCTCATGCCTCTTTATAATAAAGGCATACAACGCGATTGGATCATGCGTGTCGCATTATTACTCAATGATATCCTTTCCTTTTCGCGTAACTCTGGCATTCAAACAAACAGCCACCTCCCCCATGGCCGTGTTATTTCCGCTGCTGCTACCACTGAACTCTTTCATGCTGTAGACAGCCACCACTTAAAAGGCAGTGCTGTTTGGTACGATGCGTCCATCCAAGAATTTCAGCGTTTATTAATGTCTGTTATCAAACTCGCCGTATCTTCTGAAGCCAGATTCCTTAATTATATGGAAGTAAAAGAACTCGTGAAAACCCAAACCGGCATCGCTGGTGTTGTTGCGATTGACCGTGAAGATGGTGAAGGTTATCAATTTAATGCCCCCGTTGTTATTAATGCAGCCGGGCCATGGTGCCGTGATATTGCCGCCGCGTTTGATCGCGACTATTTCCCGCTTTTTAAAAAGCGGCTCCTCTTGTGGAACGTTCTTTTTAATCGTGAAGCCTTGTCTACTGCCGCACTCGCTCTTACTCCCGAACGAGGCAAAGGTCGCGCTTACTTTTTTCATCCCTGGAAAAACCGCTTGCTCGTTGGAACCGGTGAATTGATAGTGGAAAAAAGCAATCGCGAGACATTGGTCCCCGCCCAGGAGATGGAATTGTTTATTGCCAATATTAACAAGATGGCACCCGGTCTTAACCTCACCCAGCAAGACATCCAACGCGTGTATTCGGGAATTTTACCTGCCAACGAAAACGGCACCCTCTCAAAACGCGAAGTTATTCTCAACCACCAATCCAAAGGCGGACCCAAAGGATTGTATAGTGTTTCCGGCGTCAAGTTTACCACTTCCAGATTAGTTGCTGAAAAAACACTCGATCAGATATTTCCCTGTTCCCCTAAAAAATCTTATGATGATCTCATGACACAGGTTGAAAAAGATACCTTTACCTGCCATTACGATTGGCAGCCCACCACTGCCGAGGATTTGCAGCCCTTAAAAGAGATTATTCAAAAAGAGTGTGTGAATCATTTGGGTGATCTCGTGTTGCGGCGCACTTCCCTTGGCGATCATCCCGAACGAGCACGACGGATATTACCCCAACTCAAACCCCTCTTTAATTGGGAAGAGGAAAAATGGCAGAACGAAGTCCAACTCCTCGAAAAAGAGTTGAATGCCAGCTATATTTAAATTAAAAAAAGCAAAAATAACACGCATAATAACAATAATAAAGGAATCAAAATAATGGAACGAGTATTTGTTACCGGAGCCAATGGTTTTACTGGCAGTTACCTGTGCAAGGCCTTAATAGAAAAAGGCTATACAGTCACCGCCCTGGTGCGGCAGACCGCCAATCAAGAAAAATTAGTGCAACTTGGAGTGCGCTGTGTCGTAGGTGATCTCGCTGATCCAACTTCCCTCAAGGGGTTGCTCAATGATATAGATATAGTCTTTCATATAGCCGCCTTGTATCGTCAGGAAGGAGTTTCCAAGAGTATGTTCACCCAGGTTAACGTTGCAGGCACCCGCGCCCTGTTAGATGAAGCAATCGCTGCCCATGTCAAACGGTTTGTTCATTGCAGTACAGTCGGTGTACAGGGTGAAATCGCCAATCCTCCCGCCACAGAAGATGCCCCGTTTAATCCCGGTGATCATTATCAAGTTTCCAAATTAGAAGGCGAACTACTCGCCCGTTCTTATTTTAAAGAGTCAAAGATTGATGGTGTTGTAGTGCGTCCCGTAGGCATATATGGTCCCGGTGATACTCGCTTCTTAAAACTTTTCCGTCATATTTATAGAGGGAGTTTCAGAATGATTGGCAAGGGCAAAGCCCTCTATCATCTCACTTTTGTCGAGGACCTTGTTGAGGGTATTATCCTTGCTGGAATCACTCCCGCCGCTTCCCAGCAGGTTTATACTATTGGTGGCGATGAATATCTGCCCCTTTCTGACCTCGTGTCTTTAATTTCGCAGATTTTCAATAAACCTGTATCCAAGTTTCATATTCCCATGTGGCCCGTGTACATTGCCGCCGTATGTTGCGAGAAAATTTGCCGTCCCTTAGGTATCGAACCCCCGCTTTATCGTAGACGGCTTGATTTTTTTACCAAGGACAGGGCATTTGATATCACCAAAGCCAAAACAGAATTGCACTATGCCCCCCGTGTCTCCCTTAAAGAAGGTCTCACCCGCACCGCCCAATGGTACAAAGAAAATGGCTGGCTGGATTAAATATTTAGCAGGAGAACGCTCATGATTCAGAAGACCCGTTTAATGATTGATAGTCATGTCCATATTTATGATTGTTATGATCTTGAAAGTTTTTTTCAAAATGCCATCACCAACCTCGACTATTTTAATAATAATAAGAATAACACTGACGGTTCAGTCAGTAATATTCCGTATGCGCGCGTACTTTTATTAACCGAGGGCAAGAGCAATGATTTTTTTTCCCAGTGGCGGGCAGAGGGAACATTTCCCAACCAATCCGGGTTTCGGTTTGTAGGTACCAAGGAAGAGACCTCCCTCGTATTGACCCAAAATGGTGTACCTCAATGTTATATCCTCCGTGGCAGACAGATCGTCACCCAGGAGAGTTTGGAAGTATTGTCCGTTTGTTCCTCCCAGAACATTCTCGACGGCTTACCTACAGCCACAGTCATCAATCGGTTAATTGAAAAAGAAGAACCCGCCGTGTTGGCCTGGGGATTTGGTAAATGGCTTTTCAAACGCGCACGCGTCGTGCAACGACTCATAGAGACCTATCGCACCCCGTATTTATTCTTAGGCGATAATAGTGGTCGTCCCACGTTTTGGTCCTTCCCCCGTTTATTTAAGCAAGCCCAAACCCTTCATATTCCGTTGCTCAGTGGTTCTGATCCCCTCCCTTTTCCCGCTGAAATAACCAAGGTTGGAACATTTGGATTCACTATTGAAGGTGATTTCGATGAATATTTACCTGCCGCTTCCATTCGTCGTCTCCTCGTAGCTCCCGACATCAGCACCCGCATCCATTGCTTCGGCATCCGTGACAACATCACTTCTTTCTTCACTCGCCAATCCAAAATTTATATTAAAAAATACCTCAAGAAATAACTCCCCTAATTCCCATCACTCCCATCACTCCCATACTTCCCATATTTCCCAATTATTTTTCTATAAACTATTTGAATTTTTATTTTTATTATGCTATCTTATTAGTTATGAAAAAGAAGGTGAGGATGAAATTTTATTTTGTTTTTCTGATATTATTCCCCGCGTTGTTTCAGTGGGCCGAGGAAGCGCAGTACAGTGGTTTTAGTATTGTGGCTGGCAAGAGGACCACTGAAATCGGGGCAGTGATGATTGCCCATAATGAAGATGAAAAAGGCAAGGACTATTTTGTCAATGTTCATAAAGTGCAGGGTGGGGCTGTCAAGAAGATCAAGGGCTTCTTTTGGTTTGAGATTCCTGGTGGTGAGTGTGGTGATTCGTATATGAATGAGAGTGGTCTTGTCATCACTTCCAATGCCTGTGAATCCCGTGAGACCCGGGCCGAATTATCTGGTAGTGGTATTGGTGGCAAGTTGGGGCGCGTTCTTGCCGAACAAGCAGGAACCGCACGTTTAGCCGTTGAAATAGCCGGACAATTAATAGAAAAATACGGCTATTATGCTTCCGGTCACAGTTTTGCCATTGCCGATACCAATGAAGCCTGGATATTGCAGGTAGTCAGGGGGAAACATTGGGTCGCCAAACGAGTACCAGAGGATGAAATGGCCGTTGTGTCTAATCGTTTTACTATTGATGCCATTGATTTTAATGATAAACTTAATTTTAAGGGCGCGCCCGATATTATTGATTATGCCATTCGTAAAGGTTGGTACAACCCCAAGGTCAATGGTCCTTTTAATTTTACCCAGGCGTATGCTGCGCCCGAAAGCAATAGGGATGAGGGCAATGTGTTACGCGAATGGCGGGCTGTTTCTTTGTTGGCTAAAAAAAAGTTCGCCCCTACTGATTCTTTGCCTTTCTCTTTTAAACCCAAGACTAAAGTTGAGTTGGCCGATTTTTTTGGTATCTTACGTGATCATTATGAGGATAGCCAATTCGATGTCACCCGCGATAGCAAGGTTGACTCGCCGCACAAAACATCCAGGCGCACCATTTGCAGTGATGCCACCCGGTATTCATTTGTGGCGCAGATGCGGTCCGAACCTGTCCGGGAAATTGCCAACATCTTGTGGATTGCTTTTAGTTGTCCTGATTCCAATGCCTATTCTCCTTGGTACTTCTCTATTTCCACTTTACCTGAAGGGTATACCCGTGGCAATTCAGAAAGCGTGTTGCCCGAACATATTCCTCAACCCGCTTCCTTTTTTCGTTATTCTCCCGAGTATGCTTTTTGGAGTTACACCCGGCTCAGTCATAAAGTCGAGGCCAGTTATCGTACAAGCATCAAGATTGTTCGCAAAGAGTGGCAGAACTTTGAGAATTACCTCATGAAAATGCAGAAAAAAAAGGAGAAGGAATTCACTTATTTTCTCAAAAAGAATAAACGTATCGCCTTGAAACTCATTGCCAATTATGTAGCCGAACTCGAATACCGCAAATGGTTCCTGGCCAATGAATTAATCGAACAATTGAAAAAGTAACCATCGAAAAGGAAAGGCAGAGGCTTTTCGTACAACGTAAATCCACCATCATTCAAAAGTTTCAGCAAGTCCAGTAAGTCCAGCTTGTCCAGTAAGTCCAGAACGTCCAGTCTTTCCTGACTGTTGAAAATAGTGGCAGATTATACTATACTATATAACATATGATGTAAATATAATTTTAAAAAAAGACAGAAGGAGTAATGAATGCTGGCACCACTGGATAATGGGACCGTTTTTAAAGCGGCGTTTACTGATATGACCGTATTTAAGCAGTTTGTAAAAGATATCATTGGCATAGATATCACCGTGGCTAAGATTGAGACAGAAAAAAAATTTAAACCCAAAGCTGGCAATATTGACATCACTTTTGATATCTTTGCCGAATCTATTGACCACCGCGTGATTATTGAAATCCAACGCATTGATTACGACTATCACTTCGACCGTTTTCTTCATTATTTTATAGCCGCTATTGCCGAATTGCAGCGCAGTTCAATGTTATACTCCATTGGTTGTACCGTGTATACCATTGTCGTATTAACCGCCCCGTATAAATTAGATGAAACCCGCCATCAACCGATTCACGATGAAGTGCTCATCACATCGTTGGACCCACGAAATCTACAGGACAAAGTCGTTACTCTTTTCGGTCATAAATTAATCTTTTTGAATCATCATTATCGGAATCAAAACACCCCCACTAATTACCTCGATTGGTTGGATTTATTCTACCAGTCCATCCATCAACCAGAACATTATCAAGTTAACCTGAAAAACCAGGGCGTTCGCCGGGCTGTCCAGTTAATCGAATACGAAAACCTTAGCCCAGAACAAATGCACCTCATGAAAGTCGACACACAACGTAAGATAGTCCTGGGATTTGAACGGGAAGAAGGCAAGAAAGATAAAGCGCTGGAAATAGCCAAATTGATGAAAGCGGAAGGCGAAACAAGCGAAAAAATCGCCAGATACTCAGGCCTTTCCAAAACAGAGATAGAGAACCTTTAATCGTGTTGCCCTGTTTTTTTTTATCGTAGAGACGTTGAGCGCAACGTTTTTACCTCCAATTTTAAAGCTTTTTGATAATTTGGCGGAAGATTTCGTCAGCTAGGTTTATTGGATTCGGGGATTGTTGCGTTAATTGCGTTTGCATCGGGTAATTCGGGTCTTTGCCCTTGCTTTGTAAACCGTGCGCAGCCATGAATATTGTTGTTTTGGTTTTAACTTCCATGATTCGGATTTTCATATACACCCGCGTCGGGTGCAAGCCACCAAAATAATAATCTGTTAACTCTCCCAAAAGAACATAATCGAATTCTTTCGCCCGGGGATATTTCAGCGCCTCTAACAGCGTATCTTCTTCCGAGTCACCAATGAAACTCCAAAATGAGGATGTGTCCAACGTCACTACTTTAAATTTTTTAGATTCCAACAGAATCTCGTGGACCATCTCCGCCACTGCCACACCTTTCCCTCTGGCGTAATGCGGTTCCGCGAAATTGAGTACCAATAAGGAAGAGTCCACCAAGTTATCCCGTTCCAAATGGATGATTATCTTTGGACCTTTTTCCCCTTTATACAGTGCGCATTGCTGAAGAACGCCCAAACAGAGTAACATTAAAACCCATATTCTTCGATTTCTGTTTTTATTTGCCATAGTATTATTATACACGATTTTTTCCTCTATTTCAAAAAAAAGATTTACCCACGAATAACAAAAAAGGCCAGAACGTCCTGTTATTCGTGGGTATCTTTTTCCTGTAACCGCTACGAACTAAGCCAATGTCAGCCGTTGATGGGCTAAAGCCAAGAGCCCGTGAATTTTCACCCCATACGGGCACGCCACCTGACAGAACCCGCTGCATTCAAAACACTTGTCCGCTTTGGTCGAAGTCAACTGGGCATATTGCAACATCGCTTCCTTTTCCCGGCCCTGGGCTTCGAAATAATGATTGAAACGCATGATCGTATTGACCGGCACCTGATGCGGACAAGCAGTATGACATATCCCACACGCATGACGACAATAAAAAGAACCACTCGCCTCACGATACAGCGATAACTTTTTCTCATCGGCAGAAGTAAACTTCTGACCCGATAATTTAAGAAACGATTCCATGTCTTCAAAACTATTGATCGAACAACAAACCGTGGCTACTACCGGATGGGCCAATACAAAACGCGTGGCTGCAGAGCGAATCTCAGCCGGATTCGTCAGGTTGTATTTCTTTAAAAACGACTCCGCCAAATCTGCCTGTGCTTTCATCAGTGCAAATTCCTGGGCCATTCCTACAGGAACCTCTTTCCCCTCTTTTTGCAAGGCTTCCACATCCGCTTTCACCGCCATATAACCGCTCACCGGGTTCGTTTTCATCAGTGTGACACCGATATTCTTGTCATAGCATGATTTTAAAATAACTTCCGATTGGGCAGACTGGGCAAAACTGTAAACAAACAGCATCACGTCAAAACGCCCATCTGCCACTGCACCCAGAAGAACCTTGTCCATTGGTTCTTGTTTTTCATTTTCCGGGCCATGATTCGATATCCCTGTAAAACGCAGTTTCCCTTCTGTTTTTAATTGTTTCATCGCCTCGTGAAACGGTTCATGTTTGACCAGGGCCGAAACGGGTGGGCAATGCATCATCATGCAATCAATGTATTCCGTGTTCAATCGTTCCAAGCATTTGTGCGCACGTGTTAGCAGGGTTTCTTTCGTATCTGTTTCTTTGATATATAATTTGGAAGTGATAAATAATTTTTTGCGGTCGCGGTTTTTGATAGCTTCCCCTACTGCCAGTTCCGATTTGCCGCGTCCGTATCCTTCCGCCGTATCAATGTAATTCACACCCGCATCCAACATCGCATTTAATACCGCCACATTCATGGGCGCACCGCTGCTGATATCGGACACTTTAAACTCCGTTCGTCCCAGCGTGCGATAGGATTTGATCGTGGGTGTTGGAACTACCGCGTCTTCACCCGTCAAGCGAAGGTTGGCTGCACTGAAAAAACCAGCTCCTGCCACTCCTAATGCCGAATTCCGTAAAAAATGCCGCCGATTCATACCGTTTTTTTGACTCATTTTACCTCCTCATATCATAATACGTATTTATTTTTATTTGTATTTTTATTTATATTATTATTTATATATTTATTTGTTTAGCAGTTCCTTACATATTTCATGCAATTTCCCTGCAAAGGCAGCCGCATTTTGCGCCATTCCGTTCCCTTGTGCCACTGTTTGCAACGGGAAAGCCAAGTCGTGATAGTGCGTGATAATATGTTCCAATTGTTCCGTTTCATAGGCCGCCAAAATCTTGCCCTTCTTGACCATTGTCTGGCAGAACAACACCTGATGATCGTCAATGTGCTCATGGTATTTTCGTTGTCTCGGGACCACGATGGGAATTTTATGGTGGTAGAGCACCAACATGATACTGCCCGTGCCACCATGGGTGATCACCATTTCCGCCTCTGTCATGCGCGCCATCATCTCGGCAAAAGGAAGAAAATCACGATAAGCACAGAACTCTGGTTTATACGCACTGTACCCCGTTTGTATAAATACATCCTGCGCAATCAAACCCTCGCGCTTTAACCCATCCATCGCTTGCACCAGTCGATCAAAAGCATCTTCATGGGTTCCAGTGGTCACAAAAATCATAACAACTCTCCCAGAACTTGCCCTTTTGGGTAATGTTTTTTCTGTTCTTCCCATTGCAAGATAAACACGTCCGTGATCGGATACACGATTCGCCCAGTGAGGGAAGGATTCTCTATCCGTTCATAGGCCTCGATGAAAACCAGCTTCTTACCCAGCAGTTTCCCCAGGAAAAAGAAAGGGATGGCCACACCCGCACCCGTCGAAATAAGGATGTCTGGTTTTTCTTTGCACAAGACTTTCACCGCCACCCAGAAGTTCCTCGCCAGATTGAAAAAATTACGGTTGGTGGGGAAATACGCCCAATAGATACGCTCGTCTTTTAATAGCGAGACCGCGTCTTCTTTTTTAAAGGTCACCCAGAAGCGGTCGTATTGCCCCCAGAAATTTTCCAGCAGGTGCAACAGCAACAGGTGTCCACCGCTGGAACAAACCATGCCCAGCTTCATGGTAAATTCTCCTTGCCATGCACCATACCTTGTAATAATGCTTCTATTTTTTGGATGCCCATTTTTTTTGTATAGAACGCGTGCGCTTTTTGTAAAGCCCGCACTCTCATTTCTGTTTTAAGCGAATCATTCAACCGCAGGAGCGCTATTTCGTGGCGCAAGCTGTCTGGATCGCCTGGTGTAAAGAGTGCTCCGGTTGCGCCGTTTTTAACCAGTTCCCTGGCCCCGCCCAAATCAGACGCCAGCACTGGCACACCGCAGGCGTAACTCTCAATTACCGCATAACCGAAAGACTCGTAACATTCCGAGGGAAAAATGAGGAACAATGCTTTTTGCAATATCTCTTGTTTGGCCAAGCCATCCACAAAACCATGAAAGATCACATGGTTCATTTGATTCATAGCCACGAATTTTTTTAAGTCGTCTTCCAAAGGCCCGTTTCCCAGAATGTGCAGTGTCAGTTCTGGCATAGTACGCATAGCTTTTAATAGTGTGAACAATCCTTTTTCCTGGGACAGACGACCAATGTAAACCACATAATCCTCCGCTGCTACAGGCGCGGTCAGCGGTTCGAAATCAAGGAAATTGGGAAATACAGAAATCATGGCGGCAGGAAAATCAGCGTCCACAAACTTCGATTTCACAAACTGACTGGAAGCTAAGAAATGAGTGGTATTTCTGAGCGCTGTCTTCTTCCAGCGGTGGATAAATTCCGATAAAGCAATCCCCAGACTGTTAAAGAAACTGCGCTGATAACAACGGCGAAAAATGCCAGGGAGGAAGTTCCCCTGTTTACAGGATTCGCAAACCTGGAAATTATTCTTGAGAAACAAGCCGTTCAAACATAAAAATTTGTAATTTTCCAGACGCTTTAAGACTGGAACCCCCTTTTGTTTGAGGACTTTTAACAAGGAGAGCGAAAAGAGCGGAAACAGATTATGCACGATGGCAATATCTGGTTTATCGTCATTGATGACCTGGGCCAGTTTTTTGTCCAGAGTCGGGGCGGAAATCAGGTGCATAGGAATCATTATTTTTTGCCAGAAAGTGAAGTGGTGGATGTCCTGGCTATCGGATAAAAATTGTGTGACTACGTGGCCTTTCTGTTGCAACGCATCCGTCAGGATGTCCATGTAACGATCTTCGCCGCCACGGTAGCGATAATAGTTATGGATTAGCAGGATTTTCATAATACGCCCAAGCACCCTCCGTCAATGGGTTTAATCGTTTATTCTATTTTCATCCTCGTGATACAGGTTATTATTCCCATTATTCCCATTTCTTTTAAAACTGAAGCGGATATATTTCAGGTAGAATATCAATAGCACCGCTATTAACCCGCTGATGAGCAGGGCTACAAAACGAAGCGTACCACGGAAATAGGAAACCACAATCGAGAGCCCAGAGAAGATAGCAGTTAGAATCAGCAGGATATTGGCTGATTTTTTTTCTGAGAAGCCTTTGCGCATGAGGCGGTGGTGGATATGGTCGTTATCTCCTTTTAGTGGGTTCCGGCCCGAAATCAGCCGCCTCGAAAAGGAAATAGCCGTATCCAAGACCGGGATCGCCAGGAAGAGGATCGGGATCATCAGTGCGATACCCAGCGAGGCTTTGTGTGCTGTTTTTAACGACAGTGTCGCCAGAATCGCCCCAGCGAAAAGACTGCCACTGTCTCCCATCAGGATTTTGGAGGGATAGATGTTATAGGGTAAGAACCCCGCAACGCCACCCAGAAGTGCGCTGATGATAATAGCGGGAAAGATTAATTTGAACATCACGCAAATAATAATGATTGTAATCGCCACAATCGCAATCACCCCACCAGCCAAGCCATCGAGGCCATCAATTAAATTAAGGGCATTGCTGATACCTATGATCCAAAAAATCGTCAGGGGATAAGAAAAAACCCCCACATTGATACTGGAATCAACAAAGGGCAGCGTTAATAATTCGATCTTAAAACCAATATAAAAAAGAATAGTGGCAATAACGACTTGCACCAACAGTTTCTGCGTGGCTTTAAGACCTTTAAAATCATCGTACAAGCCCAACAGGAAAAAGATAATCATGGAACAGATATAAAGCATGATCTGGAAGAGGGAAAAATCCACGTAAATATGAAAGCGCGTGCCTTGCAACAGGTAAATCACAAAAAAGAGGGTATAAAAGGAGGTCAGGAAACCCAGGAAGATACCAATTCCACCCAGACGGGGGCGCGGGGCTTTGGCCAATTTGCGGTGATTGAAGTCATCGTAAATCTGGAACTTTAACGCCAGTTCCAGGGTTACTTTCTGAACCCAATAAGAACTGATAAAACCAATGAAGGTGACGAAAATTAAAATAATATAAATTGAGTAGATCATAGTTTATTATAACCTAATTATAACCTAAAATCAATTACATTAAAATACCCCGGTTGATTGCTTTTCTCTCTTTATCCGAGTACCAGCCCCATTTATTAAAATATTTTATGGCCGATTGGACATGGTATTTCAAGTGTTTCCAACGTTTATAAGAGCCTTTATGGTATTGATGATACACTGCTACCGCCGGGTAATAAATCGTTTTATTAAGCGTATGAATACGACGCGATAAATCCACATCTTCCAGGTACATAAAAAAGCGGTGGTCAAAAAGTCCCACCTGTTTCAGCACGTCTGTGCGTAGCAGCATAAAACAACCTGACAAGTGCGGTACTTCCATGATCTGGTCGTAATTTTTATCGCGTAATTCGTAGCGGTGCAACCGTTTTTGAATAAGTGGTTTCAGGAACCCCGGGAAAAAACGTCTGCCCATCAAATCAAAGGGAGTAGGCAGTAATTTGCACAGGTATTGCAGTTGGTTATCCGGATAGAGGATTTTAGGCATGACCAAACCCACGTCCCCGTGTGTGTCCATGAACTCTACCAGTTTTTCCAGCACATCCCTGGCGAAATAGATATCCGGGTTCATCACCAGATGATAATCCGCCGTGCCCAGGATGCTATTAATCGCTGTATTATGACTGGAACCAAAGCCTATATTGGGTGAAGTGATGCATGTGACTTCTGGGAACTCTGATTTTACCAGTTCCGCCGTGCCGTCGCTGGAAGAATTATCGACTACGATAACTTTTGTTGGTGTCAGAGTCGAGTGTTTGATACTGTCCAGCGCTTTTTTTATCGAGTCTTGATTGTTGAACGTCACAATGGAGATTGTCAATTTCTGCTTCATGAAACCATCCGTTTTAATAGCGCCACCGTTTTCTGCGCGTTTTGTGCCCAGGTGAAAGACGCTGCACGGGCGCGGCTTTTTTCTGCCATTGACGTATAAAATGAGGGTTCGGTTAGCAGTTTATGCATTGCTGCCGCGATTTCCTGACTATTGCTTGGATTGACCAATAGAGCCGCATCACCTGCCACTTCTGGCAATGAGGACACATTGCTTGTGATAACCGGTAAGCCGTGAATCATCGCTTCCAAGATAGGCAGGCCGAATCCTTCGTAGAGCGACGGATAAATAAACAGGAAAGCATGGTGCAACAAGGATTGTTTGATTTCTTCCGCCACATAACCCGTGAATATCACCCGTTCCTCCAGGCCGTATTCTTTAACCTTTTGGAAAATCTCGTCATAGCACCATCCTTTGCCACCCACGATGACCAGGGGCATGTTTTGGGCCGCAGCCGTGCCAGACAGTTGGTGAAATGCAGCCATCAGGGCCGGGATATTTTTGCGCGGTTCCAGTGTGCCCACATAGAGGAAGTATTGCTTGTTTTTTAGAGCCCATGTGTCCAGGTGACCCAGTGTCTCCTGTTCAGTTTGTGGCTGTAGTGGGGCCACGCCCAGGTGGATAGCCGTAATTTTATCCCTCTCTCCCAGTTTGAAGAGCGCCCGCATATCCTGTTTCGTTGATTGGCTCACCGTGATGATATGGCGGCTTTTTTTTATAGAGAGCGGGATAAACGTTTTAAAATAGAACCGTTTGAATTTTTCATGCAGGTGTGGGAAGAGGTAAAAGGTCATATCCGGGAAAATAACCACCACCGGTATGTCTGTCAGGTAGGGCATTGTATAGTGCAGGGATAGAAGCACCGCGATTTTTAATTTTTTGCAATAGTGGGGCAGCAGGAGTTGTTCAAAGAGGAAGCGGAGTGGTAATTTGCGGAAGAATTTGCTTTTGATTGTGATCAGTTCGCATAGAGAATTATTGTTCTCTGGTATTTCTGCCGCCCATTCTGGGTCGTCATCTTGGGCAAAAAAAAAGAATTGGTCTTCCCGCGTTATCCGGTTCATTTTGATAATCTCCCGGATCATAAACACGGCGTGAATACCGATTCCTGTCTTTTGGACTGGAATTTGAGTCAAATCAATGGCAATATTCATGAATTACTATTGTAACACACAATAACCCGTTTTGGGAAGCCTTACACCCGCTTTTACTATTTAAACAACTCGTACCCTCGTCTCAAACGTAGCAGGCTTCCAAAGGTGACCTAGTAAAGGGACGCAGTCCCCCCCTAAAAAGTGCCGGTGGAGTGGTAGTGGTGTGTTCCGTCCCAGTATTGGACAGGCTGTTGATTCACATTCTCATTTATAACAGAACAAATTAATGTGGCGCGATTGGCTGGTAAACCTTGGCCTGGAAAAACCCGATATTTTTGGTTTTCCTTGTTTTTAATAAATAATTTAATCAACGCTTTCGGTAATATTCTCAACAAAAAGAGTTGGAATTTGCGCCACCAGGTTCGTGCTTTCAGGAGGTGGACTTCTTTTACCGTGACCCCCAGGCTTTTTAATGTATCGTGGAGTCCTTTGATATTGAAGAACGTGATACTGGTCGGTTCGTATGGGCTTTCAGCGCCTATTGGGCAGTGCAGTAGAGCATGTTTTTCGCCATAATCCAGAATACCAGTTTCGATAATAATATGCCCCTTATCGGCGGTTACATTCCTGATCAACTTCAGTGCCCAAAAAGGATAACGCAGATGATACAGCACTCCGGCAAAGATAACCACGTCGAATTTGCCGAATTTTTCAGGGGTTAAATCATAGAGATTCAGGTTGAACATTTTTATATTGGACTTAAAGTAAGGGATTAAGAATTCCGTGGCCGCTGGGGACAGGTCGTTATCAATGCCGATGACTTCTTTGGCGCCCATTTTTTCTGCTGCGAAACAGAAAATACCATCCCTGCATCCGATATCCAGTACCCTTTTTCCTTCTAGGGGAATGGACTGCAATGCGTTATGGACATTTTGTTGGGCAGGTAGATGTCGTTGTTCCCCGGGAGTGAATATCCCGTCAGCCAATTCTATCACATGATAGAAAGAGTACTTATTCAAATTCATTTCAATTTCAGCAATTTTCATGTCTCAATAACCTCCTCTGCGGGCTTGTTAGTATCTATGTCGAATATGTTAACATACGCAGTACGCAATGATGGACAAAATCTGACTACCTAATCAAGTATTAATACTTCTTGAAAGTTCAAGCCAATTGGTTCCATCTTTATTAATTAAAACAAGAAACCTATTTGAAGTAGACATCAGGAAGTCTTCGGATAGGAATATATTTCCTCTTTGGTCTCTGACCGTTACTTGTCTTGCAGTATTTTCCGAGCGGAGTACAAGAATATCTCCGGTGGTTCCTCCACTAATCGATTCAAGATAATCAGAGGCAGCCCCTCCTTCCGTATCAATGGTATGATGTGATTTTGTAACCGTAACAACCCCATTGGAAATAATAAGAGTTGTTGGTGCGCCTAAACTTAAAAAATTATTAATTCTCAGGTTTTTCGATGCATATGCATTTCCAATATTATCAATGTTAATGCCTTCACTGTCTCCATCGTTGCTAATAAATTTGTCTCCTAAGGCGATATTGCTCCCTTTTTGAAAAAAATCAGCAGCCTCCTTTCCATCTATTGTATCTGCATCCAAGCCACTTCCTGTTCCATCAACGGTTTTTAGAAGTGTCAGCAAGTCGCTTGCAGACAATCTTGCAGAAGAGATTGTACCTGCATTTAAATTGGCTGCATTTCGGAAAAACGTTCCATGTTGACCATCCAGCAGATCTGCATCTACTCCACTGGCTGTACCATCTACTGATTTGAGTAATGTTAATACCGTATCGGCAGTAATATTTCCAATAATATCCCAGACATCATTCCCTTGGGGATTTTTTCCCATGAAACGTTTAAGTTGAGGTGGCGTTATTCCGGTATCCAACCAGACCTCTTGCAAACCCTTGGTGGCGGGGGGAGTTTCACTTGCCCATAATTTTTTAATTTCATTTGCATCCTGATACGAAAAAACTTGATTCAATTCAAAATATGCCATAATTTTCCTCCTTTGAACATATAAGGAGATAATACTTTGTTTTTAAGATCATTACTACCCTCGTTTCCCCCTGTTTTCCTCTATTTGCCAAACTAATTCAGTTTAAAAAAGGGGAGTTTCGGGATAGACAGCGATGAGGGAATCACCGCGATTTTTAATTTTTTGCAATAGTGGGGCAGCAGGAGTTGTTCAAAGAGGAAGCGGAGTGGTAATTTGCGGAAGAATTTGCTTTTGATTGTGATCAGTTCGCATAGAGAATTATTGTTCTCTGGTATTTCTGCCGCCCATTCTGGGTCGTCATCTTGGGCAAAAAAAAAGAATTGGTCTTCCCGCGTTATCCGGTTCATTTTGATAATCTCCCGGATCATAAACACGGCGTGAATACCGATTCCTGTCTTTTGGACTGGAATTTGAGTCAAATCAATGGCAATATTCATGAATTACTATTGTAACACACAATAACCCGTTTTGGGAAGCCCTGGATTTATCTTGGATTCACTGCCAAGTTTTTGAGAGTATCAAAAAAGCAAGTGGGAAATATGGGAAGTATGAGAATTATGGGAATTATGGGATAAGCAAAAAAATTCCCATTCCTCCCATACTTCCCATACTTCCCATTAATCTATTTAACCACGTTTAAAAGCCTTGCAAAAGGCAGGCAAGGATCTGTTTTTTCCCCTAACCATGTTTTCGCCGCTTATTAATGCGCCAGGATGGCGCGTCTACGTAGACGCGACATCCTTGTCGCATTATTTTATGCAACTGTTTCCTCTTCCTAGCTTCCCTCTCCTCCCGTATCCCGTCTCTCTAATCAGTTCCGCCGCCTTCTTTTCATTCTCTTCCGCTTCCTCTTTCTTTCCTTGCGCCAGACAAAGCTCTTTTTTTTCCAAATAATAGTCGCACAGATGGAGTTTCATGCCCCCCAATTCCGCGATGTCGCGGACTTCGTTCAGATCATCATGGGCTTTGGCATACTCGTGGGTCAGACGGAAATATTGCGCACGGGCCAGAAGGCCACGGGGTAAATGATGTTGTGCTCCCGCTTCCCGCAGTCCCGCCACCGCCTCTTCCAGAAAGGGTTTGGCCTTGTCCAGGGAACACAATTTCAGCCACCCCCGACCCAAGGTGAGTTTATTTAATGCAATATCTAAAAGAGAACCTTGTTGTGTCCCCCATTCCAGTGTTTTCTCCGCCCGTGTGATCACCTCGATGGCCTGCCCGGGGCTCTGATTTTCCAGCAGGAAGTCGCAGAAGCGATACCCTTGCACCGAATAAAGGAAGGGAAATTGCGGTTGACTTTTTTTTTGTTTGGCTTCGGCCTCCCGGAACCATTTTTCCGCTTCTGGTTTCGCGCCGGACACATGGAGGGCATCGGCAAGGGTGGTTCTAAACATCATTTGAGATTCCCAATCCCCGCTACGGTCGGCATGAGCCACACTCTGCCGGGCCATCGCCACCGCCCCCGGGGCATCACCCAGTGTCAGCAGCAGTTCGCTGAGGTTGGAGGCACCCGTTGCGGCATTTTTCCAATCTTCCCGTTGAACAGCCAATTCCAATCCCGCTTTCATGGGCTGAATCGCCTCCAGCAGCCGCCCCACCGCACGAAGACCAAAGGCCGCCAAACTCAAAACCACTGCTTTCCATGCCTCCGTCAGCCCCGCCACCGGTTGGCTCCAGGGGCGAGCGAAAAAAAACGACAGCGCGGCTAAAAACGAACCAAACGCTCCCAGTGTATGAACTATATATGCTTCTTTTCCTCTCAACATCCTTTTCCAATACACCTCAACCTCCACTTCCTGGTGCAATCCCGCCTTGCAGCCGTGGGCCACCGCTGCAAAAAGGGGTTCCATCTCCACCAACGTATCCGGTTTCTCTTTCTTGGGAAGCTGCTTAAAATAGTGGTACAGTCGCAGGTGTGCCTGTTGCCAGCCTTCGGGATTTTTCGCACACAAGGTTGCCCCGAAATGTTCCCGCACCAACGGGTGGCAGTCCAACGTGCCCGTTTTGTGCCCCTGTGCTCCCCCTAACAAACGGACTTCCCGCAAATGGCTTAAGGCATACTGCCACTCTTCCCCGGTGATACCCACCAAACGGTCCGTCACTCCGGGAATCACCGGTTCTTTTAGCAATTCCGCAATCACTTCCTGTGCCACCGGACGATCAAAAAGACCCAGCAGGAACAGAATATCCCGTTCCGGCGATTCACCCAACCATTTTTCATAGGCTTCCATCACCCGTTCTGCATGATACCCCTGGTGCCGCTCGTTGGCTAAACGGGGTATTTCATCGCGGCGGCGCACATCCCCCTCAAAGACTCTTTTGATATATAACCCCAACAGCGTCAACGCCAACGCATGACCCGCATACTCGCGCACGGCCTGCTGCAAATCCAGCGGCGCACCCATGGTCACCCCCAAACTCTTTAACAATAACACACCCGCCTCCGTGGACAGATGTTCCAAGAGAATCTCTTGGTGCCCGTAGGTCAAGCGCTGTTTTAAGTCCGTGATCGGTTCCCGTGTCGAGATGACACACAAGCCACCCTGGCTGCACCCGCCCAGAGCCAACTCTTTTAAGAGTGCGGCCAGCCCCTGGTCCTTTAATTTGCCATCCAGGCCTTTTACTTCGTTCGGTGGGTATTGCAGCGGTTCCAAGCCGTCCAGGATGAGCAAGCATTTGTGCTGCCGCAACAACCGCGCCAAACGCCGTCCCTTGTCCACGGCTGAACCAGCTTGGGGATCTGTTTCGCCGAACCATAACAGGGTCTCCATAAAGAATTCATCCGCAGAGACCTGTTTGCCTTCGGTGGCGCCCTGGCTGTAAAAAGACCAGCCAAAGATTTTTTCGGCGCCACCATAGTTATCCATAGCCATGTGATTCAACCATTGATTGACCAATGCCGTTTTGCCCACGCCGCCCCAGGCGACCAGGGAGATAATATGCGTGTGGGGGTCCGCCCAGGCGGTATCTAACAGTTTTAATTCGTTTTCTCTGCCGAAGAGGTGGGCGCCGGTGGCGGGTAAGCGATCTAAGGAGATGTGGGCGGTGCTGGGTGGGGGAGTGGGAATTATGGGAGTTATGGGAGGAATGGGAGGAATGGGAGTTATGGGAGAAAGAATGAGTTGGGATAAATTGGCTAATTCTGTTTCCCATTTTGGTTTGGTTAAAGTGGAGAGAGGCTTTCCGTCTTTGGGATACCATTGGATTTTTGAGAGCCAGGGGATGGGTTTAATCGGGCAGGGGCGCAGGATGATGGGAATCACTTTAATACCTTCGCTTTGGCGCCGTTGCAGGATTAATGGCACTTCCGTGCCCATGATAAAATCAGAGGTTAGGAAGTCGGCGGAAATTAACAACACCACTACCTTTGCCTTGTTTAATTCTTCCGCTATCCTGGGCAACCAATCGGAACCGGGAGCGATATCCCGGTCGTTCCATGAGTGCAAAAGCCCTTGTTTTTCCAGAACTTTCAGGTGCGTGACCACCCGGTCTTTCCAAGCTTCATCCTTGTGACTATAACTGATAAAAACAGATTCCATCGACAGCCTCGTGTTTTTTATTTCATTAAAGAACAGTATACACCAATAAATATAAAAAGTCAGCCATAAAGGAAAAGATTTATTTCCACGGTGACTATTATTATACCGGGTGAGTCTTGATTTGTTCTGGCGGTAGTGGTATATTTTACTCTTAAATAGAACCAATAATGGAAAACACGAAGGTATAGATGAATGATGTCTATGAGATTAATTAAACGCTTTATTGCCTCGGAAGAGGAGAGAATAAATGGCCAAAGTAAGAAAGTGTCCTGAATGTCAGGGAATAATACAGTGTGGTGAAACAGAACTAACGTATGAATTAGCAAAAATTCGGGTTTCCATAAAAAATGTTCCAGCCAGTGTTTGCAGTCAATGTGGGCGATCATTTGTTGATGGACATACGGCTGAAGATGTGAATCGGTTGGTAAATAGGGTGGTGGAAGATATTGATAGTTTCAGTAAAACGCATCCCCAAACGATTGATAGACACAGAGAAGTGGCAATTGCCGTGTAAAAGATTAATTATAAACAAAAGCGCCCTGCGGGCACTCTTTAAACGCCTGCGGCAGAAAAGAGGGAAGTTAGGAAACTAGGAAACAAGGAAGTTAGGAAAAAAAAAGAATGAACCGTGAAGCAACAAGCAACATGGAATTTTTCTCTTTTTCTTTTTTAATTTTTCTTTTTCCTAACTTCCTAGTTTCCTAACATCCTAACTTCCCTCTCCTCCCGTATCCCGTCTCTCTAATCAGTTCCCCCGCCTTCTTTTCATTCTCCCCCGCTTCATCTTCCAAGCCTTCCGCCAGACAAAGCTCTTTTTTTTCCAAATAATAGTCGCACAGATGGAGTTTCATGCCCCCCAATTCCGCGATGTCGCGGACTTCGTTCAGATCATCATGGGCTTTGGCATACTCGTGGGTCAGACGGTAATATTGCGCACGGGCCAGAAGACCACGGGGTAAATCATCTTGTTGACCAGCTTCCCGCAGTCCCGCCACCGCCTCTTCCAGAAAGGGTTTGGCCTTGTCCAGAAAACACAATTTCATCCACGCCCGGCCCATGGTGAGTGTATCTAATGCAACATCAAGAAGCCCCAAATATTCTTTTGCAATTTCAAGCCCTTTCTCCGCCCGTGTGATCACCTCGTTGGCCTGCCCG
>CAZCVI010000062.1:0-46491 GCA_964502145.1 uncultured Clostridia bacterium
ATATATCTTATAAGCCGACATGTCCCAACTTCCTGGGCTTATCCTGGCGCAACTAGCTTCTTAATTTCCTACCTTCATCTTTCCCCTGCGCATAAATATTTCCTGTTTTTTTGAGAACCCCCTTGACAAATGATTTTTGTTTGATTAAAATGGATTCTTCCTGATTGGGAAAGAATATTGAAGGAGGAGTTTTTTTGATGGAAAGACAAATGGCAAGCAAGACTAAAACAGGGTTCATGGTTTTTGTGGCGGTAATATTTCTCTGTGCAATGGGTTACGCCCAGAAAACGGACAAGGTGGAAGAACTGACTAATCGAGTAAAAATCCTTGAAGGCCAAAAAGAAAACCTGGATAAACACGCAGAACTATTGCGAAAGGAGATTCAATACGAGCAGACCAAAAGCAACTGGATATTGGTTTTTTTTGGTTTCCTTGGCATTGGCAGTTTCTGGGGAGTAAGAAAATATATCAATTACAGAGTTCGTAAACACTCTGATAAGATAGTCAAAGAAATCTTTTCACAGCGGGAAAAGGAATTTCTGGAAATGGTTAGACGACAGAGCGAGGAGTTCAAACTCAAAGAGGAAAAGTCCATTCTGGTGATTAGTCAGAAGGATGATAGTGACGACTTCATGCGCAGGTTTTTTAAAGAGATGGGTTTTGTTAAAGTCAAATATTGTACCATAGACCAAATTAAAAAGCCTATTGATTCCGACCTAATTCTCTTCAACAATGAAAACAAATCCATCAGCCATGAGACCATAAATACTATTGGAAAAGAATCCAGAGAGGAAGTCTTTTGTTTTTATTTTGGTCCCGACCATTTTGTCGCCGATGGATTCACTAAAAGAGTCAACTTCGCCAACTCGCGGCTGCAACTCTATGGCAACCTGATTAACTCTCTCAGATACCAATCATTATTGAAATAAGGAGGTACGATGGAATATATCCTGTACGATGTCGATAAAATCAAAGACTATGTCTTCGATTCTTTCCGACCCAAGGAAGTCAAAGGGGCTTCGGAATTTATCAAAGCTCTGGATTACGACCCCAAAACAAAGAAAAAAGAAACACTACTCCAACAACTGATGGACGAGTACCCCGATATTACAGACGACTCTATCATCTACTCCAAAGGCGGTAGCGGTTTGATTACCTCAAGCCAAAATCAAGGGCAAGACATCTGTGACTGGTTGGATAAGCACTTCCAAGAACATACCCATGGCGGTAGCCTGACAGCCGTATTTCATAAAGAAGAACCCAGCTTCGCCACCACCATGGATATCTTGAACTTTAAAGGAAGAGAGCAGAAATCCGAAAAACGGATTACCCAAGATTTAAAGATCACTGTATTCGACAAGGAAGAAAAAAACCGCTGCGGCGCCTGCGGGAAACGAAATTCTATCACCACCGTACCCATCGGCGGCGAACCCATTCCCTATTGCGAAACATGCTATTCCAAACGTAAATCCAAAAGCGAAGCCGATAGCCTCGAAGATATCTGCAAAGATTCTAAGCTTATCCTCACCATTTACGGCGATTTAAACGAGGCAGGCAATCACCTGTCCAGTATTAAAGAGAAAAAGAAATTAAAAGAATTCTCCGAAGGTATTTCTGAAATCCTTGAAGAAACACGCCATAAAATCGAAACCAGACTGGAAGAGAAAGGATTCGAATCTTTGGCACCTGTCATCGGCGGTGACGATATGATCTTCTTTACCCACCCCGCTTCCTTCCCGCTAATCTTTGAGGAACTGCGTCTCATTGAAGATGCCCTTTTTCAGCGTTTAGGGAAACCCATGAAAATGAATTTCGCTTTTCTACTCAGCAAACACAATTTCCCTATTTATCATATATTCCAATTATCCCAATCCCTTCTGGATAAAACCAAAGACGCCTATTACCAACTCCCCGCTGATGGCGATAAAACCAGTTATTATGGCCTCTTTAAAGTATTGGAAGGCGGCCACAACCCCTCGGAAAAAGATGTGTATCCTGCCCACCAGTTCCACATGCTGCTGGAAATCGCCAAACAGATGCAACAAGATAAAAAAATCCATACCTCCGCCCTCTTTAATATACTGGACCTCCTTTCAGATAAATATTCAGAGGCAGAAGGTGAACTGAACCTGCTCTATTTCCTGGTCCAACACAAAGAATTTGAAAGTTATATCAAATCCACACCGCCCAATTTTGTTCTCTTGCACCGGGGCGCAGAAATAAAACTAACCCCCACTGTTTTGGAAGATATCATCCTCCTGCAAGACCTCGTTGGCAATGAAAATAAACCCCCGGAGGTGTCATGAGCAATCACATCCAACTCACCTTGATTCCCGAATCATCCTTTTTACTCGGTGGCGTCACCATTAACCCCGCATACGACTCCGTCACCGCTCTGGATGAAAACAACCTGCCTTATTTAACCGCCACTGCCATCAAAGGTGCATTAAGAATCGAATTCGAAGCCTTTGTCCGTGGTATCGGCCAGGAAACCCTGTGTGATTTTGACGCCGATATCAAAGGTTGCAAAACCTGTCTCTCTTGCCGACTCTTTGGCGGTGGCAATGAAGAAGGAAAACTCCGTTTTAATGCCGCGTTCATTAAAGACCCGGATATCGTGTTACCCAATGCCGTGCGTCATGACCTACTGGCCAAAGGCAAACGCGAAGGCGTGTCCATCTCACGTACCCTGGGCAAAGCAAAGGATAAAGCCTATTTCACCAAGCTGGCCTTTCCTAATATGAATAAAATACGGAAAATTCTTTTTACCACCCAGATCAATATCCGCTGGGAGCTGGATGGCACAGAGAAAGAGTATCTGGACATGTTTTTTAAGTATCTCGGTGAAGCCGGTCTTTTTATGGGTTCCCGGAAAAGCGTGGGCCTCGGATATTTTGCCATTGACTGTCACATGCCCGAAACGTTCACCCCAACAGAGACCGTGGACACCTCCAGAAAAGAGTTAAAACTGTACAAAATCACCCTGGAAACCCAGGAACCCCTCTTGGTAGGCAATACCAAAAACAAATACATTATTGATACCCTGCCCTATATTCCCGCGTCCACTCTGGGCGGCACCATTGGTTTCAGATTGGGTGAACATGGCATCCCGAAAGAAACCCTGGAAGCCATGTTCGATGTTCAGAATTCCTTTTCCACCTTTAATTGTTATTTGAAAACCCCCTATCCCCTTCCCCTGTCACAACGAATTGAAAAAGGCAAACCGGACCCCCGCAAAGATATTCTGATTCCAGACTACCTGATCAAATTAGCCATTGAGCAGGATAAATTTGCATTCGTCCAAACTCTCTTCAATGCTTTATACAAAAAGAATCTGCGCCCGGACAAAGTTTGCAAAAAGCCCAATACCTTTTATAATGCCAAGTTGGCCATTGGTAGAGAATTGCAAAAAGCAGGCGATGGGTTGTTATACTCCATGGAATTAATTCCCAAGGGGTGCCAATTCCAGGGTTTTATGATCGGCGAAACCTGGGCCGTGGAGACACTAAAAAAGATCGGGGAATTATGCATGGGTGGCAAACGCACCCGCGGTTTTGGGCGTACCAAAATCTCCGCCATAGAAGAACCCACCCACACCAAATGGCTTAAAGGAAACGAGGAAAAAAGCGTGGATACTCTTTTAAAAGAAATGGCCACTGAATATTCCATATCTTTACCTCAAGAACGAACCTTTTTTACCTTGGACTTGCTATCCGATTTCGTCTTTCCTGAAAAAGACTACACCGGACCAAGGACATTTAAAGGCTTTTTGGAAGAACATCTGTTTAACGGTCTGGAGGTACAAGTTGAAAAAGCCTTCGTTGAGATCATCCAGCGTGGCGGTTACGATTTTAGAAAGAAGCATGTCAAACCCATGATGGAATGGATTGCCGCAGGTTCCACGTTTCTTGTTTCTGTTCCCCAAAGCCACCAAGATGATTTTAAAAAGAATATAGACAATTTAGTAGCAGATAGTACTCAATATAAATGGGATTCCACCCTCTTGTTCCGGTTGGATGCCCCAGAACACATCACCATATGGAGGTAACCATGAGCGACTTTTTAGACAAATTAAACGTGTTAAACGAGAATAAGGATAAAATTATCCAAGAGGTCAGGAAAATCAGTACTGTAGGCGTAACGAAAAACCAGGCGCAAAACTTACGAGAAAGTGCGGTACGCACTGAATCCATTGATGAACTGTTACTTTATATTGAGTACCAATGCGTCAGAGATAGGAACCTGAAACAAGCTGGGGCCCAATTAGCCGAATTAATTAAACGGCATAAAGAGAAAGGGATTGAAGTCATCCGGTTCATGCTGGGTACTTTCGCCCGTTGGGTCATGATTGAAAGTAAAAGAGGAGCTTAACCATGAACGCTCATCTGAAAGTATTACGGGAGAAAGTGATTATCCGTGGCACGGTAAAACCCTTAACCGCCCTTCATATAGGCTCGCAACGTTCTTTTGACCCGGTGGATTCCGATGCGCCGGTGATTAAAGACCCTGCGGGAAACCCTTATATTCCCGGTTCATCCTTTAAAGGTGTATTACGAAGTTTTATTGAAGGGTTTCTCGGTGGCGCCGATTTAAAGGAAGGCTTAAGGCCCTGTTTTCCTACCGATGACGACCATTGCGTGGAACGGGAGAAATGGAATGAGCAGGCGACTATTTTAGAAAAGGCCTGCCCCGTATGCCGTATATTTGGCAGTTCCTTTATGGGTGGGAAACTCAAAATCAAAGACATGCCGATTCTGAGTGAGTGGAATAATACCTTTTATCGCATCCGGGATGGTGTCGTTATTGACCGGGACAGCCGCACCGCACGGGATAAAGGCAAATATGATTTTGAAATCGTTTCCCCCGGCGTGGAGTTTTCGTTGGAAATTATCGGCGACAACCTCGAACCCTATGAGACAGGCTTGATTTTTACTGCCTTTGATCTCATATCCGAGGGGTTCGGCGCGTTGGGTGGTAATGTGTCCAGAGGAACCGGCAGGATAGCCATTGCTCTCACCCAGATTGAGATATTAAATACCAAGAACTTTTTTACCCAATATCACCACAACAAAGAAGGCATCGGCTCAGAAAAAAAAGAAGGCGCAGAATTTGCCGCCTATAAAGCCCAGATGAAAGAGGCATTTATCAAGAAATTCAGCCCGGAGGTCGCCCATGTTTAAAACCACCTTTAATATGATGAAATTAAAAGTTCGCATCACCCTGCAAACCCCTTTGTTGGTGGCATCGGGAAAAACCTTTGACGTCACCAGCCCGGACATCCAATTTATCAAGATTACCACCGCTCAAGGAGAGACCGTATACATTCCCGGTTCTTCCGTCAAGGGTGTGTTGCGGGGCGGCATGGAAGCCATCCTGGGGGAAAGTGAGCGCTGGCAATCCAAAATATGCTGCACCTCCGAAAAGATGTGCCATGACCTGTACAGAGACCCTAAAAAGAGAGAGAAAGTTTCATATCAATTACACTGCCCCGTGTGCCGGATGTTTGGGTCCGGTGACCTCGCATCACGTTTGGAAATTGCCGATGTCTTCCCTTTTGATTTTGCCGATTCAGACGAAGTAAAAAAACAAAGAATAGCGGCCATACAATCCCTGATAACCTCCCGCAATGGCATCAAAATCGACCGCAAAACCGGGAAAACACTTCCTGGTGCTTTATTTGAATATGAAGTACTCGGCGGTGGCGAACTTTTTGGAGAATTTACCTTTACCAATTATGAACTCTATCAACCCGGTTTGTTAATGATGCTGTTCGACCTCTCCAATGAAGGGTTCTTGCGTTATGGCCATTCCAAATCCAGGGGCCTGGGTATGTTGCGTTTTGATATTTTCTCCATGAAAGTCTTGCAAATGGGCAAACTCAAAGGAAAAACCCTAAAAGGTGTGGGCATATTGCCCCCACCGGAAAAAGGGAATACCGATTATGGTTTTTACCTGAAGGAGCAGGATCACATCCACAAGGAATACCCCAATGAAGCGAACATGCTCTATTCGACTTTTGAATTTACCGATAAGCAAGTCCTTCAAGAAGTGGCCGGAAGTTTTAAAGAAAAGATCGAGACCTTCCTCACGGCACCTTCGGTCTGAGTAAAAAAGGAGGCCACCATGGGATTAGATTTATTCAAAGGTTCTTCGTACTCCGGTCCACCCCGTTCGGATGAACCCGTCCGTATGGAACGGAATTACTTTTTCCTCTATGACAATGAATCCCCCCAGATTGATCTGTACTCTTACCAGACCAGCCAGGGGAAAAAGTATTATGTCAAGCTGTTTATCACCATCACCACGCTTCAGGATATCTTTATTGGCAGCGGGGAAATCGATAAAATTGCCAACCAGTTGGTGGATGTCTTTTCTTACATTACCCCCGAAAAGGGCAAAAAAACATGGAACATCCCCGGTTCATCCTTAAAAGGATGTATCTTCACCCATCTTTCCATGTTTTTGCAGTCACGTTCCACTGATTTTTTCAGTGCCAAGGATGGCCCAGCCAAAGTATTCTTTGCCGACCTGCCCATCCGTTCAAAGAGTCAAGCGACCCACAAAAGTATTCCCGCTCGTTTTTCACCCAAAGGCGTGCCGGACAATGTCAGTTTTAAATTGTATAAAAAGGAGTATGTCAAAGATACCTTGCCGCAGGGCAGTTATGCCACTGAACCCGGCAAGGAACGCATTCAGGCCATACCTACTGGCAGCCAATTTTCCAGCTTCATTCATGGCAAGCAATTGGATGAGTATGAAATGGCCATGTTAATAGTGGCGCTCGGTGCTTTCCCTGGTTATTCTTTTCAGTTTAAAATGGGCGGTGCCAAGAATCGCGCTATGGGTTTGGTGCGTTTGGACATCGATTTTGACAAATCTTTTTATGCCTTATCCTTAAAAGACATCTTCGCCCAAAAGGTTCTGCCTCTTTCCAATCTCAAACCCAACCTGGAAAAAGTTTTGGCGCAACTAAAGCAGGATAGTCCCAAACTGGACACGGTGATCAAAAAATTGCAGGGAGAGTATGGACAATGAGCACGCAGCAGTTATTAACCGATGCAAAGAACACGGTATTGGCTTTAAAAAAGGAAGAGCAGCGCAACATTAATCCCTATGCTTCTTTTGCCCATCAGATGATCGGTCTCATTGGTGACAACAAAGTAAAAACCAAGGCCGATGTGTTGGCTTTTACCCGCGCCTCCTATTCCCGTCCCAACCTCAATCGGCAGTGGCGACTGTTTGGCAATGTACTGGAGAAACAATTGCCGATGAATATCAATCAAGAGGATATGCTTACCTTTTTCGGTTACTTGAAGCGGATGTTGACCATTGAAGGGAAGAAGGAGTTTGAAAACAAGAATAAGCATTCATTTGAAAAGAAATCGTATTCTCCCAATAATTATAGAGGAAATAAAAAATGAAGCCTGCGGGCAGGATTGATCGGTAAAATTTGAAGTAGTTCTTTGACTGTTTTGTAAAAACACTTCGTCTTTTCAAGGGGGACGGAAACCTTTCTCCGCAAGCTGCAACGATAACGATGTCGACAGTCCAACAGGACATCCCCTGTATAGGGGGACGGAAACACATGTAAAGAGCCGTCATCCAGTCCTTCATTGTCCAACCGGACATCCCCTGTATAAGGGGACGGAAACAGTGCTGCAAACCCCTGTACAGCTTGTTCAGCCAGTCCAAAAGTTCATCCCTCTGGGAGGCACGAAAACTCTGGATCAATACCTTCAGGTTAATCATCAGAAGTCCAAAAGGACATCCTGTTAATCAAAGGGACGGTATCCATTCTAAGGCCAATTGTTGGATACCGTCCATGGCCCCATCTTAACTATTTATTAAATATTGGATTATGCATTGGATTATGCATTGGATTATGCATTGGAATATGCATTGGAATATGCATTGGAATATGCATTGGATTGTGCATTGGAATATGCATTGGAATATGCATTGGATTGTGCATTGGAATATGCATTGGATTGTGCATTGGATTACGCATTTGATTATTAAATCTCTTATCATTTTACCGTTTTTCGATTTTAAAATTCTTTTAAATCTCTTCACCATCTTCTCCCATCTTTTTTTAAATCCGTTAATTTTCATTATTTTTTACTCCTATTTAATATTTTTTGGATGTTCTTTTCATCCATCACTTATATATAAAAAAAAACACTGCGATTTAAAGATTTCTGTATTTTTTTTTCATTATTCAAATCGACATTGCGAGGCAATGATAAAAAAAAGGAGCTTCCAAGAATAGACAGGCAATCCAATCGATGCAATAATCTGGCAGTTCATCCATATCAGTTTCTGAACCGTGATTCGTCTGAATAACGGATGACCAGGATTCGGATTGCCCGATAGCAGAGTTCAATGCTTGAAATTTCCGGTGATGTCCGGGAGTAATTACAGACCATCCTGATAATCCTTAAATCCTACAAATCACGGTTTAGACAATAAAGTTGCAAGATGCCCAGAATCCCTTTTCTTTTTCCTAACCTCCTCGCTTCCTAATTTCCTAATTTCCATCTTTTCCTGGGTTGAAAAAGGACGATATAAAATGGTTTCAAACTGCCAGAGTCCAACAGGACATCCCCTGTGTAGGGGGACGGAAACTCTCACCTCACCACGAAGGTGACACTGTAATGTCCAACAGGACATCCCCTGTGTAGGGGAACGGAAACGTTACTGAGCTAGAGATATCCGATAGTCCAGTCCAACAGGACATCCCCTGTGTAGGGGGACGGAAACATAACGACTATCCTGCCGTTTGCTAACATAAAGTCCAACAGGACATCCCCTGTGTAGGGGGACGGAAACTCTGTTAAGCTCTGAACCAATTGACCATTTTGCGTCCAACAGGACATCCCCTGTATAGGGGGACGGAAACTGTGACAGAACTGGTTAGCTCACCATCCCCTACCAATGTCCAACAGGACATCCCCTGTATAGGGGGACGGAAACTTTGTAATTTGTTGGACGAAGAGCCTTTTGTGAGTCCAACAGGACATCCCCCGTGTAGGGGGACGGAAACTGAGCACATGATCGACTCCCATTTCTACACGTCCAACAGGACATCCCCGTTTAAAGATCGAAGTTAGGAGGTTATGAAGGTAAGAAGTTAGGATAAAAGAAAGAAGCGTGCCGAAGGCACGTTGAAATATAGGCGCGTAGCGCCACCATTTCCTCTTAACTTCCTGGTTTCTTAATTTCCTGGCTTCGTCTTTTAAAGGGGACGGAAACACCGAAACGTTGTTAATTCACCTGGGTAAATTTCAGGAGGATGGAAGATTTTTTCTCAATTGAAAAACAATCGGAATCATATTATAATAATGGATTGAAAAATCGCCTGTGAATGGGATTTTAATCCGGCTGATCAAGAGGTAAAAATATGAAAAATATTAAAATTGTGGTTAAAGGTGCTGACATTACAATAATCAAGATTATGAACGAGGATTATATTTCATTAACCGATATGGTTAAAAACTTTGGTGATGACACCATGATTTACAGTTGGATGCGGAATCGAAATACCCTTGAGTTCATCGGGATATGGGAAGAACTCCATAATCCCAATTTTAAAGGTAACGAATTCGTAACCTTTAAAAGTCAGGCAGGTTTAAATAGTTTTAATCTCACCCCCCGGAAATGGATTGAGGCCACCAATGCCATTGGTATGGTCTCCAAAGCAGGCCGCTACGGTGGCGGTACTTTTGCGCATAGAGACATTGCCTTTGAGTTTGGCAGTTGGCTTAGTCCAGAGTTCAAATTGTACCTCATTAAAGAATTCCAACGTCTAAAAGAAGAAGAAAACCAAAGATTAAAACTCGGCTGGAATTATCAACGGGCACTGGCCAAGGTGAATTACCGTATCCATACTGACGCCATAAAAAAAAACCTGATACCAGAAGAACTGACCCAAAACCAAATAAATATGGTCTATGCCTCCGAAGCAGACATGCTCAACATGGCATTATTCGGCAAAATCGCCCAAAAATGGCGCGATGAAAACCCAGATGCGGATGGAAATATGCGTGATTATGCTTCTATCGAACAGTTGGTCGTGCTCTCCAATCTCGAAAGTATTAATGCCGTCTTAATCCATCAAGGCTTAACCCAATCACAAAGGCTGCAACAACTGAATGACATTGCCATCAGTCAAATGAAATCATTGACTCAAAATACCCAGGTCAAGAAATTAAAGGGAGAGGTGAATTCCGCATAAATTCGTAACTGCCACCTTTTCTCGGTCTGAAAATGAAGGATAAAAAATGGTTTCAAACTGCCAGAGTCCAACAGGACATCCCCGTTAAAGAGGAAGTTAGGAGCTATTGAAACAAGGAAGTTAGGGACAATAAATGATCAATTTACTCAAATGGTACCGACTCTCCGTGCTCTTCCACGCACAGCCATCCCCTTCGGCCAAAAAAAGCCACCCCGTTTCCGTGTTTCAAGCCATTATCAAAGCAGTCAGTAGCCAGACCCCCGGTTTCGTTTCCCTGGATAACACGGCATTACCCCTATTTCATATCCGCGGGAAAAAACATTCCTTTACCTTCACACCCCATGAACCCTTTATGGTGGATTTCTTTTTCTGCCAACACACCCCCACAGAAATCACCCAGTGGCGACAAAACCTCCTGCTCTACATAGCTACTCCCGTGTATAGCGAAACCGTTGGTGTGTTATCCATTAGCGCCATTGAAGAACGAAGTTATGCCCACTTAACGACAGAAAACCCTGCGCTGTCAGGCCACGGGGAATTATGCCTTGAATTTCTGATGCCCATGCCCTTTAATCCTACTAAAGGAAAAGCCCGCGTGGCTATTACCAAGGAGAAATTTATCCATTTGTTTGAAAAACGCCTTTCCCAATTATTCCGTCAGCCCGTGACATATCAACCCGGTGACGATGATTTCTTTATACTGCCTTATTATTGGCGTTACACCGAGATCAAACATCTCTCCCGTTCCCAACCCGGCACCACCCAATACATCAACGGCGTTTTTGGCAAATTGTATCTCAAAGGCAGATGGTTTCATTTTATCCCTTTTCTGCTGCTGGGCGCAGAACTCCATACCGGTAACAAGTTGGCCAATGCCCAAGGGTATTATCGCATTCTTCCCGCTTCCGTGCCCTATTTTGTCCCCCATTTCCCTAATGTACCGGACCTAATTGTCGTGGCTGGTGAAGCAAAACGCTACTATCCTTCCACGACAGAACCTAACACACTACCTGTGGCCGAAAAGATCAATGAGACGACTTTTGCTGAAAAATTGGCCGTGGTGGTGCAACAGGGCAACTATCAAGCCGCCCCCAATAAGGCATGGATGGTCCAGAATAAGGAGAACGCACCACAAGTGCAAGAACAAATGACTCTACGCGATTGGATAGTGAGTCGTTATCTGAAAAAAACACTCTATAAAATTTTTGATACCCTAAGTGGGGAGGATTCTATTGGTTCCAGAAAAGGACTGCTGCCCTCACGGGTTACTGAAAAAACAGAAGCAATCCTAGCGGCAGGATATAAATACAAGCTTGAATTAACCCTGGAAGATTTTTTCCCCGCTGTTGATTTGACGCGCTTGCGCTCTTTGCTGGACGACTTTTTACCGGAAAAAGACACCTTGATCAGGCACTTGTTGGACCAATTAACAAGTAATGGGTATATGTTGGAAGGGCAACGCTTTGAGCGGATAAACGGGTTGGCCTTGGGGAATCCTTTATCTTCTTGTCTGACCAATTTTTATTTGTTTTCCTTTGCTGGACATTTCAAAGAAGGGGGTATCCAGTTCATCCGCTCTGGGGATACCATTATTATTTTCGGTAAGACCGTAGAGGAAATGAGGGACGTTAGGATAAAGATGAAGTTAGGAGGTTATGAAGGTAAGAAGTTTGGATAAAAGAAAGAAGCGTGCCGGAGGCACGTTGAAAAAAGGCGCAAAGCGCCACCTCTTCCGCCTACCTTCATAATTTCTTAATTTCCTAGCTTCGTTTTTCATGGCAGGATTGCATCATCGGTCATCCCAAAAAGAAAAGCATTGACTGTGATAATGCATTTGTAATATAATAGGAGTGGTAAAAAAATGAGTAAGCAAAAAAAGTTATTCAGAATCTCGAAGCTTTGCACAGAAACAGGGCACAGTTTTAGAGAGATTCTGAATTTTTGGGTTGAAAAGGGACAATATGAAATGGTTTCAAACAGCCAGAGTCCAACAGGACATCCCCTGTAGAGGGGGACGGAAACTTACTCGTAAGATTCAAATAACCCGGCGTACTATAGTCCAACAGGACATCCCCTGTAGAGGGGGACGGAAACATTGACGGGGGAAGCTCGCATGGCCAACATGAGTGTCCAACAGGACATCCCCTGTAGAGGGGGACGGAAACATTAATTCCTTGTATGTTGCTGTATATCCTTTTGTCCAACAGGACATCCCCTTTAGAGATGAAGTTAGGAGGTTAGGAAACAAGGAAGTTAGGAAAAAGATTTTGAGACCTTGGAATGTTGCCAGAGGAGAAAGGGAAGTTAGGAGGTTATGAAGGTAAGAAGTTTGGATAAAAGAAAGAAGCGTGCCGGAGGCACGTTGAAAAAAGGCACAAAGCGCCACCTCTTCCGCCTAACTTCACTAATTCTAAGAAACTCCCCCGAAATCGTATCCAAGACCATCTTTTCGCCGCTTATTAATGCGCCAGGATGGCGCGTCTACGTAGACGCGACATCCTTGTCGCATTATTTTATTCTACTGTTTCTTAAAACTCTGAATTGCACGAATTTCTTTCCGGTTATAATCCCACGGAGCGTAGCGACGTTGGCGGGGTGACTTGCTAACTTCCTTTTTTTACTGCCTTGCGAAAAAAGGAAAAGGCACGGTCCATATCATGGTGACTGGCTACTAACACCAGTATATCCCCGCCTAACAACACAAAATCCGGTTCAGGACTAACTATAGCTTTCCCGTCACGAACAATCGAAATCACCGTGGCACCAGTAAGCTGCCGCAAATTCAAATCACTCAAACTTTTCTGAACCGCCACAGAATTAGCTTCCAATAAAAACGGCTGCACAGTTCCTGCATTCAGAATGTTCATGACTTTATCCGACCAGGACGCACTCTGGGTCTTGCCACGCAAAATACTGTAACCTTCACCCCGGATCAGTTCCCGTTGCACCTGGATCACATTGGCAGGCATATGGTACTCTTCCAAAGTTTTAGTGAATAATTCTATAGTCGTTTCAAACTCTTCGGGGATTACATGATTGGCCCCCAGTTTGTATAATTCCTCGATTTCAGCCACACGACGTGTTCTGACAATGATAAACACATTCGGGTTCAGTTGCCGTGCCAACCGCACGCCCTGTCTGGTAGCCACGGCATCGGAAATAGCAAAAACAATGATCTTGGCCTGTTGTATCCCTGCGGCTACGAGCATGGCATAACTGGAGACATCGCCAAATATAATCGCCTGTTTCAGCTTTTTGGCTTTTTTAAGATTGTCTGGATTCAACTCCATGATTATAAAAGGGATGGATGTGCCGCGCAACACGCGCGCTAAATTGCTGCCATTCAACCCGTACCCGGCGATAATCACATGATTCGTTAATTTGGGGTTCGCCGTGGCTGATTTTTTCTCCACCCTCTTTTCCCCCTCTTTCAAAAACCACTCCTGCCGGGTTAAAGAAATCAGCACAGGGGTCAAAAATATAGTGATAATCGAAGCCCCGATAAATACCTGGAATACCTCCGGGGCCAATAACCCGACACGCTCCCCCATATTAGCCAACACAAATGAAAACTCGCCGACCTGGGCGAGACTGAACGCAACCTTCACGGCGGTTGGCGCGGTATAACGCAGCAACTTTAGAATCAAAAGTAACACCAAGACTTTCACTACAATAATTCCCAGACTCATCACCAGGATACTGGACTTTAAGGCCCAAACCGACGGCACATTCAAGGACATGCCAATAGAAATAAAAAAAATACTGTTAAACAAATCCCGGAAGGGTAAAATATCGGCGGCCACTTGATGACTGTACCGGGATTCAGAAATAATAAGACCAGCAATAAACGCCCCCAACGCGGGCGATAAACCGATTATCGAGGATAAAAAAGCCATGCCCAAACACACTAACAAGGTGGTTAATATAAAGATTTCCCGGCTCCGGGTCCGGGCGACCAGTTGAAACAAAAAAGGAAATAACTTTCTGGTGGCCATCAACACGATAAACACCGCCAGCAAGAAAATCAAGACACGTATGCCGAGTTGCCACCAGGAGGTGCGCACAATGCCAGCCAAAAAGGGAATAGCGGCAGCCATGGGAACAATGGCGAAATCCTGAAACAAAAGAATTCCCAGCGAGGTTTTACCAGTAAGGGTATCAAATTCCCGGCGCTGGTGCAGTTCTTTTAAAACCACGGCGGTGCTACTCAAAGCGATAATACAGCCATAAAAGATTCCCTCGTTAATAGAAAAATCAAGGAGAACAAATGCCCCAGACACGGCCAGGATAGTGAGAACAACTTGCAAGCTGCCACCAAACCAAAAACTGCGCCGAATGGACTTTAAACGCTCCACTGAAAATTCCAGACCTACTACAAAAAGCAGCATGACCACGCCGATTTCTGCCATCATTTTGACCATCAGGTTGTCACTGACCCAGCGTAACCCACCGGGACCAATAAGAATACCGGTCAACAGAAAACCAATAATAGCTGGAATTTTCAGCTTTTGACTGACTATCACAATAAAAACGGCACTGGCAAGAATCGTCACTATATCGCGTAATATGGCATGTTCCATTATTCCTCTGTACCGAAAGACATTTTAAAATCCCTGGTGCTTTAATATTAACACAGCTTCTAAGAAAAAATCAATCCACGCCCATGGATTTACTGCCAAATCTATTTAACCAATAGAGTAGGAGCGGGGGGTTAGCCCCCCCCTTCTGCGAGAGGTCTACTCCTCCGTTGACTTTGATTGCTAAGAAAACTTTGAAATCTACATCGTGTAAAGAGGTATCATTTGATTCTTTTTGCCAGCACCCTGGATTCAATTAAAATCACACTGCCAGCTACCAGTATCACAACAGTCAAGTACACCTCTATAAATAGGGGGTATACCGCAATAGTAGACCCAGAAACCAATACAGTCCCCATGATCACAATAACCCATCAAGACCCAAAAACCACTATGATCTTCCCCAATGCTTGCACAATCAAGCTCCATAGCATACATACAGGTGCCATTAAGATGGGGGTAACACTCTGTCTTTGGCAAGGAAAGCATGTTTAATGCAAAATACCCGGCCATTAAAAGCATGATTGTTCCGACAATAGAATAGTAGACTTTGCGATTCATTTCTTATTTTCCTCCTTAAATATAACTGGATTACCATTTTCTCCCGAAAACCCGTAAAACAGATTGTTTCTCTTGGTTACTATAAGAAGATGTTTTTCAGGATAGGATAGCGTTTTCACTAGTACCCCTCTGACGCTAAATTTATATAAATTCAGCATATCAAAGCTGGTACAGAGATAAAAAAAGCGATCATCATCTTTGTCTATAAAAAAAGATTTAAACATGTTGGAATAGCTCAAAGCACCTCCCTTACTTTTTTTTGCTCTCTTAATAAGCGCAACTGCCTCGTTTTGCATTTTTTCCATTTCTGAATGAATAAAGACATTGGTTTGAAACACCAGTTTCATCCCTTTAAAAACGTACAGGGTTGAGGAGTTGGCCAAGAATAATAGTAATTGATTGTCACGGGTCACATCGTAGTAATTCATGAATAAATCTGAACGAGAAAAAAATATTTCCGCGATCTGTTTGGGGATTCTACTGGACAACTTGGGCTTAAAAATTATAAAATTATTATTGAGACTGTCGTCGAGGTAAGTGCAAATCAACTTCATCTTACTATTAATATCCAGTTCATCAATGATCTTGCCCTTTCCATTCAGGGCGTACAGGTGGCCTCTACGATCCACTACTGGGCAGAAAGGCACTCGACCACTCCGATCCAGTCTGATATCCTTGAGATGAACTCCCGCTGTCGAAAAGATGATGATCTTGTTATTGAGGGGATCACTCACGTAAATATTGGAATCAGGCGCATAGTATATTTTATAGAAGCCCATTTCCATTCCCCCTCCCCCACCTGATTCTCCCGGTCCGCGACCACCTTTCATAAAATTTGTTATATACTTGAAATTTTTATCAAATTTGGAGATACGTTTAAGCATACTGTCGTATACAAAGATGTTTCCTGAGGCATCTACTGTTAACGCTATTGGGCGAGCCAATATAACGTCATCGTCGTAGCTGGAATTGATTTCCTTCACCAAGACCAATGAACTACAAGGAAGACCTTTTTCGGAATGAGTCGGTGCTGGCAGCTTGTACAGTTCTTGCCCCACGACCAGACACGTGTCTAAAAGGAATAGGAACAGTAATATTGAAAGACTCTTTGGACTAAAAAGAAACGATCTTTCCATGGTATTCTCCTTAATTTGTTTTAAACGTATTTTTGATCGTCTTGAGCAGACTCTCAAAATCCTCTCCATCCAGGTCCCCGATCTTAATGGCGATCACTTTATTACCTTGAACAATGATTGTTTGTGAGAGTTTGCTTTTTAAACGCATGTTGAGTCTGAATTCTTCAACATTCCTCGGTTGATACAACTCAAAATTCAATTGGCCTAATTCGCCAAAATTGGATGAAACCGGATTGTAGGCAGGGATTATTCCGATTACTGCAATCCTGCCCCTAAAATAATCCGCCAACGCCTTCCATGCTCCCACTGACTTTGAGCATATGGAACATGGAGTCTGAAAAATGCACAGCAAGGTCACCTTATTCAGGTTTGGAGAAAAAATCTTCTCATTAGGCGGTTCATTTTTCAAGTTGATGAGGTTAAGCTTGGATATTGATTCGCCTGGGTTCAGGCAAAAGGAGTTTAAACGTTGATTTCTGATTGTAATTGCTTGCGCCCCGATGATACCAAGCAAAACCAGTAAAACAACTGAAATGATGATCTCAAGTATCGTTGTTTTCTTCATGCATCAATGATATTCCCATGAAAATGAGAAGTCAAGAGCATATTTTGAAATAATAAAAAAAGACGTCGAGTAGGAATATACGCAGTTCAGTTTAGGCTTCGTCATAGTCTGTTTCCAGGTTTCCCCTTCGTGGTGAATTATTTTTTTCTTTAATTCGCCAATGAATTTTGCACACCCTGTTGACAAAAGGGCAAAAAAATATTATATTTAAGATGTCTCGAACAGGGTGCGAACAATGATGACCAAAAAACAAAAACAATTCTTCGATGATTTAAAAGAAATGGTGAAAAAGCGGGGTTATTTCCCCACGGTGCGTGAGATCGGCAGAGAGCTGGGCTTATCTTCTTCGGCCACGGTTCACGCCTACCTCCACCGCTTATATGAGAGAGGCTATTTAAAGCGAAAAGACCGCTACTGGGAATTGGCCACGGGGTTTTCCGCGATTCCACTGGTCGGAATTGTTCCCGCCGGATCCCCGGTCGAAATTTTCGAATCACTGGGCGAAGAGATCGAATTGCCGGAATGGATGGTCAGCAACAACGCGGATACGGCGGCTTTCAGAGTTCAGGGTGAAAGTATGAGAGATGCTTATATCCAAGATGGCGATGTAGTGGTAGTCAAACGGGCGGCCAATGCAGAGGCTGGCGAAATGGTGGTGGCTCTGATGGAAGACTTCTCAATCACGCTAAAACGCCTGCGACGGGATAAAGAAAAAATGTGGTTGATGCCAGAAAACCCTGAATTTCAACCCATTTATGATCCCTTTCAATTGGTAGGCAAGGTAGTGGGCGTGTTAAGGCGTTACCGGTAATTGTGTTTCGAGGGTTCCATGCCCACCCAATCCCCCTTTGTACTTCATATTGATATTGATGCCTTTTTCGCCTCGGTAGAAGTGATGCTAAATCCGGCTCTCAAGGGCAGACCAGTCATCATCGGCGGCATGCCGGATGAACGGGGCGTGGTGTCCACGGCTTCCTATGAAGCGAGAAAATACGGTGTTCATTCGGGGATGGCATTGCAAACAGCGGGACAAAAATGTCCCCACGGGGTCTTTTTACGGGGCCGCTTCCACATTTACAACCAGGTTTCCCAGCGGTTCATGGATGTGTTGCGCCGTTTTTCACCACGGGTGGATGTGGCTTCCATTGATGAAGCCTATATGGATTTAAGCGGGTCCCGCTACCTTTATCCCTCGACATACGACATGGCGCAAACGATAAAAGAAACGGTGGAACGAGAAATCGGCATCCGGGTCTCAATGGGAGTGGGATTCTCCCGCATGGGCGCGAAATTGGCCACGGCTGTAGCAAAACCGGGGGGTATTTTTTACGTGATGGATGAGGTGGAGTTCGTGTCCAACCTGACTCTGGAAAAAATTCCGGGCATTGGCAAACACACGCTGTTAATTCTTCAGGGTATGGGCATTAAACGGGTTCATGAACTGCGCACAGCTTACCCGGCGCTATGGATTCGCCATATCGCCCCGCATGTTTACGCGGGGGCGGCCTACCCGGAACGTCAGGAAGCACGCACGAAAAGTTTCAGCCGCGAAACTACCTTTCCCAGCGATATCACGGACATGGAAATGATCAAGTCCCATCTTTCCTATCTGGTCGATCGTCTCTCAGTATATTTGATTGACAATAAATATTATGCGGGCCGTATTGAAGTAAAAGTACGGTTCAGTGATTTTTCAACTTTTACCCAGCGTATGCCGTTGGAGTTTCCTACGTTCTCTTACCACCATTTATGGCAACGGGCGCAACACTTGCTTAAAAGTTTGCGCACCAAGAAAAAACTGCCGGTGCGACTGGTCGGGGTTAAAGTGGAAGATATCTCGTTTCGTCGGGATATTTTGCCTTTTGTTTCATTAAAAAACGAAAAAGTCAGTACCGGGGTGACAGACATCAAGAATCGTTTCGGGTTTAGTTCTATTTTCACCGGTCGCGAAATGATGTTAGAAAAGCTCTACCCGGTGGAGCGGGATGGTATTGTCTTAAAAACCGCCTCCCTCACCAAGTGAAATCCCATATTCAAAACATATAATATAAAAAGTTTTTCAGGGTTCCAAGGGGCGGTTTTTTCAAAAAAGCCCCTTGGCCGCCGGAGGCACCTTCATGAAATATATCGCAGATTTACATATTCATTCGCATTTTTCGATAGCCACCAGCAAGAATCTGGTGCCGCAATACCTGGATTATTGGGCCCGTTTAAAAGGAATCACGGTGGTAGGCACGGGTGATTTCACGCATCCGGGCTGGGTAAGACAATTAAAAGAGGAGTTGGAACCAGCAGAAGAGGGATTATTCCGCTTGCGGGATTCATATCGCACAAACAAGGAGTTGGCCACGCCTTTTTTACCGGGGCGGGAAGTGCGATTTGTATTATCGGCGGAGATCAGCACGATTTATAAGAAAAACGGGCGGGTACGCAAGGTTCACAACGTCATTTTGGCACCGGATTTCGAGACGGTGGAACGTATCCAGCAGAAACTGACGGCACTGGGTGGGAATATAACTTCGGATGGGCGTCCTATTCTGGGTTTGGATGCGCGGGATTTGTTGGAGATTGCCTTAAATGCTTCGCCGCGAATTTTCTTTATTCCCGCCCATATCTGGACGCCGTGGTTTTCCGCGTTGGGCTCCAAGTCGGGGTTTGATTCCATCGTGGCATGTTATGACGACTTGGCCCCGCATATTTACGCGGTGGAAACAGGTTTGTCCACGGACCCGGCCATGAATTGGATGTGTGGCTTTTTGGACAAGTACACGTTAATTTCCAATTCGGATGCCCATTCACCGGAGAAATTGGGGCGAAATGCCAACCGATTTAACACGGAACTGTCGTATGAAGCAATGACTGCGGCTATGAAGAGCGGTGACCCAGCGCTTTTTGGGGGCACGATTGATATGTTCCCGCAGGAGGGTAAATACCATTACGACGGCCACCGCAAATGCGGTATCTGTTGGAACCCGGTGCAAACACTGCAACATAAGGGAATATGTCCTGTCTGTAAGAAAGTGGTGACGGTAGGCGTGATGAGCCGGGTAGTGCAATTATCGGACCGCGAGGATTTAAGCTTGCGTCCGAACCGTCTACCCTTTGATTCAATCATTCCTTTAAAAGAGATGTTGGCGGAATTGGAAGGCACGGGACCCAATTCAAAGAAAGTAGACCATATATATATGGAGTTATTAAAAAAAGGGGTATCGGAATTGGAACTGTTGGTAGATACGCCTCCGAGCGAGATCGAAAGAATTGGGGGCGGCGAGTTGGGGGAAGCGGTGCGGCGCATGCGGAACCGGGAGATTCATATTCAAGAAGGCTTTGACGGTCAATTTGGCATCATCAAGGTTTTTGGTCCAAAAGAAAAACCGCATGGCTTGACCCCGCATTCATTGTTCAAAGAAGAGTCGGTCGCTATCGCTCCCGAGGGGAAACGACGGCAGATGTTGAATTTTAACCTGGAAGAGTATCACCGTTTGAAAGGGATGGGGTTGGTTGTTCCCGAAGATCGCGACACGGAGGCGGAGAATGGGAATCGGGTTTTGGGATTAAATCGGCAACAATTGGCGGCAGTGGAACATTTCCAAGGACCAGCGCTGGTGATTGCTGGGCCAGGCACGGGGAAGACACGGGTATTAACGGAACGAATCAAACGGTTGATCCACACCCAGGGAATTAACCCGGGCCATATCCTGGGGGTGACATTTACCAATAAAGCGGCAGCGGAAATGAGGGAGCGCTTGACTGTACTGTTAGAAAATACCGGGTCAACAGCAAAACCATTGGTCACGACCTTTCATGCGCTGGGGTACAGAATCTTGTTAGAACAAACAGTGGCCCAGAAAGGCGCTACGGAAGAGAATGGGATGGGAGGTCTGGCTATTTTGGACAGCGAGGATAAGAAACGTCTGCTACAACGTTTACGGGGTGTGGAGAAGAACCGCGTGGTCACGTTTAGCGACGCGATTGCAAAAGCCAAACAACAATTAAAACAACCGCGAGATATCACGGATACGGAGTTGGCGGAAGTGTACGGGCAATATGAAGCCCTGAAAAAAGAGCAGCAACTGGTAGACCTGGAAGATTTAATCGCGGCACCGGTATGGTTGTTGCAGGGTGTCCCGGAAATAGCGGCGCTGTATCGGGAGAGGTTTCAGTGGGTGTTGATTGATGAGTACCAGGATATTAATTTTGCGCAGTATCAATTGGTCCGTTGTTTGCAGCCCGATGTGCATGCCAATATATGTGTGATTGGCGATCCAGATCAGGCTATTTACGGGTTTCGTGGGGCGGATGTGTCTTATATCCGGCAGTTTCATGAAAATTATCCCGGCGCAGCCTTTTACCGGTTACAGCAGAGTTACCGCTGTTCTGATTCCATCTTAAAAGCGTCCGGTGATGTCATGGGTCGCGGGAGTAACCCGGACGTTTTGTTGACTGGTTTGGAACGGGGCATCAAGATCAAGATCGTCAAGAATAATACGGATAAGAGCGAAGCGGAATTTGTCGCCCGAACGATTGAGCAGATGATGGGTGGATTGCGGTTTTTTTCCATGGACAGTGATATCACGGTGGGAGATAAAGAGAAGTCTATCGAAAGTTTGGCGGATTTTGTGGTCTTGTGTCGCACACGGGCGCAAATGGAAGTACTGGAAAAAGCTTTTCGGGATCACAGCATTCCCTTCCAGGTGATTGGCGATGAACCCTTTTTCAAACAGGAGCCAGTCTGTTCCATTGTCGATTTATTAAAATTAGCGCGGCATCCGCAGCATGAACTCGTGCAGGAAAGGTTAATAGAGAAGAAAATTCTCAAAGATAAAGGGGAGACATTGGGTGAGTTGGAGGGTTCCGTGGTATCAAAAATCAAGGAGCTAGTCGAACGGTATTTTAAGCAGTTGACTGTCCAGGAGGAGGGGTTGGTGAAGCGGTTGCTGGATTTTGCCCTGGATTTTGGCGAAAATGTGGAGCGGTTTTTGCAGTTTGTTTTATTGGGGACAGCCGCGGACACGTATCATCCGGGATTGGAGAATGTGACATTAATGACGATTCATGCAGCCAAGGGGTTGGAATTTAAGGCGGTGTTTATCGTGGGGTGTGAAGAGGGCTTGTTACCCTATTCGCTTTATGCCAATCAGGTCACTGATCGGGAAGAGGAGCGGCGTTTATTGTATGTAGGCATGACACGGGCGCAGAAATTTCTTTATCTGAGTTATGCGGGCAAGCGGGTCTTACGGGGTCGAGAGTACCGCTTGGAACGGAGTTCTTTTTTGGATAGCATTGAAAAAAAATTAATCGAACAATCCCAGCAAGAGTACAAGAAAAAAGAGGAAAAAGAACCAGTGCAACGCAAATTGTTCGAGTTGTAGTAAAGATGAAGAGGAAAAATTGTCTGGTGGATGTTTATAAATGATAAGGGATCACGTTCAAATCAAGCCAAAATTGTGAACCATCTTGTCTTAGAACAAGGAATTTCCGATAAGATAAAAATATCTGGAAAAAATTATTGGTTATGGTATAATAAACCCATGATAAGAAAAATTGAGATAAAAACCGGACAGACAGACCCACTAGAAAAAGGAGGTACGGTCCGATGATTAAGATTCCTTATAAATATGCTGGGCCATTAGATCCTGTAGTGGATGAAGAAATCTGTGTGCCACGAATGGATATCCTGAATCAAATTATTCAAGGGATCATCAAAGGCGATTATTTTGTGATTGTAGGGCCCAAACAGAGTGGAAAAACAACCTTTCTAAGACAAATAGAACACGGATACCCTGATGCCCATTATCTTTATTTCAATTTAGAAATTGCTCCTCAGCGTGAGGATGATTTTTATGAATGGCTTATCGCGGAGTTTGTTGAGAGAATTCCCGCTGAAAAAAGAATACCACAAGGAAAAAAACGAGAAAACGGGAAATCTTATGTTCTGTTCTCTCAGTTTTTGATGGATTTTAAACCCATCGGAGACAAAAGAATAGTACTTTTCTTTGATGAAATTGAAAGACTTCCGTTTGTGGCAAGATTTTTGTACCTTTGGAGAAAGGTCTATCATGATCGTTTCCATGACAAGGAATTATTGAAATATTTACCCATTTTGACCGGTTCGGTGGATTTAATTAAATTCTTAGCAGGGCCACAGAGCCCTTATAACATTGCAACGCAAATTTATCTGCGGGATTTTTCCAATGAAGAATCTGAGAAATTAATCACTGAACCTTTTAAGAAATTAAACGTGTCAATGGCTGATAATGCAATGAAAAGTTTAATCTCGCAACTATCCGGTCATCCGCAAATGCTCCAACAAACCTGCGGTTTTCTCATCGAAACAGCCTTGGAAAAAGGCCATGATGTGGGAGAAAAAGAGATAAAAAACGCTATTGATTATTTGTTAAAATCCAATTCCGCTCTCAATCAATTGGAACAAGATATAACCAGTAACAGTAAATTAAGAAGCTTAATCAATGATGTTTTTAAAGGCAAAAAGAAGAAATTTTTTCCCTTTCGTGAATTTTCAATATACGGTTCAGGCCCTATTGTTGCCGATAAAGAAGGGTATTGTACTTTCAGGAATAAAGTTTACGGCAAATTTCTGGAAGGAATTCTTTCTGAATTCCCCTATATTTCCACGCCACCGGATACTCAAGGCGAAATTTCAGGGGATGCGGAACCCCTTTTTCTCAAAAAGGTATCGAAGAATGAGTATTTTGACCGGAAGAAAAAAAATGCGTTACCCTATGCGATAAAACAACTACGTGTGCAGAATTATTGTGGAATCATTGATGCCTCAATTTCCGGGATACCCATTGATACACAGTGGATTTTTCTAACCGGTGAAAATGGATTTGGTAAAACCTCTGTTTTGCAGGCTATTGCCATCGGCTTGTATGGGAATCGCGATGGGGACACCATACTCACTGGCGAGGAAAGTAAAATCGGGGTGGAGTTATATGTCAACGGTGAAAATCAGATAAATATCCAGGGCGCTCCCCAACTTAAACCCTTTACTTATTTTGCCGCTTACGGTTCATCCAGACTGGAAATCCAGAATCGGCAGAGTGCCAATGAAATCTCCGAGAAAAGCACCAAAACCTACGGACTATTTAATACCAGCGGCATCCTGCTCAATATCGAGTATGAACTTTTGATCTGGTATCTGGCCAAAGACCCCCAATTCGATATCGTCAAAAAAATTTTACTGGAACTGCTTCCCAATATCGGGGATATTCAAATTATAAATAGAGACATCGTTTATTTTGAAAAGGAAGGTAGCGGGAATGTGGGCATTTATGAACCGCTTCCATACCAGAAACTGGCTTCCGGCTATAAAAGCATTATTGCCATGGTCGGGGACATGTTGATCCGTTTCCTCAAAGAACAGCCCTTAGTTTCCAACCCCAAAGAGTTGTGCGGCATTGTTTTAATTGATGAATTGGATTTACATCTACACCCCAAATGGCAACGGGAATTACCCGAACTTTTTTCCAGGGTCTTTCCAAAAATCCAATTTATCGTTTCCACCCACAGCGTTATTCCTTTTTTAGGGGCACCAAAGAACTCGGTGTTTCTTAAAGTCACCCGGAACAAAAAAGAAGGTATACAAATTCAACGCATCAACATAGATATTAAAAATTTACTCCCCAATTCTATCCTTACCTCCCCCATTTTCGACCTCGAAGGCGAAGATATCACCCAGAGAAACAATAAACACCTAGTGGATATTCGCACCGAAGATAATTATAAAAAATTGCTCAGAAACAATGAAATTAAAAAAAACCTGGATGCTTTTGAAAAAAGCGCGGTGGATTTTCCCGATGACTTGTTCGACGAAGAATAACGGAGGCATTTATTTAACGTGATAAGGATAGACAGAAAGGATTTTTTCCCCCCTGAAATTAAGCTTGAAAAAATAATAAAAAAAGTATTACAGGAAAAAAAACAGCACTCTTTCAGCACATATTATATCAACCGCATAAACAAAGATTTAAAAAAATTATACCTCAACAAATGTGGATACTGCGAAGTCCATATGGAAGCTGGCGAGGGATTGGGATTCGATCACTATCGACCCAAAAATGGAATTAAAGAAGACCGCTCCCATTCAGGATACTATTGGCTGGGATACGAATGGAGTAATTTCGTTCCAGTCTGCCCCTCTTGCAACCGACATAAAGCCAACTCTTTTCCCATAGAGGGTGAAAGAACAAATTTAAACGATTTTTTGGCAGACTATAACCGGACAGAACTGGTGAACGAAAGATGCAGGGTAGATTCTGATTTATTAAAAGCTGAAAAACCTGTTCTCCTGCACCCAGAAATCGATATTCCCGGGGAACATCTGGTCTTCCTTCCCAGTGGAGAAATAAAGGGCACTTCCCGACGGGGGGAAAAGACTATCCATATCTATGGCCTCAATCGCAATGCACTGGTGATCGCCCGTAAAAGAATTGTCGATAGGTTCCTGAGTGAAATCAGGAAAGAACTGAACGATTTTATTGACAAAAAAAACAATAAAAAGGTGTTTTTGTATTCTCTTAAGAAAGTATTGCATAAAATTTTTACTAGCGGGGATAAAAAAAAACAGTATTCGAGGTTGGGGTGGCACATGATTAACCAATTTGAATCGTTTTTTATGGAACCGTTAGGACCCAAACAACAAAAGATATTGAGAAAAGCGTTTGCGTCTTTTCAAAGAGACCTTAACCGGGATAAAACATAATTAACCCCAACACGTTTCCCCTACCCCCATTTTCTACGCCATGCTTCTCAGGCATTCGCGATGGGCGAATTTTTCCTTTTTATTAAGTCATTTATTTTTTGTCTAAATTTTTCCTTGTCAATAGGTTTTGAAATGTAATCATTGCATCCGGCAGCCATGTATTTCTCGGCGTCACCTTTGATGGCATGCGCGGTTAGCGCGATGATATGAAGGTTTTGATGTTCTTTATTGGCGCGAATATGCTTGAGTGCCTCCATACCATCCATCACGGGCATCTGCATGTCCAGAAGCAATAGATCAAAGGTTTGCTTTTCAAGTCTTTTTAAAGCCTGATAGCCATTATCAGCAAACCCGTATTCCACGTTCAATTTTTCCAATAAAATAGCCACGACCTGCTGGTTTTCTTTATTATCTTCCGCGACCAATACTTTCAAAGGAAGATTGGGTTCTACCTCTTGGGTTTGCCTGGAAAGGGGTTGAAAGGGAATGGGAGCGGGCTTCTTTATGGTAGCCCTGACTATCTCAAGCAGTGCATTCATGGTGAAAGGCTTGGCAATATGATCATCCATCCCAGTTTCAATACACTTGTGAAGGTCTTCTCCGGCGGCTTGACCGGTCATGGCAATAATCGGAATATGACCACCAGAGGATTTTTCCCGGTCCCGGATAAAGCGGGTGGCGTCTAAACCATCGAGATTGGGCATTTGCACATCCATTAATATCAGATCAAAAGGGTGTTTTTCGTAAATTTCCAATACTTCGGCTCCATCCTCTACAGCCATCACAGAATGCCCCCCTCTTTTTAACATGGTGGTATACATTTCCCGGTTGATGATATTATCCTCGGCCAAAAGAATCAACGTGGCCTGCAAGGGCGGCTCTTTTTGTGTTGAAGCATTCATACTGGCGGCAGGGTTTAAGAAAATCGGGGTGGCCTGGGGGGATTTTTGGAGATTGATAATAGCATCAAAGAAATCGGAACGTCTGACAGGTTTAACAAGATAGGCGGAAATACCGGCTTCCATGGCTCGTGCAGCCTCCCCTATCTGTTCAATGGAAGTGAGCATGATGATTTTGAGCTGGGCGAAGAGGGGATTGTCTTTGATCCGCCGACTGATCTCAAACCCATCCATATCCGGTAATTTGGTGTCTACAATCACGACATGAAAGGGATTTTTTTCCTGCCAAGCCTTTTCTAACTCGGCAAGCGCACTGATCCCATCAGGAACATCCCGATGGGAAAATTCCCAGGTTGACAATATCTCGCCCAAAATGGTACGATTGGCAGCATGGCTGTCTACTATTAAAAAACGAAGCTGCTGCTCGCGCAACGCGGTTAACTGCGCATCATTTGCCCTGGCTTTTTTAGTGGTGGCGATGCCAAATTGAATGGTGAAATGAAACACACTGCCTTGCCCTAACTTACTTTCGACAGAAATAGTCCCATCCATCAATTCCACGAGGTATTTGGTAATGGAAAGCCCGAGACCAGTGCCGCCATACTGCCGGGTGGTGGACGAATCTACCTGACTAAATATATTAAAAATACCTGCCAATTTATCTTCAGGGATACCAATACCGGTATCGGAAACAGAAAAATGGAGGGAGATGATGTTATTAAGGCTATCGGTCCGTTCTACTTCGCATAAAATGGCCACTTCGCCAGCCGGGGTGAATTTAATGGCATTGCCCACAAGATTGACAATGATTTGCCGTAGTCGACCGGGGTCACCGATCACATAGGGCGGGGTGGCAGGCTTGATCTGACAGGTTAATGCCAACCCCTTTTGCGAGGCTTTTAAGGCAAAGGTATCGACGGAGAATTCAATAGTGTTCCATAGATCAAACTCGATCTCTTCCAAGGTCAAACTGTGGGATTCCATCTTGGAAAAATCCAGGATGTCATTGATCAAAAACAATAAAGAGTTGGAGGAATTCTTAACGACCCGTAAATAGTTGTGTTGTTCTTCGGTAAGCAGGGTTTCCAGGGTAAATTCGGTCATGCCGATGATGGAGTTCAACGGGGTGCGGATTTCATGGGACATGTTGGCCAGAAATTCACCTTTGGCATGGTTGGCGACCTCAGCGGCTTCCTTGGAAACAAGGGTTTTGGATAAATTTTCGGTCATCAGATTAAACGCATTGGCAAAACTCCCCACTTCATCGTCGGATTGAATGTGGACCCGGTGGGCGAGATCACCATGACCAATCCGTTCGACACCGTTGATCAGTTTCTTAAACGGTCGCCCGATAAAATACCTGAATCCAAGCAAAGCGGCGAGGGTAGAAAAGAAAATGATGAGACCAATAGTGAATCCAATCACACGGTTCACCTGGTTGGCTTTTTTTTGCAAATCCGCCAGTGAGATTCTCAATATCACGCGACCAATGACCTCTTCTTGCCCGGTTTTTTTTTCTAATCCGAACTGTAAATTCTCTTTGGCAATAGGAGTTGAAACCACTGGAGCAAAAAAGTCCTTTATTTTTATTCCCGGTGTTCTTTCCTGTCCCAGGTGGGCGATGATTTGGTTTTGTTGATCGAGTATTGCCCCATAAACCATATCTTTTTCCTTCAGCACGCCTTTGAGTAGCTTTTGCAATTCTTCCGGGCTTCTGGTGAGTACGCCGTATTCGCTATTATAGGCCAAGTTGCGGGTAATGGCAGCCGCCCGTTCATCCAATTCGGCGGTCAAGGCACGAATTTCATGTTGAATAAAAAACCATGCCAGGAAGGCACCAACAATAGTAATGAGAATAACGGCCAAAATATTGATTTTGGTGGCGATGCTTAATTTCATTTTAATAAACCTCGCTGGCTTTTTTGATAATGGTTTCAGGGAAGGTTATTCCTAAAAGTTTGGCAACTGTTTTGTTCAGGTAAAGTGTGGCGATACGGGGGACACTGATTTTCAAATCGGAGTTAGGGGCACCTTTTAATACTTTTATGGCGATTTCAGCGGATTGCCGGCCAATATCCTTATAATCGCAGGCAATCCCCAGCAATGCACCGGCTTTGGCATAATAACGGGAAAAACCCACCACGGCAATTTTATACTTGACCCCGGCTTGCAAAAACCGGTTGGTAATGGCATCTTTACAGGCGATACTATCGGGTACAATCCACAACACGTCGATTGGTAAATCGCGTAGTGGTGGGATTTCTCGTTCGGAATTGACGGGATAGGTATTTAAAGTGAATCCCAATTCTTTGGACAGGGTTCTGGCCTCTTGTACAACGGTTTCATTTTCAGCGGGATTGTACACCACACCGATGCGGTTTAATTTTGGCACCACGGACCGCACCATTTCCAACTGTATCTTAACAGGGATGTCCACGGAAGCACCATAAATATTTTTGGAGGTTATACCGCTTTGCCTGGGGTCCATGACTACGGAAAAAACAATGGGAATCTCTTTTATTTCTGCGGCGACTTTATTGGTGGCTGGAGCACCCATGGTTAGTATTAAATCTGGTTTTAGAGCTTTAAGCTTTGCAATAAGGGAGGGTTCATATTCATCATAGATTTCAAACTGGGCGGTTATATTCTCTTTTCCCAAAAATTCACGGAACCCGGCCATGGCGGAATTATACTCTGAGATGTCTTTATCTTTGACAATGGCAATAAGTAACGTGTTGCTGCCTTCATTACGGCTGGCTCGGATCAACCCGGTCCCGATCACAAGGCAGAGCAACCAAATAACAATGAATTTCTTTAGGCTCATTTTTTCAGAATTTTAATTTCAGGGCTAAGGTGAATCGTCTGCCGATGGACTCACTTTCGGGTAGAAGGGCTGTTTCATCCCGCGGGTATTCGAGATGGTCGCGGTTAAAAAGATTAAACACGGAAAATGCCAATTCGGCTTTTTTATGCCAGAAGGTGTAGCCGACACGGGTATTTACAATAAAATAACCCGCCACAGTTTTTAGAGTGGTTATGCCATTCTGGTCATTAAGCAGTTTTTGGGTGTTATCCACCCAATGGGCGAGGCAATTCAGGGATAAACCATTGTCAAGAATGAATCGTAAACCCGCGTTTACTTTATGTTTTGGATTTTCGGGTCTCACCCTATCTTTTTCATTGATATTAGCCGTGGTCGGGTTGTCGGTAAAATCTTTAATTTTCTGAAAAGAATAATTGGCAAATCCAGAAATGTGTTCATTAAATGAAAAGGCAGCGTTTATTTCGCCGCCTAAACCCATGGCGTCACCTTTATTTTGGAATAATGACTTGATCTCCTTGGGGAATACACCACCGGGTGATCGTGGGAAAAGTTCGTTCTCTTTGTAGAAACTATATTTCCTGATGAGTAAAAAGAAATTATTGTAGTGATTATAGAACAGGTTCACATCCAGTGTAAAACGCTTGGAGCCAATGGTATGGTAACCGAATTCATAGGAAGTAATCCCTTCGGGTTTAAGGTTGGGGTTGCCCTGGCTAATAAACACATAGGGAGCTATAATAGGCGGTAAAGGCGCGGGTAGAGTAAAAGACAACTGCCGTTCTAAATAGATGTAGGAATCCACCATGGAGGGATTCCGATACGCCTGGGCAAAGGAAAACCTGAAGATGTGATTTTTTGCTGGGGTATAGAGGAGACTGCCACGGGGCGAAAAATGGCCGGGCACCAGGGGATGATCATCATATCGTGCGCCCAATGTGACGCGGATTTTTGGGGAGAGTTTGATCTCATCTTCAAAAAACAACGCCCAGAGATGCTGGCGATGATCGTTGGGTATAAAAAAATTTTTTACCAACTTGTTGAATTGATAATTAATCCCCCACATGATGGTTTGGTTGTTTCCCAATACCATATGGTGGAGTAGCTCGGTGTTTAATGATTCAATATTAGCTACCTGGGTTTCACTGGTCAAAGGCCAATAAGAAAGGGGTTTTTCATTTTTGTAAAAGGTGCGGAATTTCAGATTGCCAAAATGGCCATCCAATTGGAGATAATCGTTGCGATAATTGATGATGCCCGTACCAATAGATTCCCCGGAAAGAAACTTCCTATCCTTCGTATGACCTCGTCCAGCAGATAAGGCGAGGGAGCTATTGTTCCCGATGGAGTATTGTAGCATGGCATTGGTGCGAAAAAGGTGCGGGGTGAGGTCTTCATATTTTTGCCACCTGTTTGTCTGGTCCCATTCAGCGGACATTTTATATTTAAATTTCTCATTCATCGCAGTTCCGGCATGGATGATGGAACCGATCAGGGTAGAATGGTCCCCAGCGGTGAAATTTAAAGTGGTGCCCAACAACTGTTGGGGAGATTTGGTAATGATGTTGATGACGCCGCAAAATGCATTGGCGCCATAAATAGAGGAAGCCGGACTCTTGACGACTTCAATGCGGTGGATTTCTTCCAGGCCAATGGGGAACAAGTCCCAAAAAACAGCACCGTATAGATCGGTATACATGGTTCGACCATCGACGAGCACCAATAATTTATTGTTCAAGGGTGAAATAAAACCGCGTACTCCCACTTGCTGGTCTCTGGCGGAAATAGTCATCACATCGACCCCGGCCACCATGCTTAACACTTCTGGAATAGTGGTAGCTCCGGAATACCTGATATCTTCTGCATTAATAACGGTTATAGTCGTGGGTGCCTCAGTAATGGGTTGTTCTCTGCGAGAAGCGGTGATTACGATCGGAATTTCTTTAAACAGCAACTTCTCCCTTTCTTGGGCCAACAAGGTGTTGCCTGCTATTAATCCCGGTAAAATCTGAAGGACAACCAACGCCAAAACAAATATTATTCTTTGTTTATTATTCATCCAAAATACTCCTTATCGGTTTACTGTATTAATGTACCATATTGGAAAATAAAAAACAATTCTAAAAAAAAGAATCTTGTGGATGAAGGTAAGGGAAAAATAGTGGGAAACGATCCGGCCAACGGAGCGATGCACGGTGGGATTATTATTGAAGAGAAACTTTGAAATTTAAGGTTATTGGAAGAATTGGATGAGACTACCCAAAAGCCTTTCTCCACCTATCTCTTAGAATTAATAATTGGTTGTGTAGGCAGTCGACATGACTGTGTGGACTGACAATACCTTTGTGTAGAAGTTCGGCGTGACTTTGTGGACTGACGACGCTTTTGTATAAACAGTCGGCAAAACTTTGTGGACTGACGATGCCTCCAAGTTGACTTCTTACTAAGTTGTGCGAAAAGTCCAAGTCACTGAACCGAACGTCAACATCACTGCGTGGGGAAGCTTGATTTGGTCAGGGAATACACGAGTATTTTATAAAACTCCGTAAAGTACTTGAAAAAAAGGCACATCTATATTATTATAATGGTGAGGTGAAAATGCGACAAAAAGAAAAGGTTCTTATTTCATCGCCATTTTTGGCAGGCATCTCCAGTACTTTTGACCTACTGGGAATAAATGGATTATCGTTGGATGATATCAAAAAAAGAAACAGAAGAAGACTAAAAGAAAATTCAATAAAGCATGATTTTCTATCTGTTGGAATAATGATAAAACGGTCTTTTGAACAATATGAACAAGAAATCCGACACTCCCTCTAAAAAAAATAACGATAAATCAAAATCAGTCACCCCTTCTAAAAAAAATGTGCCTCTTGATAAGTTATCAGAGATACTTAATATTCCAGAGAAGGAATTAAAAAAGCTGCCTAATTCGGTGATAGAAAGAATCCTTAAGGTGAGTCATCACCAGGAATCCTATTTTGAAGGTCCCCTGCCTCCTCCCGCCTTGGTAGGAGAATACGAACAGATATTACCCGGCTCTTTTGATCGAATCTTGAAGATGGCTGAAGAAAATGCAAAACATCGGATAGATATTGATCGGCATGAAATTGAAATTGAAAAAACAATGATACCAGAAAGCTTAGAGATTCAAAAATCTGGTCAGGCCAAAGCTTTTTATATATATATTTTGGGAATTATTGCGGTCTCTTTTTGTGCTTATATCAACCAAACCACCATCGGCTCTATTCTAGCAGGAACGACATTAATCTCACTGGTTCCCAATTTTATTGCTGGAATAAAAAAGAAAATTGATAAGCCAAATAATCAAGATAAAGATGATTCCTAAACGAATCAGAGCAGGATTTTAAAGTAAAAAGAATGCATTTATGTTGGTCATCATCGCTGAGAGAATTCAGAAACGATGACCCCATACTATTTTATGATTATTTATTCCAACTGGTATTTCTTGATCTTGGCGATCAGGTTGACGCGGGAAATACCGAGGATGACGGCAGCTTTGGTTTTATTATTGCAGGTGTGGGCGAGTACTTTACGGATATGCCGCTTCTCCATCTCAGCAAGGGAAACAATGGCACTGCCATTAAAAGTCTCCTGCGGCAAAGGGGCATTCTCAAGAAAATAATTGGGCAACGATTTCTTCTGCAACTCCTGACCAGATTCTACTATAATCGAACTGTTGATAATATTCATGAGCTCCCTGACATTACCAGGGAAACTATAGGCCTTTAACAAATTCATCACCACCGGCGAAATACGGGTGATTTTCCGATTGTACTTCTGATTAAAGGTGGCTAAAAAATAATTGGCCAACAACTGGACATCCCCTTTGCGCTCCCGCAATGGTGGCAAATTGATGGAATTAATATTCAACCGGAAAAAAAGGTCCTTGCGGAAATTGCCTTTCTTGATCTCATCGAATAAATTCTTATTGGTGGCGGCAATGATCCGCACATTCACTTTCCTGTTCTTGGTGGAACCGAGGCGGTAGAATTCCTCTTCCTGCAAGACACGGAGTAACTTGACCTGAATAGGCAAGGTTAACTCCCCTATCTCATCTAAAAACAGGGTGCCACCATCGGCTTCCTCAATAAAACCCTTCTTATCGGAAATAGCACCGGTAAAAGACCCCTTATCATGACCAAAAAATTCGGAAGTAAATAACTCGTTGGCAAACGCCCCGGCATTAACGGCGACAAACTTCTTGTCCCGACGATGACTGATCTGATGAATCGCTTTGGCGATCAATTCTTTCCCAGTACCACTTTCCCCCCAAATGAGCACGCTGTTATCGGTCGTGGAAAATTTTTCAACGAGATGAAACACCTTCACCATCGACTCATCCTGCGTGATGATATCTTTAAATATTTCCTTATGCTTCAATTGGTCAAGAGTAAAGGAAGGTAAATCCCTCTCCTCAGCACTGGCGCCACCCACGGTGTTGTTTTCAATCGCCGCTTGCAAGGTGTCCAACAGTTTTTTTTCATCAATCGGTTTTAATAGGTAATCGGTAGTGCCCAGTTTCATGGCGTTAATGGCCAGTTCGATATCTTCAACACCGGTTAAAACAATGGTCACAATATCAATCGCATTATTTTTGATGTGCTTCAAGATATCCATACCAGTGACATGGGGCATGTCCATGTCCAAAAGCAGCAAATCGAAATTTTCATTCTCAAGGACTTCAAACGCATGGCTGCTGTCATTGAGTATCTGAACTTCATACGCCCCAGTTTGGAGCAAAAAGATACGTAAAAAATTTAAAATGGCTTGATCATCATCGATCACCAATATTTTTGTCATGGTTGTTCCTGTTTGTTCTTTGCGTATACACAGAAGGCTGTTCTATTAATCCGGTTTATAAGGTTCATCGGCGGTTCACACGTTATGATTTTGATGGATGGGAAAGCTCAGGGTAATAGTGGTACCGACGCCCAATTGGGATTGGACTGCAATTTTTCCATTATGCTCCTGAATAATCTGGGAACTGATGGAAAGCCCTAACCCCGTTCCCCCCTTGTGCCCACGGGTAGTGAAAAAAGGCTCGAACATCTGTTTTTGAGTGGCTTCATCCATCCCCTGCCCATTGTCCCTGACTTTAACAACGATGTGGGTGGCTTTATCCAGAAAGGTTTCAATGAATATTAAACCATCCTCTTTCTCAATAGCCAGGGCAGCATTCATGAGCACGTTCATCAAAACTTGTTCGATCTTGGCAGAATTTCCCTTAAAAGTGGGAATCGTGGTATCGAGCTGGGTTTGCATCTTGGCATGCTTGCGCACGGTCTTGGCGGTGATACGCAAATTATTCTGAATCAAATAGTTGACATCGACATCATCAATGAAGAGTCCCTCATCTTTTTTGGCAAAATCACGCAAGCCATCGACGATTTTTTTGACCCGATTGGCACCTTCTACCATATCCTCAATCAAGATCGGAATGTTTTCTTTGAAAACAGGGTATTTCAAGCGCGCTATTTTTAACTCTTTATCGGCTTCATACATGTGGTCCAAGATAGGTAAAATATCGCGGAATGCCTCGCTGATAATGTTGATATTGCCACGGATAAACGTATTGGGGTTATTGATTTCATGGGCAACACCAGCTACAAGCTTGCCAAGCGAAGCAAGCTTATAGGATTGCAAAAGCTGGGCTTTGATCTGTTCCTGCTGGGTGATATCATAACATATTTCAAGAACATTTTCGACTGGGTTGTCCCCAGAACCAAAGACGGGAAAAGCTTGCACGGAAAAAAACTGGCCATTGTGTTTTTTCTCAAGGGAAAAAGGCCGCGCCATTTTAAATACGGCCAGAGCGGGACAATGCGGGCACACGGTGTCAGAATTGAATATTTTTTTGTGGCACTTCGCCTTGGCACGGAAGGTTTCCCGGTTGGAAAGAATGATGTTAAACTTCCGGTCGATCACAACAACAATATCGGAAATGGCTTTTAAAAAGGTTTTCAAAATATTGTTGGTGTGCGTGAGATTCTCCTGCAACTGAATCAGTTCAGGACTAGTGGCAGGCGATGGGTTGATCTCACGAGATGCTAAGCCGACATTTTTTAAGGGTTCCACCAAAAAAACCTCCAAAGTAATATTTTACCAAGAAGGTATTATACCACTAATCAACAATTAATTTTAGCCCCTGATAAATTCTTAACCGAATTCAACATGTGCCTCCGGCGGCCAAAACCCTTTTATAAAAGGGTTCTGGACTCCCAAAATTTTTTATAGTTAAAGGACTCTTGCTTGGATACAACAGGTAATCAACAAAATGGTCTCATAATAAATGGGGACGCAGTCCCCCCGGCTTAAATATCCACATTGTCTATAAAGGTCTTAACGAAGTCGAGAAATTTGTTGATAATACGTTGCCCGACTGTTTTACGTTCACGTATGCCGGGTTTTGGGATGACTAACATATCCAAAACATCATCTCGCAACGGTTCCCTGTTACTGTGATAGAAGTTGTCAAGCAACTTCTGGAACTTGGCCGGGGAAAGACTCTCCTCACGGCAGATGGTTTCAAGCGCTTTGGCCTTTTCACCATTCATGAAGGTATAAAATTGCGCGGGGATATTTTGGCTGTCTTTGATGTGAATGAGGTTCTCTTCAATAAATTTCTTGATCAGTTCACGTTTGCTACGCAACGTCAATTCACCTTCCAACAGGTCCGTAATGGTCTTTTTGACTCCTTCTGCAGCGTCAGGGGTATCAATCAATTCGGCCAATAACGTAAGGATGTAACTGACATTTATTTCATCCCGGTGCAGCAATTCCAGTTGGAAATCCACATCATCCAGAATGGACACTTTTTCTTTCTCCATCCCGCCCTTCACTTTATCATAGAGGTCCAAGTACTTGCTTTTGTAATCCCAAAAGGTTTGTTCAGTGATGTCCAGGTCCCACCAGGCAAAATCCACAAAAGAGGTGAGCACGTTTTTGAGACGCAACAGGTCACGGAAGGCTTTTATAAATTCCAGCTCTTCTTTTTCGCTGGGGAGATCATTGACGCTGGCTACGGTTGGAGTAATGGTTAAGAGTGTCGCCACGGCGCTGTTGAACTGGCGCACATAGGCGTCATAGGGTTCCATGATGATGATATCTTTGGCGTCCTTGTTGGCAAAAAGGGTGATGGCTTGATCGGTGGCTTCTTTTAAATTACGAAAACACACGATATTGCCCTGTGATTTGAGCTCATGGTGTATCCGGTTGGTGCGGGAAAAAGCCTGGATAAGCCCATGATACGAGAGGTTCTTATCGACGTAGAGGGTATTGAGGTTGGGACTGTCAAAACCGGTGAGCAACATGTCCACGACGAGTAAGATATCAATCTTACGGTCTTTGAGCTGTTGGGTGATGTGCCGGTAGTAGTCGTAAAAACTTTTGCTGTCCCGGCTGGTGAAATTTTCCTGGTATATCTGGTTGTATTCCTGGATAAACTCTTCGAGGTAATCGCGGTTAAGGGGGCTGGAGCAGGGTAAAAAGGGATTGACTTCATGGGGGAAAGCAGAGGTAAAATGGTGTTCCTCTTCATTCTGCTGGTAGCTGAAAATGGTGGCGATCTTTAATTTATGGGGGTTTTCGGCTTGCTGTTCTTTGAACAATAAATAATATTTGATGAGCACATCAATGGAACTGACGCAAAACATGGCGTTAAAGGTGGAGCCATGGGTTTTGCGGGTATGATTGTCCAGGATGTAGCGGCTGATTTTGCCCAGTCGTTGCGGGGATTCCAGTAGCTCTTGGGTGTCAATGCCTTCGACTTCAATATCAATATTGGTATGGCTGTCCGCTTTCTCGGTGTATTTGCCGATGTATTCGATGGAGAATTTTAAGACATTTTCATCCCGGATGGCATCGGTGATGACGTATTTATGTAGGCACACATCGAAGAGTTCGCGGGTGGTGCGCTTGCCCTGTTCATTTTTCACCGCGTTCTCGGCAAAGATGGGGGTGCCGGTGAAGCCAAACATACGGGCATTTACAAAAAATTTCTTGATGCGCAAATGGGTGAGGCCAAACTGACTGCGGTGACACTCATCAAAGATGAAGATAATATTTTTTTCCTTTAAAGGCTCCATCTTCTCGAAGTAGCGGGTGTGATGGATGGCGTTATTGAGTTTTTGAATGGTGGTCACAATCAGTCGAATACTCTCATTGCGGAATTGCTTGACCAGGGAGCGGGTATTTTCGCTTTCATCGACGCTTTCCGGGCAAAAGGCATTGAACTCTTTGAGGGTCTGGGCATCGAGGTCTTTGCGGTCCACGACAAAGACGACTTTAGCCACTTTGGGGTTTAGTGCTAATAGTTGGCTGGCTTTAAACGCGGTTAAGGTTTTACCGGAACCGGTGGTGTGCCAGATGTAGCCGTTTTTGGTGCTGTTTTCGACATGCTGGATGAGGGCTTCGACGGCATAATATTGATAGGAGCGGAACACCATGGGGATTTTTTTGGTTTGGTGGAGGACGATGTATTGGCAGATCATTTTGCTGATGTGGCAGCGTTCTAAGAAGGTGGTAGTGAAGGATTCTAGATCGGTGATGGCTTTATTATCGATATCGTTCCAGAAGAAGGTTTGTTTGAAGTTTTGGGCTTTGTTATTGGCATAGTATTTACTATTGACGCCATTACTGATGACAAATATCTGAATGAACTGGAACAAGCCGGTATCGCCCCAGAAGGAGTGTTTATGGTAGCGGTTGATCTGGTTAAAGGCTTCTTTGAGTTCGAGGCCGCGGCGTTTCAGTTCGATTTGGACGAGGGGCAGGCCATTAATGAGGAGGGTGACGTCGTAGCGGTTTTGATAGCTGCCGATGTTGGTCACTTGTCGGGTGACTTGGTATTGGTTCTGGCACCAGTGCTTTTTTTGAATGAACTCGATCCAGGTTGCCTCGCCATTGTCTTTGGTGAGCTGCATTTTATCCCGCAGAATCTCGGCACGGTCAAAGACAGAACCTTTGTTGAGGTGGTTACAAATGCGCATGAATTCATTATCGGTAAAGGTGGTCCGGTTGTGGGTTTCCAGTTGTGTTTTGAGGTTGTTGAGCAGGTCTTTTTCATTATTGATCTTGACGTAGGTATAGCCCAGTCCTTCCAGTTGTTGCACCAGATTATCTTCTAATTGTTGTTCGGATTGTGTGGCCATGATATTTTGCTATACAAACATCTGTTGTAATAGCCCTCGTTTCCATGCGTTGGTTTTTTCGATTTGGGTGTTAACGTGTTCTATTTTTTTTTCAATGCCAGTGAGGAAATCAGCAATCTTTTGTTGTTCGGGGAGGGAAGGAAACAATAGCTTGAAATTTACAAAATCTAAGTAATGAACACGTTTTTTTTCTATTATGCTTCCTGTAGCCATCCGATTATAATACCCTATCATATTATATGAAGTTAAAAATAGTTCCATATACTTAAAATCAGCTTTTTCATTACAGCAAAAAATGTTGTAATATTTCGACACAGAAACATCAAAGAGTTCTTTATGCCTAGCTAATGCTCCAAATCTTAAATTCATGGGATTGAAAGCAAAATCATTAGTAAGCATTCTCTTATATGCATTGTTTTCATCATTAACCAAAAAGCTTCTTTCATAACGTTCACTTTTAGGTACTATGCCATCTGCTATAGTAAGACTATATAGTGGCAATTCTTTATTAGGGAAATCAATTCTCTCCTTAAAAAAATCCCCCAACCGTTTGACTTCCCACTCCGGGAACTCCTTCCCCTTTTCATCTTTAAAGCGGATTTCTTGCGAGAATATCTTTTGCATCACCCCTTTTTTGTATTGCTCCAAAAGGGTTTTCTTGCGGGTGAGCTGGTTGATTTTATCGTCTACTGCAGTAAGGAAAGCGGCGATTTTTTGTTGTTCGGGAGCTCCGGGAACACATAAGTTTAAAGATTTTAGCTGACTCGTATATAAATGGACTATAGAGATCCCTTGTGAAAGTATTGCGATATCTTTCTTTTTGATATTGTTGAGATAATAAGAAAGGAAAATACCATTTAACTCCGATCTTATAATATTCAAATCACCACCTAAAGCCACCCCTTCTTTCATTACGCAAGATGCTTTTGCAATTTCAATCTGGGACTCACCCGATGCGGGGATGATCACATCATTTTTCTTACTTCGGATCAATTCTTTTTGGTTCACATTAGTCTTTGAAATAACTATATGAATCACTTCTTGATAACTATTATAAAGTTCACCATACCGTATACATTCAATAGCGCCATTATCTGAGATATCTGCTTTTGATAAGCCTTTCCCTTTTATAAAAGTTGCGATATCCCCTAGCCTTTTTTCATCCCACTCCCCGTCAAACTCAGGGAACCTTAACGCCGGTGTGCTATTCTTCATCTTATTCATGACTCAAAAGGGGGTTGAAATATTTAACTGCTGGCAAAAATCAGCAATACTTTGATCTGTGGCGGTCATGTCACCGTCCAGTTGCCGGAGTTCGTTGGCTACCGCCTCAAGGTCAATGGGTTCCTCTTCTTCAAAGGTATCCACATAACGCGGGATGTTCAGGTTGTAATCATTCTCCCTTACCTCTGCTAACGGCGCCACATAACTGAATTTAGTTATGGTGACGCGTTTGCTGTAGGTTTCAATAATCCGTTCCACATCCTCATCCCGCAAGACATTCTGGTTCTTTTCTTTCTCAAAATACGAACTGGCATCAATAAATAAAATATCTTCCGGATGCGTGCGGCACTTCTTCAGCACCAGGATACAAGCGGGAATGGAGGTGCCAAAAAAGATATTGGCAGGCAAACCAATCACGGTGTCCAAATAGTTTCTGTCCGCTATCAGATATTTTCTGATCACCCCTTCTGCCGCGCCCCGGAACAAAACACCATGCGGCAAAACAACGGCCATGGTCCCGTTTTCAGCCAGATGGTAAACCATGTGCTGCACAAAAGCAAAATCCGCCTTGCTCCCCGGTGCCAATTTGCCGTATTGTGCGAAGCGTTCATCAGTCATAAAGAACTGCTTGGCACTCCAATGGGCCGAAAAGGGCGGATTGGCCACCACCGCTTCAAAATTTTGGCCCATATGCTGCGGATGTTCCAGCGTGTCTTCCTGGCGGATGTCGAAATATTTGAAATGCACACCATGCATAATCATGTTCATTCGCGCCAGATTGTAGGTGGTGCGGTTCAGCTCCTGGCCAACAATAGTAAATACTTTGCCGCCCTTTTCTGTTAATACCCGCTTAACCCGCAAGAGCAACGAGCCGGAACCACAAGTGGGATCATAAACCGCTTTGAGATTTTGTTTCCCAAGGGTGACAATTTTCGCCAGTGTTTTGGAAACCTGTTGCGGCGTGTAAAACTCCCCCGCTTTCTTGCCCGCGCCACTGGCAAACTGGCCAATCAGGTATTCATAGGCATCCCCCAGCACATCCGCTTCACTATTCGTCAGTTTAAAGTCAATTTTATCCAGGTGGCCCAGCACTTTGGCAATCACCTCGTTTTTTTGTTTTTCCGTGCGGCCCAGTTTCGAGCTGGTCAGGTCCAAGTCTTCAAAGAGTTTATTAAAATCGTCTTCACTCTCCGTGCCCATGGTGCTTTGTTCAATGTGATTCAGTATCTGCGTCAGTTCATTCAGAATAAAACTGTCGCCACCGCCTGCCGCATTGTTGCCCTTTTTGGCAATTTGGCTGAAAAGTTGAGACGGTTTGAGGAAGTAGCCCAGGTGTTGCAGTGCTTCCTCTTTGACACTTTCCAGAATCTCTTTGCCATCGGGAGTAGTGAGGTCCAGTTCCAGGTAGGTGATGTGATCTTCCCGCAAGGTTTCATCCGCATAGATATGCATTTTTTCCGAGAGGTATTTGTAGAAAATAAAACCCAGAATATAGTCGCGGAACTCGTCGGCGTCCATTTTTCCACGCAGTGTATCGGCTATATTCCAAAGTTGACGTTCAAGTGATCGTTTATCTTCTACAGTCATAAGGGGTCATCCATTGGTTTAATTTTTTTTCATCGGTTCAGTCAGAAGGGGTACTCTATCTCTAGCCAAGAAATCAAAAGTATATGATAAGTGAAAACCGTGTTCTTGTCAAGCAGCAGAGGGGTATCTGGATTCACCGCCAGTTCTTTGAGAGTACCATAAAATCAAGTGGGAGGAATGGGAATTATGGGAAGAATGGGAGGAATGGGAATTTTTTTGTTTATCCCATAATTCCCATTCCTCCTATTAAGTTGGCGGAGAATCCAGGGTTATCTAAACAACCAGTGGTTTTTACCTTTACAATTCCTTTTTCCTTGGTACAATGTCTTGTTGTCACGCTAAACTGTGCCAGTTGGAGTGGAATGAGTCATTTTCAAGGGACATCTCTTAAAGTTCAAGGGACAACTCATTATTTCAAGGGACATCTCTTAAAGTTCAAGGGACATCTCTTAAAGTTCAAGGGACATCTCTTAAAGTTCAAGGGACAACTCATTATTTCAAGGGACAATCCATTTTGTTTAAGGGACAAACCATTTTGTTCAAGGGACAAACCATTTTGTTCAAGGGACAATCGATTATTTCAAGGGACAATCCATTTTGTTCAAGGGACAATCCTTATATATCGTGGTACAATCTTAACTTTCACTCTTAAACGTGTTATTTCCATCCTAAAGTCTCTACTTGCACGGATACAAAGTCCAAGTTCCCCTCTATTTTGCCTTAAAAAATTCGGAATTGTTTCCCGATCATCGGGTAATGCCTTTTTTAATAATAAAACGGATAGAAACCAGGAACTTATTGCCATATCGCGAGGGGATACCGTGCAGAAAACTGAATAGATACGCAGAGGGTTATCTATTCAGTTTTTTGGTACAAGGGTTTTGGAGACCTGTTGCGGCGTGTAAAACTCGCCCGCTTTCTTGCCCGCACCACTGGCAAACTGGCCAATCAGGTATTCATAGGCATCCCCTCTTCCCTCCAGTTTTTTTTCTTTTTTGTTGACAAATGTCTTTTTTCTAATTATAATGAATTCGGAGGTTGAAATGTCATATATATCCACTTTTGAGCAAAACACCAGGTATTCATTGGCAATATCCATATTAAATAAATTCAGACGATGGGTTATAGGACGCGACCAGTCGATTTTACCTGACAATAAGGCGATAATTGAAAAAGCAATTTCAGCGATCAATGAAGGTTTCACTCCTGATGAAGCTATGATATATTACTTTAAAGATAGCGGTGAGACTGAAAAAACGATTGTGGTTCAACTATTCAAAGTATTTCAAGAAGTTATAAAAGGCGAAGCTGATAAAAAGGAATTTTTACGTATCACAGGGAACCTACTGGACAGCCAAAGTCCCGATCAATTAAGTAAGAAAGATCTAGAATTTATCAAAGGAAAACTTGAAAACACCATCGACTTTATCGATTCGGCATTAATCCCTATCGAAGTGGAAATAGTGTCACAAACCACACTGGAGGTTGACACAAAAGGTTTTTAATATTTTTCCGGGAGAGTTACGAAATGCCAAATGGCTATTTTTATGATTTCGCAGAATCTATTTTTGGAACTTGCATTTACAAACTGGATATAATTAAATCTATGGATATCCCTGCTCTTACCTCTTTTTTAGAAAATATCCAGAATTTTTTAAAGACAGAAATGGAAAATATTGATGATCGCCTTGACTTAATCGCTTTCCGAAGTCTGGCATCCAATATTCTCCAGCTATTGGGTATTTTAGTCAATACGAAAAATAAATCCGCACAATGGATCGGGCCTTTATTGCGTGAATTTTACTCGAAAATCGGATTGAACATGGATGATCGTTTGATTTTGGTGGCTCAATCCCCGGGAACAATTCTTCATGAAACCAGTGAAGGATTTGCCGTATATGTCGATATTTTAAATAGCTTGAAACCCGGACTTCCGAAAGACATCATCCCTTCCGAGAAACTGGATATCTTTGTTGTGCCCTCTGAAGCTCAATTCGATTTATTCTCCCTGGCCATTCTGGGCCATGAAATCGGTCACGTATTCTGGAAAGAATATTTTACAGACTTCAACGCGATTCTGATCAAATATTACAATGAATATCGCATAACTAAAGACAAAGGGTCTGATAGGTCTTTATTTAGTCCCCCTGAAGGGAAAGAAATGTTTTTCTCGCATATTCAGGAAACGTTTTGTGACGAAATCGGGCGGAAAATTTTCGACGCCGTTTTTGACCTATCCATGTTGAAAATCATGTGCCTTAAATCATGGAATTCCCAACAAGGGAGTAAAACTCACCCCCCATTGAAATTTCGAATAGCCCAATCTTTTTCGAAATTAATCGAATTCTCAAAGAATCTCTTGGACAAGGAACTTAATTCATATATAATCAGATTCTTGGACGACTTCAGATTCTGTAAATGTGACGTCAATTATGATAAAAGAGATACCATTACAGATGCAATTGCGGATTTATTGAATGCCCAATCAATAAGAGAATTGCCTATTTGTCGTGAACAGATCAACATTGCCCAGATATGGAAGGGAATCAGCACTGAATTAAATGCATTCAGACCTCCGATGGAATTGGTGAATGAAGATGACCCCGTACCTTTCAAACCTACTGAAATCGTCATTGGAGTTATTCTATATTACTACAATTACCTTTACTTCGAAAAGCATAATGAGTATTATCTTACCTCAGATGAGGAGGAAGAAATAAAAAGAAAAAAAATAAAAGATATTTTAAAATCCCACCTTATGTATGCCATCAGCCTTTATGACTTTGTTCAAAAAGCAAAAGGACTCTTCCAATTTAAAAAAGAGGACATAAAAAACACACTTTGGGATTTGAGAACAAGGAAAATCGGCGGAAAAATCGCTGCACTTGCTGTAGTCCCGTCTATCTACCCAAAGGCACAGTATGGCCAAAATTCAGTGGACCTTCGCCTTGGATCATATTTTTTAATTCTTAAACCTTCAAAATACACGCACATATCTCCTTATCCAGATACACAATCCATCCAGAGATTTTATGACGAAATATATATTCCGCCCAGTGAGCAGTTTATACTCCATCCGCACCAGTTCATTTTAGCCACTACACTTGAATACCTCAGTCTCCCATTCGATTTTTACGGATTGATTTTGGGACGTTCAAGTTGGGGACGAATGGGGCTGAATATAGCAACAGCCACGACAGTTCAAGCAGGATACCGTGGGTGTATAACCCTGGAACTTCGAAATTTGGGAGAAACACCTTTACCGCTAAAAGTTGGGGCCAGAGTAGCTCAATTGTGTCTTATCAAATTACCTTATGAAAGTGAGGGTCACGAATATTTTGCTGCGAAAGATAATAAATACATCGGGCCGATCAAAGCTGAACCCCCAAAAATTAAACAGGATTTAGACTGGAAGTTGTTAAGTTAGTCCTCCTCCCCAGCCCCAGTCTCCCCGCAGTGTGGCTTAATAGGGTGCGGCGTGGCTGTGGGATTCTGTGCTGGCATCCTCCCATTTTTTCGTCTCCAATGCAGGCAAAAGTATTATGGTGAAAGGTTATCAAGGACTAATATTCGTGGTAAAAGAAAATCGGGTTCTGAAAACCTTTTTGAAATAACGTTGACTGGGAATACTCGTCAGTTCAGTATTTGTTGTTGACCAACAACCGGGTCTTGGTTCAGTGAGAAAAAAATGGGGGGACGCCAGAGTTCCTGGCTGTTGAAAATAGTGGCGGGTTATATTATAATAAATATATACCATATGGTATATACAGAATTAATAAATACTGAAGGAGTAACGAATGCTGGCACCACTGGATAATGGCACTATTTTTAAAGCTGCGTTTGCCGATAAGACGGTATTTAAGCAGTTTGTAAAAGATATCATCGGCATAGATATCAATGTGGAAACAATTGAGACAGAGAAAAAATTCCATCCCAGAACGGGCAACATTGACATCACCTTTGATATTTTTGCGCAATCGCTCGACCACCGGGTGATTATTGAAATTCAGCGTATTGATTACGACTATCACTTCGACCGCTTTCTCCACTATTTTATTACAGCTATAACCGAATTGCAGCGAAGTTCAAAACAGTACATTATTGGCTGTACCGTCTATACTATTGTGGTCTTGACCGCCCCTTATAAATACGATGAGACTTGCCATAAACCGATTCAAGATGAAGTGCTGATCACATCGTTGGACCCAAGGAATCTACAGGACGAAGTCGCCAATATATACGGACATAAATTGATCTTTTTGAATCATCATTATCGCAATAAAAACACCCCGAGTAATTACCTCGATTGGTTGAATCTATTCTACCAGTCCATTCATCAACCGGAAAATTATCACGTCAACATGGAAAACCAGGGCGTTCGCCGGGCAGTCCAGTTAATCGAATATGAAAACCTCAGCCCAGAACAGATGCATCTCATGAAAGTGGATACACAACGCAAGATTGTCTTGGCATTTGAACGGGAAGAAGGTAGGAAAGAAGGTATAGAAGAGAGTAAGAAAGAAGGTTTAGATACCGGCAGAAACGAAAAAGCCATTGAAATGGCCAAGTTAATGAAAGAAGAAGGCGAAACAATTGAAAAAATTTCAAAATATTCCGGTCTTTCAATAGAAGAGATAAAGAATCTTTAATCCTGCCGAGAAACCGGGGTAAAGATTAATGGTGGACTGGATATGGTAGATTTTCCGCCTGTCGCCAATGCCAAATCCTGGGACCGCGGGCATCCCCTCCCGCATTTTTACCAAACAAACCATGTTTTGCCAAAGATCGGGGTATTATTGGTTAAAAGTGGCAGGCGTATCGCCTGTTTATTTCCGAAAATTTCAGGGATAAATCAACCGGGAAGAGAATTTTAATTACTTTGACAGTTGACAGATCAAGAGAAATCCATTATATTTCTATTAGTGCATATTGATCTGATCTTCCAGGATGAGTTATAGGTGTATAAGCTTACATGATGCCAATTTTCTC
>CAZCVI010000063.1:0-44998 GCA_964502145.1 uncultured Clostridia bacterium
AATTGGCGAAAACCAATCCAAATAAAGTTGCGCGATAGTTGGCGGTGAATTCAGGGAATAACACGGGCCTTTTTTTGATGTCCATTTGATGGTATAATGGAATGGCTGCATATTATCAGATAAAATAAAATAGCATCATAATGAGGATAGAACCATGAAACATTTGCAAAACGATTTACAAGAGAAACTGTATGAATGGCTGAAGAAGGATTTTCAAATAACCCGGGAAGACATCCAGTTTTCCATTCCTCCTAACCGCAGTTTTGGCGATCTCTCTACTCCCGTTCCCTTTGTACTGGCCAAGAGACATAAAGAAAAACCGTTTGTGATAGCCAATAAAATGATTGAGGCTTTTTCTGGAAAATTGGACATGGTGGCGGATATTAAAGTGGCAGGTGGTGGATTCTTGAATTTTTTCTTTAAACCTGGCTTTCTATGGAACTATCTGACGGCAAAAATGCAACAACCGCTTCCCACCAAGGGTATTAAAATGGTAGTGGAACATACCAGCATTAATCCTAATAAATCGGCGCACATCGGCCATTTAAGAAACGCTTGTCTGGGAGACACCCTGGTCAAAACTCTGGAGTACCTGGGCTATGATGTGGAAATTCAAAATTATTTGGACGACACGGGCATCCAAGTGGCTGACGTGGTGTGGGGACTATTGCATTACAAGAAGCTATCATTCGACGATATTAAAAATATTCCCAATCTGGCCTCGCACCTCTGGTATCTCTACCCTGAAGTCAGTCGCTTATTCACGGAAAATGAAGAAGCGAAAAAAAGCCGCGATGAGGTGCATAAAAAAATCGAGGAAAAACATAACCCGGAATACGATGTCAGTACCTATGTAGCGGAAGAAGTTTTAAAAGACCATATCCGGGTAATGAATATTCTGGGCATTCGTTACCACCTGTTGGTCCGGGAAAGTGATATCATCGCGCTTGATTTTTTTACCGCGGCCCGCGCTTTAATGGAGCAAAAAGAGGTGCTGTACGCCTCGGAAGACCCAGAAAAAAAAGGGTGCCTGGTGATTAAATACGAAAAAGAAAACATCGAAAAAATCATCATCCGTTCCAACGGCACAATTACCTATATTGGCAAAGATATCGCCTATACGCTCTGGAAAGTGGGCTTGTTTCAACGGGATTTTTATTACCGTGAATTTTATGCCTATCCAGAAGATAACAAATCCATAGCTAACGAACCCAAAAATAACCAAAAAATCTATATCACTGACTTTAACCCCAATCCCCAGGCCTATCATTTCGGTGGCGGGGAAAGTGTTTATAATGTTATAGATGTGCGGCAATCCTATTTACAGAACATTATCTCCCAAATATTGGGTCCCCTCAGTCCGGCCAATCATCCGCACAAATTCATTCATTTTTCCTATGAAATGGTAGCGTTGACCCCGCGTTGTGTCAAAGAAATGGGATTTACCCTGTCCGAGGAAGACGCGCAGAAAACCTACGTGGAAGTTTCCGGCAGGAAAGGAATTGCAGTGAAAGCGGACGACCTGATTGACCAATTGATACAAAAATCATTGACCGAAGTTCAAACTCGCAACCCGGATTTATCCAAAACTTCCGCCGAAACGATTGCCAAAGACATTGCTATTGCCGCGTTACGTTATTTTATGATTAAATTCGGTTCCAATTCAGTGATTGCCTTTGATTTTAAGGATGCCCTCTCTTTTGAAGGTGATACGGGTCCTTACTTGCAATATACGATGGTTCGGCTCAACAGTATTTTGAAAAAACTGGATGAAAGCGGGTTTGTTTATGATCGCAAAGACACGCTTCTGGATAGTACGCAGTTGGATAAAGCAGAACATGAAAAATCGTATGAACTCCTCTTGGAACTGTCAATGATGGAACTACAAGTGGAATTGGCCCTGAATAACCATGAACTCTCACTAATTACCAATTATACCTTTGGGTTGTGCCAGAAAATCAACAACTACTACCATCTGTTTCCCATCACTTCCGAAAAGGATGAACAATTAAAACGCTTGCGACTGCAAATGGTTCTGCTGGCTAAAGATAGCTTGGGTAAATTGTTGCACATGATGGGTATTCCTACACCGGAAAAAATGTAAATCGCCACCGCCTAATAATACGAATATAGTGAGGACGAAGTGTAAACTACCTATTTCCATAAATTCGGCATTAATCCTGCAATGAGAGATAAAAGGGATACCAATTCAAGCTGGAATCAATGGCGGCTGTTCCATATTCTGCCCAAACTGCGTTTTTAACTTTCCATGGAAATATTACTTTTAATAAGGTAGCAGCATTAATTAACCCTGATCTATTAATTTTCTTTTTTTTTGATTATCCATCAAACACTTTATTGATGGGGAAAAATCCTCTCCTAGTCGCCGAAAATTTCACACTATTTCCAGTGCATCACCAGAGATTTGCACTTGACATTCCCCCATAATTGATTTAAATTAATAATTTGTTATAGTATCTTGTGGATGGTTGTAGTATATGAACACAAAAAAACATGGTATTAAAAGAATGGCTTGTTTGCACAGTCAATCCCAATGCACACTGGTTTCAGATTCATTTTTTTTAGCCATTAAATCTTTGTTGTGTGTACTATGCTCCAACTCATACAGACGTAACAAAATTAAAAATATCAATTAAAAAGGAGGTTTTGCATGAACAAAGTTAAAGTTGGAGTGGTGACCGTATTTGTTTTATTAATGTTATTCGGTGCGCAGCATCTGTCGGCATTATTTGTGCTGAATGATGGTGGCCGCGGTTGGCGTAGCGATAATCAACCTGTAACCCAGATTGATAATTCCATCGTGGATGGAGCTTCTTCTTTTCTGAAAGCCCATGCCGAAGTCTTGCTGTTTTTGAATAAAATCGAATTGGCCAATTCCACCGGTTTGGATTACGTGGAATTACAAAAGAATCTGGATGTTGCCATCATGCACATGGAAAATGCCAGGATTGCCTACTTGGAATTAAAAACCATCGCTAATGAATCACCCTATAATCCCAGCGCCATCAAAAATCTCAAAAAATTCAATTATAAGGAATATGAAACCACCAATGGTTTAAATCCTTTTATTTTTGAAAAAGTGGTACAGTATCTCAAGGTAGGGAATATCCGCGGTGTTTTTAACCAATTTTATGTAGAAGTAGGCACGATTTTAACCCAGCTCTATGATTTAAAAGCGGCGGTCGTTGCCCGCTCCATTCCCGAGGTGGCAAAAATGTGGCGGCTCAATCAGTCTATTTCGGATACCCAATTTTTCGGACAGTATGCTGCCGAAATATTTGCAACGCTGGAAAATTAAACGAGTCTGGGAGAAACGGTGAGCACATTTAAAGGAATTTTTTCTCTTGAAGCGATGAGGCTATTCAAATTACACAAGGTACTCATATTTGTGCTGATCTGTATTCTCCTGGCTTTTTCGATTCAAGACGGTAAGCGCAGCTATAAAACGACCCTGGTCAATTCAAAATTATTCCAAGAAACGGAGAAATTTAGGGTAAAGCAATACCTCAATTATACCTATTACGGATGGTACGGGGTAGCGTTGATGTTTGTCCCCGGTTCTTCTGGTGTAATTACCCCGGGAATATACAACGAATTGAATGCAAACGTGAATTCTGGCGAACGATTAACCATCCACAATCAATTAAAAGGACGAAATCTCTTTGCCGATAATAAGTTCTACATGGATTTTTCAGGACTAATTATTCTGATGGGTTGCCTCATTTGCTTGACCTACGGATTTGAAGCCGTTTCAAATAAGGAATACTTAATGTTCCTTGCAAGCCTTTCGAGTCCAACGAGAGTCGTTGCCTCTATCCTGGGAGCCAGAATTATATTGATGACCCTCATTTTCCTGGGAGTTGCCGGTTTTAGTCTCCTGGTGCTCCTGATGAACGGAATCAATATGTTCAATGTGTATTACCTGTGGTTTCTGGTGACGACTATTTTGATTTTCACTCTTTTCTTGCTCATGGGGGCTAGTCTCGGGACAATTAAGCATAAAATTACCGGTGTCATCACGTTGTGTGCCGTGTATTTTTTCTTCGTTTTCCTGCTCCCACTGGTGATTATTAAAAGCACCCAGTTCAAAGCAGACAGCATTCAATCCTCATATAAAACAGAACTGGAAAACCTCAAGTTGGTCATGCACTTTGAACAAAAGGTGCGAAAAGAGGGGAGTGATTATTCAGAAACAGCAGGACCTCCATCAGAAAAAACCATTAAGATGGTCAAAGAAATCCTGAATCGCGATGTCATAAAATTTCAGGAACGGGAAGAGAACACAAAAAATGAGATACTGGGCCGGATTAAATATTATCATGCCCTATCCTCATTTTTCCCTATCTCCTTTTATATCTCGCTGTGCAATGAAATCGGCAGCAAGGGATACTTGAATTTCATCGACTTCTATTCCTTCTCCCAAAAGCAGAAAGCTCGATTTATCGATTTTTATGTCCGCAAAAAATTCTTCAGCCCATTAAAATCCAAGGGAATAGAATCCTTCATTAAAGGCAATGAGAATCTGTATTTCTCTAAAAGTCGATTGCCCCGGTATTTTGGCTGGGGATTGGGGTTAATGGTTCTTTATATTCTGGTACTGGTTTGGGTGGTATTCTACCGGTTCAACAAATTATTGACGCGGGACAGGCAGCCCATCAATAATTTTGCCATCAATATCGAGTCTGGAAAACTCAATCTGCTACTGACCGGTGATCCTGCCATTCGCCATCACCCCTACAGTTATTTTTCTGGAACAAGCCAGACTCCACCCATCACGATAAACGGTAAAGAAGCCAAGGAACTCGGGTTTGTCTATTTACCGAACCCGCAAAACTTTCCAGGTGTAGCCAGAACAACCATTCAAATGGTTTTCCCCGGGTCAGAAAAATGTAAGAACAAATTTTTCTGGCCAAAACGTGTGGCCCAAAAACCCGCATTGTGGGAAATACTATTTGAGGCTGCGAAAAAAACAGGAAAAGTAATTATCTTTGATGACTTCTTCGTCTCATTACGAGGTACTGAAATCGAAAAAATCAAACAGGAAATCGCCACCCATGGAATAAACAGTCTCTATATCACCAAAAACGAATACATGGCCATTTCTATCGTGGATAATTTGATTTTTTGCACTGAAGACATGAGTGTCGACGAGGTGAGGTTATTCAAAGGCCAATAAAAAAACAATAAAAAAAATCTAGTAACAAGGGTTTGCCCCGGGTGTTGTGGGGCTGGGCTGATTGTTGTGCATTGCAATTTGCGGCAACACAACCCGGGGCTTACCTTTCTTAAAAAACAAGGAAAAAATATGAATTTCGATTATGATGCCAAACAAAATGATGAACTCCTTATCGAGGAAATAAAAGATCTTCTCAATATCCCCTTGATGAAAAAAATTATGGTTCATAAGTTTGAAGAGTTAAAACTACTTCTGAGTGAAGATATCGATCATTATAAACAAATCAAGCGACTTCTGCACCCGAATCTCCATCCTGACTTCTCAGGGAAAACGGAATTCCAGCTTAACCGATTAGGTAAATCACTGTGGATACCTTCCTTCATTCCACCCCAAAAAAATGGTAAAAATAAATCAGGCAGGGAAATTTCATTGTTGCTTCCCAAGGAATTGATAAATTTTATGGTGAATCAGGGGACTTCTCCTGGTTTGATTGTTTCAAAGCGGGGGTTTACCCTGGAGGAATTACCTGGCCGTGTTTTTAGCATCTCTTTTGAGCGGTTATCCGATAATTTGATCACCGGTATTGTGGATGAACAGAACAAACCGGATTTAAACGCTTCTGCGCCACAAAAAGAACCTTTCAACGCGGATAACAGTGTAGATATGAAAACCCTGCACCGATTTTTTAATTATCTGTTAAAAAATAAGGTATTGTACAAAAGATCAATCCTACCGTTTTTATTCATCTGGAAACATCTGATTGATGAACAGCGGGAAAAAGCAGTATCGGTGGTGGAAGAGTAAACGCCTGAATTTAACAGTCTTTTAAACGGGACTATACCCTTCTTCTTTGATTCGGTTGACAATGATTTCCCTGGACGCGTCGGTTTCAACGGTCACATCTTTGTTGTTCAGGTCAATGGAAACCGATTGAATTTCCGGCATTTGTTCTAGGGCTTTGGTGATTCTCATCTTGCAGTGTTGGCAAGTCATGTCTGGGACATGGATAGTGTGAATCGTTTTATTGGTCATATTGTTTCTCCTGTGGAATAAGCTTAATCCAATTAAATCGTATTTGGAATTCAAAAATAAAAATGCCATGATAATGGCGCAACTGATTTTGATAAATTCGGGCAATTGTGCTTCCTCGCCCGCAATAACGGCCCCGATCCCCATCACCCCGCTGGCCACCAGCGCATCCAAGAGCACCCCCAGTACCACACTGGCTACAATAATGGAAAGGATATAAAAAAAAGCCACCTGTTTACCCATTTTTTTATAGACAAAGGCGATAGTGACCGAGTTTGTGGCGGGCCCGGCGATCAAGAATGCCAACGCGGCGCCCGGCAAAACACCCTTGGCAATCAACGCGGCTGCAATAGGAATGGAACCGGTGGCGCACACGTACAGGGGAATGGAAATCAATAATATCATCACATAATTAAGCAACGGACTACCCAGCAAATACTTGGCCCCAAAATCGGCAGGAACCAAAGAGGAAATTGCCCCGCCTATCACCACCCCGACCAGCAACGTTTTGAATATTTCCTCGGGGATCACGTTAAAACCATAAACCAAAATCTCTTTGACCAGTCCTTTTTTAGATTTAATCCCCGGGGCGGTTTTGGTGTTGGAACAATTGCGGGGTTTGGACTTGGATAATTGGGCGGCAGGTGTCTCTTCTTTTTCGTCATCCATAAAATGGGTGATGATGCCCACGAGGACACCGGAAAAGAAAGAGGCGATGGGTCTGAACAGGGCATAAATTGGTCCCATCAGCGCATAGGTAGCCAAAATGGAATCCACACCGCTGGAAGGGGTGGACACCAGGAAGGCCATGGTGGCGCTCTTGGATGCACCATCCCGGCGCAACGACTCGGCCAGCGGAATAACCGCGCAAGAGCACACGGGCAAAGGGATACCAAAAATGGCTGCTTTTATGATCGATACCCACCCGCTACGTGCGAAATGGCGGCGGATATATTTTTCCCCCAGAAGAGTGTGCAATAGACCTGCAAAAAAAAAGCCCAGCAGTAAATAAGGACTCATCTCGATAAATAAACGCAACGTTTCCCTGGCGAAGTTTCCCAATAGTTCCATGATCACCTCAAGAGAGTATCCCAATCAACATGGGCCAGCCCAATTCAAGGTGGCCCACGGTTTTACTCGGTCAGTTTAAATCAGGCGACATTCAGCCGTTTGTGATAATCCTCGATGGCGGCTTTGATACCTTCTTCTGCCAGCAGAGAACAGTGCATCTTTTCCGGAGGTAGACCATCCAGGGCTTCAGCGACTGCTTTATTGGTCAACTTTAACGCTTCTTCCACCGGCGAACCCACAATCATATCTATGGCAATCGAACTGGTAGCAATAGCAGCCACACAGCCAAAGGTTTCGTACTTGGCATCGGTGATTATGCCGTTGTCAACCTTGATATAAATCCACATCACGTCGCCACATTTGGCATTGCCCACTTTTCCAATGCCATCGGCATTTTCGATCTTTCCATAATTCTTGGTATCACGGAATTTTTCCATTACTTTTTTACTGTAAAGCATTATATTCTCCTCATTAGCGCTACTTTTTTTTATTGATGCTGGGAAGCATCGGTTATTTATGGTTCCAGAAAGGTGATATCATGCGCAGTCTTTGAATCACGGGTGGTAATGTCGCCAGCAGATCGGTGACATCTTCCTCGGTGTTGTATTTTCCCAGGCTGATTCGTAAACTTCCATGGGCATCTTCATGTTTCAAGCCAATGGCGAGAAGAACATGGGATGGCTCCAACGAACGCGACGAACAAGCGGAACCGGAAGAAAGGCAAAAATTCTCACCATCCAACATGGCCAGAATAGATTCCCCTTCAATATATTTTATCGAAACATTCAACGTATTGTACAGACCGTGGGCGGGATCACCGTTGATTAAAATTTCCGGGATCGAATTGGAGATACCCAGGAGAATTTTATCCCTGAGTGGTCTTAATTTTTGTTCTTCCGCCGCCATTTCCGCCCCTGCTAATTCAGCGGCTTTACCCAGCCCGATAATTCCCGGCACATTCTCCGTGCCCGCACGTAAACCGCGTTCATGACCACCGCCAAAAATCAGTGGCTCAATTTTTACACCGCGTTTTAAATACAACACGCCCATACCCTTGGGTCCATATATTTTATGGCCAGAAAAAGTCAGCATGTCCACACCCAGTGCTTTCACATCGACGGGGATTTTGCCGGTAGATTGGACGGCGTCGGTATGAAAAAGCACGCCTTTTTCATGGGCGATTTCTACCAGTTCCCGCAATGGTTGTAGGATGCCGATTTCATTGTTGGCATGCATGATGGAGACCAGGATGGTATTGGTTTTGATACTCTTCCGAAGCTCATCGGGGCGCACGTATCCTTTCCCATCTACTGGCAAATAGGTGATTTCATACCCTCTTTCTCCCAGGAATTCGCAGGCTTTCAGAACTGCCGGATGTTCGATAGCGGAAGTAATAATATGATTGCCCTTGTCCTTCCATTTTGAGGCGGTTCCCAGGACAGCCAAATTGTCTGATTCGGTTCCACCACCTGTAAAGAAAATTTCGCGGGCATCCGCATGAATCAGGTGCGCTACTTTCTCGCGGGCAGTTTCAATCGCAGCCGCTGCCTCGCCTGCCTCGCGGTAAAACGAGGAGGGATTGTGAAAATTATTAGAAAAAAAAGGTTGCATTGCTTCTACTACCCTGGGGTCTGCCGGGGTGGTTGCATTATAGTCAAAATATCGTTTGATCTCCATAGTTTCCTCCAAAGGGTCAATATAACTTAAGCGGTTCAATTTGTCAAGAGGTTATCTTGGTTCTATTCAGTTTTTTGAACAGCCCCCCAGAAAACAATGGCCCACTCACAGTCAATATTATTCTTTTGGGCATCAAATAACACGCATCAACGGGAAATTTCTCAGAATTTTTTTTTGTTGGTTCAATGGGGTGTAAATTCATGAAATTTGTGGTACACTTCTAAATGGAATTCATCAGGTACAACCTAGAGTAAAAAGAATCATAGGCGAGATGAATCTATCTGCTGCGCTGTGTGGTTAAAACAACAGTGTCTGCGGCGAAAAGTTACATAATAGTAGCATTATTATTGATTTAATACGGGTGGGAGCTGTGAATAGGGGTTTTTAACCCTGGGTTTCGGGTTTCAAACCCCAAAATACTCACAAATACCCCGGCGCTCCGGGGTCAGAAGGTGAACGGCCGAGGTCAGAAGGTGAACGTCCGGGGTCAGAAGGTGAACCGCCGGGGTCAGAAGGTGAACCGCCGGGGTCAGAAGGTGAACCGCCGGGGTTTTTTGTAGAACGGCCAGGGTTTTTTGTAGAACCGCCGACCTATTTTGTAGAATCGTGGGGTCCAGAACGAGAACGGAAGGATTTAAAATAAAAATGGAAAGATTCAAAATGAGAACCATCATTTTTGTTTTTCGACTTTTGACTGGTGAATTTAGTTTGATGTTGGGAAAAACCGAATAGATACGTCATCTTCACGTTTAGTACCTGTTTTGAATAGTATATCACAATCATGGTATAATTTCATTAAAATAAATTCATAAAAAATTTCTTAAAAAAATATATAAAAAAAAATTTCAAAAGGATTTTTGGTTATTATAATTCTTTATCGTGATAAAATAAAGCAGAGGAAAAATAAAACAAATGAAGGTTTATACAACGGTCTGTCCACGGAACTGCTACAGTACCTGTAGTCTCAAGGTATACATGGATGAAAACAACCACCGCATCTGCCGCATTGAATCCCATCCGACGAATCAAGCGACACCAAAAGGGGTCTGTTTAAAAGGGCAGAGTTACGTGGAACGGGTGACCTCACCGGACCGCATTCTCACTCCGCTGAAACGAAAAAAGGATGGCTCCGGTTTCGAGAGTCTCTCCTGGGATGAAGCGCTGGAAACTATTGTTCAAAAACTACGGTATTTCAAAGACACGTTTGGGCCACAGAGTGTTTTATATTATTCGGCGAGTGGCACGAAAGGGTTGCTCAACGGGATAGGTGATTCTTTCTGGTCTTTATATGGGGGGTATACGACTACTTACGGGGATTTATGCTGGCCGGCGGGTTTGGAAGCGACACGTTTAACTTTTGGGGCGAATATACACAACGTGCCCTGGGACATAATAAACGCTGGCTTAATTATCCTCTGGGGCAAGAACACGGCGGAAACGAACGTGCAACAAATGAGGTCTATTGATTTGGCCGTGGAGAGAGGGGCGAAGCTGGTGGTCATCGATCCGCGCCGCACACCCTCGGCAGACCGGGCCGACTTGCTGATTCAACCGCGTCCAGGCACAGATGGTGCGCTCGCACTGGGTTTGGCCCATGTATTGATCAAGGAAAAGGCAGTTGCTTATGATTTTATCGCGGACCATGTGCTGGGGTTCCCGGAATTCAGTGTTTTGGTAGAGGCATACACTCCGGCTCACGTGGCGGCAATTACGGATGTACCGGAACCTTTTATCTTGGAACTGGCCAAAATAATGGCGGACAATAACCCGATCACTATTTGCGCGGGCTTTGGGATGCAACGTTACACCAACAGCGGGCAAACTATGCGGGCTATGGCTGCCTTAAGCGCTATTACGGGTAATATTGGCAAACCTGGGGCCTCGTGGCAATTCGCCAACTTGCAAAGCAGTATTTTTGCCAAAGTGGGCGATCCTTTTTCTTTTTATCCGCCCAAAACACCTGACGGTATTGCCCGCATCTCTATTTCTACTGCCCGACTGGGACAAGATATGGCCACCCAACAGAACCCGCCGCTTAAAATGGCCTGGGTGGAACGGGGCAACCCGATCACACAGAACCCGGAAACCCATACTGTTTTAAATGCCTTCCGGGCGCTCCAGTTCCGCGTTGTTGTGGACCAGTTTCTTACTGATACGGCATTGGAAGCGGATATTATCTTGCCAGCTAAATCCATGTTCGAGCAATCGGATGTAATCGGTGCGTATTGGCACCCTTATATTCAACTGAAACAAAAGATTTTTGAACCACCTGGCCAAGTGAAACCGGAATCAGAAATCTACCGGCTTTTGGCGGAACGGTTGCAATTTCCGGCGCAAGATATTAATGAGTTTTTCCCTGGTCCTTTGGACAGTGATATCGAATCTTTTCTGGCTAAAAAACTGGCTCCTTTCCCGGACTTAACTTTGGCACGCCTTAAAGAGGGACCGCTGTTGGCACCGGGAACGCGGGACGTGGCATTTGCGGATTTAAAGTTCCCTACGCCATCGGGCAAGATAGAGTTGTTGTCCTATGAAGCCCGTACACGTTGGGGGGTGGACCGGTTACCGGTGTACACGGAACCCTGCGAATCGGTGCGCCGTTCCTCCCCGGAAGCCAAGATGTTCCCGTTGTACCTGATGACGCCCAATACCAAAAACCGTATTCATTCACAATTCAATAACCTGAAAATGATCCAACAATTCAGCGCGAAACCACTGCTCACGATCAACCCGGAAGATGCGGCGCAACGGAATATCTCTCATGCTGAAAAAGTCCGTGTCTTTAATAACCGTGGCAGCTTGGAATTGGAAGCGTGTATTGATTTGAGTATGAAAACGGGTTGTGTGTGTATTACCAATGGCTGGTGGATCACCCAGGGTGGCACGGTGAATTTCCTCAGTTTGGGCCGGGAAACCGATATGGGTTACGGTGCGGCGTTCCATGACAATCTGGTAGAGGTTGTGGCCTTAAGTTCGCCAGATTCGACAGCTTTGCCAGATTAGGAGGTCCATTATCGAGCAAAACGCTTTTTTATTTGATTTGAATCGTTGTACAGGTTGCGGTGCCTGCATGTTGGCCTGTACCATCGAGCAGGGTGATATTGGTGATCTCGGTAATATACGGGAATTGAATCGGCGTGCAGTAGTGACTTTTAATGAGCACCGTCATCCGTCCATGCCCGTGTTTAGTCTATCCCTCTCGTGCAATCATTGTGGTTCCCCTGCTTGTATGACGCATTGTCCAGCAGCGGCTATAACCAAGGATGTGGATACCGGGGCCGTGATTATCGACGGGGCACTGTGTTTGGGCTGTAAATATTGCACCTGGGCCTGTCCTTATGATGCCCCGCGCTACAACGAATCATCTGGCACAGTGGAGAAATGCGACTTTTGTATTACGCGGCTGCGGGACGGTGAAGAACCTGCATGTGTCCGCGCGTGTCCGACGGAGGCATTGGGCCTGGGAAAAATAAACCCGCTGGAACCAATGGAACCGGGAATCCCGGGCTTCACCAACAACGGATTACACCCGGCGATTCGCTTTAAACCGTTGCGAGACCGACAACAAGTGCCCCATGCCTCGGCACCTCCTGCGGCCCACGCTATTAATTCTTTGTTTGCAAGTTGCCTGGATAATCCCCCTGCCAAAATTACTTTAAAAGCAGAATGGATCCTGTTGGTTTTTACTTCCATGGCGTTTATTTTAACGGCTTGGTTTGCCGCTTATGTAATTGTTTCCTTGCCCCTGAATTCATTTGTATTTGTCGGGCTTGGCAGTGTGGCTATGGCACTCAGTACGATTCACCTCGGAAAAAAACAACGGGCCTATCGAGCTATTTTTAATCTCAGGCATTCCTGGCTCAGTCGCGAGATATTTTTGTTTTCCGCTTTTTTAGGACTCGGTGGTTTTTATCTTTTCTTTGCCCCCCCGTTTCACGTGCTCGGATGGGTCGCGTTAAGTGCTGGTTTTTTTAGTCTTTTTGCCATTGATCGGATATATCAGGTCGCGTTGCATATCGGGCCTGCCAATTTTCACAGTGCCCATGTCTTATTTAATGGGCTTTATCTGGCCGGGTTCCTGACTGGCCATGTCGTTATATTCGCCGCCACTGGATTCTTCAAGCTCACGTTGTATCTTCAGCGCAAATACCTGTTCAAACAATTATGTCGCCCCATACGGCCCCTACTCAGTGGCACCCGTATTCTTTTGGGATTTATCTTGCCCGCCAGTGTTTTCGTTTTTTTACCCGGTGCCCCAGCCACTCTTTTGGGTGGGTTAGCTACGGTGAGCATCTTGATCGGTGAAATCATTGACCGGACGGAATATTACCAGGAATTGGATATCATTACCCCCCGCAAACAAATGCGCGCGGACATCCTGTTATGGTTTAATGCTATCAAAAACAAATAAAAAAAAAGAGGAGCTACCCATGAACATTCAACATCTGAAAGCCCTGTTATTGGAAATTAAAAAAATAAAATCCATTGAATCGGTACTGCAATGGGACCAGGAAACAAAAATGCCCGAAGGTGGTGGCAATATTCGTGCGGAACATCTGGCGTATCTCAGTTCCCTTGCCCATCACCTGCAAACCGGGAAAAAGTTCACGTCTGCACTGGCGAAAATTCTGGACATGGAGAGCGGGGTTCTCTTGGACCGGGAAGTGAATGCCGATACACGGCGGATGCTTTATCTGGCTTGGCGCGATTATATGGATGCGGCAGCCCTGCCGCCGAAGTTTGTGCGGGAACTTTCCCTCCATGCTTCCAAGGCCCAACAAGTCTGGGCCAAGTGCCGCGTGGGGGATGATTTTAAAACCTTTGCGCCTGTTCTGGAAAAGATGGTGGCGCTTAAAAAACAAGAAGCCGATTATTACGGGTACACCACTACTCCCTATGACAGCTTGCTGGACAAATACGAACCGGGCATGACCTCGGCAAAAATTACGGAACTGTTCGAGCCGATGCGTCAGCATTTAGTGAAATTGGTGCAAGCCATCACTGGTTCGAACGTTCAAATCGACACCACGCCATTGACTGGATTCTTCCCGGCCACGGGACAATGGGAATTCGGGAAAAAGGTGGTGACTGCCATGGGTTTTGATTGGTCTTGTGGCAGGCAGGACAAATCCGCGCATCCTTTTTCTATTTCATTTCATCCGACGGATGCACGTATTACGACCCGGATTGACGAGCATTTTTTTAATACCGCGTTCTTTGGAACGGTTCATGAAACGGGTCACGCGCTCTATGAACAAGGTTTACCCGTGGCTGATTACGGCAATCCACTGGGTGATTCGATTTCTTATGGATTTCATGAGAGTCAATCCCGGTTATGGGAGAATCTGATTGCCCGGAACGCCCATTTTTGGGACCACTTCTTCCCTATCTTGAAAGGATACTTCCCTGACCCCTTGGCCACTGTTGACGAAGCACAATTTTACCGCATGATCAACCGCGTGAAACCTTCCTTGGTGCGAGTGGAAGCCGATGAAGTGACCTATTCACTACACATCATGCTGCGCTTTGAGATCGAGAAAATGCTGATAAATGAAAACCTCCCGGTAAACGAATTGCCAGAGGTATGGAATCAAAAGATGCAGGATTACCTTGGTATTCGCCCGCAGAATTATAAAGATGGCGTGTTGCAGGATGTTCATTGGTCCATGGGTGCTTTTGGTTATTTTCCCACGTATGCTCTTGGTAATTTGTACGCCGTGCCAATTCTGGAGCAGGCACACAAAGAAATACCGGGTCTTGATTCTCTTATCAAAGCCGGGGAACTCGTGCCCTTAAGGGATTGGTTGCGGATTAACATCCATTCCCTGGGGCGCCGTTTTGATGCCCCGGAGTTGATCCACCGCCTCACCAGTACTCCATTATCGGCCACTCCCTTTATCCAGTACTTGGAAACGAAGTACAGGGAAATATATTAATACAAATAAGTTGATATTATCGTAAAAGTATATTACTATATAACTTATGCTATTGCTGCCGAAAATGTGGAAGAGAATATTCTAAAGTAGTCAACAGAGAATAGCCAACAGAGAATAGCCAACAGAGAATAGTCAAAAGAGACTAGTAGAAAAAGCAGAAACAAAATGATTAAACGATTCTTCGAGCTCCAAGAAAAAGTATTGAGTTATTACAGTGATGCCAACATTGAATTGTTAAAGAAAGCCTATTCAGTGGCCGCAGCGGCACACATGAATCAACGGCGCGCCTCAGACGAACCTTATATCATCCATCCCCTTGAAGTGGCCGATACCCTGGCAGATATGAAACTGGATGAGATTTCTATTGCCGGGGCCTTGTTGCATGATGTTGTCGAAGATTCTGACTATACCATTGAAGATATCGTTTCTCTTTTTGGCAAGGAGATTGCCAACCTGGTGGAAGGCGTGACTAAAATCACCAAGATTTCCACGATTGATAAGGAAGACGCCAAAGCCGAAACATTGAAAAAAATGATCATTGCCATGACCAATGATGTGCGTGTCATTCTGATCAAACTGGCTGATCGTTATCATAATATCCGTACTCTGGGCGTGTTAAGAGAGGATAAACGCGTTCGCATCGCCAAAGAAACGCTGGATATCTACGCTCCGATTGCTTATCGCCTGGGCATGGGAAAAATGAAAACCGATCTGGAAGACATCGCGTTCCAATACGCTTATCCTGAAGAGTATAAAAAAATCGAGAAGAATATCATGGATAAACGCGAGTGGGCAGATGGAAAAATGCAGGCACTCAAAGATGAACTGCAAAAAATTATGACCCATTATAAAATTCCCGGCGAGATTCATTACCGTATGAAACGGGAGATTTCTATTTTCAGGAAACTGGAGCGCCAGAGTATCAGTTTTGATAATGTCTTTGATTTACTTGCCTTGCGTATTATTACCAATTCCATTGAGAATTGTTATGCCTTGATGGGGGAGATTCATCAGCGGTGGAGTTATATTCCTTTCCGCTTGCGGGATTTTATTGCCAATCAGAAATCCAATGGGTATCAATCTATCCACACCACGATAATCAGTCCAGAGGGTATCAAGTATGAGGTTCAGATTCGTACTTTTGACATGCATCGGATGGCCGAAGAAGGTATTGCCGCGCATTGGAAGTACAAGGAAGGCATTACCTTTATCGAGGATGATCAGCGCTTGCAGTGGTTTAGGGATTTAATTGACACCCACAAGGAGAATCCCAATCCCAAGGAATTTTTATCTCTGGTCAAAGGTGATTTGACACCCAACGAGATTTATGTATTCACACCCAAGGGTAAAGTGGTGAATCTTAAAGCGGGTGCCACAGCCGTGGATTTTGCCTATGCGATTCATTCCGAGGTCGGCGATCATTGTAAAGGCGCTGTGGTCAACGAACATATGGTGCCGTTACGAACCGAATTAAATTCCGGTGATGTAGTGGAAATTCAAACTGCCAAAAACGCTCACCCCAGTATTGACTGGCTCAAATATGTGATCACCAACCGGGCGAAGAAAAAAATTCTCGCCTATATCCAGAAAAAGGAACATTCGCTTTATTATGAGAAGGGAAAAAAGCTGTGGGCCCGCGTGCTTCGCGAGTACCGCAAGCAACACGACCTGAAATTCTCCGACGAGGAACTGAAACAACGGGTAAAAAAGGTCCAGTGTACGGACATGGAATCCTTTTTTAAACTGTTGGGGAGCAATGAAAAAATACTGGACCGCCGCTTCTTAAAGCGCCTTTTTCCCGAGGTGGAAGCATTGGATGTGCAGGTCAAAAGACGGTCACGTAAAAAAAGCAGCGATCAAATGTATCGTTTGGTTAATGTTGAGGGAATTGCTGATGTTGATGTCAGTTTTGCCAAGTGTTGTAGTCCCATTAAAGGGGAGAAGATAATCGGGTATGTGACTCAAAACCGGGGTCTGGTAATTCATCGGTTGGATTGTGGCAGCATGAAAAATGTCTTGCTCTCGCGGCAAAAGGAAGTTCTGTGGACCGATGTGGGTGAATACTCCTATCAGGTCAAGTATTATATCCTGGTGAAGGACAAACCCGGAATTTTAACCGCTATTTCCGGCGTAGTTGCCAAATATAATTCCAATATCCTGATGATTACCAATGAAAAAGTGGGCAATGAGCAGAGCGGTTTAAAAATTACCTTTGAAGTAAAAGATATGGCTCAGCTCGAAAAGATTTATCACGAACTCCTACAAGTCAAAGGTGTGGTTGAAATCGTCAAGAAACGAGTTTCCTGATTCCTTGAGAAGCCATAGACGCTTGTTCTCACAGTAAACCACTGACCTATTGACAATAACCTGCTAATGAGTGAACAGTTACAAAAAATTCTGAGAACTTCGCGATGATTCGTGTTATTCGATGCCCAAAAAAAATAATAGTGACTGTGAGCGGGCAATTGTTTTTTTGGACGGCACCTTTCTTCCCCACATAAAAAAATCTCCCCAAAACCATAACCCATTCTTGTCCACTGTTATTTTTTCCTTCCATTTTTGAGGTCAAAATAAAGCAGCGCCCGAGACCATTTTATATTGATCATTTTTGGGGGCGAGATTTTTTGCTTAAAATGTGTTATGTTATTCTTTATGAATAATAAAAAATTATCCCAGAATGCTACTCAGGGCGACCGATGCAAATGGTGAAGCTGGTCACTTTTTTGTCACCATCCAGGTGATACTCTGGTTTACATGGGGTGCCTACCGGTTTGCGGATATCAAAGATCACCAGATACCCTTCATTGAGACCTGCGGTGGCCAGATATTTACGGGTTATCTGAAGAATACCTTCATCCCGTGTGGTGGATATATCCACATAACGGTTGACCTTGGTTTCGATGATATATTTCTTCCCTTTATAGGACAACAGGATATCCATTCTGCCCAGACCTGTCACGATTTCATAGTGGAGTTCGCCTTCGCCCCTACAGACAAATTGGTATAGCCAAGCGGTTAAAAGAAATTGCCCCACTTTTTCATGGGGTTTATATTCTTGATAAAAGGCACGGACACCAATTTTGGTAATATAATCATTAAAATGAAGCAGTATTCCTTCCATATCCAGCCGATCATCTGCAATCGCATATTCCTGTGGGGCTAAATCCTGGGGTAATTCTGCTTCTTTAATAAAAGCCTTCAGATTAATGGCTTTATATATATTGTTAGCCACCACTGCATGGCCATGAAAATTTTTAATCAGGCCGTACTGTTCCAGCCATGATTGTTCTTTATCATAGGGTTGATACTCCACATGATCAAAAACGATCTCCACAAAGGTTTCCTTGTATAGGACGGTTTTCTCGTATAAGTTGTCAAAATGATCATTCTTTTCCTGCAACAGGAGTTGAATTGCCTGTTCTACATCGTTTTCACTGATGGGGTCAATCGTTCCCGGTTTCATGTTCACCGTCAGGATTAGCCCCAAGCGGTTGACCAGCCACGGTTGACCGCTGGTTTCCGCGAAAATTTTATGTATCGCTCCGGTTGTAAAGGGTTGGTTGGTTTCTGCCGTGTATTGGCCAAAGAGATCTTGCACGTTTTTTAGAGAAAAGGGAGGCAGTTCTACATGGTCCGCAATATTAAAGGGTGAAACCCCACCCACCACCAGTTTGGTAATATTGCGAATTCCAATCAAACCGACGGAATAGAGAGCTTTCTGGCCGGTGATTTTGTATTTAAGGTACAGTTCTCGCAAGGAAGTCAAAAAATTTCCCAACTCCTTGAGGGGGATACCATCGAATTCGTCAATAACCACAACGATCTTTTTGAATTGGAGGATACGGTTTAATTCTTCAAAAAGTATCATCAATGAAATATGGTCCTTCAGATGGTGGCTTTTTAAAAATTGGAATACGGTTTCAGCTTTTTCGCAGCCGATGTCTTTGAGGCGACTTATCAGTTGTGGAAACAAATTCCTCTCAATTTCTGTATAAAATTTCCTTTTGCTAAAACTAGCATAATACTGAAAACTCAGGAATACAACCACGTATGTCTTGTCTTGGTGCAATTCCTGTCTGAGCATTTCCAGAAAGGTTGTTTTGCCACTCTGCCGCGGGGCGAATATGGAAAAATAGCGGCCCATATCAATCAGGGTTTTAATATCTTGATTTTCAGAGTTAACCACATTGTCTAAAGGAACATAGTAAGAGGAAATAGGATTTACTGTGCCGATTTTTTCAAAATATCGTTTGGGCTTTTGGTAGGTGGTATTATTGATATCCATGTTTTTTTCCTTCATCTCTTCATTTTATGGCACAGGTGGAAATTTGTCAAGGGGCTATGGGAAAAGATCAGCTATTCTCCTTTTAAATTTTGCTATTCGCGAATGAATCGTTACCGATGGATAAATCAGTAAAACAATCCCCATTCCCGTCTCCAATGACACTTATTTTTTGTGGACCGGGCAATTACCAGCGATTACCTGACGAATCACCTGTAAAACAGAACAAACATCCTTATAATAAAGAAAAAAATGAATTATCAGGTATCTGTCCTAGGACAAATGACATTGTCCAAGGTACAAATGATTTTTATCGGGGACAAATGACATTGTTCAAGGGACAAACGATTTTTATCGGGAAAAAATGACATTGTTCAAGGGACAAATGATTTTTTATCAAGGACAAATGACATTGTTCAAGGGACAAACGATTTTGTGTCAGGGACAAATGACATTGCTTCAGGGACAAACGATTTTGTGTCAGGGACAAATGATTTTGTGTCAGGGACAAATGATTTTTACCGGGAAAATGAGGCATGGGGCAATGAGGGAGGGTGTCGGTACAAAAAACTGAATAGATACTTAAAAAATTCTTTATTTATTATGATTGTTTTGCTATAATAAGATATTGTTTGAAAAAGAAAGAAAAAAACAATCAGACGGAGGTCTAAATGAAAATTTTCTTGGATACAGCAAATATAGATGAAATCAGGGAAGCAGTGGATTATGGCATTATTGACGGCGTCACCACCAACCCGTCATTGATTTCCAAAGAGAAACTGGCGTTCCTCCCCCTAATCAAAGAGATTCTGGCTATCGTACCTGGCCCGGTATCAGTCGAAGTCACAGCCACTACACCAGAAGAAATGATCAAAGAAGCGGAAACATACGCAAAAATTTCCGAGAATGTCGTGGTCAAAGTACCAATTAACCTACCAGGATTAAAAGTGGTCAAGAAGTTAACCAGCATGGGTATTAAAACCAATGTGACACTGATATTTTCCGCTTCTCAAGCGTTACTGGCTGCCAAAGCGGGTGCTTCTTACGTGTCTCCCTTCGTGGGCCGCATCGACGACATTTCCGGCAACGGCATGGGACTGGTAGAAGAGATCGTCCAGATTTTTAATAATTACGCGCTGTCCACCGAAATTATCGTGGCCTCGGTGCGGAACCCAGTACATTTCGTCCAATCGGCGTTAATGGGCGCCGATATCGCCACGGTTCCCTTTTCTACCCTGGCCATGTTGCTCAAACACCCCTTAACCGATCTCGGCATGGAAAAATTCCTCAAAGATTGGGAAAAGGTCAAAAAATAAGCGATAAGACTTGGGTTGTACCGCATTGGGTATAACGCGGTTGGATGTAATGGTATTAAAACAGTAGATTAAAAAGAAACGATATGCAGGTAACCGGACAATAAAAGAACATCATGCTTGAAATAGAAAAAGACATAGAGAAAGATATTGAAAAAGATATTGAAAACGAAACCAGCACGGCAAATGACGGCAAGGTGCCAAAAACGAAGCCACGGCGATGGTCACGGAAACTTAAATTAGTGATCGGTTTTTTTTTATACTTTTCGTGCTGGTGGTGGGGTATTATTCACTGAGACTGTACGTCTTCAATAAGATCAACAGCTACCTGGTTCAGAAGATCGAATACAAGAACCTGGACATTGGATTTTTCCCACCCTCGGTGCAAATTAGCAATATCAAAGACTTTGTCATCAAAGATAAAAACATCGTCTCCTTTCAGCGGGTAAGTGCAGATATCCCGCTGTTTTCGCTGTTTGCCAAGGAAAAAGAGATTAACCTGACGATTCATCGTCCCATTGTTATATTGGACGATGCGCTGTTAAAGAAAAAAAAGAAGACACCCAAGAGAAAACTACCATTTACTATCAATAAAGTAAATATCGTGGATGGGGAATTAACCTACGATACCCCAGCTCTTTTTCTCAAACTGGTAAATTTTAATTTATATTCGTTTCCACGCGAGAATGCCACGATTTACCGCCTGACGTCGCCCCATTTAAGGGCCGTTTTTTCCTTTAGCGGCGACCCGGTCACCATACAAGGCCAGATGCTGGGTGAGTTCAAGGAGCAACAGGACAGTTGGAAAATCGGCAAATTCTACTGGGAAACAGAACAGCAAAAAATCAATATCAACGGACGGGTAAAGAAAGATGGCCGGGTCATGTTAAATGTCTTTACCCAGGGCAGTATGCGGCAGTTGTTGGACCCGCTCTTAAATCGTTTGAGCATCCGGGAATTTATGTACGGCAACGCCCGCTTTACCCGTACCAAGTCGGGTGAGATATCTATTGATGGTAATTTTAATTTTAATGCCTTTTCCATCGGAGAACAACCCTTTAAAAACATGCGGGGCACGATCAACTGGGACCCCAAAAACAAGCGGATACTGGTGGATACCACATTTGAAGCGGATGGACTGGCAACCATCGCCCACATTGAGAAAAACGGACGTACCATCCTCATCAATGCCCGGAACCTACCGGTTAAAAAGTTACTGGCCGCGGTAGACATCGCGGATATTGTCCCGGTAGGCGGGGTGATCAAAAAAGGGAGCGTGTCGATTGAAGGCCGACAGATCACGGGCACCGCAGAAATAGAACAAAACAGCGCCTATTGCCCGCCGACGTTATTCAGCGCGGCTGGACAGATTGATTTTGCCGTGAATACCAAAACAAAGGAAGTCTCTTTTGCCGCCAAGAATCTAAAAACAGAGTTCGGGAAACTGAATTTTCTAAAAGGGCTATCCACACCCCACAATCCCACTAAACTATCCATCCAATTGGATGCGTCTGTAGACCAAGCCCAATTGATTGAGAAATACACGGGCCATTATATTAAACTACCACTCAGCCGCTGGAAACTACAGGGTGGGAACAGCACGATCCGCCTGGATATAAAAAAGGTGGAGAAAAACTTCTTCATTGAAAGCGATATTCTATTGGAGAATTTTTACTCCGACGAGCAATCTATCCGGTCATTACAAGGGCATATCAGCACGAAAGGAGATATCACATTAGGTACGTTTAATCTGGATGACCCGGATCTGAACGGCGAGTTTCGCATCAATCTGGATAAACACGCGGGGAACCTGGAAATACACTTTAACAATATTCGCGGCGAAGCGAAAAAAATGCTGGACCTACTGGATATCAATATCTCTTTACAGGGCCAAATGACAGGGAACTTCCTGTTTCAAGACCACAAGGGCATGAAAGTTCCCCTGGTGACGGGCAGCTTCCAAGCCCGCGAAGCCAACTTTTACGATTTTCTCTTTCAAGATTTACAGGGCAATCTGGAATACTCCGATACGGTCACTTTAAAAGATGTGAAATACCTCTATAAAACAGGTAGGGGTACAGCCGATATTTTTGTTGATTTCCCCAACAAACAATTCAATATCACCGGTCAGATCGACGCTATTGATTTAAACGAATTAAACAATCAATTCAAAGGGAAAACAAACCTGACATTCAAAGGAAAAGGAGAGTTTGAAAAAGACCCTATTGGACTCACGTATCAGTCCAGCGACATCCATTTTTACCAGGAGCGTCCCTTTAAGGTCAGTGGTGAGGGCAATGTATACACGGATTTTTCCCGCTTTAATCTGGTTACCCGGGGCAACATTGTCGCTGGCTCTGTCACCTCGCCCTATACCATGCAGTTGAACCGCGACAAAGGCCGGTTTACCGGCGGATATGAAGCGCGCATCCGCGATATTAACCTGTTGATCCCTTGGGGCAATAATAAAGGTGAATTGCTGGTCAAAGGGGAGATCAGCGGACAGAACAGCGCGGATATCACTACTGAAGGATATGCTGAATTTAAAGGTCAAGTGCTCTCTTTTCCCAATTTCCCACACGAATTAAAGAATTTTAGCGGCGATCTTTTTTTTAAAGGCCTTGATTTCACCCTGCGTTCCATCACCGGGACATTGGGCGGGGGCGCTGTAGAAGGGAACGGAACCCTCAAGATCGTGAACAACAGATTGGATACTTTGTATATCGGGCTTAACGGTAAAAATATGACGCTCTATCCGCTGGATCGCACCACCTTTACCCTGGACGGCAACCTGGCTATTAAATATCTCAAAGAGACAAAACGGGTGCTGATGTCCGGGACATTAAACGCGACTTCTGGAATCTATGAGCGGGAAATTGACGAGGGGGTTTCATTTAACACCAATGCCTCCCTCGCTTCCTCGGGCACCAATATCTTGGACATGTTAGAATTCGACCTGAACTTGGTGGGCAATAGCAACATGAGGATCAAAAATTCTTTTGGGGATGCAATGGGGAAATTTAACCTGAAATTGATCGGCACCAAGAATTTCCCGATTCTCTTGGGCGTGATCGAAAGCAAGCAGGGCAAGATCAATTTTTCGGGCAAGAAATTTGATATCATCAATGCCAAGTTAACCTTCAACAACAAGTTTCGCAATGATCCCCAGATGCGTATTGAATCCGAAGCATTTATCAAAAATTATCGTATTAAGTTCAACATCTACGGTTCCTCCTCCCAGCCCAAACCCGAGTTAATCTCCTCCCCAGCTTTGCCACCACGCGATATCCTGTCGTTGATCTCCGTGGGCGAACTGTTTCATCGGCCCACCAGTACCGAACTTAGTACCCAGATTGGTACTGGTCCCACAGGTATGATCGCCTCGGAACTGATGGAACAGATCAAAAAACGGACGAAAAAAATCTTCGGTAATTACATGCTAAAGTTTGAACCCAGTATCAATAGTATCACGGGCGCTTCCCTTGAAGACTCCTCTATTATAGTAGGGAAAGAAATATCCAAGGATTTTTTAATTGTTTATTCCACCAATTTTTCCACGCAAAGACAGCAGGTGATTTACTTGCAGTACCAGATTTCACCTGGATTATCATTGATAGGAATGAGAAATGAAGATGGTCGACTCAGTATTGATCTCCGGTTCCGTAAGCGGCACTAAGTTGCCTTGCGCCACTAACCGCGTGGGTATCACCACCGCGATGTTTTTACTCCTGCTGTGGGGGGCGTTCACCCTGTGGGGGAGCAATGATTATAGCAACTATACAGTGGATGCTATTTATTTTAAAAGTCAAGGCCAGATCAAAAACAGTATTGTCAGCCAATACCAGACACTCCTGCATTTTCAAACCGGCCAACCCTTTAATTACTCGCGCATCCGGAAAAGTTTGGAGAGCTTATACAAGATCGGAACTTTTGAGAACATTGAAATCAGGATATTCTCCAAACCGGGAAAACTAGTGGATATCCAATTTGATCTCTTTCCCAAATACACGATCCGGGCCATTAAACTGGCGGGGAAAATTCCTTCGATAAAAATGCCGGGGGCCTCGGGCGCATTTAATCGCAAAGAACTACGCAAAGCCATTTTTTCCATCCAGGAAAACACCTACTTCGAAATAGAAAAATTGGCGAGTGTCAAAAAAGAGGTCACGCTTTTTTTAAATGCCCGTGGTTATTTTAACCCCTTGGTCCGTTGCGATGTGTACCGGAACAACGAACGTGCTTGGGTCACGGTCAAAATTAATGTAGAGCCCGGCACCCAGACCAAAACAGGAAAGATCAACGTGACGGTCACACCACAAGCTTTAAAAGGGCGCATCCAGGATTATTTTAGAGGTGGGGTGTATGTCCCCAACCGGGTCAACCAGGAAATAGAAAGGGTGAAAACCTTTTTAAAAAAAGAAAAATTCTATTTCCCGGAAGTAACCCTGGTGGAAAAATTCCCTGGTACGCGCAAAACCATGGTGAATCTGGACATCACCGTGGTATCGGGTTATCGTTACCAGTTTAATTTTGTGGGTATGAAAGCCCGCTTTGATTTGATATCTTCCATATGGGAGAAAAATGTATTTGAAAATTGGGCGGAAAAAGAGTGCAATGCCCGGATTCTTTATTATCTAAAAAACAAGGGCTATTTAAATGCCGAGGTAGTTTCCACCATTACAGTAGACGAGGCGAAACTCCAGAAAACGATTACCTTCACGGCAAATAAAAAACGGCTGTACCGATTGGGAGAGGTTTTTTTAGAGGGGAACCAAGCTTTCCCTGAAGTCCAGTTACGCAAGGTAATGAAGACAAATTCATCGTTTTTCAGCAAGTTCTTTCACCTCAGCTTGCAAACGTTATTGGTGGACCGGGAGATTTTGCGCTTATATTATTATTTTCAGGGCTACTCGTTAGCGCAGGTCCAGGTGCAGCCGGAATTCGATAGAGCAGAGAAACGAACCAAAGCAGGCAACCACAGGAAACTGGATATCACCTTTGTGATCACGGAGGGAAAGCGATTTACTATCGACTCCATTCTCTTCGAGGGTAATCTGTCGCTTACCAATCAGATACTTCTGCCGTGCTTAAAATCGCAGGTCAATGGTCCCTATGTGGAGCAACGGCTGAATGAAGACATTGATAAACTAAAAAACCTGTACCTTAATTACGGCTACGATCACATCGAAATCACCCCGGTCATATCACCGGGCACACAGAAATCGATTTTACTCAAAATCAAGGAGGGCCCGGCTTTTACTATGGGCGACTTGGTGGTGATTGGTGCCTCTACATCACAACAAAAATTGATTGGCAAACTGTTTCCCCTGATAAAAAACCAGCCCTTTGACCGTTTGAAAGTAGAAGCATTTGAACGGGAAATGGAGATCAGCGGAATATTCAGCCAGTTTCAATTGGCTAAAATCGAGATGGATGGGCATGTGTTGAATATATTAATCAAAGCCACAGCAGATTACAGCAAGTATTATGGTTTTGGTATCGGTTGGGAAGGACGGGAATCTTTCCGTGGGACATTGGAGTATCAGGGTCACAATATTTTTAATTCTTATTCCACCCTGTCGGCTATGGCACAATTGGGAACGAATGAGCGGCGCGGCATTATCTCCTTTGATACCCCCTTCTTTTTTAAAAACCGGTATACCGCTTCCTTAAAAGTATGGGCCGATACCGAGGTGTATCCCAGTTACCAGTTCAATCGTTTTGGTATTGGCGAGTCATTGATCAAGAAACTCACTGCCGATTCTTACGTGATGGCCTCATTAAGCTGGTACCGCACCGAACTCACCCACCTGGAAATCACACCCAAAGATATTGATCGAGCTGGTTCTTATTTTGATACCACAGCCCTCAATTTTTCGTATGTCCGGGAGAGGCGCGATGATCCAGTGAATCCATCCAGGGGTTCTTTCTTATCCGCCGATTTAAAATTCGGCTTTCCCTTGTTTGAGAAAGATTACTCTTTTGCCAAGTTTCAATGGAGCTATCAGAAGAATTTTCAGTTGTTGAAGAATGGTGTATTTGCGTTTTCAGTGCGTAATGGTTTGGCCACTGGCGGGTTATCTATCACCGAGCGATTTTTTGCCGGTGGTGTTAATTCCTTCCGTGGGCGGCGTCGCGACAGGTTGGGACCTATCGACGACATGACCGGCAAACCCATCGGGGGAAATGCCATGGTATTATTTAATCTTGAAGCCACGTTTCCCTTTGAAATAATCCCAATCAGAGATTTCTATTATACTTTTTTTGCCGATATCGGCAATGTATTCCAGCAGGTCAAAAGCATTGATTTTACCAGTTTGGAGAAAGCGCTGGGATTCGGGATTAAATACAAGACCCGTATGGGCCCTATTCGTTTTGATTTGGCCTGGGATGTCAACGAATTGTTTACCTGGCGGAACTTTAGATTCCATATCGGCATTGGCAATGTATTCTAAGGTAATTAATAAATAAAAAACACGACTATGAAACAGAAAAAAAACAAGCCTATAAAAACGTGGGGGTGCTCTTCCCTGTTCTTCTTCCCGTTATTCTTCCTGTGCTTCTTCCCGTCATTCAGCGCATCTGGCGGGGAAAGTGCCTTGCAGAGCCAGGAAAACTCCATCCTGCTGGATAGAATTGCCGCCGTGGTCAATGACGAAATCATCACCCTGACCGATATTGACAAGGCCATGCAATTTTATCCCAGCTTCCGCAAAACAAAGGAATTAGAAGACCAGTTTTATTCCAATGTATTGGAAGACCTGATCAATTATAAAGTCGTGTTCCTCGAATACAAGAACAACTATGAAGTAAAGGAGGAGGATTTTGTCCAAATTCAAACCGAGGTCATTGACAAGCTTGGTTCCCTTGACCTATTCAAACGACACTTAAAATCCTTCAACATGGAGTGGCAGGATTTTAAAGCCTTTGTATTGGAGAAAGTGATCTACGAAAAAGTACTCACCGAACATCTTCAGGTCAGTATATCTGTTAGCTTCAAAGAGATCGAAACCTTTTACCGGGAAGAATATGTCCCCCAACAAGACCAATTGGGCCTGACCCCCAAAACCCTGATCGAAATGGCCGCCCAAATTGAAAACCACCTGCGTAAGATTCACACCCAGGAAAAACTCTCTGACTGGCTCACTGAACTACGCTCTTCCTATCACATTGAAAATAAATTGTCGCAAGAACAAACGGACAGCATAACCAATAATAATAAATAATAATAAAACAAAACAGGAAACCCATTCAGAACAAACCCTGAATGAAATTATCCTGGGGAAGTGTCATGAGTTTATTTGAAAATAAAAAATTACAATTTCCAGCCCAAAAGAAGTGGATCAAAGACCTGCAAGTGGGCGAAAAAGTGGATGCGTTTTATAAAGTATCCGGCCTGGAAAAGAAGACTAAAAAAGACGGGAATACCTATTTGGCCATTCAGATCATGGATAAATCGGGAAAAATCGCGGCTAAAATATGGAGCAATGCGGACCATTATTACGCGATGTTGCAGGAGGGAGGGATTTACCGGTTCAGTGGTGTGGTGAATGAATTTATGAGTCAGAAAGAGATCCGGGTAGAAGATGTTCAAGCCATTTCTGCCGCCGATGAAGGGATCATCCAGTCTGATTACACCCAGCAAGCAAGCTTTGATACAGATGGGTTGTTCATGGAGATGATCGCCACCCTAAAACAGCATATCACCTCCCCCCATGTTCTGCAACTGATCGACCTGTTCTCCGTGACCTATGGCAAACGATTCAGCATGCATTATGGCGCCCAAAAAATTCACCATGCCTATCCCGGCGGTTTGTTGGAACATACCCACACCATGATGAAAATTGCCATTTTTTGCGCCGATCTTTACCACTTGGACAAGGAAGTATTGTTAACCGGCGTATTGTTTCACGATATTGGCAAGATATTTGAGTTCGATATTGAACCTACCGTGAACACCACCATGGAAGGGGGGCTGTTGGGTCATCTGGTGATGGGTACCGAAAAGTTCCGCGAATTAAAGAACAAGATTCCCGGGTTCCCCGAAGAGTTGAGTTGTAAAATCCTGCATCTAATCATCTCCCATCATGGCGAGAAAGAATACGGTTCCCCCGAACTACCCAAAACTGCGGAAGCGTTTATGCTCCATTACATTGATCTGATGGACTCGAAGTTAAAAATCGTGGCCGAGTCCGTGGCCAGTGCAATACCCAAGGGGCTTTTTTCCGAGTATATCCATGTGCTGGATCGAAGGCTCTTTGTTCCCCCCAAACCAGAGAATCCAGTTTCAGATGAAACATGAGTTCTGCATCTCATAACTATCCACCCTGTACACGGTGCGGTTCTACCGATGTATTGCCCTTTGAAGACGATACCCCGGTCAAGGATGATTCCACCTTATTCTTTATTTTATTATCCATAGCTTTGTTGATAGTGGGTTATGTCTTATTTATCGTTTCATCCTTTTTCCTTTTTCCATTGGCTGTTTTTATCGCCATCTTTATTATCACCCGGATAATCAATACCCATCTGGCAGACAAGAAAAAAAGAGACACCGTGGGAAAAATTCAGGATTATGTCTGCTTGGATTGCGGAGGATTCTTTAAAAAATAGCAGTAAAAAAATAAAAAAGAATTTGCCCGGGTAAAACGGTTTTCAAAATAAAAGAAAAATGGTAAACTTATATTTTATGTTGTTTATTATGTTGTATTTTATGGGTTCAGAGCGCCAATAAAGAGACAAAAAAATGTCTTCAAGCAGGAAACAATGAGCATTAAAGAAGATTTAGCCTTTGTTGACAACATCGAGGAATTCCCTTCCATGCCTTCCGTGGTGTTGACATTGCTGGAAAAATTGAACGATCCAGAAACCAATCTTGGAGATCTTGAGCATTTGATCAATATGGACCCAGGACTGGTAACTTACGTGTTAAAGCTGACGAATTCGCTTATTTTTGGGTTACGTGAACAAGTCTATTCTATTGCCCGTGCCGTGATATTATTGGGCATGACCAATCTGCGTTCATTAATGACCAGTTATTCCATTCGCTTGCTTTGTAAAGTAATTACCAATGTCCATGCCCAGGAATATATCTGGAACCACTCCCTGGTGGTGGGGGTTTTGAGCAAAGTGATCTCTAAAAAAGTATACGGCGAAGAAAAACCCAGCGCCTATGTTTTCGGCTTGTTGCACGATATCGGTAAAATCACCCTATACGTGTACAACGCCAAAAGGTTCCAGGATTCCTTGGAACTCGGTATTACTAAAGGCATGGACTTTGTTAGCGCCGAAAAAAAAATATTTGGCTTCTCCCATATTGAAGCGGGCTATTTTATGACTTCAAAAATGGGCTTCCCCCAAAAAATGAAAGATATTATTCTTTTTCATCATGACCCCGAGTTTGGACCCGCAGATGATAAGATACATTGGATTATCAGTCTTTCCAATGAATTGGCCCACCATATCTACGATAATAAAACGATTGATATCAGGCGCTACCTTGATCAGGTTAACCTCTCGGAAGCAGACTTCCAAAAAGTAATCAAAGACGCCCAAGCTCAGGTGGAACAATACCGCACGTTGTTATAATGCATTGTTCCGTGACTCGTAACATTTCCTCTTCTCTTTCTATGATGGATTGTACCATTTTAAATTGTCTCTTGCAGCGATCAAGATTATGTTCTGGGCGGTGAATTTTAAAATAGACATCCCCCAATAGGTAATCGGTAAGGAACCGCAACCCAATGATCATGGGCATAAACTTGGTGCTAAAAACAAGGTAATCTTTTTCTATCACCGATAAACTATCTCCCGCCCCGGTCAGAAAACCCTCCAGAATTATTTTGAACCTGGGGATTTCGGCAAACACGGTAGACAGGTCCTGTTCGTCTTCCTTTTGGATACTGAGGGTAGTGCGGGCCAGGTCGCCGAAGTCATATAACGACACCCCGGACATGGTAGTATCCAGATCAATGACGCACATCCCTTGCCCCGTGGTTTCATCCAGCAGCACATTATTCACCTTGGTATCGTTGTGGGTCGGTCGCAGAGGAATCTTGCCCTGTTCTACTAGACGGGGCACCACGTCAAACAGGGAAATCTGTCCCAGCACAAAATCAATCTCCCTTTTGGCTGCTTGGGCGCGATTGGTTGTATCGGCGTGGACAGCTTCCAGAAAGACTGCCAGCCGTTTGGTGCCATTGTGAAAATCAGGGATGCTATCAAACAAAGCCGGACTAGGCAGGTCTTCCAGCATTCGCAAGAAACCCCCGAACATAAACGCCGCTTGAAAAAGTCGGTGGGGATCATGGATAATATCATAACTGCGGGTGTGGGCAATGAAGGTAAACATGCGCCAATAATTCCCTTCCCTATCTGTAAAATATCCGCCGCCTTGGTGGGTATGAATCACATTCAAAACCCTGCGGGCGATCTCTGCGGGCGTGAACCCGGAGCGTTGCAATTTTCCCAGAATATGGGCGGTGATGCGGTTTATGTTCTCCATCAATTGTTGGGGATTGCGAAAGGCATAAGAATTGATGCGTTGCAGAATATAAGCAACCAGTTGTCCCGTGCTTTGAACCTCCACTTTATAGGTATCATGAAGATGCCCATTCCCAAAAGGTTTCGCGTCAAGAAACGTGCCACGCACTTGAAATTCCCGGATAATTGAAGCAATATCAGCTTTCATGAAGTACTTTTCCTGTATAAGCTATGGCCAGAACCGTAGCTTTTATTTTTGTAAATGATGGGCAAACACCCTGATATTATTTTTTTTTAAGATTAGAAAGACCAGGGATGGTTTCTATAAGAGTTTCCAAGTCTTTATCCAATTTCAAATGGTCCAAAATTTCTTCTAAAATGAATACTTTGATTATCAAAAAACAGAGGAAAAAAGTAATGGTGGAAAAAATCAGAACAGAGATGGAAGAGAAAAATTTGATGACATCCCTGTTTTTAAAAAACAATTCAGCATATAAGAGGGTAAAAAAGGAAAACACATAACCTATACTGATATAAGAGAAGTACTTAAAGAGGTTCAATTGTCTGCGGCAAAAGGAAATCGCGTCAATATGAATTTTGTATTCCTGAAATCGACCCACACTGGTAAGTAGAAATATGAATATCCCCAGAAAAGAAATAATGAAAAATACCTTGTCGGTAACCGTATCACCTATACCCCAATTTTTCAGGGCAGGAAAAAACAAAAAGAACTTCATTAACAGTTGCTCAAGCAATGGAGGAGACGAAAAGAATAATGCTGGAACTATTACAAGCACCGATGAGATGAACCAATATAAACCCGAACGTCTTTCAATCATATTTCAATTTCTCCTCATTTATTTAGCTGACGATTACTATAGCGTGAATCTTTTTTTGGGATAAATCAGCTTCACTTCTTTATCAGCAATTAAACCATCGAAAAATTTCAAAAATTTAGAAGCCCTTTTATTATTATAAGCAGTTACCGCCAACCTGCTATCCGAATTCTTTTCATGTTTCCCCTCGACTCGAAAACTTTTCTTGTCGACAACAATAAAGTGATTGGTATTATTAACGTTATCCCCATAATCATAGATTTTGAGACGATTGCCCTCGGCCCATTTGATAATCGTGTGCTCTCTCTTTTCTGCATTGTTCCCATCAACAGTAACAGTTACCAGAGCATTTTTCTCCGCTGCTTCCCAATCGGTAATGAAATAAACTTCCACCCCTCTTTTTAATGAATTGTTCAAGGCATTCAAAACATCCTCGTGACAGTACACCTGAGGATTTATAGAACCGGAAAGAATTTTTATCTCACTGCGGGCAGAATTTACCAAACCAGTAATCTTTGCAGCCACATTTACGGGGTCTTCATTCAGTAACAAGTCAATTTTTTTTCTGCCTTTGAATGTCCCGATTAAATATAAAAACATGAATAGGAAAAAGCTTCCTACAAAGAGGTTGTAGCGGCTATAGAAATAAATCGAAATTAAAAGAGAAGTGATTAATAGTGGATACCTATACCATCGGTTTTCATGTCTAAAAATTTCTCGTTCCATTGAGGGAACTTCGCCACTTATTGCCATGTTAATCACTCCATAGTTTTTTAATCCATTGTATTATACCAAAACAGTTGGCACGTGTCAAATAGTCTTTTTCAGCGATCAGTCTTTTCTTAGTCCGGGTGTCGGCAGGTATTGCCGCCATCCAGTACAAACTTCCAGGTATTATCGGACTGCCGCTGCCATACAGTTACAAAATACCCGGCAGCCGCAAACTGATTGCCCTCTTTATCAAATACGGTAAACGTATAAGGACCATAATTATAGGCCATATCCTTGGAACCAGAAACAAATGAATAATACGGTTCCCAGGCTAACACGGGCATCTTAACGTCCGGCTTTTTTTCAGGGTGTGGTTGCTCCATGAATTGTCGATAGAATTCCTTGGTACTTGGGGGCCCATTAAAGGAAAGTGCCAGGCCAGTATCGGCAATATATGAATAGAACGCTTCATTCGTTCCCTTTTCTCTGGCCAATTTGGCGAAATCCAACTCGGTTTTTATCACCTCGGCAGTGCTTGCATTGGCCTTGGAAATAGTAACTTTTTTTTTCATATCCAACGGTGGGAAAGACATAAAATCGAGGTCAATCAAGCCTAAACTGACTACTATCTGCCAATCCCCGGTTTTTGATTTTTTCCAAATAGTGGCATAATACCCATAGCCTAGTTTGTCTTCTAATTCAGGATCCGCATGCCCGCGACTATATCGGCCATGGGTATAAGCCAGGTCTTCCTGGGCAGAAATCCCGGCCAACAGCGGCTCCCACTCTTTTTTACTAATCATTCCATCCGCCTCATCCTGTTTTATAGCCGCCGCGCAACCCACCGGCCCTATCACGGGATGGCCATTACCGGGAAACAATACGGCCTCTTTGGCCAACACGGGATAAAATGCATGTAATATTCCCTCTTGCGAGGCTTTCTTGGCCAATTGCCGGTCCACTTCCAATAATTTTTCCTGAACAATGGTCTGGGCTTTGGGAATCTCTGTATTATCAGCTTTTTCAGTCTGAGCCCCGGCAAAACAAACCAACGGCAATATAAACATGGAGGCGGCTAAACCCGCCACGCCTATGAACACGTTCATGATTTTTTTCCTCCTCATATTTTTAAATTGACGCCACTATTAACTGGAACTAGTAACTCGAACTTGTCTCGGCTTGGCCAAATCCGCCGCCGCCCGGGGTATCAATAATCACGATATCCCCGGCTTTTACCGCGACATTTCCCTTGGAACCCAGAGGCATCTCCACCCGTTCGCCCTCTTCATCTTCGGGCGAAGTTTTAAATAGGCGAACCAGTGTGTTTTTCCCCGCTTTTCCCGCCTCGCCACCTTGCAGGCCATAGGGGCACCGGCTTCGTCGCTCGGAAAGAATACTGACATCGGCATCTTGCAGAAACCTGTACGCACGGCTCAAGCCATCGCCACCGGTAAATTGCCCCTTGCCACCGGAACCAGTCCTTAAGCAGTAATGGTCAATAATAACGGGACAAGCGATTTCCAATGCCTCTATCGGGGTATTAAGAGAATTGGTCATATGAACATGCACGCCGGATGCGCCATTATAACCGGGCCCCGCCCCGGACCCCCCACCCAAGGTTTCATAATAGGCAAATCCAGGACCACCAAAAGAGATATTGTTCATGGTGCCCTGAGAAGCGGCGGGTATCCGTAGCGGCAATGCCTTGGCAAAAGCGCCCAGCACTACATCAACAATCCGTTGCGCGGTCTCCACATTGCCACCAGCCAAACCCGCGGGTTTGGTGGCATTGACAATACTGGAAGGAGGCAAAATCAATTGTACGGGACGCATGATGCCCGAATTGAAGGGCACTTCCTCGTTCAACAGGGTGGTTAACACATACAACACCGTGGAATAAGTGACTGCTTCATTGGTGTTGATACCGCCTTTCACCTGGGGCGATGAACCGGTGAAATCGACAATTACGCGATCACCTTTTATTTCCACGCAGACTGTGATTGGAATATCCTTGGTTTCAAACCCATCATCATCCAGATAATCTGTAAAACAATATTTGCCATCGGGAATCTCGGCGATCAATGAGGTGAACATCCGTTCGGTATAGTCAATCAGATATTTGGCATAGTTTTCGATAGTCGCATACCCGTATTTTTCGATAGATTCTTCCAGTCGCTTGAGGCCGCGTTTGTTAGCCGCGATTTGGGCCAGCAAGTCGCCGCGTCGTTCTACCGGGGTGCGGACATTGGCGAGAATAAAATTAAAAACCTCCTCATCGGGTTTGTCCCGCTTGACCAGTTTAACGGGTGGAATAATGAGCCCTTCCTGAAATATTTCGGAACTGAGGGGCATGGAACCGGCCCGCATACCGCCAATATCGCTATGGTGCGCCCGGTTAGCGACAAAAAAAACAATGCGCTCATTCCTGAATAACGGGGTGATCAAGGTGATGTCGGGCAAATGAGTACCACCACGATAGGGATCATTTAATATGACGGTATCCCCTTTTTCAAAGTGGATTTCAGCCAGGGCGGCCTTAACGGATAAGGGCATAGCGCCAAGATGAACGGGAATATGGGTGCCAAAAGCAAAACTATCGCCACTGGCGGTAAATAACGCACAAGAAAAATCCCTCCGCTCCTTGATATTGGGAGAAAATGCGGAGTGTTGCAATATTTTTCCCATCTCATCGGCTATGGATTGGAATATGTTTTTAAATATTGAAATTTCAATGGCGTCCATGGCAACACTTCCTATTTATTATTTTTTTTAATACTATTTTATGGGAGTTATGGGAATTATGGGAGTTATGGGAGTTATGGGAATTATGCGAGGAATAGAGATAATCAATAGCTTTTAGTTCACAAAGCTTTCGAGAATTTGATAGCGGATTTTTGAGTAACCTGCCCCCCCATTTCCAGCATCCGTACATTACTCCCATTCTTCCCATTACTCCCATAATTCCCATTCTTCCCATAACTCCCATTATTCCCATTCTTCCCATCATCCACTTCCCCTTATTTGCTGGTCGCGGTCAAAATAATATTGGTGTAGTCATCAATCACGGTATCGTAGCCATTGGGAACAATCACGGTGGCATCATCGGACACGATGATGGAAGGTTTATCCAAACGGTGCCCCGGCTTTAAATCGTTCCGGTTATAAATATCAAATTGTTGGAACGCGCCGTTAAAATACGCTTTTTTCATGAACGATACCTTGGGGGGCTCGTAAGCAGGTTCATGTTTTTGAATAGTCAGACCGGGTGTTTTTCCAATTGCCACCACCCTGAGATTGACTATTTCGCAGTCAGTATCCGCTAAAGAGTATGAATAAAACTGCTGATGTTTCTGATGGAAGGTTTGCAAAAAACCATTGGCATAGGGGACAGTTAACTCATAGGATTGACCTTTATAGCGAATATCTATATATTGCTGAATCTCAGGTTCCAAGAACCCATCTGCCAGCAAAATGGTTTTGGCTTCGGTAGCCATTTGCGCAAAGGCAGTTTCCAGTTTTAGCCGGATGTCCGGGTGGTACATTTCCAAAAAAGAGCGGGTCAACTCTTTTCTGGCGTCAGCCACCAGCATGCCCAGTGCCGAAAAGACGCCCTGAAAGGGTGGAATCAGGATACGTTTAATCCCCAGGCGCTCGGCCAGGAGCGCGGCCACCATTCCACCGGCGCCACCAAAGGGCATCAACGTATAAAACCTGGGGTCCTCGCCTTTGGTCAGGGTAACACTACGTAACGCCCGGGTCATGGCGGAAACCGAAATACGAATGATCCCCTCGGCAGTTTCAAAGATATCTTTTCCCAGGAGGGTGGCAATAGTTTTAACGGCCCTGACACTGCGTTTGGGAAACAATTTCATACTGCCGCCGAGAAACATTTCAGGAATAATAGTCCCGGCCACAACAAAGGCATCGGTCACTGTGGCCAGTTCGGAATTGCCATAACAAGCTGGTCCCGGATCAGCCCCGGCGCTGTCCGGCCCCACTTGCAAGACACCGCCACGATCAATGCGGGCAATGGAACCACCACCAGCACCCACGGTAGCTATATCAATCATGGGAATCCGTATCGGGAGATGTTCCACGCTCCCCTCGCGGGTTAAAGTGGGCTTGCCGTTTTTTATCACCGATACATCGGTCGACGTGCCGCCCATATCCAGGGTGATGAGGTTCAAATCGCCCGTTAATTTGCCGATCTTTAACGCGGCAATCACCCCGCCTGCGGGCCCGGATATGATGGTGCGTATCGGTTCATTCACAATTTGTCCGGGGGAAAGAATACCGCCATTGGATTGCATGATGAATATCTGCTTGCCTGTTAGGGAGTCGTTCAAGTTGGTGATATAATCCGCGATCACGGGTTTGAGCGTGGAATTTAACATGGTTACTACTGCTCGTTCATACTCGCGGTATTCGGGCATAATTTCATGGGATGCGGTCACATATAAACCGCTGTCCCGCATGATATCTGCCACTATTTTTTCATTGGCCGGGTTGCGGTAAGAGTGTAAGAACACGATACCCACGGCCTGGATGTTTTGCGCTTGGAGTTTCTGGCACAGTTGGACAATCTCTTCCCGAACCGGTATTTTTAACCGGGTGCCATCCTTCAGGGTTCGTTCATTCACCCCAAAACAAAGGGCTTGGGGCACAATAGAAAAAGGCTTTTGCACGTGCAGGGCAAACAATTCGGTACGGTTTTGCCTGCCAATGGTTAACAGGTGTTCAAAACCCGCGGTGCAAATAAAGGCGCTTTTGGCCATTTTTTTTTGCAGGAGGGCATTGGTAGACACGGTGGTGCCGTGAACCAATTGGAAATCCACCCCATCCCGTATGATCGGGCGCAGTCCCTCCATAATGGACAGTGTTGGGTTTGGTGGGGTAGAGGGAAGTTTAAAACAGGAAATAGTCGCCCCAGCAAAGAATACAAAATCTGTAAATGTACCACCTGTGTCAATGCCGATTCTCATCATTCTTCGTATCCTTGTTCAATAGTATTTAGATTTTATTGTAATGCAAAATTAAAATCAAGTCAAACAAAAGAAAAAAAAGGGTGGTATCTTGTTTTATGTGCCCTACCCTATTGGCGAGCCGTGCAGGCAGCCATACAAATTCGCTTAACTGTCGCTTAACTGTCTATGAAGTGGCTGCATCTTCGGAAATTTTCAACCGTGATCATCACTTTTTTCAGCGAATTATCCATGCGGTCCATACATTTCAGTTGGGTGGCAGTCAGAATATTGGGATCGATGCTTTCCCTGAGCATATCCATGTAACCTTGTAAGACAGTTAAAGGTTGATTGATCTCGTGACTGGCATCTTCGGTAATGGTTTTAAACGTGGTGATTTTTTTAATACGTGACGATTCCTGTTGGGCTTCGCTTAATTCATTAAATGAAAAAAGCATATCCCCCAGGTGTTCTGACAATTGCAAATTGCATTCTTTGACCATATCCACGGTTCTTTTGAGACGGACATGGGTGCGGACGCGGGCCGCGACTTCGGCAGCTTCAAAAGGTTTAGTGATATAATCTACGGCGCCCATTTCAAAACCTTTTACTTTATCTTCCACTTCTACTTTAGCAGTTAGGAAAATAATGGGGATTTCGTCTTTAGGGGGTTCCTTTTTTAACTGCTGGCATACTTCATATCCATTGATGTCATTCATCATGATATCCAGTAGGATAAGATCGGGCATTTTTTTATCGACCAGTTTGAGTGCTTCCCTGCCACTGGAGGCCAGGGCAAAGGAGTATTCGCCGGTATTTAAAATTTGATGCAGGATTTGCAAATTCTCAGGAATATCATCCACCAACAAAATCAATGGCTTTTCCTCTAATGAATATATACAAGATAAATCAGTCATGATTTCACTCCATTTATTTTACTACTATTTATTATACTACTATTTATTATATTATTGACTCTGTCTCCAATCGCTTGCACATAGTTTGGATAAGCATGGAGAATTTTTCTTAATGCGATTATATTCAAATGAAGGACATTGTCAGTAATTGATCGTCCGTACCTGGCCAAGCAGGGTGAGTCGTACTGGTCCGCCAGTTCCATGATGCGGGTTCCAAAAGACATCCAGTCATCCAAGATCATGGAGTCCTCGATTTTTCGCCACTCTTCCAGCATACCATAGGACAATTCCTCCATCAGGGCGGTAGCTTGTACATCCGAGAGATTGGCAAAATTGATTTCCGCCTCTGGATCACTTGTTAGCCAAGAGTCCACGTTTTCTGACATGGTTGAGGGTGCCGCCATTTTTTGGGTATAGGGTAAAAACTTCATTAAATTGGCAAATAATTGTTCTTCGTCAATTGGTTTGGATAGAAATCCATCGCAGCCGCAACTCAGGGCTCTTTGTTTGTCTGTGGTCATGATATCGGCGGTGAGCGCAATAACTGGAATATGTTTCAAGTGCTCGTCTGCCTTGATGATCTCGGTGGCGAGATAGCCGTCCATAACCGGTGTTTTCATGTCCATTAGCACCAGGTGGGGGTGGGGCAGATGGGTACGCAACGAGAGAATCCCCTCTGCCCCGTTGCTGGCTTCTCTTACTTTGATATTTCGGCTTTCCAGAATAGACCGCACCAGTTTCATGTTATAGGGGTTATCTTCCACTACCAGGATCATGGCCCCGGTAAAATCCAGGGTAGCGCTGGTAGGGGTATTCATTCCCTCGGCAGGTATTTTGAGGGAACCAATCTCAATACCGGTTAATTGAATGGTAAAAATAGTGCCCTCACCCAATCGACTGGTCACGGAAATCTTACCTTTCATGATCTCTACCAACCTGCGGGTAATAGTGAGCCCTAGTCCAGTGCCCCCGTACTTGCTATTTTGCTCAGTTTGTTGTTCAAAGGCTTTAAATATTTTCACAAGCTGGTTTTCGGCAATACCAATACCAGAATCTTCCACGGTAAAAATGAGGTCAATCAGACTGGAGTCATCCACGGTAACTGTTTGTTTGATGGCGAGCCGTACATAACCCTGATCGGTAAATTTCACCGCATTACCGACCACGTTGAACAATATCTGGCGCAACCGGGTTTCATCCATGATCAAACTGGACGGAATATCCGGTTGAATCGTGATGATAAAATCAATGCCTTTCTCTTTGGTTTTAATGCGGAAAATATTTTCTATCTCGCTTAAAAGGCTGATTGGGTTCATGGGGCGGTAGATCAAGTTCATTTTTCCCGCCTCGATTTTAGAGAGGTCCAGAATATCGTCGATCAGAGACAACAGGTTCATGCCGCTGGTTTTAACGATTTCCAGGTACTCTTTTTGTTTATAGTCCGCGACCATGCGATGTAGCAGGCGGGAGTATCCGATGATAGCATTCATAGGGGTGCGAATTTCATGGGACATGTTGGCTAAAAATGTGCTTTTGGCCTTATCCGCCAATTCCGCTTGTTCCTTGGCTTTTTTCAGGTCAATCGTTCTCTCCTGTACTTTTTCTTCCAGGCCCTCGTTCAGCTTGCGAATTTCCCGGTCTTTTTGGGAAATATGGGACAGCATCTGGTTAAAGCTATCGTATAACGTTCCGATTTCATCATTATTTTTTTTCTGGACGCGGATGGAATAGTCCCCTTTATCGGAGATGATAGCTGCTGTATGGGCCAGGTTCAGTATGGGGGTGGTGAGGCTTTTGGAAAGACGTGCGCCCATGAATGCGGCCATGGGGAAGATGATGATTAAAAATCCCAGGGAAAGCAATGAATAATCGGCTATTTGTTCGGTCAGGTGGGCGGTGGTGGCCACAATATAAATTTTTCCAGAATTTTCCTCCCTGTAAATAATGTCCCTCACCAGATGCAATTGTTTATTTTGAAAGCGGTAAAAGGGAGCATCCCGCTGAATTTCGCTGGGACTGATCAATGGAACTTGGGCGCCTGGGCTTCTGACATAAGCGGCAAAAAGGGTTCCGTCTTTCTTATAGATTCCGGCAGCGGTGACTTCAGGGATGCTTTTTAGGCGGGAAAGAATAGTTTCGCCCTGGGGTTTATCATCGAAATCAAGGACAGGTGCGATATAGGTGGCCATTAACTCTGCTACTGATTGGATTTTGGAGACCATGTTTTCTTGAAATGTGAGGATAGTACGGATACCCATTAAAATAATGGTGGCAAGCACGGCAAACAATACCACGGTTAGAATGATGGTGACATTCTTTCGGGTGATTGAAAGATCATTGAATCTCAGTTTCACTGGTCGCCTTCCTGTATTAATTACTTTTTGCGGGGTCCGCCTCGGTTTTAACCAACACTCTATTCACATAAAAAAAGGAATTCATTTGTATTTTTGCTTTCCTCGCCGCACCGGGGTTAAACTCAAAATTTATTTTATTGTTTTTGACAAATAAGCTTAGAATCACACCTTTCTTGCAAAAACCAGCGGCATCACCGACGGTTAGAATAGGTTTATCTGCTACGCGGGCCATGATGTCATAGATCCGGTAGAATTCAGAAGCGGCAATATACAGAACATCGCAATTCGCGACTTCTTCTAAAGTGATGATCGAAATGACCTGGATACTTCGTTTTTGAATGGTTTTGCTCCCAGGGATTGAAATGGCCTTGCCCTCTGGCAGTTTGCCTAATACTGCAATCACAATTGGCCGATACGGATTGGCAGCCATCTCGGAAGATTCGGGCCACTGGGTGTATTTACACATATTGAAGAGAAAAATCGACTTGGCAGCGTATTCCTCGATTGGACCATCTACCGCCAGCGAAAAAATCATCATGAATGATAGCATAACAAACAGAATTACTTTTTTAAACAACCTCTCTCTCCATAATGGTTTTTTCCCAGTCATTCATGTTCCGGTGGTTAAAATTTTATTCCGGCGCTTAGCAGGAAGTTCAGACCTCTGCCCAGTGTTCCCAGGTCCGCCCACGGGTTATTGGTGAAGGTAGGATAACGAATTTCCGCATCCAATAGATTGGCGATGCGCAGATTCACAAATACTCCGTGCGTCACGATATCTTCCAATCTCAGGTTCAAGCCCAGGTTAAAATACCCTGGCACGCGTTGGCCGATGCGTGCGCCTGCAGATTCAGAACCATTACCGATAGTTTTATCCCAATAGGGTAACATGTTGCCCACATAGGTTCCTGTCAGGGCAGCTATAAATTTATGCCCTTCATAAGACGCCTTGAAATACCCCAGCAGCCGGGGTGAGTAGGCGGCGACGGATTCATTGTCTTCATTGGTTTTATTGGATTGATCCAGCGTCTTATTTTCGGCAGTGAGTTGTTTGTTGTCTGTTTTTTGATAGAGCCCGCTGATTTCCAAGGAAAGAGCCGGGGATAATTTGCATTGTAGCGTCAATTCGAGGCCGTTGGTCACCATTTTACCCGCGTTGTCGGACCAAGTTGTATACTGTTCTTGAGAATCGAACTCTACCACGCGGGTCACCAGATTCTCCAGTATATTCCTGAAGAGTCCGGCATTCAAGGTAATCGCCGGAGAAAAAGAGGACATCACATTTAGTTCCAGTGTTTGGATACGTTCCGGTTTCAGAGCACCACGATGGCTGACCAGAATATTCCGCTGGTTTTGCAAAAAGGAAGAACGATTAATCGCTTTCCCATAGAGCAGTTTAATGATATTTTTACTGTTCATTTTATAAATAGCGGCAAAGCGGGGTATGATCTCTATTTTTTCCTGCTCGAATGTATCGGTCTTGAGGGAATAGGAGGCGTCCTCATTTCTCAGGAGTCCGGCCATAGAATAAGCAGGCATTTGTTCTAGCCTCACGCCGCCTACCAAGCTGAGCTTTTGGGATGGTTTAAAGGTGGCTTGCATAAAAATCGCCTGGGTTTCAATATTATCGCCTTCTGCCAGATAATAAAAATGATCCACCAATGTGGGCGATTGGAAGGAAGGTAAATCGTAATGATTGCTGACATCGGTGATGGCTCTATAATACAAGCCAGTGGTCACATCCAGCCTGGGGGAGGGTTTGAAAAAAGTATTGAACTCCATTTCAAAAGCATGGGATTCAATCTCCTGAATACCGTAAAATGTGGGGGACCAATAATCCATTTTATACCAATCTCGCAAGAAAGAATAATTGCACTTGGCTTCCATGGCAAAAGTATTGGACCAGTTTTTCCGGTACGATAGTGATAGCCGGGTGGATTCTAACCGGTTGGTATTGCCCGTTGAAAAAGAAGGTATTAAAAAATACGACTCCTGCTTGCTATTGGTATATTCAACTTGCAGGTGAAGCCCTTTAAAATGACCGGAGAAATCAAAATACTTGCGTTGCCATTCCAATTGCCCGCCAGTACGACGGTCGAGGGGAAGCTTGTAGTCCAGAAGTTTTTCCGGCTGGCTCATCATGCGACTTAGTGGTTCATCAATGCCATGGGTTTTATATATAGAGCCATTAAATACATAGTGAAATTCCCCTTCCTGTCCGGCCAAACGGAGCAGCAATGAGCCAGTTTTCTCTGTTCCCAGCGCACCAGTAGCGATATTTAGTGATTCTACCGGGTTATTGGCTGAGGTGGCATCGGTGATAATATTAATGACGCCGAAAAAAGCACCGCTGCCATACACGACTGACATCGGACCGCGAATGATATCTATACGATCAATCGCTTCGACGGGAACCGAACAGATGGCCAAGGGATAATTGGACCCGGGATCATACACCTGCTGGATGCCATTCACCAGGATCATGATATTATCATTGGCCACACCGGACCAAAAGCCACGGACACCGAAATTGGCTCCCTGGAAACTGTAATCGTCAATAGCATAAAGCCCCGGGATATTTTCCAATATTTCCGTCAGGGTTGCGTAGCCGTATCTTTCGATATCGCGGCGCGTGACAATGATCACGCTGGCCGGGATGTCGCCCACCTCTTCCGGTGTTTTGGCCGCTGTGATGATACGCATCTCCATTAATTCCTCGAAGGACATTTCAAATAAATCCTCGGAATTTTTTGCTTTCTGCCCGACTGGCTCGGTGTCCTGTAGAATGGACGAACTGGAATCTGTTTCCGTTTGAGCTAACAGAACCAGGGGAAAACAAACGATCACCGATAACCACATAAGTAGAAAAAAGTAACATCTTCTCTTCACGTTAAGCTCCATAATCTGCCAAGACACTTATAGAATAAATAAAAATAAAAGTCAAGTGCGAAAATTATTCTACAGCAATTCTCCTTTTAATTTCCAGAGGGGATTCCATCCGCTATACAAAAGGAATTTTATTCCTTGGAAAACCAGTCGAGGCCTGTAATAAGGATTAAAATGTCCTTAAATTTTGGAATTGGTGCCAATTGCTGTTCCCAACACTTTTCCTTATTGCCCAATGCCTCATTTTCCAGGTAAGATTCGTTTTTTCCCGGTAAAAATCATTTGTCCCTGACACAAAATCATTTGTCCCTGAAGCAATGTCATTTGTCCCTGACACAAAATCATTTGTCCCTGAAGCAATGTCATTTTCCGTGACACAAAATCATTTGTCCCTGAAACAAAATCATTTGTCCCTGACGCAAAATCATTTGTCCCTGAAGCAATGTCATTTTCCGTGACGCAAAATCATTTGTCCCTGACACAATGTCATTTGTCCCTGAAACAAAATCATTTGTCCTTGGAGTAATGTCATTTGTCCCAGGACAAATACCTTATAATTCAATTTTTTTCTTTGTTGTAATGACGTTTGTTCTGTTTTATAGGTGCTTCGTCAGGTAATCGCTGGGTAATTACCCGGTCCACAAAAAATAAGTGTCATTGGAGACGGGAATGGGCATTATTTTACTGATTTATCCATGGGTAACGATTCATTCGCGAATAGCAAAATTTAAAAGGAGAATTGCTGTTGATTTTGCCGTTTGGTATCTATTCAGTTTTTTGGACGGCACTATCCTTCCCCGCCAAAAAATCTCTCCCCAAAACCATAACCTCTTCGCGCCCGAAACGCAAAATCGCGCCAACAGCAAAAAGCCTTGGGCTCGAAACCCCGGCCTATTTGCGCCACATTTGCTGCAATTTGTTAAATGTAGTAGCAAAAAAAAGGGGATTCCGTCCCAGAACCTGACGTTTCTCACTAAAGATTGACAGTTCACTTTTTTAAGTACAACCGACACGAAATTTTGCTCTCGGTTCACCTTTTTAACCTCACGGTTCAGGTTTTTTACTCAGACGCCAGGTTTTTAGGTGGCCATTCACCTTCCACACCTCGCCGTTCAGTCTTTTTTGTAGCATCGTGAGTAATAAACCTCGCGGTTGAGTTTTTTTTTTGGAATCGAGAGCTTTAAAATCTGGCGGTTGATTTTTTTTTTTAGAATCGAGACCAATAAACCTGGTGGTTGAGTTTTATTTTTGGAATCGAGGGCTTTAAAACCTGGCGGCTGGGTGTTTTTTTGGGTTAGGTCATCCTTCAACCCGGCCATTGAGTGATTTATGTGTTATCATTAATA
>CAZCVI010000064.1:0-44791 GCA_964502145.1 uncultured Clostridia bacterium
GGTGATGGTTTGCGAAAGGATCGGTGATGGTTTTCAAAAGCATCAGTGATGGTTTGCGAAAGCATCGGTGATGGTTTGCGAAAGGATCGGTGATGGTTTTCAAAAGCATCAGTGATGGTTTTCGAAAGGATCGGTGATGGTTTTCAAAAGCATCAGTGATGGTTTTCGAAAGCATCGGTGATGGTTTGCAAAAGCATCAGTGATAAGATATGGTGGTGAAGGCTATAACTTGAATTTCATCGACGAAGCTTGAGGAAGTTTCTGGTTAAGATTTCAACAAGCAAGCAATAAAAAATAAAATGGTAAGGAAGACTTAAAGAGTCGTGACGGTAGGATGCGGTTTCTATAGCTTTTAATCGACCGCGAAGAATGCTGATAATAAATCGTTTCAAGAAAAAACCCTGTAAATGCCGCAATTTTTACTTTTAAATGGAAGCACTGGTTGATGTCGTTTTAGGAGAGATCGTTGAAATTTAGGCCATTTAAAAAGGTCGCCCCAAAAGCTTGAATTAATCAATATTTTGGAGCTTTAATCAGAGATTTTCTACCGGGAATAGGTAAAAATAAACAAGTATCGCCCGGATGGGACCTGTTTTTTTTTATGAACCGACATTGGCTGGAATGATTATTTTAGTCAATCTAAATTTTGTACTTCATTCCATTTAAATGGGTATTTCAGAGTCATTCTTGCCAATAAAATCCTTCCAACCCTCACAACATTCAGTCATTTAATAGCGCATTCTCGGTATTCCCGGCTGGTCTCTTCAAAAGCAGATTTACCCACTTAAGATGAGAACGAACCTCTTTATTTTATTCAGACTATAAGGCGCACTACATGCCGAAAATATGAATGGGGATGCCTTTTATAACGCGTTCCTCTTTAAATATCTTATCTTGCCACGAGGCCGTTTCTGATCTGTTGATGATCAATAAGTATCCCTCTTTGGTCCCGCATTTGTCCATGTATTCCCAGGTTTGTTCCATGCCTTTTTGGATAGTGGTTTCAAGGTTGTTGTAAAGCAGTTTTAATTCGATCACCGCCTGTTGGATGCCCTGTTGGTATGGCCAGATGACCAGTATATCCGTTCTTTGTCTGCCCAATCCGTATTCCCGTTCCACCCTGCCGCCGCCGTTCACAATATTTTGTAAGAACGCTTGTAATAACAATTGCGGCCCAGCTTCACGATAATCGAACCCACCTACCCAGCTTTCAAAATGTTTCCTGAAAAATTCTTGGAAAGCCGTTAATAGTTTGCCCATATCCAGGCTACCGTTTTCATTTTTATACCATGCCGAATTCTGATTAATCGTTAATTGCGTGCTGTAAGTAATTGTTCTGGGGATGACTTCCTGGTATATACGGTTGGAAATGCGCAACTGCCGATCTTTTTTGATCAAGCCCAGGTCCACCACATAATCGACATCATCTTCCAGTATTTTTTCCGCTTCCTGGGAACCCGCCAATATTGGTCCGATTACCCGGCGGACCCGTTCTTCTTTGAGTTTATCAGACAATTGGTCCAGATGTGTTTCCCGGCGCAAGATGAGATTTTCTTTGGCTTGTTGGATGGCCGCCTGGGTAATTTCGGTCTGTCGATTGCGGCCTGCTTCCATTTTAAAACACACTTCATAAGCCAGAGCATTAACCAACCAGGGTTGCCCTTCGGTTAAACTCCAAACGAGTGGGAAAATATCCTCGGAAAATCGTTGACCTGTTTCAGTGGTATGTTGGTGGTATAATTCTTCTATTTCAGGCAGCGAAAAATTCCCCAGTCGCAACGATTCTGATTTAATATTAAAAGCGCTACCGCCAGTGATTACGCTTTGATCTTTTTCAGAATGGATACGGTAATCCCTGACATCACGAACGCCACACAGGATGATACTTTGGGGAAAGTTCTTGGGACGGTCGGTATAACCACTGCGTAATTGCCGAAGCACTGAAATCAATGTGTCACCCACCAAACTATCGATTTCATCAATAAAAAGAACCACTGGTTTTTCATTCTGTTGCGCCCATAAACTCAAGGTTCTGGTTAATGCGCCAAGTTCACCTTTTCCCTTTAAAATTTGTTCCGCATTATCTTCGAAAAAAGAATCCTTAAGGTATATAGAAGAGTTCCGTGCCAACGCATTGAGTATTTCTCTCATGCCTTTTTCCACATTGGACCGGGCTGCCTGGGCGTTTTCGATATTCACGTACAAACATTTATATTTTCCCTGTTGGTTCAAGTACTCCATTAATGACAACAGATAGGATGTCTTACCCGTCTGTCTGGGTGCATAAAAGACAAAATATTTCTCCTGCTCAATTAAAGTGAGAATTTCATCGAGATCAATGCGATGCAACGGATCAATAAAATAATGATCTTCTTTTATAATCGGCCCGGCTGTATTAAAAAAACGAATCATATATTCCTCCAAAATTCCTCAGGTTATAGTTTATACTACTATTCTATATGAATAATCATTTTAATGCAAGACGGCCCAGGAAAATAAATCCCCCACCAAGTTTCAAAAAAAACTGGACTATCTGGACATACTGGACATACTGGACTAACTGGACTTCACAAAACCTGTAAATTTTGTCCAGCTTGTCCAGTAAGTCCAGAGCGTCCAGATAGTCCAGTTTTTATTATTTTATTATCCTTTTACTACAATTAACGGAATCAAACGGGCGACTTTTTTTGAGATACCCGCGCCTTCCGTGACTGCAATCACATCATCAATATCTTTGTACGCGGCTGGCACCTCTTCTTTGAGCCCCCGTTCGGAATGAGTAAACACCAGGATGTTTTTTTGTTTTAATTCTTGCCGTACATTCGTTCCCGCTGCCTGTTTGATCGCCCCATGACGGGAAAGCAACCGCCCCGCGCCATGGGCAGAAGAACCCAAGGAAATATCCATGGCCTCAGGGGTGCCCCGCAACACGTAAGAACTGGTCCCCATACTGCCAGGAATCAACACGGGTTGCCCTACACGCCGATACTCCAGGGGCACCTCTTTATGTCCGGGCGGGAAAGCACGGGTGGCTCCTTTGCGATGAACCAGAACCCGCTGTTTCTGACCTTTGAACTGATGCTCTTCAAACTTCGCGATATTATGCGCCTGATCATAAACCAAACGCATCCCCAGCCCGGCGGCTGAAGCATGGAACATCTGTTCCATAATTGCCATAATCGTATCCATGATTTTCTGCCGGTTGGCCCAGGCATAATTAGACGCTGCATTTAATGCTTGTAAATACTGCGCGCCCTCCTTGGATTCAATCTCCGCGTAAACCAGTTGCGGGTCATTCACTTTGATTCTTGACAGGTTCCGTTTGCGCAATCGTTCGATATAGTCGGTGGCCACCTGATGCCCAAAACCACGCGAACCCGTATGAATCATAATCGTTATATTTCCTTCTTTTAAACCGAAGGCATGCGCCGCATCCCTATCATATATTTCATCGACCCGTTGTACTTCAATGAAGTGGTTCCCGCCGCCCAGCGTGCCCACCTGACTTAAACCCCGTTCAATGGCACGGTCCGAAATTACTTCCGGCATAGAGAAATCCAATTTCCCCTGCGATTCAATGAACCGTAACGATTGCGCATCTCCTGTCGTGGAATATTTTTTAACGATCTCTTCCGCGCCGTTTTTTAATAGGCTTAAGAACTCTTTTTTATTGAGTAGCAACGTGCTTTTTTGCGTCAACCCCGTGGGAATACTATTTAATATAGTATACCCCAGTGATTCTTTATGGTGTTCCATTTCGTCCGCCGGGATAGTTGTCGTCAGCAAGCGGACGCCGCAGTTGATATCATATCCGACGCCACCGGGTAAAACGATCCCTATATCGGCAGGAAAAGCGGCCACACCACCAATACTAAACCCATACCCATAATGAATATCGGGCATAGAATAAGAACTGGACATAATCCCCGGTAACATCGCCACATTAATCACCTGCTGCACAGAACCATCAGCAATCGCGGCCTGGATAATCTGCGCAGAACCAAAAATCTCGGCATCACTGTTCATGTGCAACGACTTATGAATATCTTTATCCAATACCCACCGATACGGCGAAACTTCCGTAAAATCCTTGAATTCCATGACACTCACCCTATTCCCTATACATCAAAAATAATGGTGGCCGATTTAACGCCCTCGTTTTCCTGCACCGCCAGATTATGATAGGTCACCGATTTGATTTCCAAGTTAATTTCCCGGTCCAGCGGGATCGTTAACAGTTCCATATTGATATATGTCTCGTTCGCTTCATGAATAGCCAACCCGACGGTAATCCTGCTTTTGTCTTGCAACAGGAACACCACTTCAGCCAGTAGATTAACCAGAATATTCTCGCAACTGTCCCCAAAAAATTCATAACTATACCGTTGTGGCAGAACCTCCGGTTCGCTTGTTGGTTGCGGCAGTTCGTCGAAATAGAGCAGGTTCAAACCATTCAGCGCCGCGCCCAATAGTTCCCCGTACCCTTTTCCCTGGATACGGATACCCACATCTGCCGTCGTGGAGAACGTTTCATAATTTGCCACCAGCCATTACCTTTTTTCCCGCGCGCTTAATTCCAGGATATATTGACCGTATTGGCTGTTTTTCAAACGCGTGCCTTTTTCTACCAATTGGTCCCAATTTATATAATTTTTCATGAACGCAATCTCTTCCAGGCACGCGATTTTTAAACCCTGCCGCTTTTCAATCACTTCCACAAACGTCCCCGCTTCCATCAATGATTCATACGTCCCTGTATCCAACCATGCAAAACCACGGCCCAAAATTTCCAGTTTTAATTGATTTCTCGTAAGGAACACCCGGTTCACATCCGTTATTTCCAGTTCACCACGCGCCGACGGTTTGATTGTAGCCGCCACATCGACCACATCGTTCGGATAAAAATAAAGACCTGTTACCGCGTAATTCGAAGCCGGTTGTTTCGGTTTTTCTTCCAGCGAGATTACATTCATCTCGTCATCGAAGCCCGCTACCCCGTATCGTTCCGGCTGTTTCACATAATACCCGAAGATCGTAGCCTGACCCGTGCGTGAGGCTGCTGCTTCCAGTTTTTCTACCAGACCATCACCATAGAATATATTGTCACCCAAGATCAAACATACCGAATCCCGGCCAATGAATTCCCGGCCAATAATAAACGCTTCCGCCAAACCATTCGGCGCCGCTTGTACCGCGTAACTCAGATGAATACCAAAAAAACTTCCATCACCCAGCAACTTAACAAAACTTTCCCGGTCTTCCGGCGTTGTGATGATCAAAATATCCCGGATATTGGCCAACATCAACACCGATAACGGGTAATAAATCATCGGTTTATCGTATACTGGCAACAGTTGTTTCGAGACTGGTATCGTGATCGGAAACAACCGCGTCCCACTACCACCCGCTAATATAATTCCTTTCATTGTGTTCTCCTTCACGGTTTAAAAATATTCATGATGATATAGGACGCAGACACCGCGATAAATGTTTTGACCAGGAAATAAAGGGTGGCAATTGTCATCGCTTTCTTGAACTTCATCTTGGCATATACACTAACACCTGCTGCAATAGCCACGATATACCAGATATGAAACACATTCAGCTTGGACAATATCAAAAAGCCGAGACTCCTGGGGTCCGGGTTCAAAAAGAGCAAAAATGGTGTGGCCACCACTCCAATAGGAACCCCTACCAGCAATCCCAACGTCAACAACACCGTGGGCAATAACGTATCAATCAACGAGGCATGCGTCACCAGGGCGAAATAATTCACAAAAGTGCCCTGCGAACCCCCGATACCATATACCAGGTAAAGAAAAAAAGCACCAAAAACCAAACTGAGAAACAACATGAATATCGCTGCAAAACAGCCCATCACCCGTGCAAACACCGAGGTATTCACAAAATAGGCTGCTTTCTCCTCGCCCATCAGCTCGCTGAACTGCGGGTCCTGTGCCATCCGCGCCATCTGTGCTGGAAACGACAGATAGACCAATAACCCGATTGTCACCATCAACATAAAAAACGCCGGTATCCAATTCTTTTCTTCCATCACACGACCCAGTGTTGCTCCGGGCCTTTTAACCACGCCCAGCAGACCACTGTAAAACCCATTTAACTTATCCGTCATAGCAAACCTCTTTCTTATTCATTTTGCATAACTTATTCTAAGGATAAATATTACAAAACTATTCAGTATTTTGCAAATCTTTTTTGAAATTCCCTCCCATCCTTTTTCTTTTTCCTGTCCTTTCGGGTGCCCCGTGGTTTAAAAATTTGACCGTGAACCCAGTTTAAATTGCCCTCATGGCGGGTGATCGTGAAAAATACGAAGAAATAATTCGCTTTTTTCTTCAAAATGGTGTATAATAGAGGGTACTCTACAGTTTGGGAGTAAAAAGCTGACATGATATGAAGCAAGGTGATCCCCGTAGGGGTGATTAAGAAGAAGTTAGTTAACACCAAATTATGAGGAAAGTAGCAATGAGCATTAAAGAAAATTATCAAAAAATTATCGGGAACATTCAACGAGCGTGTCAACGAGTGGATCGGGACCCATCCGAAATTATCGTCATGGGCGTGGCCAAGGGCCAACCCACCTCCAAAGTGAAGGAAGCTTATGACTGCGGCATTCGTCTCATCGGCGAAAATAAAACGCAGGAATCCGAAATCCATCACGCCGAGTTACCTGGCCTGGACATCCAGTGGCATTTTATCGGCAAGTTGCAAAAGAATAAGATCAATCGTATCTTGAAAAGCTTTGATTTTATTCAATCTGTAGATGGCGTCAAGTCGTTGGAGCATATCCACAAAAGAGTTGCCCAGGAGATCGAGGTTTTTATCGAGATTAATATCGGCGATGAGAAGAACAAATCCGGGTTCACTATTGATGGTTTAAAAAAAGCCCTTGATTATATTGCCATGTTAGACCGCGTGAAGATCACCGGCATGATGACCCTCCCCCCCCAGGATGATGACCCCGAAGAGATGCGCCCTTATTTTCGCAAAGTGCGGGAATTAAAGGAAGAGATCAACAGTTTAGCATTGCCCAATTTTTGTATCAAGCATCTTTCTATGGGCATGAGTGCCGATTATGAAGTCGCTATAGAGGAAGGTGCCACCATTGTGCGCTTAGGCACAACCCTTTTTGGTAGGCGATTGAAGTGATTACTGCCAATTTAGTGAAGGCCCTGGCCCAACTTATTCATATGGTGCTATACGTTTATTCCTTGATTATCATTGTGCGGTCTTTGATATCCTGGGTCGGTGATATTCCGCCCAATGCCTTCACGTATGCGTTGCGACGGTTAACCGATCCCCTGTTTCGGTTTGTCCATCGGTATTTACCCTTCACCATTGTCAGTGGTATTGATATCTCTCCAATTATCATCCTGATTACCCTTTATTTTATTGATAATCTCGTGTATTCTCTGCTGATGAATTGGTCCTTGAGCCTTGCCCCCAGCGTTTTATAATCGTAGAAAAGCGGAGTAGACCAGCATGAGAATTACACCCCAGGATATCGTCGGACAGAAGTTTGAAATCAAGATGAAGGGATACGATAAAGATGAGGTCAGCCACTTTCTCGCCCAGGTTGCCGAGGCCATGGAAAACGAAATCCTGGAACGGGAACACCTGCGCATGGACCTGGAAAAAACCAGGGAAAAATTAGCCAAGTTCGAGAAACGGGAAGATGTCCTGCGGGATACATTGATCTCTGCCCAGAAGTTCTCCCAGGAAATTAAATCCAATGCCGAACGAGAAGGCGATTTGGTCGTCAAAGAATCGCAAATCAGAGCCGAAGCGATTATCAACCATGCGATCAGCCGCCAGAGAGATTTAAAAGAAGAAATTCGCAACCTGAAATTCAAACGCATTGAAATTGAAAACGATATCATCAATATGCTCGGTTCTTTAAAAGAACTTATCGAATCCTACCGCAAAGATGATGACGAGTTTGAAAAGATCGAGTATATGGCCAGATAACTTAAAAAAGGAAGCTAGGAAGTTAGGAAGCTAGGAAGTTAGGAAAAAAAAAGAAGCGGCTGGGCTGTGGTGGCAAATTAAGAATATGAGTGAGCACTAGAAAACAATTGAAGTGTGGAGGAAAAAAATAAAATGAGCGAGAAGAGTGACAAGCTTGAGAAGTTAGAGAGAAACGAGAAGATTCAAAAGGATTCCGCCATAAAAAATGCAGTATCGCAGATTGAGAAGCAATTCGGCAAAGGCGCCATCATGCAGTTTGGGACACATACACGCATTGCTGTCCCAGTTATTTCCACGGGTTGTTTATCCCTGGACATCGTGACCGGTGTCGGTGGGTTTCCCCGTGGTCGTGTGATCGAGGTATACGGACCTGAAGCGTCTGGTAAAACTACTATTGCGTTGCAAGTTATTGCCGAAGCCCAAAAAGCCGGTGGTCAAGCCGCGTTTATTGATGCCGAGCATGCCTTGGACCCCAATTATGCCGAGAAACTTGGTGTTAATATTGATGAATTGTATATTTCCCAGCCCGATTACGGCGAACAGGCCCTGGAAATAGCCGAAATACTCGTGCGCTCCGGTGGTGTGGATGTTATTGTTATTGACTCCGTGGCCGCACTTGTTCCCAAGGCCGAGTTGGAAGGCGATATGGGCGACAGTCATATGGGTTTGCAAGCCCGCTTGATGAGTCAGGCGTTGCGTAAGTTAACTGCCATTGTCTCCCGTTCCAAAACCACCTTTATCTTCCTCAACCAGATGAGGGATAAGATTGGTATGTTTATGGGCAGTCCTGAAACCACGACCGGCGGTAAAGCCCTCAAGTTTTACGCCTCCTTGCGCGTAGAAGTACGCAAGATTTTGACTCTTAAGAGTGGTACCGATATCGTTGGTGGCAGAACCCGGATTAAAATCGTTAAGAATAAAGTCGCACCGCCGTTCCAATCTACCGAAGTTGATCTCTTGTTTGGGAAAGGTATTTCCCGCGAGAGTGATATTATTGATCTCGGCGTAACCCATGAGATTATTACCAAGACTGGTTCATGGTATTCTTATGGTGATGAGAAACTCGGACAAGGTAAAGCCGCAGTGACCAAATTGTTAGAAGAAAACACCGCTCTTTATGATGACGTCCGTTTAAAAATCTTGGACAAGGTCGGTATTACCAAAGTTACCGAAACGCCCAAGGATTATGAAACGGACGATATGGAAGAGAAGTAAGCGAAGAGAAATAAGCGAAGAGAAGTAGGCATTGCTTAGAACCTATCGTTTTTCGTTGCTATATATTATAGTATTGGCCGCGATTAACCTGTTGCACTTCAAAGTGGCCGGGTGGATCGCGGGCAGTACCAGCCAGGACTTTGCCAGTTATGTTATTTATGGGCTTCTCCTTGCCTTTTTTTTAATTCTTTTGATCAAGGCCATCAGCGCCCAAAAAAGTACAGACCTCGGTATTATTTTATTGACCATGGGTCTGGTTTTTTTCTTTCTTTTATCCCACCCCATGTTAATTTTCCGCCTCACCGTTTTTGAATTATTCCTGCTTGGCCTCCTGGTCGCATGGGAAGGCAGGAAATCCAGGTCCCTTATTCCTTTCCTTATCTTATTGATCGGCGCGGTGCTCGTTGAGTTTGTTTCCAATTTCGCAGTCAACAGCCATTTTTTTTTGTTAGATGTCTGGCAAAACATGCTTGTTCTGCTCTGCGGTTACCTTCCTGTTTCCATTAGAAACTAATCCTGTTCTTTTTGAATAGGTAATACCTATATATATAGGTAATCAATTAGGTACTATCCCGCCATTCTTCCCTTGACATATCACTCAAAAGATTCTACAATAGAATTCAAGGCAAAAAACCATGAAGACATTTGAATTATTAACCCAGCAGTTACCTGTCATTCCCATGAGTACTTCCTGGTTGATTGCAGACCTCTCCGAATCCAAGGGGAAACAAGAACTGTTTACCCGCCAGTCACCCCAAAAGTTAAAAATCCTACGGGAACATGCCATCATTGAAAGTGCTGTTTCGTCCAACCGGATTGAAGGCGTAGTCATTGATCACAAACGGGTGGGGACTGTTATTTTTGGCAAACCTCTTTTGAAAGATCGCAATGAAGAAGAGATCAGTGGTTATCGCGATGTTTTGGAGATGATTCATGGCAAGGGCAGTAAAATTCCTATTTCAGAAGAGACTATCAAAAACTTTCACACCTTCATTCGCGGGGATATCTGGGATGCCGGGTTGTATAAAGAAAAAGATGGTGATATTATCGAAAGATATCCCGATGGGCACGAACGGATTCGTTTTCGTACTGTTAGTGCTGCCGATACCCCACATTTCATGAAACAACTTGCCCGGGACTGGGATTCGGTGCTCAAAGAACGGCAAATCCATCCTTTAATCGCGTTGGCTGCCTTTAATCTCGATTTTTTATGCATTCATCCGTTCCGGGATGGTAATGGTCGAGTATCGCGGTTGTTATTGTTATTGGGGTGCTATTATTTCGGTTATGAAGTCGGTCGTTATATCAGTCTGGAACGTTTGATTGAAGAGAATAAGGAAAGTTATTACGAAACCTTGGAACTCAGTTCAAAATTATGGCATGAGGGACGCCATGACCCGTGGCCATATATCAATTATTTACTCTTCATCCTAAAAACCGCCTACCGCCAATTAGAAGCGCGGACCCAAGGTATTACCACTCCCAAAGGCGCCAAAACCGAAATGGTTTTAAGTGTCATCGGTGAGTTAAACCAGTTCTTCTCCGTGTCTGATCTCAGACAGAAGTGTCCCGGCGTAGGCGTGGATATGATGCGTAAGATTTTAAAGGATTTGCATAAAGTGGGCAAGCTGCGTTGTGCCGGTAGAGGCCCCAATGCGCAGTGGGAAAAGATGAGTTAAGTAACAGGCCAAGTGGTTGCCTGACCTGTTACTTTTTTTCGACTATTTATTTACGCCGCATCTGAAATAACATACTCTTTGTTTTGAAAGACGTAACTCGCGCCCACCAACGAAACAATCATCAATAATAATAATACCGTGATTGATTCCACCGTGGAGGAGGGTTCCAATTTACTCATCAGAAAGCTCAAGATAGAATTACTCGACGAATTATCGTTAAGCAACGATTTGAGATAATGAGACACCGTGAACTTCTGGGTGGTGCCGGGAATGTATTGCACGATGTTTTCCCAGCCGAAAATAAACATCAAACCCAGAACCAATGCTTTTTTCATCAACGTTCCCATCAGTGTGAATAACGCCATATAGGCAAACAACGCCAAGATACCCACACCCATAAAACTGAGAAACTCGGACACATAAGACATGGCGCCCAAATGGTTGATATTGATAATAATAAAACACAATAACAACCCGCTATGGATAATAATGACGCTGAGAGTCACAAACGCCGCGTATTTCCCCACTATAATCGAAGGTTTTGGAATAGGCGACGTGGTGAGAAAGATCAATGTTTTGTGGTCGATTTCCTCGTTGACAATCAAGGTCCCAAACAGCAATGCCAGAACGGGAATTAACAATTGGAAATAAATCACCAGCAACACGCGGGAAAACACTTTTTCCGCTGATACATCGCTGCCTGGGTTGCCCAATTCCACGATTTTAGTCACCAGTAACACCAACACCGGAACAGAACTAAGCAAAAACAATACTTTCGTGCGTTTCGATTTCAGGTTATGCCTGAAGAAGAACGAATAAATCTCTTTACATGCTGCAATAAAATCCATGGTTATCTCCCTACCAGGTAATCGAATACCGACTGGAGGTTATCGTCAGGTGCAGTGATTTCCCTGACGTCCAGTTCATGTTCCACAATGACCCGGGATAATAAATCAAAGAATACATCTCGTTTGGTCGTATTAAATGTCATCTTGGTGGACGTGGGCATAAAATGAATCGACTGGATGCATTCGCTGGCAATCATCAGTTCCGCAAGTTTGCGGGGCATCGTGCAGTCTACCGAAATCATGTGGGGATGGGAATCCAACAGGTCACGAATATAATGGATATCCCCCTGCGCAAATACTTTGCCCTGATGAATCAGAATGATATCATTCGTCATTGCTTCCACTTCCGGCAGGATATGGGACGCCATGATGATTGTTTTGCCCTCTTTTTCAAACTCCTTGATAAGTTGCACGATTTTGATGCGCCACAATAGGTCAATCCCTTTTAATGGTTCATCTAACAATAGTATTTCCGGTTCATGCACAATCGCCGTGGCCAATTTTAAACGCTGCCGCATGCCCAGGCTGTATTCCCGGATCAGTTTATCTTTACTGTCCAGCAAGCCCACCCGATCAATCGCTTTTTCCGTGCGTTCCGCCACCTCTTTTTTTGAATAGCCGTGCAGTTTCGCCATAAATTCCACTTGTTCCCAGCCTGTATTGCCCTGGTAGAAACATTCGTGTTCCGGGCAATACCCGATATGGGAAAAAATCTTGTAATTGGAAAACATCGGCTGTTCCAAAATCTTAACCGTGCCGATATTTGGTTTCAATTGGCCTGACAGCAGTTTCATGAACGTTGATTTGCCCGCGCCATTCGGACCCAGCAATCCCTTGATGCCCGGCGTGATCTTGATAGATATCTCGCTCACACCCAGGACATTACCGTACCATTTCGAAAGACTTTCCGCTTCAATTACTGGTTTCAATTTGGGCCTCCGCTCGACCGATGCGTTTATACAGAATATAAAAAGACCCCGCGCCCACGATTACCATCATCAACAGGCTTAATACTGCTGGGAAATCGTATTTGGGGGTGGTATTAAACAAAAACGCACCCATCTGGTCGATATTGCTTTTGATGGAAACTAACTGCAAATAAGGGATTTTAAAAATTTCATACAATACTTGTCCCAGCAGGTCAGATAAGAAATAGAGTACAAAGAAGATGATTTTGATATACCGGTTGTTGCCGCTAAAAGAGGAGAGCATCAAGGTCAGGGACGCCAAAACAAAGGTAATCACGATGGGCGTCACCATCAATCCCAACAACAATTGCGGGTCAATGCTCACTGTACCGGTAAATATGAATTTTAAAATATACAGTAACAGGTTGGGCACCAAGGTGAGCATCAGGAAATAGAAAAGCAGGATGGACATTTTCCCATAAATATAATCCATGCGGTCCAGCGGACGCGAAAAGTAGAGGGGGAACGAGTTGCATTTGATATCGCCGGATATGAGATCGGAACCTAAGAAAATACCCATGATCACCAACATGAAGGTCAGAAAGTCATTGGTTGCAAATGACTTGAAGAATGCTGGTTCGCTTTTTAGCAATGACACCAGTTGGAAGAGCATGTTCAGTTCCGGTTTCGTGGAGATGTAGATGCCGATCAAATAAATTACAAACGGCATAACCGTGAAAAACAGCAGTCCTTTGGCGTACTTTTTTTGGATAACCGCTTTGATGCCGTTCAAATAAATCGGCAGCCAGCGGAAACGGGGGACGAGTAATTCTCCGTCCCAGTGGTGGTAACCTTTTTCTCTAATGCTCATTGGAAGCTCCTATAGCAGAAACGAAAGTATCTTCGAGACTGGTTTGACTCTGGTGCAGGTAGCGGATTTGCGCGTGGCTTGCCAATGCCGCGCGGAATAAATCCCGTGTTGATTGTTCCCGTGGTAGCAGCACTGAATCCAGGCCCCGGTCATCCGTGGTGATCACGCAGTTGAGAGTTTTGAGGTGCGCATAAAAATTCTCTTTTTCACCTGTTACTTTTAATTCAAAGCGGTTGAATTTATCCGGTTCGCTTGCTGTCACGTCTTGTTCGTAGGCCACTTGGCCGTTGTTTAGGATGATCACGTGGCGGCAGGTGTATTCGATATCCGGTAGTAAATGGGAGGTGATGATAATGTTCATGCTCTCTTTTTTCGCGATATCTTTGATCAGTTCCAGCATATCTTTGCGGCCCTGTGGGTCCATGCCTGAACTTGGCTCATCCAGGAACAGCAGTTTTGGGTCGTGAACCAGAGCTTGGGCCAGTTTTAAACGTTGTTTCATGCCACCCGAGTAGGTTTCTACTTTTCGATAGCGCGATTCTTCCAGGCCCACGTAATACAGTACTTCGTGGGCTCGTTTGATTGCTTCTTGACGTGGCATGCCGCTCAATTCGCCCAGGTAAGCCGTTAACGCTACCGCGTCCATTCCTGGCATCAAACAATCGCTTTCCGGCATATAGCCGATTTTTTCCCGGATGCCTGTGCGGTTGGTAAAGATATCCATGCCCAGAACCCGTCCGTTTCCTGTTGAGGGCGAGAGGAAACCCAGTAGTATCTTCATCAGTGTCGTTTTGCCAGCGCCGTTTGGGCCCAGCAAACCGTAAACACCCTCGCCGATGTTCAGTGAGATATTGTTTATGACTTTATGCTCACCGTAGCTGAAATTAATGTTTTGCAGTTCGATTATGTTTTCCATTTTTTTTCTTCCATGACGTTTATGATTTGTTTGCTGACTTGTTTATGACTTGTTTATCAATCTTCAACCAATCGTCCATGTATTATTATATACGTATCGTCTGATTGGGAAGTTCGCAAAGTGCATATATTTTAATAGAAAATGTTAATAGAAAATGTTAATAGAAAATGTTAATAGAAAAATAAATAACCCCAGCATCGCATCCCTGGGGCTGGATATTAAGTTTCCATCATTATTTGCAGCAGGTTGTTGTCGTGAAATTCCGGGTTGGCATAACAGGAGAGATTATTTTTCAGGCAGGCAGTTAATGGGGTTTCACCTTTGGTGGCCATCATTTTTTCCAGGTAAAAGAGTCGGTCGTCGATTTGTTCTGCGATCACCTCCTTGCCGTTTAACACGTGTCCATGAGGAACCAGCAGCGTATTAAACGTCATATTGTACGCCATGTGTTTAATGCGTTCCAAGCTGGTCTGGTGTTCTTTGAAGCTTCCGCCCATGCTGATATAAGGAAGTGTTGGTTTATCCTCGCTGTTGAACATTAACAGGTCGCCCACGTGGAGCAAGTCATTATTAATCAGTGTCAGCATGGAGCATTTGCTGTGACCGGGTGCAAAAATAAAAGAGAGCTGGAAAGACCCAAATGCCAAAAAATCGCCATCGGCAAGTAAGCGCGTCGGGTGTATATATTGATAGCGTGGTTCCCAGCGGCTGCAATTAAAAAAATTATCTTCATAAAACTTGGACGCATAAATCGGGCAGCCGGGGAAAACAGAACATCCTGCGGTATGGTCAGGGTGGAAATGGGAGAGGGTTATTATTTCAGGTTGGTAACCCATGGTGATTAGGTCTGCCTTCACTGGTTCCGCGTTTTTTGGGTAAGCCGTGTCGATCAGTAGTGCTTTGTGGCGCGTTTCATCCAGGCAAACGAAGATGCTGTTAGCCCCGTCATTATGGGTAGCGGCAAAATAGTATTGATAGATATGCTCCCTGATTTTATTTTTTTCCATGCCCTGAAGAGAGAGATTGGTTATGTTGCTCATATATTCACCTCGGTTTGTTCTTTGTGTTTTCTGTTGCCGATTACCAGCAACCGTGGATTTATCAAAACAATATTGTACCAGATTATTGGCTATTCGTCTATCATGTTGGTTTACTTGGATTCACCGCCAAGTTTTAAAAAGAGCCACGGATAACCGTGGCACGCTGGACTATCTGGACATACTGGACTTACTGGACAAGCTGGAAAAATCAACGGTTTTGTGAAGTTCAGTAAGTCCAGATAGTCCAGTTTTTTCACGAATCTGATGGTGAATCCAGGTTTAAAACCAGCATCTCACTGTCTGTTTGGGGTTTAGGTATGGCTTATCCTTCTATTTTAATTCATTTAATCTCTGTGATCCCTGAAATCTTGATTACGGGAGTGAGGGTTTGTTCTTTGGCAGGGGATTGGTGGATGCGGTGAACTGTTTCCATACCAGCCGTGACTTTCCCGAAAGCGGCGAAACCTTGGCCATCCGGGTTCCGTTTGCCGCCGAAGTCCAGTTCCGGTTGGTCGCCCACACAGATAAAGAACTCGCTGGAGGCGGAACCGGGTTTGTCGCGGGCCATGGATATCGTGCCGTCGAGGTGGTGTATTCCAGTTTGGGCGGTGGTTTCGTGGCTGATAGCGGGCAGATTCGGGGTGGGATTTTCTTCATTTAAGCCACCTTGGATAACCGCGATTTTAATCGGGCTGAGGGGTTGGTTATCCGCTTTCACTACCCGGTAGAACTCGGCGCCTGCAAAGCGATGTTTGTGGACATATTGCAAGAAATTGGCAGCCGTGACCGGGGCTTTATCCAGGTATATTTCTAACGTGATATCACCGAGTTCCGTTTTTATTGTCACCACCGGGTTCTTTTCCATGGCGTGTAACCGGGTCGCGTTGGTGAGAAAAAAGATAAGACCGATAATAATAAAACCTAACTGCGAACAGTGCTTGCTCATTTTGTGCTCCTTTTTTATGCAGATATTATACCCAATTATGAACTCGTTGTCTATTACGAAAATTGGCCTGAATTCATCGTCAACTTAATAGGAATGATTGGAATTGTGGGATAAACAAAAAAATTCCCATTCCTCCCACTTGATTTTATGGTACTCTCAAAGAATTGGCGGTAAATTCAGGAAGGGGAAGGTGTACCCAGAAGCAAAAACTGACGGGCAAGGTGAAGAAAAAAAACACTTGTAAAACCATCAAACGATTTCGGAAAAGAGGCTGAATGATATTTCCCTAAGCGCTTACGTTTGTCCTTCTAATTTTAAGCCTTCAATGTGAAAGGTCATGGCTTCGTAGATATTTTTTTCCACTTGTCTCCTGGTTTTGCCTGTGGCAATACAGCCGGGCAAGTCAGGGATATATGCGCTGTGTCCGGTATCGGTTTTTTCATAGATTACCAAATACTTTAACATGTTAATTCTCCTTGATCTGGGCTTGTTTTAAAGTGCTTGTTAACGTTCCTTTTATTATTGTTTAAAAGTGAAGTTTTGTCAACTGGAATGGCTGGCATTTTTTGGAAAAAATAAAAGGTGTTGAACTGCCATCCTGGGAACGTGGGCGTCCCGACGGCAAGGGGGTAGGATGAATGGAAATAGGGAAAGGCGAGAAACGCAATGAAAACTGAATATGGCCTAAGTCTGCTTAACAATGCAATTGAAGAATGCGCAATAGGTCGTTTAAAAAAGGTTTAAAATTCTGATTACAGATATCGCTTATCTTTTTATAATCGGAACTTTCGAGAATCATGGGCGCATCAATAGTATCTTTGTATTTTTTGCCACACGTTTTAAAAAGAGTTTCAATAATGCGCTTTGGGGGGAGATTATGGTTTTGGTTCTCGATGGGTTTTGTCCAATTTATCGGGAAAGTCTTGATGCCCAGATGATTCATCAGGCTCTCTTCTGACGCCAATAACAGAACTTCCAGGTCATATTTAAAACAGTGTACGAAAAAACGCTCTTTTAAGCGGGGTTCACATTGTTTTACCGCTAATTCATGGGCGAATTGTTTATCCAGTTCATCTTTTAATTCAATAAAGGTGGTATGTGAAAAGGGTATGTTTTGGGGGTAAAGATCAGGCAAGAGGAATACTGAACTGTCAGGGATATTTCGCAAGATATTGAGCGCTTTCTTGAGGCCATTGTTCAATAAAGGTTTTTTGCCTTCTTGGGGGTGAAAATGTATCGAATTACCCTGTGCTGTAGCGGTATCAATGATACTTCCCAGTAGTTTTTCCATGGCCAACTTGTCGCTGACACCCTCAACAAAGATATAAATGGTTTTCAACTTAATGTCTCCAATTCATCGTTGCAGTGCATCAGTTCCAGTTCAGCTATTCCGAAATCCTGGAGATTGGCCAATAAAGATTTGGAATCACTGACTTTGATATAATGGCTTTCGCCGCCAACTTTTTTCATCACAGCGATACTGGATAATTCAAACTGGGTCAGGAAATATGACGCATGGGTGGCGAGAATGATCTGGGTTTTTGCGGATGCCTTCTCGAATAAACCGGCAAGGATCGGCAATGTCCGGGGATGGACACCCTGATCGGGTTCATCAATGCAAATAAGAGAGGGCGGAGAAGGTAAAAGGCATAAGGTTACCCATGCGATAAAACGGAGTGTACCGTCGGATAAATCGGCGAGACTTAATTCGCTGCCGACATTCTCCTCTCCCCAAAAAGCAATCACCTGCCCAGGCCCACCACGTGCTTTAACGGTCAAATCTTTAAAGCCAGGTATCGCTGATTTGAGCATTGACTTTAATTCATTAAACGCCAGGGGGTGTTCGGTCATTAAATAGAATAAAACAGCGCTGAGGTTTCCCGCGTCTTCTTGCAAGAGAGGTTCCTGGCTGGTGGATACCGGGCGGCGAATCTTTTCATTATCAATATTGAAGGCATTATAAAAACGCCAGCCGCGAATATACTCCCTGAGATTAAAAAGGGTGATCAAAGTGGGATCGGTAATAGAACCGAGGGCCAATTGATTCTTTTTTTTCAAATCCCATTCCTTACGGGTGAAATGTTGGTCTTCGGGTTCGTAAACGGCGCCTTTGCCATTCTGAAAATTTAAAAAAAGAAAGGGAGAGGTCTGATGGGGTTGGGATAAATCCTTGGAACTGACACGTTCAGAGATAATCCGTGTGGAACCGACAGGGCCTAAAAGTTCTCCCTGATAAAGAAGCGTGTTCTTTTGTTTGAGCTGGATTTCGGCGCACCATCCGAACTTATCCGGGCCGGGTTTATGAAACAACTGCTGTCCGATGGAACCGCTGACGATTTCTGGGGGAATCTCTTGATAACAAGCATCTCTCAAGAATCTTAAAAACTCAAATAGGCTTGATTTCCCGGAACCATTTGTGCCGACGATCACTTCAAGTGCCCCGAATTTGAATTCAATATCGCCGAAAGGGCGGTATCCCTGTATTTTTATTGATGGCAGCCAATCAAAACTATTCATCTGTTTGTACTCCACATACTGTCCTGAAAAAAATATCCAGAACACATTATAGATGAAATGCAGAGATAATGCAATTCATGGGTAAAAAAAAATTGGAGCAAGAGGGGCGAGATTAATGGATAGGCATCAGCCTCAAGGGTCGTATTTCCGCCATATTCATCTAGGTCAACCTTCTATCTGAAAGAAATTGGTCCGGTGTGTTTGATTTTTTTTAAAATAGGGTATATTATTACCTGTGGAGGTACGCATATGGTTGAAAAATATGGGGTGGTGTTCTTTTGGGACGATGAATATAAAGGATACGTTGCTGAAGCTGTGGGATTACCTGGATGTTTCAGCCAGGGGAAAACCATGGAAGAGGCAATCTGCGTTAAGTCGGGTGGATTTTTTTGGGGGAATGTAATTTAATATTTAAACACTATATATAGTTTAGTCTGCATTTTCAAAACACTGTATACAGTGTGTCGTTGATCCTGCAAATGGAACGGCTTTTTGATGGTATTTATTCTTAAAAAAGTCAAACAGAATAAAATTATTTGGCTGAAAATTGCTTATTCTGAAAACATTGGCCCATAAAGCTATCATTTAAACAGGCAGGTAAACTGAGGTATCAACGGTCGCGATCTTCTTGATTACCTTATCAACTCCATTATTTTACTGCCCCATCATAAATCAGAGTCTGTTTGTCCACGCAAATTCATCAGAAATTTTAGCCCGTTGCCGTGTCTTATTGACATTGAAATAAATTCGATTATCAGAATACGCTTGAGCATAGCTGGTAATCAATCTTTGGTTCAAATTCGCAATAGAATTTCCATTAAGAGAGCGATCAATTAATTGAATTTTTCTATCACCGCTATCAGTCATTAATTTTTTTTTCCCTGATTCAAGGTCATCATCTTCATCCGGCTGAATCGTGACGTTGACGGTAACAGACGAGCTGATAAAAGGAAGGAGGTTCGCCTTCCAGTTGTGACCATTCATATAATAACTTGTAGTAAAATTATTTTTGTTTCTATTTTGGTTATCGTCTTCATCTGGAAAATCGCATAAAGTCGCGGTATTATACAAGAATTCCATATACCCATCCACGCCAGTTTGCTTCACAAATTCACTGTTGTCAATCTTTTTCCTGTCACTATGCAGGGATGTTGTCCGATCAACGAGAATACTTTCTGATTGAGGGGTGTTCGCACCTATTTCAGGAGACGCAGTCTTTACCTTCAAGGAGGAGATTTCTTTCCCGTGATATATTCGATCTTTTTTAATCTCAAATAAATCAAAATCACCAAAGGTTTGAGGAATATTTAGCCAGCAAAAGGATTTATTCAGGACACCTCTGACGTCTTCTATATCTCTATTGGATATAAATTCGATTTTTGAAAACAGATCAAATACTGGTTTTATATTGGATTTGAGGTCGGAGACTGTATTAACCGCTCTCTTTGGCGACATTGGGGGGTTGTAATTGGTTAATCCAGTCTTATTTTCTTCTATCCAATGATCATTGCGTAAACTTTTGACTTCTATTGACCTCTTCAGGTAATTCAATTGACCTGACTGTGGATCATTTGTGGCGGTGCAATCACTGATTCCTATCCATAATTTAACAGCATCTATATTTTTCCGGAGCTTTTCTTCTATAGTACTGCATCGCTTCAAATTATCAGCTTCGATACGATAATCATCTATATACATTCTCATTAGCGATTTCATTACACTATCTGAGATAAAAGAGTCGGCACATAATTTACCAATCCCACCCTTGGAAATGTTTAGAAAGGGAGTAGTTTTCATTTCTTTGGTGCTATAATCCAATGCCAGATATTCTTGATTTCTACGGTGGGAATAACAACCAACGTCTACTCCTATTTCAGAGGAAACTCTATCTTTATTTCCCAAACCATCATCAGGGTTAAGTGGTTTTTCTGGACGGAAGGGTAGGTTCTTGGAAATCAGTCCCGATTCATTTTTTTTAGTCTCTTGAGTATTACGGTTCTGTTTGTTTGTTGCTCTACCAAGGGAAGGTGAAAGGTTTAAATTCGGAGCCCATTTGACACCAGCTTTTTGCCAGCCAGAAATTGCCGAATGAAACGTGGTCTCTTTTATTGAAAAACAAGTATCCACCTTTTTTCTATACTCTTCATCGAGAGTTTGATAATATCTCTTAATCCCATCCATAACCGAATAGTCGACGTCAAAACCCAAACTTAGTTTAAATGAATTGGATGTGTGTACTTTTTCATCATAAGTTGTATCTAAAAGCATGAATACACATTTTTTATCTGTACCATCATAATTAATATAGAGTTGTCGTTTTAAAAGAGACAAAATCCAGAGTCCAGTACCACCACAACCTATCACTAAGCTTGGAACTTTCTTTTTATCAATATCAATCACTTGAGTACCCCGGTATTTTGGAGAATCGTATTTTTTTAGCATTGTTTTTTTCTCTTTTTCCACGGAGCAAGAATCACTTGTCATTTTTTTATCGGGTCTATCATCCCCCCGATGCGAAATTGGATATATTGTTGCCACGATGTATCCATCTTTTTCATAAATAACGGGTTCCGGTGAATTTAAGTTTCTGCAATCCTCTATAGCTTTTCTGATTCCTTTTTCCATCTTGTCCTCCTCTTCAAATCCTATTAAAGGATTCCATCTTAATTGAGCCAGCAATTCGCTTAATGTATACAAGGTATTACTGAGAATTTTTTGATTCTTCAAACTTCCAGGGCTGGCAATTTCCAAGAAGTCCCCATAAAAATTTATAGTAATACACTTGTCAATTATATCCTGATTTTGAGAATCCATATGAGAGCACCCAATATTCAATAATTCATGTACACAGCCAAATGGAAATCTTTCCAAGGTTTGTGAGTTGGAGTCAGATTCTGGATATAAATAGTTTCTGAAAGAAGGCTGGAAAACAAAATCAAGATGATACCTAAAAAATTCAAGAATTTCTGCCAGTTGCCCGGATTTCGATTTAGCTGTTATCTGCTTTTCCCTCTTGACTCTTCCCGTTTCGGAATAAGTTCTGCATTTAATTGGTGGGAGAAGCTGATGAGATTCTTTCGAAATAATCGGGAATTTCATATATTGGGGTGGAGAATATTGAAAGAGTGACGGGTCAACTGAAATAAAAGAAATTTCTTTAAAACCAGCCGCTACTGATGTCTTCGTCATTTATCACTTCTGATTGAAAAGCAAGTTTTAGGACATACCTTTAGGTGGGGTCTACCACACCCTTCGCCATGCATCCAGATAGGGACAACTGTATTCATCATAACAGGTATTATATACAGTATTTTTTATTTTTCAACTAAAAAAATCGGGTACTTCGTTTTATTTTAATTTTCCAGGTATTTCCTCTTTATTTTATACCCAGTATCATTAATAATATCTTCTGCCTTTTGCAAATGCTTTTTACTTTCTACTTCATTACCCTCACTGCGGAACAAAAAGGCAGCCTCTATATGAAAATCAGCCAAGAACAATATCATGGACCCTAATTCCGCAATATACTCCACCTTGTTCAAATCCTCCCAAGCGGCAGTAAATTTTTTTTGCACTCGATGACATTCAGACCTCGCGAGAAGAGCCATTGGTAAATCGTCCATATGTTTTGAATCTGTCAAACCGCGAACTGCCCGGTCTAAATAACTCATTGCGCGTGCGAAGTCGTATTGCCCACTCAAAATCTCCTTTTTCATCCATGCTCGTCCCAGGGATATCTGGTTTATAGCAATACTTAAACGTCGCTCGTTTTCCCCTGTATTTAATTTTCTGCCGATAATTTTTATATCGTTCTCAGAACGACGAATCACTTCGTCAAAATCTCCTTGCTCAAGAAGAAATTCACAGTATCTGAATCCACTTACTGAAAAAAGATTTTTGTCTCTTGGGTTGGATTTCCTTATTGAGCGTATTTTTTCCGCCTCTAAAAACATCTCACTAGCTTCTTCCAACCTTCCGGCTTTGAAATAGACATAAGCAAGCGTAGCTCTATGTGCTTCTTTTTGGTAATCGATAAGTTCAATTTTATCTGAGTATTTAACGCCTGCGGATGCATATTTTATCGCCTCATTTATTCTGCCAAGTCTTAGCATCATTTCACTAAGAGTGTTGGCTGCAATTGCGGCATTATTCCAATCTTCAATTTTGATTTTTTGCTCAAGGGATTTTTTAGATGGCTTTATTGCTTCCTTCAAACGGCCTAACGCACATAAATCGAAGGAAACCCAATTAAGTATTGCGAGTTGAGTATTTTCATTCAATCCTTTTACCGGTTGACTCCATGGGGTTTCAAAAAAATTTTGCAAGATGGACAGGTCCGTACTGAATGCGCCGAGAGATTTGATAATATATTGATTATCTCCTTGCACAATATAATTTCTATAAATATTATGGAATACTTTCTCGTGAAACCCAGCTTGGCACCCATGATAAATGGCAGCAATGAAAACTTCCATCTCGGTTAGGGTTGTCGGATTTTGTCCTCTAGATAATTGTTTATAATATTTGTATAAAAGGGTCTGGGCCATTTTCCACTCTTTGGCTCTTTGGGATTTAAACTTTTCTCTGAAATACTCCCTTATTAATTGGTGACAGCCAAGTTTCTTTTGGGAGTTACTGCCATATACCGTCATCAGTCCAAACTCACTTAAATTGTTGGTTGAACTGGTTAAATACTCGTCACCGAAAGTTCGCAGTCTGTTATTAATACCAAGTAAAACCTTTTCATTTTTTAAATATTCAAGAACTTCAATCTCCACATCCCTGTTAAAAAGTGCCATGAGGTAAAGAGTTTCAATTTCCACGGAATCTTTTAATTCAGATTCATAAGCATCTAATATGCGATGAAGGTGCTCCCCTTCTTGGATTTTTTTTGTTAAATCGGTGAATGTTTCCCATTCTCGGATATTTCCGTTATAAAATTTTTTTACAAACTTTCCCAACAAAGAAAGGGTCAGTGGACTACTACCGAAATAAGAAACGGCACCATCGATTTCTTCGTCAGAATTAACTACTCCAAGTATTTTCAGTAAATCAATGCTATCCTGCTTTTCTAAATCCTGAAGATGGATATCCATCACATTATAACCTCTTTTATCCATAACATCGGTAAGACTATGATGTGAAGTTATTACGCAAAGTCCTCTTTGGTCTGCCGCTAACTCCTTTAAGAGAATCTTTAAACCTCTATCTTTCAATACTCCTGTTGGATAAGAATCGTTGTTCGTATATTGAATACTTTCTATTCCATCTATAATTAGCAAGGTATGTTTCTGCCGTAGATAATCAACCAACCGCAACGATTTTTTTTTTGGGTCACCATCATCTGGATTTGGGTCAGAAAAAAAATCAAGGGCTTTTCGAAGAAATAAATCTGTCGAATTCTCTTTTTCCCTCTTAGAATCCTGTTCATTAAAAGACCAAGCATAAACATACTCAGCACCTCTATAATTATCAACCGCCATTCGACCCATCCAATTATTCACAAGAGCCGTTTTGCCAGCTCCCCCAACACCAACAATGTTCAATATTTTAATGTCTTTATTTTTCCATGAATTATCAAGAACTTTTAATTTGTCATTGCGCCCTATTAAAATGGAAGAGGTTGCTGGCATCTGGAAAATATTTATTTTTTCTGGATTTTGGACAGTTTTACTTGAGGAAATGGGGGGCATAACTATTTTCTTGTCATCTTGCACAGTGATTTCTTTGCCTGTTTTTTCTCGGGCAGCCAGTACTTTTTTAAGGCTCTTTTCCAATGCGTTGATGCAATCCATGAAATACCGATCTATATATTTTGACTTTCCCAGAAAGTTAAATGGTAGGTGTTTTTCATTTGGTAGTCCATATCTGGCTCCATTCGGGACAAAATGTTGGAGTTCATTTAACCCAGGTATCTGTTCAAACGAGCATTCGCGGAGTAGCACGGGGAAAATTAAAAAAGTATCATCGTCCTTTTGTCGCTGGAGGAACAGACGAAGTTCATTTTCTTCAATATACGTGGAATTAAAGAAGTCCACACTGAGCAGCAGCACGGCAAAAGCACAATCGTTGACTGCCTGTTGGATTGCCTCATGCCATTTTTGCCCTACAGAGATATCCTTATCCGTCCAAATATCCCAATCAATATTTTTGTACAGACGCGAATGTTTGGAAATGCCTTTTTTAAACAGCTCAAACAGTTCCTCGTCTTCATGCGAATATGAAATAAACCCCTTTATCGCTTCCATGGGCAATCCTCCTGCAATATTTCTAACTTTTTATTGTAATTGATTAAAATGGAACTGTCAAGATTTTCAAAAATTCAACATTACATATTCTTCCTTCAGTAAAAAAAAATTCAAGAAAGGTTTGTCAAAATCTTGGGACTAGGTATCTCTGCACACCCTTCTCCCCCATTGCTTCCATCTTGCCCCTTTGCGGGCGGGACGCCCGCGGTCCCAGGAGAGGTTATTGGGCGGCGGGATAGAGTTTCATTAAGAGTTGAAAGGGATCGGCAGTGTCTTTGTGCTGGGTGAGTAGCTGGGAAATAAAACGATACGCATCACCAAACTCATTCTTCTGCCACGCGATCTCTTGCCGATACTCCTCGGCCATGGCTTTTAGTTCCAGACAATGGATCTGCGCCCACACGGCGTGCCCGGTTAATAATAAAGGACGCTCCTGGGTGGGCATTTTTGTTGTATTCAAATGGTCAGACTGCCAAATAAGCGTTAATTGATAGACTATGGCAGCGAAAGTTAAATGATAGGGACACCCATTCTCAATACGAATCACCTGACCATTGTTTTCGAGAGTGTTGTAGGCGATCAGACGGGTGTCGATTCTTACGGTGGGCGTTGTACCACTGCCAGTATGCTGGCTAATCTCTGCGGCAGTGGCGAACTGGATGGATATATTTTCACGAAGAGTTAATTTTAACTCTTTCTTGAAATAGTGGAGGGCATCATTATATACTTTGACAAGGGATTTGTCGTCAATGGTGGAAAGACTCTCAATGTGATCTATGGCAGTATCACGACAGGTTTTACAGCGCTCGCGGCCATCGGTTAAGACTTCTACCTCGGCAGCAGGCAATGGCTTGGCACAAAAATCACACTGATGGATTCCCTTGGGGATTTCTACGACGGCTACTTCTTTACGATTGTAAAAATCGCCACGGGCACGGGTTAAATCATTGTCGCCAACACACTTATGCAAAAACTCGGAAGTCTTTTCAAGATTAATGAACGGCAGAACCTGGGAGGTGAAAAACTGGAAGTAATAAAGACGCTTTTCGATTGGCATAGAAACTGCGGCGGGGTCAGCGGGGAGTCCTTGCAATACCCAGGTGAGGTAATCGTCTAAGATTTTTAAGATGTATTTCCACTTATCGAATATACTTAATAATAAACCTAAATCAAGATGGGAATCCTCGAATAGATATAAATTAACGGCTTTGGATTTCTCGGTTTCGGGTTCACACGACGTGAACTGGGGGAATAACATCTTGTGCGCACGAGCGACGGCTTTGTCGATGGAACTACTGCACACAATAACATACTGATGGGTCTCTGGGAAAAAGGTGGCGAGAATCTCTTTGAGCAGTAGTACAAGATTGGTGGATAATTGGGTGACATTTACTGCGCTTTTGGCAGTGGGGAAAATGTCTATTTTTAAAACACGGCCTAAACTGTAATAACGCTCTTTACCACCTCGTTCCAAGGGCTTGTATTTGATGTGACTGCCCTCACCATAATAATAACCGGTAGTGGTGATGGTGAAAGTAGCCTCACTGAGCTGCAAGATCATGTCTAAATTGTTGAAACACTCAACTGAACGATACTCATCAAGGCACTGCTTGTGGATTTTGGCCAGGGAAAGAGTGAGCTCAGGGCGATAAAAACTGATGTTAGGGGGATTCACATGGCAAACGCGTAAGATACCACTCTGCTGATCAAGGTCTTCAATGCGATAGGGTTTCTGGGTGAAAGTATGGACCTGACCAGGTAAATAGTTCTGATATAGATGGTCCATGTAAATTTCATCAAGGGTATTGTTGAAGGGATCATCTATTTTGATCTTCTTGAACCAATCAAATTGGAAAAAAGTCTTGATAGTGGGATTAAGCTTGAAAAAATACTCCTGGGTGAACTCTGTGCCACTAAAGGGATAATGTTTCTCTATGGTTAACATGTTGTAGGTGACAATATCTATATCAAAGGCACGAATAAACAAGTTTCGCAACTCCTGGGCAGCATCACAAGCGGCAGGCTTGACACGATGCAAATGAGTTAATAGGTCGGGTTCACTTAAACCGGTAAGGATCAGTTTCTCCATCAGGGTGACAGCCAGGGAGAAAATACTGGACAATATCTTGGCGGTGAGTGCGTAAATAGGGGTCTTGTAAAAGTAATTTATATTATCGGCGAAATACTGGCGCAATAAATAGGCAGGGGAAATGATATGCAAGAGATTTTCCTTACTGGCATAGGCATTGCCATGAATAAAAGCGGTGACAAGATTGTTCTCACAGTCATGAACGAATAAAACAATGCGCGGACAGGGTTCGAGTAAATAGGAAACCGGAGGACACTGGATGCGCTGGTACGCCTGGGAAGACAGAAGGACGTCCATATTGATTTTACTGTCATCTATAGAACTCTTGGTATTCTCTAACTCTTCGAGATATTCCAGCCAACAGACATTACCCTGGCCATATAAATAGATGTTCTCAAGGTTATCACGCCACGGCAACACGGCCAAAACTGCCGCAGCACCAAGGAACCGGGCGATGTCACCGGCGAAAATTTCTTGCTGAAAACTGGGGGCACCTTCAAGCTGCCATACTAAAAGGGAGGTTAAAGCAGCTTTGTCCTTGAGTAAACGAATCTCGCTGCCCTGCACAATATCAAGGTTTTTACGCACGGAAGATTCAAGGTCCTGACGGTAATTGGAAATGACGATACACTGGAGAAACTGGTTACGTTCGCGCAAGATACTGAGCAATATACCGGCAGGGGTTAAACTGCGGGTAAAAACCTTTGTGACATCGACAAATAACACGGCCCGCAAATTTGCAAACCAGGGGTCAAAGATGGTTTGATCAGCCAGCAAATCATCGGCTGCTGCAATTAAGATTTTATCGCGTTCATTGATGGTTCCAGGGGGAGAGAAAAATTGAATCTCACCAATACTGGCACTACCGCCTAACTGCTGGAACCACTTTTCTACCCACTGGATGAAGTGGGGGGTCTGGGGAGAACGATTGATATTACGGAACGGGACAATGATGAGGATATTATAGCCACTTAATATAAAACGGATAAATGAACTAAAAAGAAAGGGGGCGACCTGATTGTACAAGGGATCGGCGATGATGATATCGTTCCCCAAATACAACTCTTTTAATATAAAACAATCCTGGGACGTGACAGGGAAGCCTTTTTTTAATAATTGGCGGGCGGCTAAAACCAGTTCCTCGTAATTTTCCTCACCGGGCTTGAAGAGGTGGAGAATATTCTCGGATTTGACGTGGGGATAGGGCACGGCACGGAACTGCTGGGCGGCTAAAACTTTGCTTGGCCAGCGTTGCTGGTATTCCTGCCATAACTGGGTGTACTCGCCAAGTATTTTACTCTGGGTGGGGGGGCCGCTGATCTGCCCATCATAAAAACGGGAACGGGGACCCGCTAAATACGAGACGGCTTCACATATGACCATTAAGGCAAGGGGCAACATCAAGGGCAAGTTGATGGGGGTGGGAAAAAGATGCAGGGCTAAGAGTATCAATAACAACAAACCAGCAGTTAACCACGCGAAATGAGATAAGAATATATAGATAAACTCCCACTCTTCTTTTAAAACGATTTCCTGCTCGACATCTATTTTATAAGCGAAAGTCACTTTTCCAGCGGGGTTGGAACGGTTTGGTTTGGTCTTGCGCTGGGCGATTAAGCGGAGCTTGATACTGAAAAAAAAGGCATTGATTTGTTTGAGCAGGGCAAACGCGAGAACAAAAAGGAGCACGGCAGTATATTCGGCGACATGGTGGGGACAGGTGGCGGCAAAACCGAAAAATTGCGCGATGGCCTGGAACACACGGATGATGTGCGGGAGAATCAGAACGTCAAGCTGGCTGTAAAAATACAGGAGACTCCAGGCGAATACAAAAGCATCCAATGGGTAAAGGATTTGTTTGTACCGGTACGCACGGGGATAATTGGCTTTCCACAAGACAAAAAAAACAAGCAGGGTTAACAGAAGATTGAGGATCAGAAATAGGAGTGGGGCAAACATGGGTTAATACCCCCCGGGATACACGGTATCCTTGTTGAAATCGATTCTGTCGAGATCAGGAAGATAGGGACTGGTACAGGCACTATACCCATCATCGACACCGAGTTTATAGGAATACACGGAGAATACCTTGCGGAAACTGACGGGGGAAAGTATCTTGTTCTGGACCACGGGAAGGGTGGGGTCAAGATCAAAAAAATCACGACGGATGAGTCCTTCATAGCTGTTTTGGGGTAACGGATAAAGCTCACATAACTTGATGGCTTTAAGTAAATGGTTTTCCAATTGTTTGATATAATAATTAAGGCGCAATTTTTCTTTTTCTTGCTCTTTGGCAACGGCCTGGGTTTTTAAATAGTTCTGGCGGGCAATATTCACGTTAAATAGTTTTAAAAGGAACTCTTTTTGACGTTCAAACGCATTCTGAATGTTTAGAATGAGGGTGTCAGCATAATTGGTAACGGTTTTGACAAGGCGCTCAAGTTTAAGGGCGAAATAAGAACGACACCACACACCGGCAAGCGCGGTGAGGCCAATAAACAAAACTCCCCACCCACTCCAATACAAAAAATGGTGGGCATGGTACAACATAAACAGAAAAAGCAGAAGAAACGAGGCCACACTAACGATCAAAAATTGATTGCGCGTGGGACGATGGGACAACACAGCGCGGATTTCCTGTTCATTTTGGCGTAATAACTTTTCCAGTGCCGCGTCCTCAACCGGTTGGCTGTCGTCTTGGGGGAGACGGTTGAGCTGGGCGATATATTCCTGGTGGAGGAGGTGGGTTTTACTGGAAAGGTGGGCGATATCCTCGGTCGACTCCTCCGTTTTTTGGCGGAAAGCAAATTCAATGCAAGTATCAATCTTTTCCTGGCGGCTGTGGTCAATGGTATGGACGGTTTCATCGACACGGGCGATCCAATCAGTTAAATGGTGGGGGGCATCGTTGTCAAGGAAAAAGGGAAAGGTTACAGTGGGTGATTTTTGCTCGGAAATACGCTCGCTGCATTTCTGGGTATTGTAGCGGTGGAAGGTGAGGGTGCGTTCGCTGGGATTGGTGATCTGTTGGCGGAGTTCTTCACCATTGATCTGTAAACACTTGCGATAATCGGCCAGGAGTTGCGCAAAGCTGGGGTCGTCGCGGGAATAGAGGGTCACGGTATAATTTTGATAGGGGGAGAGACGCGGGCGCATGTCATTCTGGGCGAGGACAACGAGTAAAAAAGCCAATTGCAAAATCCGCCGCTGAAAATCAAGGGGGAGCACGGGGGGGAAAGGGAAACGAATCACAGTGACATCCTTGCGGAAATACTCGGCATGGATACTAAAATTATTCTGAATAACACGGGCGAGAATCTGGGAAGGTTGGAAATCTTCAATCAGCACGGGGGAATCAATGTGCTGCACGAAATGACGCAATGATTCTTGAAACTGCTGGTAAATATTCTGCCAACTCTGTTGCAAAAGAACATTGATGGGGGCATCTTGGAACGGGGCGGCATCGAGGTTCGCTTTTTTATTGGTAATTAATTGCTGGACAGCGTGTTCCAGTTTAGCGCATCGTTGCATCAGGTTTTCCTGGAGTTCTTTGGAAAGACCATCAAGACCGCGTCCGAATTGTTCCTTGCGAATATCGAGATTTTTCTCCCACAGCGCGTCAATGCTTTTGACTTCCGCCATATGGAAGGTAAAATTCTCACCGTTAACGTGCTGGTGAATCCCGTGGGCGTCCAGTTCCCAGCGAGTGGCGAAATTGGGATCAAGGGGCGTGCCGCGCTGGCCACGTTCGAGCGGATCAATGGCAATCACAAGAATATTCTGGGGCAGGAGGTTTACTTGCTTGAGGGGGGCGAGAAATTTCTCTTTAATAGTGAGTAAATAATAGGTGAGACTGCCCACAAGGGGGTTGGGGTGTTGGAGGCCAAGATCAACGAGAAAAATGGCTTGCCATTGATTAAATACGTTTCGTTCCAGGACTTTACGGACATGTTCGGCAGCGGCGGGGATGTGGCTGAACTTGTTTTCAATGAGGGGCACGATTTGCATGAGGTCTTGGATCGGATAGAGGAAAGGGGTGGCCGTTTCCAGTTCGGCAAGGCCGCCATGAATATCAATGACAAAGGTATACATGATGTGTTACGGGTTCCGGGGATTACCGGGAACGTCTTTTTTCTTCGTTTTTGCTTTTAATAACAGCCTCCCATTTCTGGAAGCGGCGACTGTCTTTATCGGCTTCGCAAAAATAGGTGGAGGTGGTTAAAAGCTGCTGGATAAAAGCAGCGGCTTCTTGTTGACCGAGGTTGATCTTATGTTTGCCAAAGACATATTCAAAATAATCATAAATCTCTTCAAGGAGGACATCAAGCAATTGAATTTCTTTGTCCAGCAGGGTTTCGTCGGCTGGGTTATCATCGGAATAACGTAACACGAGGTCAAGAATATTGATTCTGCCGCCACTGGGAAGATAATTGATCTGCTGCGCGCTCTTATAAAAAGAGTGCTGGCTGATTTTATCCTGAAAATCAGTGCGTTCATTGACTTTATGTTCATTGAAGAGCTGCAACACCTTATCTACGATAACGGGATTGTGTCGTAATGCCTGATGCAGTGAACAGGTGTATTTATCCACGAGATTATCACCGATTTTGATGAGCCGGGAATTTTTCCCCTCGAAGAGTTCCCAGGTTTTATCGCCGTAATTATCGACATTCTTCAAATACCCGAGGAGCACACCGATGATGAGGACACGATCAATGAGACTCTCCTCTTCAAGGGCGATGCCAGGGTTGAGATCGGGAAGAAACGCGGGGACGTGCCAGCGTTTGTCGAGGTGGGGGGTGACAGTGTTCTGTTTGCTGGTGAGTTGTTTGATGCGATTGGTATACGCGACAAAATAAACGCCGGGAAGAATACCCTTGCTACTATCCCCACAGTAAAATTTAGGGAAGTTATCTATCTTGAGGTTAAAATTGGATTTATACCGTGTGACTTCATAGGGAGAAAAGGCATCATCGGCAATAAGTTCAGCGGCGAACCACTGGTTGCGTTGTTGACCGGAAATTTCTTTGACACAATCGGGATGAAGGCCCCAGACATCGATATGATTGGCGTCAACCGTTTCTGGCACAAAGGGGCGGGCGAGACGATCGAGGGTGCGCACGGCGTTTTCCACCTCGGATTCAATCTGAAGGTCGGTTAAACCTTTCATTTGCCCTTCGCGACGCAGCGCTTTGAAGCAGTTGATCTTCAAATAATCCTGTTTTTCCAGTTCCTGGCGGCACCAGCCGATCACATCGGTACGAAACATGGTTTCAACTTTGTCGCTGGACTCTTCTTTGACGTATTCATTCTTGCGGCGGGCGCAGAACCGTTTATATTGACCCGCATAAATCTGGCGGAAGATTTCGGTGGGTAAGGAATTCACGCCTAACATGCGACGCACTTCGTCCCAGAGTTTTTCCTTGAGGTCTTTATCAGATAAGATGTATTTGGTGGTGGGGTCGGAGTTTCGTTCCGTCACAACCGCCATTTTAATTAAATCTTGTTGGAGTGTGTTGCGAATGTCGCGGAGGTTCTTAAAATAACGTTCCCAATCAGCCAGCATTTCCGAGATGGCTTTTTTCATACCCACGTAAACCAGTTCTTGGAGCTTTTGTTTTTTGTATTTAACGAGGTTACTTTTCTGTCGTCCCGCTTTTTCGTAGAATTCTTCGACGAACTCTTTGAGTTCATTGCGGTATATTTTCTTCAAGAAGTTCTGTTTTAAAGCAATGCGCACGCGTTCGGTAGCATCTTCGATGACGTCCTCGGTTTCGGCCAGATCGTATGCTTTGCGATAATTGACAATACTTTTTTGCAAGTTCACATTCTCGGAAAGAAGACTGCTCATCTGTTGGTCAATGCGATTGATGATTTGATAAAGAATATAACGAACCGTGACGGGATGAACAGGTTCGCTTTTCATCATCATCCAGGTATTTAACTGGTATTCTTTACCCTGGGAAAAACGCAGGGCATCACAATCTTGCAGGAAAATCTGGTTAATGATAAACGTTTTGCTCTCGGAGATAAATTTATTGACCTCGTTTTCCAGTTGAATCAGGGCGTCTTCCACTTTGATGACTTCGTGTTGGGCGCGGTCTTTGTCTTTGAGGCGCGTCTCGTCAATCTCGCATTCACTTTGCATCTGGTTGAGGCGCGGGTCTTCCTTCAAAATCCGTTCCATTTCCTCGGTGATGGCATTGAGAAAAAGATCGGCTTTGGCATGTTCGATTTCGTTTTGTTTATTAATGGTATAAGCCGAACGATGGGAAAGACGAAAGAAAGGTTTCGGGTTCTCGCCACTGGCCAGATTATCCAGCAACCAGACATACCGGGCCGTGATTTTGGGTTCCTCGCGGTTCAATCCGTTTTGCAGGTCCAGTTCGTACTGGCGGTACTCGTTATCGTAATCGTTGTCGATCTTTAACCAATCATTGGACAAACTATCAGTGGCCCATTTGAGGGCGAAATAATCAATATTCTGTTGATACGGATACACCAGTTTGGCGACACCCGCGCCGCAATAGCGGTTAAGACCTTCGTGACGAACCAGCTCAAGAATCTGGTTGTCCTGGCGTGAGAATTTATTCTCAGCCATAGGGCTAAAGAGTTCCAGGTAGATGCTTTGTACCACCTGGTTGGTATAATTCTCGACATATTGCAGGTTATTCTTGGCGGTATTCTCAAAATCATAGAGAAAACAAAAATCATAGGGCAATTGATCGGAAGTAATCACATGATTGAGACGCCCAGCCGCATCGGTTTGATTCGGTTGGTATTCCAGTTCGATTTCGATGCGGTTGTGGTTTCGTTCATTGCCGCTGGTGTTGCGCGTGATGGCGTTTAGTTCTTTCATGCAGGCATAGGCATTGGCCTGGATATTTTCAATCTCGCCTTTGCTGACCGTATCGGTAAGGGTGAGGATATCGGGCAGTAAAAAAGCACCGCGAATAAGCACATTGCTGCGGTTGTAATTATTTTTCAAGATTTCCCGCAGGTACATGGCAGTTTGCAGAAAAATACCGCCACCCGTGCCCCCAGCCAGAGACGTAATAATCATGACGCGGGCACTTTTAACCTCGGCGTCGCCCATCTCCCTGAAAATAGAAGTGAGTTGGCGGTGCAGGTTAGACAAGCGCCCCTCTTGCATGGCAGCACGATAAGCAAGGCGGGAAATAGCGCGCACTTGTCCGGCTCCCTCGGTCATGGATTTGCGGCGGATTTCCCGCTGTTCGAAAGGGAACCAATCCTTGACGTATTGTTCCGTATCTTCCAGATTATTGAGATATTGCTCAACAGTCAGGTCTTTACTGGTCTGGGTGCGCCACTCTTTATTTAAATTGACAAGCTTCGAGATATCATTAACATTGGTATCAAAAATATGCGCGGCAATACGGGAACGCCGTTCGTGGGGGATCATGCCGTAGACCTGATCCACGACACGGGAGCCGATGCCGCCAAGGCCTACAAGTAATGTGGGTACTTCTATCATATAATTCCTCCTTGTTAATGTTGTTTTTTTGACAGAATGGCTGGGTGATGGGAATTATGGGAGTTATGGGAGTTATGGGAATTATGGGAATTATGGGAGTTACGTGAGTAACGGGAATTATGCGAGTGGGGAGAAGAAGCCATTTTTTTTATTTTGTTCATTAGATTTTTGAGTATTTGTAGGTTTCTTTGTGGTTGCGGAGTTCGATGAGTAGTTCATCGCCGTTGGAGATGCGTTGGTCGCGTTTGCCTGGGTCTTCAATGAGATTGCCAGAGATGAACATGCGTTCACTTTGGGATTCTTTGGGTAGTTCGATGTAACCACAACGGCGCCCCGCTTTGAATTTGATGCCTTGAATTTGGGCGGTCTCAGGCAAATAGGGTATAAAAAAGCGATCCATTAATTTTCCTTTTAATTGAAAGGTGAGCTCCTTATTTTTTACAAATTGGGTGAGCCGTTGATAAACAATCTCGCTACCACGACAGAACCGGGGTTTCTTCAGCACGCCCAGGATGTACCACAATAAAAAAACCACCAGCAGCACGCCAATCACAAAGGGCAAACATTTGCAGATAAAACACACATCACGGATATCAAAAACAATGGTCGTGGGCCCGCTTTGAGCAAGCAAGTCGATGCGTGAGGACTTTAAGTCCAGCGAAATACGATGGATGCCAGTTCTAGTGAAACAGGGAATACCCCATTTGGCTTTTGGGCGGACCAACCAGTAAGAATCCTTGGCCTGGATTTCCACATCGATAGTCGCGTTTTCCAAACCGCATAGGCTAAGGTCTTTAAATTGTGCGGCAGTAGCCGGTGTATTGTTAATCAGCGGGATGAGGGTGAGAAAAGGGGCTTTATCCAGTTCCGTGACCTTGTAGGTCGGGTAATCGTTCTGTTTTAAAGTCGCTTTATCCGGGGGTTTGCAGAAGATTTTTTCAATACTAAACACATTGGTGCGAAAATTAAAGTAACCGGGGTAAACTGCGCTAACTGAAACTGGAGTTAGCGGTGCTGTCACCGGTATTTTTATTTTAAAGACAGGGCCAGCGATATTCATGGCTGTTTTGGTATGATTGCAATGAATCCATACCATTGTCTTTTTAAGTATTAGTGGGCTTAGCGCGTTGCCATCCAAGCCGATCAGTTCCGCTTCAATAGTAACCTCTTTTTGATCATTGCAAATCTGGTAGACATTGCCTTTGGTGTGTAGAATGTTGGGGCCCGTGGCTTTCGCTTGCAGTTTAGCCGCGACCTGGGGTAAAAATTTAATTCGCGAGGAGTCGATTGGCGCGGACAACGAGATATCCATATTTCCTGCTTGAATAACGCCATTTTTGTGTGGGTGCAGCAGGTGCGTGACCCGTCCGGTGATTTGTTGGGGGATATTGGCATTATAAATACCGTTGGTGGGGATTGTTTGGCCCGAACTGTCCTTGGCTTTGACTACTGTCAACATCTGATTCATATTATTAGTGATACCTGTGGATTGTTCCAGCAGGATCAATCGTTTCAAGGGGAATTCGCTGGTGATTTGGATGTTTTGACCGTTTATTTTGACAGTGATACCGCTTTGGGACATCGACATCACGGACAGGGCAATTTGTTCCATGTTTTGGCGAATACTTTCAAAACTGGCCGGGCAGTTGTACACGTCGGCTTGACCTGTATTTCTAAAAGTAGCGGCTATTGGGTTATCCGTGGCATTGATATTAAGTATAATTGTTTTGGCACCAGAAGAAGTCGCGAAGGAGGCGATGCGGGAGGCAATTTCCGGGGATGTGGGCCATAAACCATCCGTAAAAATAATCAGCCATTTATCTTGGTTGGGATCTTGAATCGATTCCAGTGCGGACATGGCTGTTTCAGCCGCTTCAAAAGAGGTGTTGCCCTGGCAGGTCCATGTACGAATATCGCGAATTTGCGCGTCTTTATTTTCCGCAGAATCTATGATGAAATGTTGTAATTGCGTGCTTTGGTTCATCGTAACAACAAAGAGTGTATCTTCTGGGTTCAGAAGTCCCACCATCAGTTGCAGGGCGTAATTGACGGCGTTGCAGGGGTTGGCGTTATTCGTATTCATACTACCCGAATCATCGTAGACCAGCGCGATGGTGCGTTCTTGGGCGCGGAGCGAGGAAAACGGAAAAAAGGCGAGGAAACAGAGGAAAAACGAGATAAGAAACTTAATTCTTGAAGGGTGGGGTATGCTTTTCATCTGCTCACGGGTGTCCTTTTCAAAATATTCATTGTTTCCTCATTAGTAAAGACCAACAATCGCTGTTAAGGATAAATAGTAGCAGTAAATGGGGAAAAAATCAATAGAAAAAGCAATGAAGGTGGAAGAAAGATAAAGATTCTAGGCTTCTAAGGGTAAAAAAGAGTCATTTCCCTGCTGATTGGGGTCATATTATGCTTGCGAATGGTGGTTATGGGGATAAAGAGTGCTATAAAAATGGTCACTTTTGGCATCAAAAAAAATTCATCCATCATACTCTTGACAAGTAGTGGGTTTATTGATACGATGAGACCGGAACATGGAGTGAAACATGATAGCTCTAAAAATAGAAAATCCCAAAGTGGAAGAAATTTTTATAGAAGGTTTCGGCAGTGATAAAGAGAACTTTTTCCAGTTCATTATTAACGCTTATGAAAGACAACAGTTTTTAAATAGCTTTGACAAATCCTGTAAACAGGCAATTTTACAGCAAAATGGTGAACTGGAAGAGACCTCTTTGCAAGACCTGATCAATGTGCTTTAGAATAGTCCCGACCCCTGAATTTGCAAAACAAGCCAAAAAACTCTCAAAAAAGTTTCCGTACTTGCGGCAGGATTTATTGGATTTGCAAGAGATGCTCCAAGAGAATTGCAAAGTCGGTATCCATCTGGGCAATAACTGTTATAAAATAAGGCTACAAAACACTTCGGTTAAGAAAGGAAAGAGCGGTGGATTCAGGGTCATTGTATTTCTGTTAGAAAAGGATAAAACGATACGATTGCTTGCTATTTATTCCAAAAGCGAAACGGATAGCATACCGGATGAAGAAATAAAAAAGATATTGAAAAAAAACGATCTGATTGGATAAAATAATGGGCGTCCCCACTTCATCCTGTTTGCGTTTTTTGTCCTTGTTTCAATTGACATAAAATGCAATACAGTGTTATACTTAAGCCGTTTCCGTTAAAATACTCAAAATTAAGCAGCAGAGGCAATACTGGTGAATTTAATAAATGACTACCAATGAGCGCGGACCCCAAAGGTGAATATCTTGTAAATATAACCAAATCAAAAGGAGAATATGATGCACACGAAGAAATTGAAATCAAAGCTTTTTTTAAACAAACAAACCATTGCCAATTATAATTTGGCGACGATTAAAGGAGGTTTTACTCAAGAGAATCCATGTCTTGACTCCTATATCACTCCTCAATACGGAACAGGTTGCGCTTGTTATGAATCAACACCTATATTTTCATGCGGTTGTGGCGGTGGTGGTGACACGTCAATAGTTCCAGATCATTGTATCCCACAAGATTATTAGAAACCAATAGATGGTCTGCGGGCAGATATCCATCCTGCCCGCAACCATTGTCCATTAAGACTATTTTCCCTTTGAATGTAGTGACTCCGTGTAGTCCATGGGCCACGGTTAAAACAAATAATACGGCTATAATCAATCGTTTCATAATTTTTTCTTCTTGTTGGCATAGCTTTTAGGCGGCAAATACAATTTCGCCAGAGGCGGCATAATCGGTCAAGAAAGAATCGCTTTTTTCCCACTCGGAAGGTGTAAAAGAGAGCGCTTCAATGGGTTCGAAAATTTCATAAATGGCCCCGGAAAGGAAATCGATTCTTTCCCAATAATTCATGGTGGCAAAGTTTTCGGATATGACAATCAGATCAATATCACTGTTGTCGTTGAAGTTACCCCTGGCATAAGAGCCGAAAAGAATTATTTTGGATATCTTAACTTTTTTTTGCTCCAAGATGTTTTTAAAGCGCTCTATAATGCTTAAAACTGATTTATGATTCACATTTCCTCCATCGCTATTATAATACCAATTGGCATATTTATCAACCTATTTCCAAGGGAATAGAACATAAAGGCTGTCACTCCAGCCTTTTATTTCTTTTTAAACCGCACGGGGAGATTGAGGAAGCTGAGCAGCATATAAAAGAGATAAAGCCCGAATTGATGGAGGAAAAAACCGCCAACATAACTGGACGCACCTTCAATATAATTGATGCGCGGAAAGGCATTTAATACGGGGGTGGAAGGAAGCATGAATGAAATAGAACGCAACACGGGATGAATGCTTTCTAAGGGAAAGGTGTACCCGGAAACAAAAAAGACGGGCAAGGTAAAGAAAAAAAGCACTTGTAAAACCATTAACCGATGGCGGAAAAACGGGCCTATGACATTTCCAAACGCGATCACGGTCATACTGAATAACAATAACATCAAAATCGACAGGATAATGTTCTCGGAAGGTATGCCAAACACAATATGAAACAAAAACGAAAGCAATAACACGGTGGGCACAGCAAAAAACAGGATGGCGAAATGCCGAAAAAAGAAATAACGGAAGGAACCGCCACTGAATAACAAGGTGCTATGAAAGGTTCCAAACTCCCTCTCTTTGGCAATACCAAAACTGGTGCCGACTAACAAACCCTGCTGAATAGCCAGTATCAAAACAGCAGAAATTACAAATAAGAAATAATCGACAGATGGATTACCGAGAGAACGGGAGACAACTTTTAAGGGTAGAATCTTTTCCATACGATCAGGTACAGGGAAATACTTGTCCATGAGCTTGAGTTCAGCACCAACACGGGCAGTGCCGAGGGTTTTGGCTATGCCCATTAAAACCGAATTGGCACAAACAATGTTTCGACAATCAACGATCACCTGGACGGGTTGACTGGATTTTTTCAGCACGTTTTTATAGAGACCACGGTTAATGTAAACCACAGCCAAGGCATTTTCAGCGTGAATCTGGGCGGTGGCAGCCTCCATGGAAGATAATACCTGGATTACTTTTAATTCGGGGGCACTGTCGAGGTAATTGATGACTAAACGGGAAACGGCATTGTTCTCCTGGTCCACGACGATGATGGGATAGTCACGGCCAATACGCTTGCCATACAACAGGCCAAACGCGACAACTGCTATAATGGGAACGGCTAAAAGATAGGTTAATACTTCTTTATTTAATAGTTTTTTGAACTCGGTTTTGATAATATCACGCGACTTGATCATCTTTAAAGCTCCTTTTGCGGTCGAGTATAAGCAAGGGAATAAAAAAAACCACGGCCAATATAATCAACGGCCAAGGGTTCAAGGGATTGTGGGTTTGATACCATATCTTGGAACTCTCTTCTAAAAATGAAGTGAGGGGAAAGATCACTACAGCATGTTTAAAGAAAGCAGGAAACATGGCCCGCGGCCACGTAAACCCGGAAAAAGTAAAGGCGACAGCTCCCAAAGCGATTATAATCTCGGTAGCAAAGATGGGTTCTTTGAATATGGACGCAATCAACATACCCAAAAATAATGTGGCTAAACCAAATAAAAGGTAATATAAAAACATCAACAGGACATTGCCAACGAGCAAATCAAAGAGAGGGAAAAAGAGTCCATATAATATCCCAAAAGGTATCATACAGAGAAACAAATAGGTAATAGTTTTGGCTGCTAAAAACGTCAGGGCTGAAACACCCACATAACTCTCCTTGGAAGTAAACATGGAATACCCACCGACAATAATCAGAATCTGAAACAACACGGCCATCAACAAACCGGGCAAAACAAACTGGGTGTATTCCAAGGTGGGATTAAACAATTTACGGTACTCGATACGAACGGGATTCTTTAAGAATTCAGCAGCAGTCCCAGAAAGACCTTTTTGCTGAAAAAAATACTTGAACCAACGCTCTTGTTCCCAGCCTTCGACTTTAGAAATGGTTTTGGCGAGTGTTCTACCGGGAAGGAGGTAATTAAAATCCTGGAAGAAGATGACACGGGTCTGTTTCCCAGTGCGTAAGGACATGGAAAAGTCGGGAGGAATAATCAGGAACCCACGCACTTTGCCAGAAACCAACAGGGCTTTACCTGCCTCGATATCCGTGACAATATGGGTGGAGTGAAAGGCCTGGGTACTGTTCAAACTTCGCAGGAACTCCCGGGAAAGGTTCTGACTGTCCCGGTTCCACACGGCAACGGGAATTTGCTGGGGGATACGCTTCCAGGTGAAGGTAAACCCCATGAATAATCCGAGTACAAGGGGAACAAGAAATAACACGGCTATGAAGAACTTGCTCTTCAAGGCGGCGCGTATTTCACGGGCAATTAAAGAAAATAGTTTCATTTTGAGTGCTCGTTGGTTTTGATGATTTATGTGGGTTCTAAAAGCGATTTAAAATCTGAATGGTCATGCCTGGGCGCAGGCCTGCGGGGTTCGTGGCGAAGGTGGCACGGACTTCAAAGGTCTTGATATCCCAGGAGCCTTTTTCATGGGTGGACTCATACTTGGAAAAATCGGCCATGGGGGCGATATAATAAACGGATATATTGTCCTCCTTTTGCAGGGCGGGAATATAAACCTTGAGGGTGTCTCCACTTTTTAACCCGTTGAACTGGCTCTCGCGGAGATTAAAAATGACATAATTCTTTGAGTCCAACAGGGAAATCACGGGGAATCCGGGAGTGATTATTTCACCGGCCTGGGAATTGACCTGTTTGATCTCCCCATCTTGGGGGGCTTTGATGGTGCTCTCGCTTAAATAGGTTTCGGCCTCATTTACTTTTTCCTGCATGGCGCGCACCTGGGCCTTGAGGGTTTCGATTTGTTCTTTGCGAGTACCGTTGTTGGTCATTTCGAGGTAAGATTTGGCTTTGCTGTATTCATCTTGGGCGACTTTATAACGGAACTCGGCCATGTCTTTTTCTTGATCTGAGACGCCACCTTCTTTATACACTGTTAAGATACGGTTAAAGGTTCGTTCGACGATTTCAAGGTTGTTTTTAGCGATTTGAAACTGTCGTTCAACCATGGCTTTTTCTTCTTTACGTGCGCCGTTCTGGGCCATTTCCAATTGTGCGCTGACCGCTTCCAAGCCAGCACGGGCTTGTGCTACTTTGGCTTCTATTTCTTTGCTTTCCATAATCGCGAGGGTATCACCTTTTTTGACCCGCTCGCCGACTGTCACTTTTATTTCGAGGATACGCCCGGCGATTTTAGATGCGATGTCAATCTCATCGCATTCGACGTAACCGGTGTGCTGGGATTTTTCTTTGCCACAGTTTGCGGTAAGACCTAATACTAGAATTAGCGATAATGTTGTTAAGATAATGGTTGATTGTTTCATTTGGTTCCCTCCAGTGTATGAATTGATTTTTCCAGGTTTTGGCCCAAACGGTTGATTTGTAGCCAAAGGGTGGTGTAATTATAAATGGCCTGAAGTCGTTCTACATTTATTTTAAGCAGTAATAAGTTGGCATCAACGACTTCCAAGGAGATACCGAGGCCGGATGAAAAACGGGATTCGGCAAGTTTTAAATTTTCAGTGGCTTCTTCGCGACGATTCTCGAATGTATCAATGCAATGAAGTTCGGCGGTTGCCGAGTAATAGAGTTTATCGGTCAACTTTTTTAACATGTCTTCAACTTCCAGGGCTTTTTCGGAAACTTCTGCTATGAGCTGGTTATCGGCTTTTAATTTGAAGTATTTCTCGCCGCTGGAAAAGAGGTTAAAATTCACACCGACACCAACGGCCCATTTGGGGTCGAGCAGTGACAAGTCCTTGGTGGTCAATTCGTATTTGCCAAAGGCATAGATTTGCGGCAGGTAGTCACCGAGATCGCCGCGTTTCTTAACGGTCACCAATTCTTTTTTAATGGCCATCTTTTTAAGGATACCATTGGATTCTTTGACCCAGTTCCAGAGCGTGGTTTTATCCTCGGTGATTTTTTCATAGGTAAGAGGCGTGGTCAGGGTGATGGTATCTATGTTTTCTATATTTAACATATTACCCAGCAGACTACGGGCTGTTTTAAGGTTCTCTTCCGCTTTTTGGCGATTGGCCTGGGCATCGGAAAGAGCTACTTTGGCACGTAATACTTGATATTTGGCAATTAAACCAGCATTAAACAACGATTCGGCTTTGTTTTTATGATCTTGAATGCCAATTTCAGCTTCTTTATAGAGTGACACTACTTCTTCGAGTAATTTGTTGAGCATGTATATTTCCGTTGTATCGGCGCGGACCTGTTCGGCGGTTAATTCAAGGTTGGTTTGTCCTTCTTTGAGATTGAGGCGGGCCGCTTTGTTGAGCGCTTGGATTTTTCCGCCGATCCAGATGGGCAGGGTCGCTTCGAGAGAGGCGCGTTGGATATTCTGATCCAGCACGTGAATATTAAAAGAAGGAATCAAACCTTCCAATGTGCTGGTAATGCCTGCTGCATAGGCTGATTTTTCCATGGCGCTCAGGGGCACACCTTTAAGAATCAAATTCTGCAAATTAATATCTGCCAGTTGGCCACCGGTTTCCAGTTTAATGATTAATTGTCTTAAACTTTCCAGTTCCAGATCAATCGGGTTATCCAGGTGAGTATAGCTGGCTTTAAAATTCACGCGCGGTAAGTATTGCGTGAACGCCTCTTTTTTTTGCAAGGTCAGACGCGCTACCTCGTGTTTATTGGACTTCAAGCCGTGGTTAACAGCCAGTGCTTTTTGTACCGCGTCACCCAGACGGATTTCTTCCGGGCAAAGCGGGCTTGAAATAAGTAAAATAATTAAAAGTAAAAAAACAATCTTTCGTTTCATTACTAGCTCCTATTTATTGAGATGGTCAGAACGTGGTTTAAATCCTGTTGGTCTTGAGACCTTTGAGGATAGTATCCTCGAAAATGGTTTGGATATGGTCCTGTTTTTTTTTCTTTGAATTTTTCCCGGGGTGGGGAGTCAGAATCTCGCGCAACACATAGGCGCCCCAGAACCCGGTGATGCCAAAAATGACATCCTGGTTATCGGGGAAATTTAATAGCCCGACGTTTTTACCTTCATTGAGGATAGCGCCGCCCATGGCGAGATATTCATGGAAGAATTTGTAGGTCACGCTATTGGGGAACTCGACAGCTTTGCGTCTGAAATCGACAAATACAATAAGGAAGTAGTAGGGATGATTAAATCCGAACTGGATGCTTTCGCTGATGAAGATGTGGAGTCTTTCCAGGGGGTCGGAAACAGTGGCGATTTTTTTCTTAATCTGATCTAAGAGCAAAGTGGAGGCATATTTATAAATCCCGTCCAGCAATTCTTCCTTGTTTTTGTAATAGATGTAAATGGTGCCCACGGCGATGCCTGCTTTTTGGGCGACGTCTTTCATGGAAGTCTCGTAATAGCCGGTCTTGGAAAATATTTCGCTGGCGACTTCCAAGATTTGTTGCTTCCTGTCTGCTAAATCGTTCCAGTCTTTCTTTTTTGTTTCTATCATTTTGTTTCACCTCTGAATGAACGTTCATTCAATGAATGACCATTCATATTATAATTTAAAACGCCATGTTTGTCAATAGTGTTGATTTTATTTATTCAGTTTTTTGGCACAGCCTCTATTCACGATATCGCAATAAGTTCTTGATTTCTATCCGCTTTTTGGTTTAGGCTATTGTAGACGCGACATCCCTGTCGCATTATTTTAATCCATCGCCCATCAATGCATTTTGGGGTACACCTTTTCCCTGCGAATCATTTTTGGCTTAAATATGCCTTCTTCACTGTAAATAAAGCATACAACGTGTGGTTTTTATTTTTACAATTCCTTTTTCCTTGGTACAATGTCTTGTTGTCATGCTAAACTGGGCCATTTTGGAGTGGAATGAGTCATTTTCAAGGGACAAGTCTTAAAGTTCAAGGGACAAGTCTTAAAGTTCAAGGGACAAGTCTTAAAGTTCAAGGGACAATCCATTTTGTTCAAGGGACAATTCATTTTGTTCAAGGGACAATTCATTTTGTTCAAGGGACAAG
>CAZCVI010000065.1:0-44474 GCA_964502145.1 uncultured Clostridia bacterium
CAGATATGAATGCAGATATTGTCGCCCAATTGGAAAAACTCCAACAGAGAATCACTGAACTGGAAACGGAAAACAGGCACCTGACCAATGAACTACGACTGGTCGAGGAAGAAAAAGAAGCGGCACGCAAAAGCTATTTCGATATGATCGGTCATATGGAAGAAAAAGTGGCGCAACGCACCCACGAAACGAAAGAACTGCAAAAAATTTCCGAAGCCCGCAGCAAAGAGTTACAAACCATGGTAGATGTCTCCCCAGCCATGATTTTTTTCAAGGATTCAGAGCAGCGGTACATCCGGATCAATCGCCAATTTGCCAATAGTCTCGGTTTACCCCCCAATCGGATTATTGGCAAAACTTTTAGTGAACTCTTTCCGAATAGCACCAACGAAACATTAAAAGATGATATCGAAGTGATGCAATCCGGTAAACCCGTGGTCAATGTGCCAGCCATGGTTACCACGCGTAAGGGGCTACGACAAATATTGATCACCAAAGTGCCCAGCAAAGACTTTAACGGCAATATCAACGGTCTCATCGGTTTTGCCGTGGACATCACCGAACTACGGGCCACCGAACAAGAGAAACGCGAACTGGAAGACCGTTTAGCCCAATTGGAGAAAATGGAAGCTGTAGGACGACTGGCTGGTGGAGTCGCCCATGATTTGAATAATGTATTAAGCGCTGTTGTCAGTTATCCCGATCTAATATTAATGAAGTTACCCGAAAACAGCCCCTTTCGCAAGCCTATTGAGACCATGCAAAGTTCCGGGAAAAAGGCGGCTGCTATTGTAGAAGATCTTTTAACTCTGGCGCGTCGCAGTGTGCCAGTGACAGAGGTCGTGAATCTCAACGATCTTATTACCCATTATCTTGTTTCCCCCGAATTTGAAATATTACAAAGTTATAATCCACTGGTGCATATTCAAACCCAGTTATCCGAAGATTTAGCCTGTATTATGGGTTCGTCGCTTCATTTAACCAAAACATTGATGAATCTCGTGTCCAATGCCGCCGAAGCTACCATGCGGCAAGGAACCATCACCATCTCTACCTCCAACCGTTACTTGGAACGCCCCGTGATGAGTTGTGATCTGCGTGTTCCCGTGGGGAGTTATGTCGTATTAACCGTGACCGATACCGGCATTGGCATTAGTCCACAGGATTTAAAAAAGATTTTTGAACCTTTTTATACCAAAAAAGTAATGGGGCGTAGTGGCACCGGGTTAGGTATGGCCGTGGTGTGGGGAACGGTAAAAGACCATAAAGGAAATATAGTGGCCAAGAGTGTAGAGGGACAGGGCACCACATTCGAGCTTTTTTTCCCTGCTACCAGCGAGAATACAGCAAAAAAGAAAGCGTTTATTCCTATAAAAACGTATATGGGCCACCAAGAACATATTCTGATCGTGGATGATGTTCTCGAACAACGGGAAATTGCGACTACCTTGTTAGAGAATCTCAATTACCGTGTTAATGCCGTGGAAAATGGCACTGCTGCCATCGCATTCTTAACTACCGTGACAGTTGATCTGGTTATATTGGATATGATCATGGACCCCTGTATTGATGGTTTGGAAACGTACAGGCAAATCATAGAAATACATCCGGGTCAAAAGGCGATTATAACCAGCGGCTTTTCCGAAACCGAACGAGTGAAAGAAGCCCAACGCCTGGGCGCCGGCGCATATGTCCGCAAACCCTATAACCTTGAAACCATCGGTATGGCCATTAAAAAAGAATTGGAAAAATAACTATTAAAAGATGTTATTTGTCCTTCAAGTTCAATCCGAAGTATAAACGTGCGGACACATTTTTAATATGTGGTAAATCCGTCTCATTCGTGGGGGATTCTTTTTCTTTTAAGTTGTCTTCTATTTTGCCAGCGAGTATAACACATCCGGGCAAAAATCGATGCCATTGTCCCAATAAATGGTTTCCATTTCCGTGTTTAGTTTGATATTTTTAAAATATTCGGGGTCAAGCAGTTGTGAGTAGGGGCTATTGGGGGTTTTCGACCATTCCGTAAGATTTTTTTCAAGGTCCACTTCTTTAATTTCCCCGGTATTGAATCTCAGTCTCACCCGATATGGGTTGACCTCTTTTATTTCTTTTATTAAATGCAGCATGTTGTCCTCCTTGTTACACCAAGGGTTCTATTTTAAAGAAGGTTGGCGTGTTTTTTTGAGACTCTTCCCAGTTTTTGAATAATTCGTCTTTGTGCAATTCAGCCCAATCCTGAACCAGTCTTAACGCTCTTCTTGGCAATTCACCTTCTCTGAGTTCACCGGATTCTATATCCAAGATTCCGATATATTCGGCATATTTGGCGTGGAAGTGCGGTGGCAAATGATCTTTGGCAAACATATAAATCACAATTCCATAGAATCTACTTAATTCCGGCATGTTTCCTATATTATAATCTTTTTACTGGGATGTCAATACCCAAAATAAATCTGGATTCATTGCCAAAACTTTAAACGCCTTCCAAGAAACTCGCCCGAAACGGTATCCCATTATTTAATTTCATCGCTTATTAACGCGCCATGATGGCGCGTCTACGTAGATGCGACATCCTTGTCGCGTTATTTTATTCCACTGTTTCCAAGAACTTCATTCTCCTCGCTATAATAAAAAGGGACAGGCTGGCGGGCGTTCTCTTTTCCTTTTCATTCGTGCCAAATCATGAAATTGGTGGGGGATTATTTTTCTTTTAATCACCAGTTGAAAAATTTCTGATTTTAAAATATAATAATAGCATGGACAATAATGAAGAGCGAGTCAGCAAAGCGCACAATAATATGTTCGTGAAGGCATTCTCCGATCATGAGAATGTGCGCGTTTTCTTGGATATGGTTTTGCCTGAACCCTTAAGGGAAGCCATTGATCTATCCCAAATACACCTGGAAGCCACCAATTGCATCTCCGACAAGTTAAAAGATGCTTTCTCCGACCTGGTTATCAAGACGGTCTTAAAGACTTCGGCTTCCACACCACTTGAAACGGATATCTATTTTTAAGGATCCATTATAGACATTGGAAGAAAATAAAATAGATGGAGGTGAGATTATGCAAAGTCTAGCACAGGTTTTAAGAAATGAAGGTAAAGAGATATGGATGAATGAAGGCAAAAAGCAGACTATCAAGGAAGTGGCCATGAGTATGCTGAATGACAATTTTTCGATTGAAGCCATTATGAAACACACCTGCCTCACTGAACAAGAAATCAGGGGATTGATGAGCTAACGGATAACAGGTCTGGAATCCCTTAGCGTCGTTTCCCAGAAACCCGCCCGAAATGGTATCCCACTGTTTCCACGAACTTCATTCTCCTCGCTATAAAAAAAAATTCTTTAAAAAAAGGTTGACTTTTTAAGCTTAATTCTTTATCATATAATCATGAGAATTCAGATTACCACTACAATTTGAAGGACCATACCCGTATTTCCGGGATAATACAGCCGAACCAAGGAAAGAGACAAAGGAACGAGGGGAAACAACCACCCAACGACGGAAAGAGACAAAAAAACGGGGGAAAACAACCACCAACCCAGGGAAAAAAGCAAAGTGACCACGAAAAAATACTACAGAACCACTTTAAAACATCAATTCACCACGTCATTGACACCTATCATGAATGAACTGGCCTACTTCACTTGTGCCAAGAGACAAAGTAGCCAAAATATCAGACAGATGAGAACGAATGTCACTTCAATTGCAGATAAAATGGATAAATTCGCCCATCTCTCTTTGAGTCACGGCCATTTTTTAGAATTCTCACTTGATTTATGAGAGCGAACACCGTGTTTACGATAACCTGAAACCCAAAGGCAGGAAAAAACCAAGAATTTTTTGATAATTGCATTTATCCGCTATTTATTGTACACTGGTAGATTGAACTCTATTGTCGTGGATAACAAAAACCAAGCACTCGATAACATATAAAAAGAGGATAAACAGTGTCGCAAAAATCAAAAGTGGAAAAGTTTTTCATCACCGCGGGAAAAGCAACCTCCCTGCTGCAATTATTAACCGCCAATCTACCGGAACGTTACGACCCCAAAGAAGTTCTCTCCTCAGGCGGAGTCTGGTTAGAACGCAAACGCATCACGGACCCCTCCTATATGATGTCCCCGCAAGAAACAGTGAAAGTACACACCAGCAGCTTCCAAGGTAAGAAATACGTCCTTGACCCCGCGCACATCATCTTTGAAAACAGCGATTTAATGGTGGTCTACAAACCCACCAATCTAAATGTTCACGGGGTGCCCTCCTCCCAATACTATCACCTGATGCATGGCGTTAATGTATACCTGGAACAACAAGGCGCAGGATTCGCAGCCAACCCGGTTACCCGCTTGGATCGCCCGGTAGAAGGTCTGGTTATTTTTCCGAAAAACAAAACCAGCGAACGGAAACTGTTCGAACTGATCAAAAAACGAAAAATAAAAAAATGGTACATGGCTGCCCTTGAAAAACGCGACACCACGAGCCCTAAATACCTGAGAATCACCGACAACATCACCAATGACGGCGACCATACCTTCCATGACCAGGAAGGCAAAGTAGCGGATTCTCTTTTTGTTAAAGTCGCCAGCCTCGAACGAGCAGACATCTACTCCGTTTATATTTTCACTGGACGCAGGCACCAGATTCGCTTTCATGCTGCCCAGTATTTAGCTCCTATTATTGGCGACCGCTTTTATGGTTCTTCCGCCCAACTTCCCCCCGATGAAATCGCCCTGATTTGTCGCGGCTATAATATTCCTTACCAAAAAGAGACACTCAGAATACGTTTACCAGAAGTTTTCCTCGAACAATTCCGCGCGAAATTATCGTGTTTACCGACCTCAACGCGTGCGAATATTTAATATTTACCCATTTACACGCACCGAGTGGCACTGTTTCTATGTTTTTAAGTATGAGTTGTTTGTATCCGTTTTTTGAATAGGTATCCGTATAATGATATATGAAAAACATAGCAGTGTTAAAAAAAGTTTTCGCGGTTATCCTTCTGTCATTTTCTGTCTTCCCGGCCAATTTGGCCGGGGAGGCAGTTTTTATTCCCGGGAATATCAGCCGGTTGGTTGATTATAGTAATTTTTTCTATAATTATACCAGCGACGATTTCCTCTATTATTTGAATGACCGGATGTTATTTTCCGAGCCACCCGATGGCGCCCTGGAAGATGGACTTCTCCGCGACACGTTACTGGGCGTGGTGTATTATTTTAATGCGCTCAAAGAATATATGGCCCCTTTGAAAAAAGGACCGGACGGACGACTGGCTTTAAAACTGGATGACCCGGTACAGTTCAAGCAAGCCCAAGGTTTGCTGAAATTGCTGGACCGGAAACTACAAAAAGACCCCAAAGGTCTTTACACGCTACTCCAATTACCGCTCTCTCAAGGCGTGGACTACCTTCTTTTTATGAATATAGACAATAAAACAGTCGAACAGCAGATGAATCGGACCGGGTTCCTGTATTTTTCTTTGCAGCAGGGCCAAGTGCCCTGTCCCTGGAGTATGGAGTTTATCCATGGTGTTACCGGATTGGAAGTTAATAAGGATTCGTTCTTTGAGGCTACTATCAAATACGAGCGGTTATCCCTGTTACTGGCCATCCTTTACCGGCTTTCAGATCATGAAATCGACTATATCACACAACTGGATAAGAGTACACCTTACGCGGCATGGAAACGAATATTTAACGACAGAAAGTGGTTGATGGGCATGTATGTTTTATCCCATGGACTACGGGCACAACCGGGCACAAACCGACTGCTGCTACCGGGCGGGGAAACGGCCCAATCCTTCTGGAACAAGCTGGTAGGTGACAATGTGCAGATCAATTCTATCGAGTTCTTGCAGCAACTGGCAGTTAAAGATGACGGTAAACTGAACTATCTTTATATCTTCTCTTTCTTTCTGCCAGAAAAGAATCGCCAAGCCTTGTTTTTCAATTATGATGCCACTGCTTTTAGCACGATTTACCAGCGGATTCGCCTGGGGGAAAAGGAAAAAATAACGGGCACGATGTTACCGGGCCTGGGGGATTGGAATTTTTTCACACTGCTTTATGCCTTGCACGTAAAAGATGGGAAAATTGATTTCCCAGGCGGTGCCAATGCTTGGTTGCAAGCTATTAAAGGCGAAAATGTGGCGGTTACTCCCCTAACCACGCCGAATATAGCAACAATTCATACTACTCCCAACACAACGACTACCGATTCCACGCGGTTGACCTTGGCATCGGGCGATCCACAATCCATTCTGTGGATGGAATTATTGGACCGCGCCAATCCCGATGATGCGATGAATGAAATACGACGCTTTATGGCCATATACACTAAGTTTTATGGCCGAACCGAGCTAATGACTGACGAGTTGATAGCCCTGTTTTACCATCAATATAAAAAATACAATGGCTTGGTCGATGTAATAGAAAAAATACCCCTCAAGAATCCTGCCGTGGTCAGCGCGCTTTTCAAATGGACACAGAAGCTAGAAGAGTTAAGTAAAGGCGATGAACTTTTATTCACCGCTATTTACCAATCAGTGTTCGAGATATTATCCTTTACTGCCGCACACGGGCCAAAAAACTTGGATTATGATCTATTAGTAAGCGAACTCATTGGTTTGCCTTTAGAGCGGGCGCAGTTTTTCCCCGCCGTGATGCAGTTTTTTCAAAAGAGGTTGCGAGTCCGTGAAAAAGGCGATAGTTTGGTTGATGTCGCAGTCGCTGGCGTGAAAACTTCTGTGGTTCAGGTTGATGGAATAGAATATCGTTACCAGGAGAATGCATTGCTCAAGAAAACAATGGCCTCTATTCTGGCCAGTCAAGAAGGGTGGGGCATGGACAGTTTAATGGAGTTACACCGGTTATTAGAAGAAGGATTAACCGTTAAACCGCCCGATACAGCGCCAGTGGGTGGTCGACTCACAGAATTATTCCACGAACTCCCCATACCCGCCATTTCTAAAAATGCTCCTAAAGCCGTGTTGGAACGAATGACCCCTTATTCGGCAGGCAAATTAAAAAAATTAGTGCGCAAACTGGTCACGCTCATTCATACCGGCGGAGATGCAGGAGCTATCCGGTCGTTTGTGAATCAATTGCGTGGCGACTATCTTATTTATGCCCTGCGCGATCACCTGATGATCTTGGCTTATGGATTTAATGCTGGCAGTGAAAAATTAAAACTATTCACCAATCCCAATTTCGTGCGCCTTCATGATTTTGAAGAGCAGAAGGGATTGAGTTTATGGGACAATTATGGACAGGTCACCACCACCGATTCATTAACCGATTATTATTTAAGTGGTCCTTTGAGTCGTTTGCATGTTTTATTGGCTTCCCGGTGGCAGGTTCAATGGTTCCGCGAGAATATTTTGCACAATATCACGTCGTTGCAGGCTTTAGTCGTTAATTTGCGTGGTTTATATCCCTTTCCAGACGCCGGGGAAGCCGTAACGTATATGGGTATGCAGGTTGATCTAGGTCTGGACCTGTTGCGTCGTTGTCCAGAAGAGGAGTCCGTAGCCAGGGCTGTGTCTGGTCTCTTGCCTGCTCTAACCAGTGGTTATCATTACCGTCAGACCATGCAATATATAGAGGGGAAAGCAGAGCAGCACAATCTTTTTTTTAGTGAGGTACGGCGCTTGGCTGAGCGGATTGTCGCCGAGAAAGAGAATACTAATGCCTTTAATCCCAGCGCTTTTCCTGCGTATCGTTTGTTGAAACCTTTTTTTGAACCTGCACTTTCCTTGCGGGTAGTGGCTCAGTTGCAGCAGATGGGTAGTAGTTATTTTCATACTTTTGGGAATTTGAAACCCGTGCAACTCGATTTATTTCCCCAGGAGTTGGGTAATTTATTTTCAGAAGGGTGGTTGAGTGGTGCCTTGGTCGATGAGTATAAAGTCAAGTTTTCCCATCATCTTTACAAGAAGCAGATTTCTGCACCTTTATTAGGGCGCATGCTTTTTGATTTTATTGCTCAGACAGGCGGGCAGTTTTTGCGGCAGAATCATGTTAAGGATTATCCGATCTCTTATCTTGTCTTTGATATCCTCAACAATTCCCACATCAAGCGTCAGCTCAAACAATTGCAAAAGGATGGTGGCCTCAATTTAAAATAAACCCCGCCAAAAGCCCAAAATAGTCAGATGTTTTTATCATCAGAAGTTTTGCCACGCTTTTTCAAAAGCGTTTTTTAAGTTTTAACGCATCCGTGCCGATATAAACAATGTTTTTTTAAAGGAGCATACAGTGAATATCGACAGCCAAGCATTAATGGATCAACAGCTCGGGTTTCTCAAAGACAGTAAGCCTGATAGTCAGGTGAATCAATATAAAAGCACCCAGCAATTGCGTTTTAACGCGTTGCGCCAGGAAAGCAAGGACATTACCTTAACTACCGAGGAAGGTGATACCGTGACTATTTCCGCCTTGGATGAATTTAAGGCTTCGTATATGTCCTATGATTATACCGGTTCAGTTAAAGGTGGCACTACTTCCGTGAACTCCCAGGAATTTACTGCTGCCACGAACAATTCCTTGCAGATTTCCGTGCAGGGTGATTTGAACGAGGAAGAAAAAAACGATGTCGCCGAAATACTGGGGAAATTGGATGAGATCATGACCAGTTTGGTCAAAGGTGATATTGAAAGCGTGTTAAAAGGAACATTCGGTTTGATGGATGAAGCCGATACAATAAATTCTATTGATGCTGTTCTCCAGTTCCACCAACAGATATCCATGGAACAGCAAACCATGACCCAAATGACTGGTCAGCCTCCCAAACCCGCAGATTCTGGAAAGGAAAATGGGAATGGGAATGACCCTATTTTGTCTGCTGCCAACTTGGTAGCCAAGATTTCCAATCAGGTAATGCAGCTCATCGACCAATCTGGTGTGCAAGCCGAAGACTTTAAAGACTCTATGAATAATATGTTCAAGGATTTTCTGAACCAACTGGCCGCCGACCAAACAGATCCAAATTCCCAATTAAAAGCCGGTCTATTAGAACAACTCCAAGCCAGTCTAAACCAATCCATCGCCTAGATAAACATGGATTTTAATTTCTCAGGGTTCACCGCTAAGTTAATGGGAAATATGGGATAAATAGAAATATTCCCATTCCTCCCCATGTGGTCCTTTTCCCTGTCCCATTACCATTAACAAGTCTACAAAAATTGGCTTGGGTTTTTTATAAATCATTCCTTTCTGCCTTCGGATTTATATATTTTCCGATTAACTCTTGTGCTAGCTGTTTGCCCTTGTCTGTCAGTACTAATAACTTGGTACATCCTGTCTGAATAATCCATTCTTGCTCTTCAAGTTCAGCCAATATCTCGAACGAAAATCCTTTCCAGCATTTATATGTTTTGGCTTCTGGTTCATTTCGTGAATCCTCTTCCCAGCCCATCAGGTATATTAATAGCAAACACAGTTCTTCAATTTCATGTCTCATAGGCACTCCATTTCCATTAGAGGCAAAACACTTTCACATGCATTCCATAAAGCTTAAGGAAAGACAATATATATACAACAACTTGAATAAAAGTTTCGCCCAAGTAGGTGAATATTTAAGTCAAGCGATGGAAGATCACAAAAACAATAATGAAGAAAGATAATAGCCCGCTATAACCGACTACACCAGACGTTTCTAAAGATGAATCATCCTTAGACAGGGTGATTGTTAAACAATGATGCTTGCACGACATGCAGGCGAGTTTCATAACTCTTCCTTGTAAATTTTCCAGCTCCTGGCAAAAAGAAATCCGTCCAGAGGTTGCAAAGTTCCAGATTTCTGGTATAATAAGATTTAAAAGAAATGTTAAAATCTAAATGAATGAGAAACCAGAAGTCAGTTCAAACAGATATGATGAGCCATTCAAACAGCTCAATACCTACAATAATAACACGGGTAACAAAAAGCAAGATTCATAAATCATAAATTCAAGAAGGAGGAAACATGGCAGCTAAAGGTTACGTGGAAATCTCGGTAGAAGGGTGCAAAGGGTGCGGATTATGCGTTGAGAATTGCCCCGCCAAGTGCCTTGAGATGAACATGTCCGATACCAACAGTTACGGCCTGCATTACGCCACCTTTGTTTTAGAGGATGCATGTATTGCCTGCCAAAACTGTTCTACCATCTGTCCAGATGCGGCAATCACGGTTTATAAGAAATCAAAGTAACAGTTCACACCACATTAATGTGTGGTTCCCACTGTTCCTTTCCAACTAGTTATTTTTTATTTCATGTTAATAGCAACTTTAAACAACGGAGGTAAAATTGGGTGAAATAAAATTTATGAAAGGTAATGAAGCCCTGGCAGAAGCCGCAATTCGCGCTGGCTTGCAAGGGTATTTCGGATATCCCATTACCCCCCAATCGGAGGTAGTGGAATACCTGGCTATGGAAGAACCTAAACACAATTACGTCTTATTGCAGGCAGAAAGCGAAGTGGCTTCCATTAACATGGTCTACGGCGGCGCGGCTGCTGGAGCCCGCGTCATGACCACAACATCCTCACCGGGATATTCGTTAATGCAAGAAGGTGTCTCATATATTGCCTGCGCGGAACTTCCCTGCGTGGTCGTGAACGTGCAACGGGGCGGCCCAGGATTGGGAACTATCCAAGCCAGCCAAGGCGATTATTTTCAAGCGGTAAAAGGCGGCGGCCACGGGGATTATAAACTGATCACCCTGGCCCCAAACTCAGTTCAAGAAATGGTGGATTTCACGGGCCTGGCATTCGAACTGGCCGATAAATACAGAACTCCGGCCCTGATCTTATCGGATGGCGCGATTGGCCAAATGATGGAAAAAGTAGTACTCCCCCCTGCAACTCCCTACAAACCGAATAAACCCTGGGCCACCACGGGTAAACCTGCAACCAGAGAACGAAACTTTATCACAAGTCTCTATATCCAATCAGAAGAAATGGAAGCAAAAAACAACCGGCTCCAAGCAAAATACAAAGAGATCAGCGACAACGAAGTACGTTACGAAGAATATAAACTGGCTGACGCGGAAATCGTGATCACCTCTTTTGGGGTGACGTCCAGAGTGTGCAAAAAGATCGTGGATATCGCACGGGAAGAAGGAATCAAAATGGGCCTGCTTCGCCCAATCACACTGTGGCCCTTCCCCACGGAAATCATTCAAAAACTGGCAGCAGACGACCGCGTGAAGTTTTTCATGTCGGTGGAAATGAATGTCGGCCAAATGGTTGAAGACGTCCGTCTGGCTGTGAACGGCAAAAAACCGGTGTACTTCTACGGCAGGCAGGGCGGTATCCTTCCCACCTCGGGAGAGATCCTGAACGTTGTCAAACAATATTTAAAGTAAGAGGAGAACAACCATGAAAGAAGGATACGAATTGGTATATAAACGACCGAAAACACTCCTTAGCAAACGCATGCACTATTGTCCGGGATGTTTCCACGCCACGGTTCACAAGTTATTGATGGAAGTGGTGGAAGAGATGAATATCCAGGAAAAAACAGTGGGTGTGTGCCCGGTAGGATGCTCGGTTTTTGCTTATGATTACATGGATATAGACATGCAAGAAGCCGCTCATGGCCGCGCAGCGGCTGTAGCCACGGCAATCAAACGCATGTTACCGGACCGCTTTGTTTTCTCCTACCAGGGAGACGGTGACTTGGCAGCTATTGGCACGGCAGAAACTATTCATGCCTGCAACCGGGGTGAGAATTTCACTTTTATCTTTATCAATAATGGCATTTACGGCATGACTGGCGGTCAAATGGCCCCCACGACGCTTCCGGGTCAAAAAACCACGACTTCCCCTTATGGTCGCGACATCACCAAGGTAGGACAACCATTAAGAATGGCGGAAATGATAGCGACACTGGACCGGGTGGCTTATGTAGAACGCGTGACCTGCAATACACCGGCCAATGCCCGCAAAACCAAAAAAGCGCTCAGGAAAGCCTTTGAAATCCAGGCGAAAGGACTGGGAACCACGTTTATTGAAGTGGCGTCGAATTGTCCTTCAGGCTGGAAATGCACGCCTGTAGAATCTCTCACCTGGTTGAAAGATAAGGTTTATCCCTACTTCCCCCTGGGCGTATTTAAAGAACCACCGAAAGAATAGGAGACAAAAATGTTATTTGAAACAATTTTCTCAGGCTTTGGCGGACAAGGTGTATTATCAATGGGAAAGCTGCTGGCTTACTCGGCTATGAAAGAAGGTAAAGAAGTGAGTTGGATGCCTTCATATGGCCCAGAAATGCGGGGTGGTACGGCTAATTGTATGGTCAATATCAGTGATGAACCGATTTCTTCACCGGTAGTGAATGAATATGATGTAGTCGTGGTGCTCAACTTACCTTCTTTAAAGAAATTCGAATCGCATGTGAAAAAGGGTGGGTTGTTGCTTTGGGAAAGCAGTACGATTAAGTTCCCGCCTACGCGCACGGATATTCAAATTGTGGCTCTTCCGGCAGTCGATAAAGCCAACACGGAATTAAAGAACGTGAAGGTGATGAACATGATCATTCTGGGAGCGCTGGTCAAATTGAAACATCTGGTCAAGCCGGAATCGCTAATCATCGCGCTCAAAGAGACGTTGCCAGTGCGTCACCACAACCTGATCCCACTGAACCAACAAGCCATCGAATTAGGCATGAGCCTAGTATAAAGAAGGAAGCTAGGAATTATAACCGGAAAGGAACTCTTGCAATTCAGAGTTCTTGGAAACAGTTGAATAAAATAATGCGACAAGGATGTCGCGTCTACGTAGACGCGCCATCCTGGCGCATTAATAAGCGGCGAAAACATGGTCTTGGATACGATCTGAGGCAGAAATCATTGAATGAGTTAATTTAATGATTGTATTATTTCTTTGGCAATGGGGGTATTGGAATTTTCAGGGTCCAGGGTGATGAACGTATTGAGAAGTTCTTTGGCTTTGGCATTATTATTGAGTCCCAGGTAGATGATTCCCAGTTGATAAAAAGCATCGGCATAATGGCTATCCAAGGCGATCAATTTTTCAAGGACCGTTTTGGCTTCATCGGTATTGTTCAGGTTTACCAGACAGATAGCGTGGTTGTATAGGGCTTCCGTGTCTGTAATGCCCAGGTCAAACGCTTTTTTGTAGAATGTCGTTGCTTTTTTAAAATCGCCTTTTTTGGCATATAGTTTCCCAGCAGAGGCCAGAGATAAGAGGAAATCCGGTTTTAGTTGCAGGGATTTTTCATAATCAGCAAGCGCTTTATCTTTATCTCCTAGTCGTTCATACCCCACGGCCCGATTAAAAAACAGGATAAAATGGTCCGGGAATTTTTCAATCAATTGGTTGAGTGTGGTTATCGCTTCAGCGTATTTTCCCGAGGTCAGGAGTATCTGGGCGTCCACCATCAGAGAATTGGACTCATTGGTTGTTTTTACTTGCAGCACTTCCAACTCGGTATTGAACTCGCCAAGCTGCGCCACTTGCAAACGAATAGAACTTTGGACGGGTACAAACCCCTCCTTTTCCAAGGTGATGGCGAACACGCCATGGGTCAAACCGCCTTTATAAAAATAACCTTTGCTGTCCGTTTCCATTTCATATTTCAAGGTCTGATTCTTCAGGGAGGTAATAGTAATTTTTACTTTTCCCAGTGGTTCACCAGTGCCTTTGACTGTGATCATGCCTTTCAGGGAGCTGGAGTTGGCATAAAGAGAGGTGTGCCAGAGGAACAACAGACCTCCCAGGCACAAGAGAGTGAATGCCATCATTTTACTGTATTTATTCATCGTTCGACTCCTTTTTTATTTGTTTTTGTTTTCTTTTGGGGGGTGTGTCTTTTATTTTTTTGGCCCTATCGTAATAGGTTTTGGCGTTGTGTTTGTCGCCCATATTCAAATAGGTAGCGGCCAGTAAATTATTGATTTCCACCGTGTCGCCGTATTGGCGAATTTTTTGCAGGTATTTTAATGCCGCAGGATAACGCTTTAAGGCAATGCTTGAATTGGCCAACATCAATAAGGTGGCATATTCCTTTTTTACCTCTTCAGGTTCCAACAGTTCTACCACGCGGGCATATTCATTGGCCACATAATAGGCTTTGGCAATAATAGGCTTTGAAGCGGCATTCCACAAGGTTTGTGGAATCCGCTTGAAATACTCAATACTGCGCCCGGTGTTTCCTGCGGTCAGGTATTGCTGGGCCAAAACAAATAAATAATTGTCCCACGATGTTTTGGGATCAGGTCGTTCCATCACAAAGGGACGGCTCACTGCCATATGAAACGGCAGCACATGAACTATGGAACTTTTGTTCCCACCTGCGGGATTCTTCACCTGCACAAAGTAGGTGCCATCGGGTACATCCTGTAATGATTTACGGAACAAAAAACGATTCGCCCCAAACGGTTGAATATCCAGCATTATAGGGGCAGTATGCGCCGCCTTTTTTTCCAAGGAAACCTGGGGTACTTGAGTGCTATACACGACACCCTCCAATGTATCTTTCTGACTGAAATTACGAGTGGGATCAACCAATACGAGGTAATCATCCGCCGCAAAAGAAAGATAAGAGGCAGGTCGAACCTCTTTTAATTGATAGCCGAGTACCAAAGCCAAGGAATTGGGTAAACTGGAAACAGAAACAGGGCTTTTATAAGTAAAAAATTCCTGGGTGCTATTATTAAAAAAAGTGAGCACAACATTGTATTCACCTTCAAGAACAGGCACAAAGTTTTGAAAGACGACTTTTCTGCCCTGGATGTTTTGTTTTTTAGTCTTGTCCGCCTGGAAATGGATGACCTGACGATCTTGAAAAACAATACCACCGTCCAACTTTTCGATACTGATAAACAGGTGAATTTCAGCATTAAAAAGCTCCGGGGAGATTGGTTTGAGGTTCAGGGTTTCAGCCGCCAACGCATAGTGGATAAAATGGATATCTTGATTGGGAATAACCGTGAGATATCCATACCCCATTATTTCGCGGGTAGTATGGGTGACCTTAACAACACCGGTGGGCGATTGGAAACTTTGAATATAGGATTGTTCAACTTCCCGTTCCGGTAGACTATAAATCTGGTTCAAGGCAAGATTAGAGGAATTAATGTTCGTGCCACCAGTGGGATCGCCCTCGTTTGGAACAATAGAAAGAGAAGCGGAAGCGAGTTCGGCAGAATTCATTTTTATTCCTTTATATGCATTCGCGATAGTGCGCATGCGATTGGCGGTTTGGGGCGAAAGCAGGTCCATGGGACCATGAAGACCGGGCATATACAACTGGTAATCACCGGTATCGTGGGGGCGGAAAAAAACGAGGTTCATAAAGGGTAAGAGGCCCGGTTTATCCGTGTTCTCGTAGTTCCACAACTCGCATTCCACCAGTTCTTGGTAGCCGCTGAATGTGCTCAGGTGGGTTGGTTTTCCCAGCAGGATATATATTCTGCCGCGATCCGAGTTCACGCCATGTAAATTTTGTTTAGCGTAAGCCATGCGGCGGTAAAATTCCATTTGATATTCATTTTGCGGGGTAGTGGGGGTCGTATCGCGGGATTTCCAGAAGAGTGTTTGAAATCGTTCATGTTCCTCTTCAGTGGCCAGTAATTTGGCTACCGATCGTTCCAGACCAGTCATAATAATATCCACTTCCTGCAACCATTTTTTCCAGGAATCGGTTTTTTTCTCTGCCCGCAACAGGGGATTCAGCGCGACACTTAAAAGAAAAATGACCAGCACGTAACGTAACACGGAATGTTTTATCATGCACCTATTATACCAAAACCAGGGGATAAAAAAAAGGGCTAAGAACAACGCGAAAATCGTCAGGCTTTCCTTTTTCCATAAAATAGCCTTTGATTGCCTTGATATTTTCTCTTAAATCACGTATAATTGCCTTGGAAAAAGTCGATAAATAAAACATTTCTCTTAAAAGCGAGGTTATAAAAGCATTATGGAACGAGCTATAAATCAAGCTTCTTGCCACATGAAACGTTTTAAATCCACGCGGTCATGTTCATCCAATTCAATCCCTTCAGAGAGCAACAGGTGTTTTTGTTGTTCGTACCCTTCGCCAAAAGGCAAGGAAATGCACCCCTTGATATTAATCACCCGGTGCCACGGCAGCTTATCATTCTCTGAAGAGGAGTGCAGCACCCACGCCACCTGCCGTGCCGCCCGGTAATTACCCGCCATAAAAGCAATCTGCCCATATGTGGCCACCCGCCCATAAGGAATACTCTTAATGACTTGTTTTACCTGTTCTGCAAAGGATATATCGTTCATAGTTTCCATCTTTATCGCATCATCCTTGTTGTTTCGGTTTTATTAAAACAAAATTGAGTACACCTTCTTCTGACTGAATTAGAAATGGTTAAGGTCATCTGGTTATCCATGTCTTTTAATTTCATATTTAATATCCCTGAAACCAGAAATGATTATTGAATCCTTGGTTGCCTCTAGTTTTATTGGATAGGGTATTACGATGTTACTGGCTTCCATGGTTCTGATTGGTGGTTCAATATATTTTTCTATAAATTTCCCCATGGCTAAACCGGCTTCCGTTTTAAGGTGACACCATGCTTCATCTCCAATATACACATGGCCGTTGTTTTTGATATAAGCAGCCTGCAACTTTTTTAGTAATGATGATTGAGTTGGATCAAACACAATTAATACCGGAATAATACCTGCTTTCTTAGCTTCAGAGGGAAAAGTCATTTCTTCATTCAAACGGCCTTGACCACTGGCGGCAATAGTTACTCTCATCTTCAATTCGTAAGCGTATTGTTGATCACCCTTTTTAATGTAACAATCAATCTGCCTCCCCTCAGCGGTTGGTTTTCCTTGTCCATCTATACGCTTAACAGGTGATCTTGAATGGGAAATCGGTTCACCACCAACGCAACTCACCAATATCGGTTCAAATAAATAGGCAGTTTCTTGAGCACATCGGTTGTCGATGTCATAGGCCCATTTTCGCCAACTCATCCAATTAAAAAGCAGTTCCGTTGGACAATTACCATATTCCAACAAACTTCTTGGTCCTATTTGTTCCACTGTTGGAAAGGGTTGATTCTTCAGAATTGTGCGGTATTTAAATCGCTTTCGATGTAGATCGCATAATTTTCTCAAATACATAGAATACTCGCTCACAATGAATGCATCTGCTTCAGCAAAATAATCCAAAGTACTTTCAATGCTGATATTGGGAAGTTTATCAATGTGGGAATCCAAAAGATCATAATATGGAATAGATGCGATTGCAGCGATGGTCTTATCGGCTGATCCTGGAAATCGATTATAAATATCAAAAAAAGAAATACAAATCAATAGAGCTACTTCTTGCGGTGATAATTGTACCAAAGCATCGCCTATGCCATGCTGGGAAAATTGCTGGTAATATTCTTTTAACTCTTTAGTTAATTCCATAAAAGATATCTCCTGGTTGACTTACACACAATCGACTCAAATCCTTCCAGGTCTTCTCTAACGCGGGACTCATGGCATCTGCCTTTGTCAGGTTGAAGGAGATCAAACCGGGGTTTAAGTAAGAGGTTTTAGTAGTCGAGGTTCCCTGACTATTATCCAATTTAAATATGTGTTCTGCAAACACTCGGGCCAATGCAGGAGGAATTGCATTGCCTATTTGTTTTATTTTTTCAGATTCAGAGCCTTCAAAAATAAAACTATCCGGGAAAGTTTGAATTCTGGCACATTCCCGGATAGTCAATGGGCGATCTTTGGTGGGATGAATAAACTCGCGGGTTGCAGCACCGGTAATGGTTAATGATGGCTCATCATAAACAAGCCTTTTCAGCCCTGATGGCGCCCCACCCCTTTTGTCAGAAGGCGTGCCATCCATAACGCGCCGAAACGCACGCTTCTTAAATGATTCATGCTGCAATTCTTCAGGCAAATCCTTCATTGTTTGCCCCTGTTTTAGGGCTGTGATTCTTTGAAGGTGAATCCCTTTTTCAAATTTTGGTTTATGATCGATTTCAGGTTTTACTGCATCCTCCAAATCCTCTATGGAATGCCTGAGAGTGAGAGATGAATTGCGAAATATAGCCCCTCCCACCACATACTGCGGCGTTGGAAAACTTAAACGGATACCGGTTCTATTCCCAATAATAATAACCCGTTTTCTTCTTTGGGGAACACCATACTCTTGAGCATAGACCTTTTCCATCATCAAGGAGTACCCTAATTCAGTGAACATTTCAACGGCATTGACAATATAGTCGCCATTGGCAGTAGTTAAAATTCCTTCAACATTTTCCAAAAAGAACCATCTGGGATAAAACTCCTTCAAGGCTTCAACATAATTCCGAATAAGCCTGTTTCGTGGGTCATCCCAAAACCGCAACCCCGCACTTGAAAATCCCTGGCAAGGCGGTCCACCAATAATAATATCCAATTCCCCCTTTTTTACACCAAGAGTCGCACGTAATTCAGAAAAATTGCAGGTAGACAAATCCAGCAGGGAAAATCGGTTATTTTTGAAGTTTTTACTATACGTTGAAATAGCATATTTATTATTGTCATAAGCAGCCAGTATTTCATAGTGTTGCGCCTGCTGGAAACCCAGCGAACATCCACCTGCCCCAGAGAATAAACACACTGCTTTTAACACCCGCATATTTCACTCCTTTCTGCGCCTAAAATAAGGCGGCTGATAATAACCTTTCTTTTTTGGCTTTCAAGCTGGAAGCTTGAGTTACCCTTTTCTATTTTTCCCATTTGTTCTTGGCTAACAAATCCCGCTTGGTGGCTTCTGCTTTGGCAAAATAAAAGCGGTACTGAACCTGATCCCCTTTGAAAGAATAGATATCAGATAAAATATAATACCCAAAAACAGTATATTTATCCACTGGTTTGATCAAAATACCCTTGTTGCAAAGGTCGATGGCTTCCGGCAGATTCTGCCGTCGGTCCAGGTCATACTTGGCGATCATAAAATACGAGATGTTGAAACCAGGGTTACTCTCCATGGCTATCCGATAATAAGAAATAGCTTCCTCATACCGCCCGCTCTTGCGCAAATCCTCGGCTAAATTGTAGGCGGATTTATAGTCTCCGGGCGAGTATTCCAATTCCTTTTTATAATACTCAAGCGCTTTCGGAATATTTCCTGCCTCCTCCTCCACCTGGGCCATATGATAATTCACCTTCTTCAATTTAGGATTGATCTGATAGGCCAAAAGTGCAAAACTCCGGGCCTTGGCAAAATCCCGGGTGATAATATAAATACCAGCCAGATGATTAAACGCCTGGGGATTGATCTTTTCACTGGCAATTGACCGGTTCAATACTTCCAATGCCCGTGCATAATCTCCCATCAAAACGTAAATAGTACCCAACTCATTCAATATAGCATGATCGTCAGGAAAGGTCTTGAGAAAGCGCAACGCCTCCTCAATCCCTTTTTCATGTTGTCCGAGCCGAATCATCATGTTGAGCACATTGATCATAGCGGCATTATAATCGGGTTTTTGCGCCAATACCCGGTAATAACAGTTCAAAGCATCCTGATAACGTTCAATATTGCTGTACGCATTGCCCAATTGCAACAATCCATCCACAAGATGCGGTTCACTGGCAATCACCGCTTCCAACAATGCAATCGCTTCTGCATGACGGTCCTGCGCGATCAAGTCCCGCGCTTTGGCCAGATTATTGAACACCTGCACCTTGCCCTTGGGGTCAGGCAAATCCTGCTTGCCCGCCGTGTCCACCACCGAGGTTAAATATCCCAATGCCGCCAGTTTTTGCAAATCCTCCTGATCCATGGACTTTGCCTCGCCCGGTTTCACCGCGTCCCGGGATTTCTCGCGGATAAATTTCTGTAACCGCGATCTCGCCTGCTTCAATTGATAAGATTTCTTTAACCCCAGGTTCTCCGACTCACCGTAATCGGCTTTCAAATCATATAACTCCTCTTTGGGCGCCAAGATATATTTTTCCTGCTGACCATAATACAACGCTTTTAACTCCGACCACCCGAAATGAAGCCGGGGATAATAGGTTTCAGTATAAGCCGTATTTTTTGTCCTGTTATTCTCCCCCCACATCAACCCCAACAGCGACTGGCCCTGATACGAAACAGGAATGGCAATTCCCAGGGCATCGAGAATAGTAGGCGCGATGTCGATCAATTCGACGGTATTGGTTATCCTGGAAACGGGAAACTTAAACGGGGCGCGAATAATCAAGGGGACATGCACGGTAGGTTCATAGATAAAATACCCGTGGGTATGTTCGCCATGCTCCCCCAAACTCTCGCCATGATCGGCAGCCATAATAATCAGGGTGGTATCGTAAAGTCCCTGTTGCTTGAGAAATTCAAAAAATAAACCCAATTGCCAATCCAGATACTCCACTTCACCCCGATAAGGTTGGCGGGGATATTTTTCCTTGTAAGGGGAGGGCGGATCATAAGGTGTATGAGGGTCATACAAATGAATCCAGGTGAAAAAACGCGTCCCATTCTTATTGTTTTGATTATTCGCTTTATTTTTTTCCTGAAACGCCAGCAACCATTGCTCTGCATCCCTCAATACTTCAGCGGCCCGTTTTTGCACCAGACCTAGGGAGACTTTCTCAAATTTAGAAAGATCAAAAGCATCGGAATACGTATCAAACCCCTGATTGATACCCCACTTGGAATGAAGCACATAGGACGCAATAAACGCGGCAGTAGCCACACCCTGTTTTTGCAGCACTTCGCTGACCATTTGGAGATTTTGGGGCACAAGGAACCCACCGTTATCACGAATCTGGTGATACAAGGGATAAGAACCGGAAAGAATCGAGGTATGGGAGGGTAAAGTAAGTGGCGTTTGGGCAATACACCGTTCAAACAACACGCCCTCGCCTGCCACACCATCCATGGCCGGGGTATTGGCTTTGCCCTTACCATATGCACTCACATAATCTACCCGTAACGTGTCCAGGGTAATCAGGATCACATTGAGTTCTTTCAATTGCTGCCGGTCTGAGACCCGAACGATTCTTTTTCCCACAAGTACATAAAAAACTATGGCGATCACTATCACCACACCGGCAATGGCCAGATATTTTCTTAACTTCACCGTGTTCCAGGTGATTTTATTTTCATTATACTTCGGTTTCGTCATGGTTTTATATTAATACAGGTAAGGGTGTATTGCAATATGCCTATTCTTTTTTTCTTCCTTTTTCGAGGAAATAGACAGTAAAACGCGGGGGGTTAGAGATAAAAAAAAGGGAGAGAGGATAAATCCTCTCTCCCGGTATTGTCGAAAGAGTTTCTTTTTAGTTTTGAGTTAACTGTTTCTTTTTAAAACCAGAACCGCATGCCAGCTCTGAAACCTCTGGGTTTAGTGATTGCAAGTACTTGTTCAAAATTAGTGGCCAAGTATTCGTAACTGGTCACAACACCCTGGTTGAAGACGTTAAATACATCAACTATAAACCCCAGTTTTTTCGTTTCATCCAGTTTGAAGGTTTTTTCCAAACGCATATCCAGTGAAGTGGAGGTCGGATAACGACGGGAGCCCCTGGGTTCCAAGAAGATAACCGTGCGGTTGGAATCAACGGAGGCCGGTAGCTTAAATGTTTTGGCATAGGCGTCACCCGTTATCAATTGGAAATTAACATTGAGATTGATAGCCAATGGCAGAACAACCGTCCCTTGAATTTTCAACATGTGAGTGGGATCGGCGGACAAATTCCCCTGGGAATAAATCTGGTTGTTTGGTTTTTCAAACATCGTGGGGCGTCCTGCACCGGTGGACTGGGCATTATTAATATTCCCGGTAGCTTTACTGTAAATATAAGACGCCATCATTTGCCAGTTGTTTGAAAAGCGTTTGTTCAGCAATATCTCTATGCAGGAATACTTCCGGCTGGGAGTAAACTCAACCGTGGGGTAATCCCCTTTCTTGGGATTAGTAATAAAAAATTTACTGTCGCCACGGTCATTGAGCTGGTCCCAGACCGTAAAGGTTTGATTGGTAAAACGGGTTTCGTCAAATTGGACCTTTTCATAAATACCACCGATATCCACGGCAGCGATCTGGTTATAGTTCTGCCTGCGGATGTAGGTCACACCGAGAGAAAGGTCTTTAATCAACTCCCGTTCAATCCCAAAGGTCAATTGATCCATGTACGTCTGTTTGAGATTTTTATCGATAGTGTATTGACTGATGCCACCAGCGACAGAGCTATCTAATAACCACTCCCCGCCATCATAGATAAAGGTATTCGCATCAGACTTTTCATTGGAAAGCCGCGAGAAGGTTGAAACATATATACCTTCATAATAACGGCCCCAATGTCCCTTTAACGCGGTGGAATGGTCACCGAAGATGTCAAAGGTAAAGCCGATGCGAGGGGCAAAAGTCAAATCAGGTTGATACGGGGTTCCGGGAATGCCTTTCACTGTACCCCGCGCCAAATCCAAACGTACACCGGGATTGATAGTCAAGCGATTATTCACGGACCAGGAATCCTGAGCATAGAATGAAAAGGAATTTGTCTTGGCATTGATATCATAGCCCTCATATTCATAGAGCAGGTAAGGTTCACCCGCCACATCTGAATAGAATTTCCCGCCCGGGTACCCGCCGCGATCTCGCAACGTTTGATTGGAAAATTCAGCGCCGAATTTAAAATCATGGCTGCCCATAAACGCATCCGCATGGTGAGTTACCGCGGCATTGGCTTGCACTCTGGACCTATCACCACGATAAAAGGTCATGGCATTAACCGTATTTTCTCCCGTATCATAATCAGTATGACCGGGAATATCACGCCCAGAAAAAGGTTCTAATGCATAATAACCCGTAAAATAGGCAAATTTGGCTTCCAAAAAAGTATAATCGGAAAAGAGATGATGCAGGGAGATATTGCCGATAAATTCAGGAGATTTCTGATTTACCGTTGCTTCTTCGGCAGTTTGGGCATCTCCGCCCCTCCCCGTGCCATTAAAAGAATCGTACTCACCAAAAAGCTGGATACGGGTCCTATGGCTGGGCTGCCAAGTCAATTTCAAGAATCCCTTGGGCTGCTTGTAATCGCGATCATAGGTGGTACCCGATAGAGTCTCAGTCGTCCTCAGAAACAAAAAAGAGGCAAAGAAGTTCAACTTGTCTTTAATTAATGGTCCACCAAAATCCAAATGACCGCTATAAAACTTTTCCTTTCCAGGTGCCAGATCCGGGTCATCGGAGTTGCTGCTGTTCCAATCATCGCCCTGATAGAGAAACTCGGTATAGCCTTTAAAAGAATTGGTGCCTGACTTGGTAACGGTATTAAACACGACACCAGTAAAGCCTCCATACTCGGCAGGTGCGCCAACACCACTGATAGAGACTTCCTCGACCACATTGTAATCCAAGAAAACCCACGCGGTACCACTGTCTGGATCGGAAACATCCACACCATCAATCTGATAGGCAATGCCTGTGCCCTGGGCCGCACCATAAGCCACATCATTGGTGATACCGGGAGCCAAGTTAACGGCATCCACGGTAAATTGGCTGTTGGGAATATTCTGTAAATATTCCTTGGTCATTTCCACCGAGGCTGTCGAGGAATCCTTCACATCGACAATAGCCGATTTCCCAAGCACAATTACTTCTTCGGTTATCTTACCCTGCGTCAATGTCAAGTCAACGGTAAACGTTTTACCTATATGAACCTTGATACCTTCTTGTTTGGCAGAAGCAAACCCTTCCAACGAAGCGGACACAGCATATGTTCCGGGCGTAAGTCCAACAAAACGGTATTTCCCTTCTTCATTGGTTAAAGAAGATTTGGATGCACCAGACACGTTGCTTGATGACAAGGACACCAATACGCCCGGTACAGCGCTTCCATCTTCCAATAAAATAGTTCCATGAAGCGCTCCTGTCTCCTTGGACTGGGGATACACAAACGAAGTTAAAACGAACAGGACCACCAGTACGGCAAATAGGGGTCTAAATTTATTCATATGTTTTCCTCCTTTAAATAAAGGTTTGTTTTGATTTGATTATAAACAGCAATATCCCTTCCAAACAAAGGACACCAATCATTGAATGATCTATAGAAATAGACACTCCAATTATCCAAATATTTGAAGGTTTTATCCAAGATATTGTATGATAAATTGTATGCGAAACGCATCGGCTATCCTGTTGGTTTATGTCATCGTTGCTCATATTCCAACATCTCCCGGTACCGGTTTTTAGCGAAAACATCTTCCACAATAATATCAAACACATACCTGCCAGTGGACGCGGGAAAATAAGGAAGGTTGAATAGGATATTTTTCCTGGCTAAAAAATCTTCTTTTGTACCTTCCATACTACGGGTAAAGGTAAGAGTATCAATGCGCCGGTAATTAAAATAAATAAAAACAGTGATATTGAATTCAGTAGCCATCTGAGTGCCATTGTCATTAAAGGTGATGGCTTTGACAGGAATGGAAATCTTTATTTGGGAGGCTTCAAATTTGGCTTTGAAACGAAAGGATGGGACATTGTTTTCTTGTGGGTTGATAGAGAATTTCGCCCGTTCGATAGCAGTCAAGAGGTCCGGTGTCCATTCTGCCAATCGGTAAATACCAAAACCATCAGCGTCGACAAATTCCAGGTATAATTGGTAAGAAGAGTATATCCAGATTTCTTTTAATACTCTCATCGGTCTGCCCAAGCGGTCGATAATATTTTCATTCCGTGTGCTTCGTTCATCGGGCGCACCCAGCAGCAAATATAGCTTTCCCCGGTCCGATTCCGCACCGCGTCCATTACCAACTTTTTCACGGAACCAGCGGTTCACATACTCCAACCGCTGTTCATATTCCAAGCGCACCTCGTTCTCTTCAGTCTCCGGGTTGGGGTCGCGTTTCTGCCAGAACTCCTCGATAAAATCTAACTTGGCAGCTTCATCTGGAAGATGCATGTATATCTTCGCCTCACTCTTCAACATGATCAATTGGGTTCCCTGAAAAAACTCATCTTCTTCAGGCCGCTGGATTTCCCCCCGGACTTTTCCAGCATACGAGCTACAGGAAGTGAAGGCAACACAGAATACCACGAATAACATCAGAGGAATAAGATTCTTTGTTGTTACCATTTTTCTTTTGAGTTTTTCCTTAAAGACAGTGAATCCTACCGCTGGGTTCCCCTCATTAACTGGGGGATCGGTTCCACCCCGACGTTCACTGGTATAATATCCAGGTAAACATTCAGGGCCGAATACGTTTCCTTGCCATCAATCGTGCCACTATAGCCTTGCGTCTCCTTTCCTTTCCTAAATTTCAACTGCACCCCGTTACCAATGGATGATTGATTTTTATTTTCAAGTTTATCAAGCGTAAATCCAATACCAGCAGCCTCGGTTACGGAACAGTCAACCAACCCTGCGGTTATAATATCTTTAACTGCATCTTTGCCAAAGATGGCGGTCTGTAATGGCGAGGAATCATAATACTCTTTACCTTTCTCAATTAATTTTCGCCCCGCATGAATCTCAAAGCGGTTTGTGTCCAAATGATAAAGATCGCCCGCCTCCAGGTAATGGAGTACAATATTTTTGATAGGAACACCCCCACGTCGGGCAGTTGGGAGCACTTGGCTCACATCCACCAGCAGCACACCGGAACGTCCCACCACTTCCACGACATTTCTGTCGCCATAAAAGATAGCGGCAGTATCTTCATCAATACCAATTCCCAGGTCCACCCGTGGCAAAAAAAAGAGCGCAGCCAACACACGTCCCATACGCCCGCGCTTGATAAAATGTTGGTCCACCAAACCGGCGTTAAAAAATCCCAATCCCCGGGTCAAGCGAACCCCGCCTTTTTCCGGGCAAGGTGAATCACTATAAACCGCTTCACCCACCATGGCATCAATCGAATCACCCCCACAAATCATCGGATCACTCATGATGGCAGCACCCGCACTGGTCCCGCCAATCACCCCACCACCACGATACACTTCCCGAATGGCAGCCAACAACGGAACATCCTGGCCATCTGGAGTCTTTAATGTTCGTATATATCGTTCCTGGTCCCCACCCACAAAAAACACCGCGCTATAACCGCGCATCTCTTCAGCTAATTCTGGTTTGGAACCATTCCCTGCCCATAACGATTCATCTGTGTCAGGAGTGATAGGATCATCTATTATCGCCAAAGGAAACACCTTGATACGTTCTGCCGCTACTCCATAACGACCAAAATCTTGGATGTACGCCCTGCCACTCTCCACGGGCGTCACACTCGCGGCAGGGATAATAGCAATGCGAATCCGATCAACTCCTCCACCCAATTGGATGAAACGGTTATAAACAGCCGCATTGTCCTCCTCCAATCCCCCACCAATTATCACCAGAGCACCACGCGGTACACCCTCCACTACCGGGAAAAGATGAATAAACAAAAGAGTAGAAAAGAGTAATATAAAAAGAATAAAACGTTGCCCATTCATCTCTGCCTCCATCAGCCAAGAATACTTCTTAAAAAAGGTCCGTGGACCCCGCAAAACTGTTTATGAATATCAAGCATATGAACTCCTTTTATCGCAACGTTTTAATCGGGAACATATAATATTAATTACTATTAAATAATATTAAATAATATTAACCATTTATATTTACCATTTATTCCCTTTTTTTTCAACCCCTTTTTCATTTTGCTTTTCTTTATTTTTTAATTTTTTTATTTTTTTTCCGCGCATGCTCATCTCTTTTCAGTTTACTTTCTTTATTTGTGCCCCAAACACTTGACAATAAGTCGATTTAAAAATATATTATTCTTTTACTATATGAGGATTAAAAAAATATGACGACACAATTTAACGCTGAACAAAATTACCAAAGCAGCCGCGAAAAAGTAGGCTATGTGGCTCGTAAAGATGCCAGCAACAACACGTACTCGACCCTGGGATTCAAATGTGGTCTCGAGGTTCACCAGCAATTAAAAACCGCCAGAAAGCTATTCTGCCGCTGTCCCGGTGGAATTTATCACCAACCCGGGGAGTTCAACGCCGAGGTAGTCCGCCACATGCGCCCCACCCTCAGTGAACTGGGCGAGTACGATGGAACCGCCTTAATGGAATTCAAAACCCGTAAAAACATTACGTACAGACTCAATAACCGCACCGCCTGTACCTATGAAGTCGACGATACCCCCCCCTTCCCCTTGAACCGTGAAGGACTCGACATTGCCATCGAAATCGCACTATTACTGCAAACCAACGTGGTGGGCGAACTGCATATCACCCGCAAACAATACCTGGACGGCAGTATTCCCACCGGCTTCCAACGGACTGCTATCGTGGGCATAGAAGGGGAAATCCCCCTAAAAAACAAAACAGTGCATATCATTCAACTGAGCATTGAGGAAGATTCCTGTCGTGAAGTTTCCGATATCGGTCATGAACGTATCTATCTGACCGACCGCCTGGGCATGCCCCTGATCGAAACCGTCACCTACCCGGATATGCTCACCCCAGACGAGGCCGCAGAAGCCGCTCACTACATCCGCTACCTGACCCGTAGCACCGGCAGAGTGCGCACTGGCATCGGTGCCGCCCGCGAAGACGTCAATGTCAGTATCACTGGCGGCACCCGCGTTGAAATCAAAGGCGTCGCCCACATTAAATGGATTCCACAGCTCACCCATAACGAGGCCTTCAGACAAAACGCCCTCCTGCAAATCAAAGACATATTACAGCAACGGGTGACCAATCCTGCCCAATGGGCCATCTCCCATGCTGAAATCTCCCCCGCCCTCTTCCCATCCCTGCTCTCCATGGGTGAGAAAAACGCTGAGAAAAACAAGGCCGTAAAATATCGCTGGATTGCCGTGAATCTCCCACAATTCAAAGGCATTCTCTCTTATTTTACCCAGCCCGGTCAATCTTTTGGCCATGAAATGAGCGATCGTTTGAAAGTTATCGCCTGTCTGGAAAAACCCAACATGATCCACGGCGAACCCTGGGGCATACTCCCCCACCTGGACCTTAAACCTGTCAAAGAACTACTCTTCGCCGGTGAAAACGATGCTCAGTTAATTTTCTGGGCGCCACAGGAAGATGTGGCCACCGCACTGGACACTATCACAGAACGGTGCCGCCTCGCTTTTGAAGGTGTGCCCAACGAGACCCGGAAATCAATGCCCGATGGCACCACCATTTTTGAACGCGTCCTGCCCGGCCCCAATCGCATGTACCCCGATACCGATTCCGCGCCCATCCCTATTAAAGAAACCCAAATCCGCGCCATCAGGGAAAAACTACCCACAAAAGTCTCTTCCTGCACCAAACAAATGGCCAAATGGAGTATCCCGGACGATACCTACTCCTTTATTCTGAAACGAAACCTCTTCCCACTGCTTAAAAAAATTATCGTGGAATTAAACCAGCCTCCCCGCTTTACCGGTACCCTGATCGGCCACCAATTAAAACATATTGAAGGAAAAATTACCCCCGCTTCTCCTTTCGATTACAATCACCTTTTTGACCTCTTCGATTTTGTCCTGCGCAAAAAACTGCGCCGGGATATCCTCGTAAAGATGCTACCCGTGGTGTACCAGTATCCCAATATGGATTTGGAATCCGTGCTCACCACCATCAACTACAACCCCGCCACCGAAGAAGAGATACTCGCTCATATTCCCATCCTAAAAGAGAAGTTCCTTGAAATATCTAAATTAAAACAGGACGCTGCAATGCGTTTGTGGATCATGGGACAATTGAAGCCGCTAGCCCTGGGCAATATAGAGTTAAAAGAACTGACGTTGAAAATCGCGGCCAATTGCGGCAACGGAGACCATCATGAGTGATATGTTTAAAGGTTACAAGGGCAAAGCCCTCGATGTACTAAAAAAATTTAAAATCCGTGTGTGGAGCGAAACCGCGGTCAACACCACCCGTGGTGAATTTAAAGGCATCATTCTGCCCCGCTCTGAAAGCGATGATACCGAACATCTCGTATTAAAACTGTCTACCGGTTACAATATCGGCGTGGCGGTCGACACCATTATAGATATGAAAGAATACGGCTACAAAGAAGCCAATTATAAAATCCCCGAAAAAGAATTCCCCATCACCCCCAATAAAGCCAATATCAAACTCTTAGGAACCGGTGGCACCATCGCTTCCCGGCTCGATTACCGCACTGGTGCCGTGATTCCCGCCTTTTCTCCCGGCGAACTCTACGGCGCAGTCCCGGAACTGGCAGATATCTGCAACCTCACCACGGAAAAACTCTTCGCCGTGTTCAGCGAAAACATGGGACCGGAACAATATATCACCCTGGCTAAATCCATCGGCCAGGAAATAAAAAATGGTGTGGATGGCATTGTCATCGGTCACGGGACTGACACCATGCATCACACTGCCGCCGCTCTCTCCTTTATGGTGCAAAACCCTCCGATTCCTATTATCATGGTTGGTTCACAACGTTCTTCTGATCGGCCCTCTTCCGATGCTGCCCTTAACTTGATCCACTCCACCACTGCCGCCTCTAAATGCGATATCGCCGAAGTCATGGTCTGCATGTTCGGTCCTACCTCCGATGAATACGCCCTTTTGCACCGCGGCACCCGCGTCAGAAAAATGCATTCCTCCTACCGCTCCACCTTCCGCACTATTGGCGATATCCCTCTGGCTACGGTGAAAAGAGATAAAATCACCTACCTCAAAACAGACTATAACCCCCGCCGCAAAGATAAGAACGTCTCCATTTTGCCCTATTACGAGGAACGGGTCGCTATTCTCTACTACTATCCCAACATGCATCCAGATATGATTGACGCCCTCATTGACAAGGGTTATAAAGGTATTATCATCGCTGGCACCGGACTGGGACACGTGAACAAGCCCTTGTACCCCGCAATCGAACGTGCCACCAAGGCAGGCATTGCCATTTATATGACCGTGCAAACCCTCTGGGGTTTCGTGAACATGTTTGTTTATGAAACAGGACGCGACATGATGGGTAAAGGGGTCATCCCGGCGGATAACTTGCTCCCGGAAGTCGCATATATCAAACTATGCTGGGCGCTCGGCCAAACCTCCGATCTGGAGAAAGTCAAGGAGATCATGCTTACCCCCATCTGCGGTGATATCACGCCCGGTGAACCTTACAACGGCTACCTCATCTACCAAGGTGGCATTCCTGAAGTGGAAGAATTCATCAAGAAGTTTCATAAATAATCCCCCACACACATACACAGACATATATAGACATACATTAGAGTGGACGGCCCGCTTTATTTAAGGCGGGCCGACCAAGCTATAAAGTCAACACGATGTATGCCTCCAGCGGCCAGAAACCTTTTATAAAAGGTTTCTGGACTTCCAAAATTTTTATCTTCCATGACATCCCTCCCTCGATTTTTGTCATTCCTTTTTTATTTTTGACTATTAAAAATTTTTTTTCATTTTTCCCTTGCATTTCGATTCCATTTTTGGTATAATATAACTTCAAGAGTTAAGAATAAGACCTCTTAATTTATGAATTATTTTTATATCTCTCCCCCCAGCAGGCCGGAAATGCCCCCCCATTTTCGGCCTGCATTTTTTTACCCATTTTTACCCACCCATTGATCCCCTGGTACCCCAATTGGCAGATAATACTCTTTAAGGATTGCGTCCCCTATTTCACATCTTTCCAAGCAAGTTACCCACTGAATGCATTAGTAATAATGGGAATTAGGGGAGTTATGGGATTTATGGGAGGAATGGGATTTTTTACGTTTATAGTTGCATCCAAGAAAATCGGTAAAAAATTACATCCAGGTGGACAAATGTGGACAAAAAAAAACTTTTGTTTTGGGTTCATATTATTTATATAGTCCACTCTATCGGCGTCGTCCACGTTTTTTCAAGAATTGGATAGCGGTTTTAGGTCATCCACCACTATTGACATTAACTCAATTTTTTTTTAGAATCCTCTTATAAATAAAAAGATTGTTCTATCCGTTTTGAAATGAAGAAACGGATAAAAAGGAGTCAAACATGCGTTGGCAAGGTAGAAGACAAAGTTCAAATGTTGAAGACAGACGTGGCATATCGTCCAAAGGAATGATTGGTGGGGGTATCGGTACAATCGTAATCGCGCTCATAATTTATTTTATGGGTGGTAACCCTGAGCAGCTAAAAAATTTAATTCAAGAACCGCAGAAATCTAATCAATCGACGTATCAAGGTACCCCGGAAGAAAATAAGCTCAAAGATTTTGCCTCGGTTGTTCTCGCTGATACCGAAGATGTTTGGACCCAGCTTTTTAGCCAAATGGGCAAAACGTATCAACCTGCAAAGTTAGTCATATTTACCAACCAGGTGGAATCTGGTTGTGGTATAGCCGCGGCTGGTAGCGGGCCGTTTTATTGTCCCGCAGACGCCAGGGTTTATATTGATTTATCCTTTTGCGATGAATTAAAAAATCGTTTCAACGCTCCCGGTGATTTTGCATTGGCTTATGTGATTGCGCACGAGGTCGGGCATCATGTGCAAAACCTTCTGGGCACATCCGCTAAAGTTTCAGCGCTACAGGGAGAACTCAGCGAGAAAGATTATAACAAATATTCCGTAAGATTGGAACTGCAAGCGGATTTTTATGCCGGGGTATGGGCGCATCATGATCAAAAACTGCACGATATTCTTGAGGAAGGAGATATCGAGGAAGCGTTAAATGCCGCCAGTGCAGTTGGTGATGATCGTATACAAAAAAGCGCCCAGGGTTATATTGTACCCGATTCATTTACCCATGGCACTTCCGAACAGAGAACACGCTGGTTTAGAAAAGGATTTGAATCGGGCGATATCAAACAGGGAGACACGTTCAGCGATGCCAATTTTTGAAAGTAACTGTACGGGTTCATCTTCCATTTTAAGTTTATAATTTTTCGTTTTTACTTTTTAATTAATCTGTATTTAATCTTTATTATCAGTATCTGCCATCTTGTCCAGCCACCGTTCGTCTTCACTGCACGCGATGCCGTTTTCCCGGCAAAATTCTTCCGCTTCCCCCGTGAACCCGCTTAGAGAGAATATAAATCCAATGGCACGTTCCAGTTTTTCAATCTTTTTGATTTCGTTGAATTTAAGCAGAAAAGTTGCCGCTTCTTCCTGGGAAAACTTTTTTACATCTCGGTTTTTGACTTCACCGATGATCGAATAATCTTTTGCAGACGCCGCGCGGGCGAAGATATCGGCATTAAAATTTTTCCCATAAACCGGTGCATAATTATACCGCCACACAGTCGAATACTCGCAAAAATTAAAATCAACGGGTAAGTAATGGGTGATGGATTTGAGGAACTCATTGTTTTCACTGGCGTGATAGCGGAGTTGATCGTACAGGGAATACTCCGCATAGTAGCCTTTTTGGTAGTTATATTTACCCAACAAGTGGTTGTATTGGATTCTGAGTTTCTGAAGTTGCTCATCGTATTCTTTTCCGATGTTTTTGATATCGAATTCACGGATTTCTTCTTCGTAAACACTACGAAACACTTTATCGAAGATATTGTCCCTGACACCACGATAGCGGAAATTTGAAACCCCTTGCTCGACGATATCCGATTTAACCAGGGCTTTTAGTTTTTTTTCCAGATCCGTATCGGACATATCCAGTTTTAAATCGTCCATTAATTCTTGGCGGGTCACTTCGTGGTCCCTGTGTTTACAGAGATATAAGACAATATTCTTCCCATTGCGGTCGTTGAGACGGGGTAATGCACTGGCGATGTATTCCATCCAAGTAAATTTAATTTCCCCACGATCATCCATGGTTTCAAATTCCAGGGTTTTAGTCAGTCCGTCTAGGGTAGTGAGGTCTTTCTCCTCGTAATCGGAGCGTATGATAGAACTGATATAAAATGGGCTGCCCTCAGCGATTTGGGCAATCAAATAAACCGTTTCTTCAGTCACCGGGACATCGAAAAATTGCGAATATTTATACACCATTTCAATGGCCTCGTCTTCCGGCATATTGACAAAGGATTTGTGCTTGAAACGGGAAGGCAGCATCTCCATCAATAAATTTTTGAGCCAGCCGACCCAGCTACCAGTGACCAGAAGCGGGGCGATTTTACTTTCCGCGGTGCTTAAATAGCCGCCAGCCAGGGTATCTGCCAGATTTTTTTTTTCTTTGTCCCAATATATCTTGTCATTGATAAACTGGAATTCATCGATCATTTGCACAATCACTTCTTTTTGTCTGAAAGCAATCGTCTGCGGGGCTTCCCGTACAATTTCCCAGAGGGTATCGATTTTCTCATGCGCCACTGCGTGGGACACACTTTCAATAATCCCACAGAGATAATCAAGCCCCTCTATTTTCGCAATTTCGACTACTTTCGCAAAATCGCTTTTATCTTCCGGTTTCAGGTATTCCGGTTTTCGGGATTTAAACGCAATGTACTGGTAAACAAAGGTGAGAAAAAAACTCTGGCAAAAATCCAAGACCCAAACTTTTGTCTCTTTGATTTCAAAGTAAAATGGGATAACGCCATCATTCTTAAAAAAAGTAATATTGTAGAGGCGTTCCAAAAGCGCTGTTTTACCCATTTTACGCCGGGCCAAGAGGGCTGTGCTCTTGGATTTTTCTTGTTTGATGTTGTCGATCCACTTAAGGAAATAAGCCAGTTCCTTTTTCCGTCCGACAAATAACTCGGGTTTACCGATTCGTTCATTTGCTGCGTATTCCATACCTTATATATACCATAAATAAAAAAAAATATCAAACCCCCATCTGGCCCTGAATTAATCGCCAAGTTTCAGAAAAGACCGGACTATCTGGACATACTGGTCATTCAAACATTCCCTCAGTTCACCCTGTCCCCCTTTTTATCCGAGCCCCAATTGAAAAATAATACTCTTTAATGTTTCAGCCACGTATTTCACATCCTTTTTTTTCAGTTCAGGAAATATGGGCAGCGATATTTCCCGGTAAAAAAGATCTTCGGTCACAGGCAAATGCGGCGGTTCGGTTAAATAGTTTTTAAAGAAGGTCAGAAAATGGACGGGAATAAAATGCACGGAAGGAAACACACCCTTTTCTCGCAGTCGAATAATGATCTCATCCCTGAACGCTTTTAAACGGGAATCCACCAGGATGGGGTACAAATGCCGGGCTGAATCATTGTATTCCCGGATTACTGGCAAGCTGATTTCCGGGATATCACTCAAATACTGGTCATACCATCCAGCAATCTCTCTTCTTAGTCGCGTGATTTTATCCAGTTTTTGGATTTGCACCACACCCAGCGCCGCATGGATATCCGAAAGGTTAGCTTTGAAACCCGGATACACCACATCATAAAATGGCAATCCAGTTTGATACCGTTCCAGGTTGGATTTCGATATCCCATGCAACGAATACATGCGCAGTTTAGCCTCGGCGCCCGGCGTGTTGGTCACAATCATGCCACCTTCACCAGTAGTCATATTCTTATTGGAATAGAAACTGAAACAAACCAAGTTGAAACTTTTCCCTATCTTAACGCCTCTGTGACTGGCACCCATAGCATGGGCTGCATCCTCCACAACAAACAGATTATACTTGCCAGCCATTTTATTGATGGCTTCCATCTCCGCAGGCTGACCACCAAAATGTACTGTTACCAACCCGCGCAATAATTTTTTGTTTTTTTTCGATTCCAAGCCTCTTTCAGTCAAACAGTAATCGGTAAGAATCTTTTCCTCGATTTTTTCCGGGGCGATATTAAATGTATCCGGTTCCACATCCACAAAAACCGGTTCCCCACCCCCACGTAAAATTGCCAGCGCGGTGGACACAAAGGTATAGGCCGTGGTTAACACCTGTCCCCCCGCCACCCCATGTTGGGCGAGTGACACTTCCAGTGCGGCTGTGCCGGAAGATACCGCTACAGCATCCGTCACGCCCAGATACTGCTTCACGCGGGTTTCAAATTGCTGCACTTCGGAACCCGTGGTGATCCACTTGCTACGGAGCACTTTTACTACTTCGGCAATCTCTTTTTCATCAATATAGGGCAGAGAAAAGGGAATCTCTTTATTTTTTTTTGTTTTCATGCCCCTATTATATTTTTTTTTAAAAAAAATTTCAACAAATATTTCCCTTTCGACTTGATTCTAAGATGACGATATGTCATAATTTCTAATTATACTATTTAAATTCAGGAGGAATGAACAATGACATATAAAGTCGCCATTAACGGTTTTGGCAGAATAGGAAGAAATGTTTTTAGAGCAAGCTGGGAACAAAAGGGTTTTGAAATTGTGGCTATCAATGATATCACAACCCCGGCAACACTGGCACACCTGCTGCAATACGACAGCATTTTCGGGAAATTTGAAAAGAAGATCAACGTGGAAGGAAACTCGATGTTTATTGATGGTCGCGAGATTAAAATTTTCGCCCAAAAAGACCCGGCCCTTTTACCCTGGAAAGAACTGGGTATAGACTTGGTAGTTGAATCCACTGGTGTTTTCCGCAAAAGAGAAGATATGATGAAGCATATCAATGCGGGGGCGAAAAAAGTAATTATTACCGCTCCTGCGGAAAACGAAGACATCACACTGGTATTAGGAGTAAATGGCGACAGCTATGATCATGCGAAACACCATATTATTTCCAATGCTTCCTGTACTACCAACTGCGTGGCACCGGTGGCGAAAGTATTGCACGATCATTTTAAAATTATTAATGGCAATATGACAACTGTACATTCATATACCAACGACCAGAATATACTGGACTTGCCCCATAAAGATTTAAGACGGGCCCGTGCCGCCGGGTTAAATATCATCCCCACCACGACCGGTGCTGCCAAAGCAGTAGGTCTGGTCATCCCGGAAATGAAAGGCAAACTCACTGGCAGTGCCCTCCGTGTCCCCACAGCCAACGGTTCCCTGGTGGACTTGGTGGTCAATCTGGAAAAACCTACTTCAGTGGAAGAATTACGAAAGCTGTTCAAAGATGCAGCCGATTCGTATTTAAAAGGGGTTCTGGAATTCTCCGAGGAGAAACTGGTTTCCACTGACATTATCGGCAACAGCCATTCGTCGATTGTGGACAGTGAATTTATCACGGCCATCTCTCCCACCACGGTTAAAATCTTGGCGTGGTATGATAACGAATGGGGCTATTCTTGCCGGGTCAGAGACCTGATCACGAAGATTGCCAACAGCTAAGCCTGAAAGAATCATTATAATATTATAACCATATAATATATACCAATATATGATATATATAAATATATATAATTATAATACATATAATAAATATAATAAAAACCACTGGAAACAACCATGAAAAAGCGATCTATAACAGACGTCGCGGTCAAGGGTAAACTGGTATTTCTACGGGTGGATTTTAATGTCCCCCTGGATGAAAAACGTGAAATTACCGATGATACACGAATCAAAGAAACCCTGCCTACCCTTCGTTACCTGGTAAATCAGGGCGCTAAAATAGTTTGTGCGTCCCACCTGGGCCGCCCGAAGGCAGATAAAGACCCGGAATTCTCCATGAAACCGATTTCCGAACGATTATCCCAACTATTGGCTCAAGAAGTCCTGTTCCCGGGAGAAGTCATAGGGGCCAAAGTAGAAAAAGCAAAATCCCAATTAAACAACGGCGATATCCTGCTGTTGGAAAACCTGAGATACCTTCCGGGAGAAACCAAAAATGAGGCATCATTTGCCGGGGAACTGGCTAAACACATCGATGTGTTTATTAATGATGCCTTTGGAGCCTCACACCGGGCCCATGCTTCGATTCAAAAAATTACCGAACTGGTACCCGTCTCTGTGGCTGGCTTCCTCTTGGAAAAAGAGATCAAGTTTCTCGGTATGGCTACCTTCAACCCGCCCAAAAACTATGCGGTAATACTGGGTGGTGCGAAAGTATCAGACAAAATCCCAGTCATCCTCAACCTGTTGGACAAAGCCCAAAAGATTTTCATCGGTGGCGCCATGGCCTATACTTTCCTTAAAGCCAAAGGCATTGACGTGGGCAATTCCAGAGTGGAAAAAGATTCGATTGCCACATGCTTGGATATCTTAAAAAAAGCCGAGGAGAAAGATGTCAGAATCTTTTTACCGGTGGACCACGTGGCCGCGATTCAAATCGAACCGGATGTAACCATGCGCATGATCAAAAAGGGAGAATCTATTCCCCCGGAGATGATGGGTTTGGATATAGGCTTTGACACCATTAACCTTTATACCGATGAATTAAAAAATGCCCAATTGATTGTCTGGAATGGTCCGATGGGAGTTTTTGAGATCGATACTTTTTCCGCCGGAACAATAGAAATTGCCAAGGCCGTAGCATCCAGCCAAGTCACTACGATTATTGGCGGCGGTGATACTGTGGCTGCCGTTCATAAAGCCGGGGTAGCGGAGTTTATCACCCATATCTCTACTGGCGGTGGTGCTTCGCTGGAATTTCTATCTGGATTGACCCTGCCCGGCATCGAGTCCCTGAGCAATGCCTGAAATAAACCGAGATAAGAGTTGCTATGATTAATACTGAAACAAAATACATCATTGCCGGAAATTGGAAAATGTTCAAAACGGTGGAGGAGAGTATCTCCTTCACCGCCACTCTTCAGGACAAATTATTACACTTGTCCCCGGAAGAATACGAAAAATTAGAAGCCTTTGAGATTCTCCTCTTGCCACCCTATACTGCCCTCTATTCCACTAAAGGGATTTCCCCCCTCATCAAAATCGGCGCCCAGAACCTGTACTACGAAGAACAGGGGGCTTTCACGGGTGAAATATCACCGCTCATGCTGCAAGGTATCGCGGATTACGTCCTCATTGGACACTCGGAAAGACGGGAAATCTTTAAAGAATCAGATCCAGATATCCACAAAAAAATCAAAACAGCTTTAAAATTTCAATTTACGCCACTACTGTGTGTTGGCGAGACGCTGGAAGAACGCGAAAAGGGCAAAACCTTTTCCAAAGTGGAACAACAATTGAAGCTGGACTTGGATGGAATAGAAGCAGACGACCTCAAGAAGATTGTTTTTGCCTATGAACCGATCTGGGCGATTGGGACGGGAAAAAATGCCACGCCGCCACAAGCACAGGAAGTTCACGCGTTTATCCGGGAAATTTTAAATAAAAAAATGGCGCCGAAAAATAATGCTGAATCGCTGAAAATCCTTTATGGAGGCAGTGTTAAGCCACAGAATTGCGTCGAAATACTGGCGCAAAATGATATAAATGGTGCATTAATCGGCGGCGCCTCCTTGAATGTTGATGATTTTTTTGCTATAATAAGACATTCACTTAAACTTGCCAACAGATAGGAGGATATCTTGGAAGGCTTACTTATGTTTATTCATATTTTCGTGTGCCTGCTGCTGATCGTGATCGTTCTACTTCAAAGCGGCAAAAGTGCGGACCTGGCCGGTGCATTTGGTGGCATGGGCAGTCAATCTACCTTTGGACCCAGGGGACGCGCATCATTATTGTCGAAAATGACAACCACTCTGGCAATCTTGTTCATGGTAACCTCTTTATCGTTATGGATAATTGCGGCCAACAAGTCCGGTTCCCAATCAATCCTTTCCAAGGAAGATGGCATGAAGAAACCGACACAGACGGCGCCAGCCAAAAAAACAGGACCGATTCCCCCTGTCGAACAAAAACAGGAAAAAGCAGCCACTGTGACGCCAACAGAAAAACCTGCCACACCATCTGCCGCAGAACCTGGAAAAGCAAAAGCGGATGAAACCCCAAAAGCCGAGACACCGGTAAAGAAACCGACTGGGCAGAATTAACCTTAAATTGCATTAAAAAAAAAACAACAATATAAAGTAATGACCACCCTTGTATGCACGCCGAGGTGGTGGAATTGGTAGACACGCAAGCTTGAGGTGCTTGTGGGTGAAAGCCTGTACGGGTTCGAGTCCCGTCCTCGGCATGTAACACTTTGAATGCTTGGAGAGGTGCGAGAGCGGCTGAATCGGGCTGCCTGCTAAGCAGTTGTCCTGGATAACGGGACCGAGGGTTCGAATCCCTCCTTCTCCGCCATTCAGTGTTTAACACTGAATGGTGGTTTCTTTTTTAAGGCTATTTTTATTATTGTTTTAACTTAAACCAAATTAAAATCAATCAGTCAATTGATGAACATTAACTTACATCACATCACACCGATTCGCCCTTATTTAATACCATTATATTTATCCCCCCAAACTATTACCCAAAAAGGAGAGCATCCATGGATAGAGAAACAGCACTAACACTGGTAAAAGAACACTTAAAAGCAGAGAATCTGGTGGCTCACTGTCTGGCTGTTGAGGCTTGCATGCGGGCCTTCGCGGAAAAATTTGCCGAGGACGTGGAGAAATGGGGCCTGGCTGGACTACTTCACGATCTGGATTACCAATATACGGCGAATGATCCGGACCGCCACACATTAATGACGGAGGAGATGCTGGCAGAATACGATTTGGAACCCTCTATCTGTCATGCAATTAAAGCCCATAATAACAAGGCAAGCCTGGATTCCAAAATGGACATCGCACTCTATGCGGTTGATCCGGTCTCTGGGTTTATCACGGCCTGCGCATTGATGCATCCCAGTAAAAAATTGGAAAACATCGACCTGACCCGCATGAAAAAACGCTATAAAACAGCAACCTTCGCCAAAGGCGCAAGCCGGGAACAAATGGAAAGCTGTGTGACTATGGGCGTAGAACTGGACAACTTCTTGGTGATCTCTCTAACAGCCATGCAAAAAATAGCCGGGGAACTAGGGCTGTAATGTCACGGTAGACTAACTGCACGTTCTGAATAGGAAGCAAAAAGGGTTTAAACTTGTTGTTGTGAATGGTGTGTCGAATGGATTCTATTGAATCACGGTTTCGCTACGGTTGGATTCATTGGAAAGAATCGTGATCCTACTGGAGTTTAAATCAATTTTTAACACTTCCCCGGTAGTTTGACCGCCCCTGGTTCTGGAGATGCGCGGCGAACCTTTAAACACCATGATATCCTTTTTAAAATCCCATTCCACACGGTCTGAATTGCCGGAAAGGTCCTCTTTTTGAAAATTAACTTTCTGCCGGCCCAGGATAGATTGGACTTCATTGGTTTTATTGAAGCTGATGATGATATGAGTGGCTTGCAACACGTTCTCACCGCTTTTGATAACGGCTTGGTCGCGGATATCAATCGTTTTGGTCTTTGAATCAAACTTCAGGGTCTCCCCTTTCAGCGCCACTTCTTTTCCCTCGCTTTTAAAAAAAAGCGACACCTTGCCTGTGGCAGTAATATCATTGATTTCACTGATTTCCAATTTTGCCGCGGTCAGCTTAACCTCACCCTGGGTCAGATTAACATTGCGGTCATAGGAGAATTTATTTTCTTTTTCTAGAATCTCGACCTTTTGGGCATTGATAAAAATAACTTCTTTGGAAAAAAGGACATTATCTTTTTCCAGGCGGATGACAGACTTGACACCTTTGTCTGAGGATAAAATCTTTTTTGCCGTATCCACGTTAAATTCAACGGAATAAAAACTATTGGTTTTATTCACCAATTGGGAATTTTCCCCTAGCAGCCGCATGGCATGTTTTTTTATATCGTAGGTGATTTTCCCGGTGGTGCCGTCGTATGTTTCCACCACAAATACAACATTGCCTGTCCCCACGCAGGAGCGTAGTTCGCCCCCATTATCGTAATCCATATCAATCACATCGGCGAGAACGCGGAAGCGGGTTTTGCCTGTATTTTCGACAAGGCCACGTTTGGGAATGTTGACATGTTGTGCTCTGCCAGTGGGACCATCAAATTTCATATGCACGACATCCGAGGCAATGGAGGTCTGGTTATTGGGATTCTTCAATAGAATTTCGCCGCGACTGAGCACAGACATCATGGTGAGACGCCCTTCGGCATCATTCAGACACTGGATATTATCGGATTTGATCTCTTTGATCTCCTGCTTGGATTTATCTTCAAAATAAAAGTAACTGTTCTTCTGGGAAGATGTTTCGATTACTTGTTTCATGTCCTGAGAGAACTTCATGGTCACCCAATCGCTTCTGAGGAGAGATTTATCATTGCGGACGACAGCGTCTTTTTCTAGAACCATGATTTTATCTTTATCTATAAACCACAGGACCTGGGTTTCATAATCAAAGCCAAGGTCGCCCCGTTTATAGGTTCCGTGGGTATTATAAAACTTGAGAGTATTAACATTGAGATAGAGTCCCATGCCACCGGTGGCAATGCCATTAATAGCTTTGGTATAGTATTCGACGCGTGGCGCAGATGACATTTCAGCGCGGTCTTTCATAAAAAAGTTGTCGCTACGAATGGTAAAATCCTCGGAGACCAAGCGGGCGTTTTTTTCAATAAAAAAATTGAAACCATCATTCTCGGTGTATCCTTGATCGGCAAATACGCGGATATCTTTGCTCATGCGACCTTTCTTGTAAATCAAGGCTTCGATCTGGGTCATATAGACGCGGTCCTTCTCGCCTTTTCGCGACGTGCGGCTCTTGAGTACCACGGCCTTGGTAGAAACATCGTTGAAACTCTGAAAAGTCATGCCCTCGCCATCGGCACGGTTCTCTAACTGGTAATCCACCCCTTTCTTCCTTTTTACCCCAAGAGCAATATATAACAACATGGCTGCCACAAAAACCACGAGAAGGATTTTATATAATTTTTTATATTTCATTGGTTCCACTTATTTCCTGTGCTTGTATTGGTATTCATAGTAATTGGTATTCATAGTAACTATTATACCATATTTATTGGGTCATTCATATAAACCTTCCGAATTCACGGCCAATTTTTTGAACGAATGAAGGGGTTATTGGTAGTATTTCTTGATTTCTTCAAACAGGAGATTGGAAAAGATTTTAGCGCCAAAGGGTGAGAGGTGGGAGTTGGTCTGACCCAAGCCGCCATCCCTGAAATAGTTGGGATTGCTCAATTGAAATTTTGCCTCGCTGTTATAATTGACCACATGAACGCCGGGATAGTCTTGGCGCAAGGATTCCAAATGTTGGATAAATTGATCGTGCTGGCAATTGGTTTTTAAAGAACCTAAATAATCAGGCAATGCAACCAGGATCACGGTGACGCTATCCTTTGCCAGTTCTGCGAGTAATTTAAAAAAGTACTCGCCTTCGGTTCCGGGGGGTCTGGGGAAAAACTGCCGTTTGCGTTTTCCAGAATCGGGTAGCGTGTCGAGTTTTTTACTGATGTTTTTTTCGCCCACATAATTTTGCACGGCAATAATTTCTTTGATAATCTCTGAGTCTGGGGGCAGGTCCGTTTTTTTCTTAAATTGGATCAAGAGATTGTTGTGAAAATTATCGATCTTCTTTTTATTTTCCAGCAGGAGCAATGGGCTGGAAAAAAGATTAATGTTTTTTGGGGGTTCGACGCTATTGAATCGGGCCATCCATTTGGGATCGGATTCGACTGTATATATAAAGTAGTCGACGCCATAAACCACTACCTTGGGAATACCGGCATATTTTTTAAAAACCTTGTAAAAGTAATAATTGTATTTGGGGCCTTTGCCCTGGAAAGTTTCTTTGAAGGCGCGATGTTTGGTTTTTCGCTCAAATAAAGAGATATTAATCCCTTCAAAAGAGCGGGACGTTCCAAAAATCAGGGTGTTAAAGGGTTTGCCAGTCACATACTTCTCGAATTCCTGCTCGAATTTGTTTTGGGAATACATGTTGGTCTCGGCACGGAAGATCATATAATACAATCCACGGTCGAATAAAAAAAGAAAAAGAAGGAGTAAGAAAAAACCGCCTATATATTTCCAGACTTTTTTCCCGGCTTTCATAACGGGCTGTTCATTAGAATTGAGTGTAGATGAATTCATTGTTGCTATCCACGGCAAAAATTAGTATAAAACAGATAAATAAGGCATAAACGGCAACTTTAACATAGGCGGGTGTTCGTTTCAGAATGGTTGAGCTTTCCCTGTTCTTATAGGCGATTTCCATGAGGATAAATATTAAAAGCAGGACCAGATTAAAAAGCAAGTAAACGGCACCCTGCCCTTCTTCGGGAGGTTTAAATTGCATGTATTTAATAATCGTAAATGCTTTTGAAAAAGATTCTGCCCTGAAGAAAATCCAGGCGAAACTGACCAGGTTGAAGGTGATCATAACACTAAGGACGTGACGTAACCTGGGGAATTTGGTTAAGCCACTGGTTTTGGCCCATTTTTTTCTCATTTTTTTGGTGGTATAACCCACTGCCAGGAAGAGACCGTGCAATGATCCCCACACTACGAAAGTCCAACTGGCGCCATGCCACAAACCGCCGAGAAACATGGTGAGAAACATCCCGATCACATATCCCCAGGTTTCCGCTTTGATTTTATAGAGCCGGGGGGTTTTAATGGGGCGCATCACGGCGTAGGCAATAGGTAAAAACAGGTAATCCCGCAACCAAGTGGAAAGGGAAATGTGCCAACGGTTCCAGAACTGGGTCAAACTGGTGCTGAAATAAGGAAAATCAAAATTCTCCATGGATTTAAAACCCAGTATTCGTGAGATCCCGATGGCAATATCGGAATAACCGGAGAAATCGCAGTATATCTGGAAAGCATAAAAGTAAGCGGCGAAGAGGAGGTTTAATCCTTGGTGTTGGGGGGCTTGATAGACTTCATTCACAAACACGGCCAAGCGGTCGGCGATGACGATCTTCTTAAAAATACCCCATATAATGAGGCGAAACCCGGAGAGAACCCGTTCGATGTCAAAGGTGACATGTTTCTTTAATTCGGGGATAAATTTTACGGCGCGATCAATGGGACCGGCCAAAATTTGGGGGAAAAAAGAGACATATAGGGCAAAGTATCCGGGGTGTCTTTCGACGGGGGCATTACCGTTGTACACATCGACCAGATAGCTGATCAGTTTAAAAGAAAAAAAGGAGAGTCCGATGGGTACGAGGAGTTGCAGGGGTTTATAGGTCATATCTTTGACAAAGAGTCCAATGAAGGAGAAGAGGGTTTGGCCAAAAAAATCGGTATATTTAAAAAAGATCAAGCCAGCCAAGGCACTAAACACGCCGATGAGTAACAATAGTTTTCGTCGTGGGTCTGGTGTTGAAGCGTTTTTTTTCTCTGCTATTCCGGTTGTTTCATTCGGGTTTAGTGGGAGTGGTGGGGCGATTTTTAAGGCGATGAAATAAACGATAGTCGTGGGAATGATGAGTAGGAGCAGTGATTGAATCTTCCCATAGCCATAAAAACAGTAACTGGCAATGAGCAGGAAGACCCATTTCACTTTCTGCGGAATGAAAAAATAACCGGCCAAAAGGATGCTGAATAAAACCACAAATTCAATAGAATTAAAAATCATTTTCCCTTCTTTTAGAGTGCATAAAACATAGATTTTACAATCATTTGGACAAAATGTCAATACGATTGATGGTTGGCGTCCCCCCATTTTTTTTGCTCATGCTGTCAACTCCAGCCATCCTAAACCCGGATGCAATTCTGGAAATAACAATCGTTGGT
>CAZCVI010000066.1:0-42949 GCA_964502145.1 uncultured Clostridia bacterium
GATAACACATAAATCACTCAATGGCCGGGTTGAAGGATGACCTAACCCCAAAAAAAACTCAACCGCCGGGTTCTATTGCCTTCGATTCCGCAAAAAAAATTCAACCGCCGGGTTTTATTGCTCTCGATTCTACAAAAAATGCTGAACGGAGAGGTTTGGAAGGTGAACGGCCGCCTAAAAGGGTGACGGTTGAGTAAAATATGGTGAACCGCCGGGGTTGGAAGGTGAACGGAGAGCAAAATATGGTGGCGGTTCTACAAAATAAGGTGAACAGTCAACTTTTAGTTAAAACCGTCAGGTTCAGGAACTGAAACTCCCTTTTTCTTGCTACTCCATTTAACAAATTGCAGCAAATGTGGCGCAAATAGGCCGGGGTTTCGATGAGGGGATGTTGAAATCAATGATTTGAGCCCAAGGCTTTTTGCCGTTGGCGCGATTTTGCTTTTCGGGCGCGAAGAGGTTATCGTTTTAGGGAGAATTTATTTTATGCGGGGAAGGATAGTGCCGTCCAAAAATCTGAATAAATGCAAAAAAAATCCTTGACAATGGGGTGCAATTGTTCTATCATATCAAACCAGATTATAAAATTAAAAAAGGAGAATAAACAATGAAGATTTTAAAGATTTCGATATTAAGCGTCTTGGTATTGTTCTTTTTGAGCACTGCCATGAATGGTGTATTGTTCGGTCAGGAAGCTACGCCGGACCAAAAAGATATGCAGAAGAAAATGGAGGAGCTTATGACTCCCGGACCCAATCACAAGTACCTGGAATATTTCGCCGGTCCATGGACTATCGTGGTTCAAACCTGGATGCAACCTGGCGCTGAACCCATGGTAGCCAAGGGCGAAACTGACGGCGTAATGATTCTGGGCGGACGTTACCTGCAATACAAAATGACAGGTAGCATGATGGGTATGCCTTATGAAGGGGTGAACATCTCCGGGTATAATAATTTCAAGAAAGAATTTTTCTCTGTTTGGCTGGATAACTTTGGCACGGGCCTTTATGATACGTATGGAACCTTGGATGCCACGGGAAAAATTAGAACTGAAACGGGTATATGGGACGATCCTACGACGGGTGGTAAAAGCAAGGTAAAATTAGTGGACGCTATCGTGGACAATGACAAACACATCTTTACCATGTACATGGTTTCGCCTGACGGCACAGAGTTCAAATACATGGTCATCGAATACACCCGTAAAAAATAAAGGTGGCGAAGCGCATGAGTGAAAAAATACCCGTGCATATCGGCGATAAAGCGCCCGACTTCTGTCTGCCCGACCAGGATAACAAGCAGGTCTGTTTGCAGGATTTTATTGGCAAGTGGGTGCTGCTCTATTTTTATCCCAAGGATAATACGCCCGGCTGTACCGTGGAAGCTGTTGATTTTAGCGCTTTAAAAAAAGAGTTGGCAGCAAAAAACACGGTGGTCCTGGGCGTCAGTGCTGATTCCACTAAAAGTCATCTTGGTTTTATTGAGAAAAAAGAGCTAACAATTACCCTGTTGAGTGATACGGAGCACACGTTGATGGATAAGTTCGGTGTATGGCAGTTAAAGAAGAATTACGGCAAAGAGTATTGTGGTATCGTAAGAAGTACTTTTCTAATCGACCCGCAGGGCAATCTCGCCTATATTTGGGCCAATGTAAAAGCCAATGGCCACGCTGCTACGACTCTTAAAAAAGTAACCGAATTGCAGCAATAATGAAGTAGGGGCGTATGCCAATACGCCCCTGCCTTTTATTCATCTATTTTCACAACACCCTTGTATTTTGTTTTTGATTTTGTGTAATCCTGGATTCACCGCCAAGTTTTAAAAAGAGCCACGGATAACCGTGGCAAGCTGGACTTTCTGGACGCTCTGGACTTACTGGACAAGCTGGACAAAATTTAAAGGTTTTGTGAAGTCCAGTAAGTCCAGAATGTCCAGTATGTCCAGATAGTCCAGTCTTCCCAGAAACTTGGCGGTGAATCCAGGTAATACTGTTATGATGCAATTAAAACGTGACTTGATGGAGTACCTGCGAAAATGGAAAAAGAATTCTAAAAAAAACCGCTCATTATGCAGTTTGCACGCCAAGTGGAAAAATCTTGGCTGGACAGGTGGTGTAAATGGGGTTGGTCCACTGCTTTAAACGTGGATAGAAAAATCAACAGGTTTGTAAGGCACGATTGGCTTCTTTGCGAACCCAGATTAAAGAATCGGTGGACAACTTTTGCAAGTACTTTTTCCGTGTTTCGGTTTCGTAGTTAGATAGCGCGTGGATGAGTTTTAATTTTACTTCCACATTGGAATCTTTTATTAAGAATTCAATGTTATCAAAGAGGTGATGACTTTTTCGTTTGCCCAGAATTTCCACCAGCGCGGCACGGACATACCAGGTTAAACCTTTGGTAATCGTATCACTGAGTAAGGCTTCATCGAGTTCATATTCGTTGGTAATTTTTTTGACGATTTTCTCTCTGACCTTGGGGTCATCGGTGTTTAAAAAAGCGATTAACACATTGCCATTTAACTTGCCTTTGTCCTGAAGAAAAAAATCGACCAGTACTAGACGATCATCAGTAGTTCCTGCGGCGAGAACTTTGACAATCTGAAAACAATGGTCCTCTTTGGCGGCACAACATTCGTTGATCGCTGTTCTGGCGGCATTGGAAACGTTGCTGTCAATATGATATAAAAATTTGCGGAAATAATAGCGGTCAGGATAATTTAATTCGCGCAATAACCGTAACGCGCAAGCGGTGGTGAGGGATGGCAGGTCAGGGACAAGGAGCGCCTTGAGGAATTGGATGCGCTCACAACGTTGCCGCGTGGCAAATTCGCCACTTTTTAAGTATTCAACTTGTTGCTCAGGTCCTAGTAAAATAAAATGCTTTACTTCATGGCACATGGCTCACACTCTAAAAAACAACAATATATTATAAACGTACTTTTTATAAACGTACTTTCTTAAAAGCTAAACAGTCTCCAACAAATGGCCCATTTTATCTTTTTTTGTTTTCATATAATGCTTGCTTTCGTCGCTGAATTTTACTTCCACTGGAACCCGTTCGACGATTTCCAAACCGTACCCGGAGAGTGCGATATACTTGGCTGGGTTATTGGTGAGTAAGCGGAGTTTTTTAAGTCCAAGAATTCTTAATATCTGGGCGCCAATGCCGTAATCGCGTTGATCATCCTTGAACCCCAATTCAAGATTGGCCTGGACAGTATCGAATCCTTTCTCCTGCAATTTATAAGCCCTGATTTTATCAATCAAACCAATACCGCGCCCCTCTTGATTCAACAAGTAGAGTAACACGCCGCGTCCCTCGGCCACGATTCTTTCCATGGCAACATGCAACTGGCTACCACAATCGCATTTTAAAGAGCTAAACGTATCGCCGGTCAAACATTGGGAATGGACTCTGACCAGCACGGGTTCATCACCATCGGCATGAATATCACCGTGAATCATAGCGATATGGGTCTCTTTGGCTATTACATCTACAAAGGCTTTGATGGTAAATTCACCCCACCGAGTGGGCAGAAACGCCTCGGCTTCTTCGGTCACGAGGGTTTCTTCCTTGACGCGGTATTTAATAATCTCTTCTATGGTAATGATGGGGATATCAAATTTTTCAGAGAATTGAAGCAGATCGGGCATACGGGCCATGGTGCCGTTTTCATTCATAATTTCACAGATGACACCGGAAGGAGTGAGTCCGGCGATTTTGGCGAGGTCGAGTGATGCCTCGGTTTGTCCGGCGCGTACTAATACGCCACCACTCTTGGCACGGAGGGGGAAAATATGTCCGGGCCGGGCGAGATCGGCGGGCACGGTGTCGGGCTGAATCAAACACAACACGGTAGCGGCACGATCATAAGCGGAAATACCAGTGGTGGTATTTTTTAGAGCATCAACGGACACGGTAAAAGGGGTCTCAAAATTGGAAGTGTTGGCGTCAACCATCAAAGGTAACGCGAGCTCCTGGCTCCGGGCTTGAGTGAGGGAGACACAGATCAACCCGCGGGCATGGGTAGCCATAAAATTAATGGCTTCGGGGGTTATTTTTTCGGAAGCGATCATAAGATCACCCTCATTCTCGCGATCTTCATCATCAACGATGATGATCATTTTGCCCTGTTGTATATATTCTACTGCTTCGGGTACAGAAATCAAAACGTTTTTCTTCATATCTATCATATTCCTTATTTCACGCATTTTAATCAAACATTTCATTCAATCATGCTTCACCGGTATGTATTTTCACCGGACCACCTTAGATTATATAGGTATTTGCCGATTAAATCAAGTTCTAGGTTCACTCTTTCTCCAATTTTTAAATATTTGAGGTTGGTAGTGGTCAGAGTATGGGGAATGACTTCAACTGAAAAAAAGGATTGCCTGACCTCTGAAAGGGTTAAACTGACACCATTCAAGGTAACGGAACCTTTATGAATGAGAAATTTAACCCAGTCACGGTTCTGAAAAATAAAAGAGAAAGTGGTGCTATCGCCTTTTGTTTGTTTGGTTTTGAGGCGCACGACGCCGTCGAGATGACCGCTGACGAGGTGACCACCGAGGAAATCATTGAGAGTCAAAGGTAATTCAAGATTGACGACACTGCCCCGTGGCAAATCACCGAGATTGGAGAGTTTTAATGTTTCGCGACTGAGGTTAAAACGACAACTTTGACCGCCATTTTCAAAGCCGATAATAGTCAGACAAGCGCCATTCACGGCCACCGAATCCCCTATTTTAACACGGGGTAATTCACCGGTTTCCACAGCGAGGGTGATTTCTTTTTTATGTTCCAGGGAGAGGAATTTTCCTGGTTTTAAAATAATGCCGGTGAACATGCTTAAATGGGGCGGAACCCGCGGAGGATATAGCCGGTTTCCAAGGGGATAATTTCGCGGTCTACCAGTGTCACGGGCTCGGCTATGGGGGTACCGGAAGCAAAGAATTGCACGGACTCTTGACCACCTAATATTTTAGCGGCGGTGGAAAGCACGATTTCGTCGTATAACTGGGTTCTTAAAAAAGAATCAAACAACCCACCACCACCCTCTACCATCACGGAAGCAATCTGCAAACTATGCAGAACTTCCAATACCTGAGTTAATTTTAAACCGACACCATCTTCATTGGGGGGGACAAAATAGTGGTGCTTGACCTTCTGGGTTTTGTTGGCGGCGGTGGTAGCGGAAAAAAGAATGAGGGGGAAGCGTTCCTGATCGTTAAAGATATTGAGACGGGTATCCAAACTGTTATGGGAATCCAACACGACGCGGGTCAATGACTTGTCGGCCCAGTCACTGTGGCGGATAGTGAGGAGGGGATTATCATTGATCACGGTGCCCACACCAACCATAATAGCAGAAAACTCACCACGGAAACTGTGTGAATATTCTCGCAACGATTCATCGGTGATCCATTGGGATTGCCTGTTTTTATCGGTTAATTTGCAATCAATGGTCACGCCGGCTTTTAAGGTCACGTAAGGTCTCTGGCTGGTCATATATTTAATATAGTGGCGGTTGATTTTTAAAGCGAGGGCTTCTAAGAGTCCCACTTCCACGTCCAAGCCATGCTCCTTTAAGGTGGTAATACCCTTGCCGTGAACAAGGGGATTGGGATCGCGCATGGCCACAACTACGCGTGCGACTTTTTTCTTTAGGATGAGATCGGAGCAGGGTGGGGTTTTGCCGAAATGAACGCAGGGTTCGAGGGTAACATACAAGGTAGTGCCTTGCACGTCTACATTTTGGAGCGCGGCTTGTTCGGCGTGGGGTGCGCCAAAGCGGGCGTGATAACCGTGGCCGACAATCCGGTTGTCTTTGACAACGACTGCCCCCACCAGGGGATTGGGCTCGGTAAAACCGAGACCTTTTTGGCTGAGCTTTAAAGCGGCTTTCATAAATTTTATGTCATTATTCATAGGTTCTTTTAAATCCGCTATATCCGGCATGGTTCAGCCTACCAGGAATGGGTGTTATTCGTCGCTCAAGAGGGAATCGGCAAAATCAGTAGCGGAGAAGGGGGCGATGTCTTTTTCAGTTTCGCCGGTGCCGATGAATTTTACGGGGATGCGCATTTCATTGACGATATTCAAAACCGTACCGCCTTTGGCAGTGCCGTCGACTTTGGACAGGACGAGACCGGTGATACCGCTGAAGGTTTTGAAGCGTTTGGCTTGGTCCATGGTATTTTGGCCCTGGGTGCCGTCTACGACGAGGAGTGTATCGCTGGGACCGGTGGGAATGAATTTTTTGATGATCTTGGTGATTTTTTCCAGTTCTTTCATCAGGTTATCGCGGGTTTGCACTCGTCCGGCAGTATCAATGATGAGGACGTCATAACTCTTGTTAATAAAAGAGGTAAGACTGTTATACACGACCGAACCGGGGTCTGCACCGCGTTCAGCACCGATGACGGGAATATTGAGCCGCTCACCCCAGAGGGAAAGCTGGGAACTACCGGCAGCGCGGAAAGTATCAGCGGCAGATAAGAGGACGTTCTTGCCCATACTCTGGTAATAATAGGCGAGTTTGGCGGCAGTGGTTGTTTTGCCGCAACCGTTAATACCAACCAGTAAAATCACGGTGCCGGTGCTTGGGGAAGTTTCGAGAGTGGGTATTGGGGCTACGGGTACGGGAGGTACTGGTTTTTTACCTTTTACGGGAGGGGTGGGAACGGGAGTAGTCAGGGCATTAAAAATGCCGATGATTTCTTCTTTTAAGATGACGAAAAAATCATCTTTTTCAAAGGTCAATTTACTGTTCTTGCGCACGTTCTCCAGGATGCGCACGACTAAGTCCATGGAGATATCGGCCAGGATTAATTGTTCTTCGACGTCCTCGAAAATTTCTTCCCTGGTTTTTTTGGAGTTCAGTACCAGGCTCAGGGTCTTTTTTAACGATGTTTTAAAAAGCTTGTTCAGTATCATGGGGGTATTATAACTCTTTAAGTGGTTTATTTCAATGGGGGTGGGGGTCCTAAATCTACTGCCAGTTCTTTGAGAGTATTGTAAAAGCATGTGGGAGTTATGGGAAGAATGGGAATTCTGGGAATTATGGGAATTATGGGAGGTATGGGAATACTTCTGTTTATCCCATAATTCCCAGAATTCCCATAACTCCCAGAATTCCCATTAACTTGGCGGTGGATGTAGGTCTTTTAAAAATGGAGTTGTATAATTTATATTTTAATACTATAATAATACAATGAAAACAATAATAAAATACAGGGTATCTTTAAAAATTTGAACAAAGAGAGGAGATCAGTAAATGAAAAAAATAGTACATTTTTTAATCTTACTTTTACTACTTGCCTTGGCTATAAGTGGGGCTGAAGAAACAAAAAAGGTTGCTAAAGTAACTCTGCCTATGGAGATTTACCGGGCTTATGCGGAGGGGAAATTCGCCCAGGTTCTGGACATGACAGACAAGGCGATGGCCAAACAGGGGCAGACAATGGAATTGATCCATATGAAATATGAAGCCCTGGTTCGCCTGAATCGCCTGGACGACGCGTTAAAGCTGATTGATGGTGCGATCAAACAAAAAGGGGAATTGGATGTGTTGCTGTCAGCGCGTTTTAATGTACTGTTCATGCAAGATAAACTGCCGGAAGCATTAAAAACTGCTTTAAAAAAAGATAAGATTGCCAAAACGAAATCGCCCTGGGACTGCATGAACCTGATGCATGTTTTCTTAAAAATGAATAGCAAGGATGAAGCCATGGACTGGCTACAAGAAGCGGTGAACCGGGGCTTCATCAGTTACCGCATCCTGATGGACAAAAAATACGAACTATTAAAAAACGAAACACGCTTCTATGAAATCATCGAAACTATTAAAGCGAGTATCGGCCTGGGTGACAAAGCCAAGCTTTTTGATACGGTCTTGTTATCAGGTGAGACGTTTAATTTGGCGCAACAACGCGGCAAAGTCGTGCTGGTCACGTTTTGGGCCACATGGTGTGATGCCTGCCAAAACGATTTTTTGGAATTAAAAAATATTCACGAATCCTACCGGGATAAGGGGTTGGAAATCATAAGCATCAGCCTGGATTCGAGCCTGCCACGGCTAAAGTTGGTGCTGGAAAAAGAAAAATTAAACTGGAAACACGCCTGCTCGACACTGGCATGGACGGATCCGGTAGTGACGCGTTACGGGGTAAACTCCTTGCCCGCTTACTGGTTAATCGATAAGAAAGGAGTGTTGCGGTCGTTCGATCTAAAAGGCATGGACCTGAGTTTAGCCATCAAAGAATTATTGGGAGAACGTTAAACAGGATCTTCCTTGCCCTTAGATAAATTCAGACTGAGCGACGCGGACGTGGTAGCTCCGCCGCTGTCCCTGACTTGAAAGACGATATCTACATTGGTCGATGAGCTGAAGCTATTGGCTGATTCGGAGTGGCGCGGGGCGGGAATATCCCATTCTAACACACCGGTTCGCTCATTAACAATAATACCAAGGTTCAGGGGACTCACCAATTGGTAGTTCAGGGTATCGCCATCGGGATCACTGGCGGTGATTTGGTATTGGAAATGTCCGGGCACAGCAAAAGAACCGGCACTGATCAAATCAATCACTGGATTGGAGTTTTTGATCTCGATCGTTGGGCTTTCCATCTCTTCGGACTGGTACTTTTCCTGGGTGGCAATGGCTCGACAATACACCTTATCGCCCCTTTTAAAATAGGTATAGGGCAGCAGATTGGTTTCTTCTCCTGGGACCAAATCACCATCGACATACCACTTGTATTGCACGCTAACCGTTTTTACCGGGCGTTTTAATACGGGCACCGCACGCAGGGAATCCACGGAATAGGCTTCAGAAGGTTCGATGGTGAGCTGGGTGATTTGTGGGACCAATAGTTCCATGGCTTTTTCACTCATTCCATCATACTTTTTCTTACCTTTTCCGATAAAGAGAAAATATACAATTAATATGAGTATCAGGGCGATGGAAATAATGGCGACGATTTTGAACCAGGGGTTAGGTCGTGGTTTTTTTATAAATGTATTCATTTCATTTTTCCTATTATTTTGGTTTCTTTGGGGGGGTAGCCGCCTTATTTTCCGCTACTTTCTCTTGCTTGGTAATTTTTTCAAACGTGATGGCGAGGCTAACCGCTTTTTGGGCCACACCACCATCTCCGTCATCGGCAGAGACGATAAACCGGATGGTTTCGGGAGGTTGGGCTTTTTCAGGCAGTGTATAGGTGACTACACCACTAGCTGCATCCATTTCCATTCCTGCGGGCAGAGCTTCATCCTCCTCGGCAGGGGTGAGGGAAAAGGTGAGATTATCACCATCGGCATCGGTGGCCTGGGTGTCAAAAGTATACGCACCGGGTCCATCAATAGTGGGAAGGGTGACATCCGTGATCACTGGCGCAGTATTCTCGACCTGAAACGAATCACTCTTTACCCGGGCCACAATATTCGCACCCTCATGCAGCAGGGCATCCACAAAAATAAAATCACGCTTTTTATAATAGGAAGCGGGGATCACATCGGCTTTACTCTCCATTACTTTCTGATTGTTTTTCCAGAAAATATAGGTGAGATACTGTGATTCCAATAAAGGCGCGGTGGTTTCCACCAAAATTTTCATGGAGGTCCCAGTGCTGCTATTGATGGGGGTTACTGACACTTTTTTAAAATAACCCTGGGGTGGGGGTTGGGTGGTGTCCGTTTCCATTTTCTGATTGGCCGCTACCGCGATCTTTTGGTCGCGGGCTTGCCGCATTGCAGCGGCGGGGTTATTCTCTTTAACCTGGTTACCACTGGTATTGTTTTCTGTACTGCCATTGCAGGATACTATAGCGGCTATCATCGTCAAAATAGTTATGATGCTCACTAGGGTTCCAACCATTTTACGCGTTTTTACAATGGTCCATCTGGGCAGGTTTTGCTTGCCATTTTTTAACGCCACATTCATAGGCACACCTCATTCTCTGTATTCAATTCAGCAACCTGCAAGGGAAAACCAATCAGTGCCCGTAAGTCTTTTCTATTCATTGTTTATATCCGCGACCGGCATGTGCGACTCGCACATGCCGGTCTGTCACAACAGACAATTGACCAATCAGAATTTCAATTTTCGATTGCTGTTGTTATATTATACATCATCTTTGTTTTTCTTTCCAGAAGACAATGCCACCAGAATAAGGTAAACGGATGGCTTCGGATATAAATTCGCCACCTTGACCGCCAGGAACATCGGCTACTTTGCCGCTGGTAGATTTGTACATGATATATTCCTTGCCTTCATAAATACCACCACCGGCAATTCTACCAGTGGCGCGTTCCCCGGCGATGTTTTGCAAGTTACCGCACCCGGAGAGGGAAAGGTCATAGATGGTCATCGTGCCTTCTTGCGGGGTGTCGCAGTCTATATACGAGCCCGAGCCTGTTGGCGGCGGGGGTTGATAGGTGTTAAAGTAGACATGGGGTACCATGTTTTTATCCGGTAATACCACGGGGTCTGGATCGAAGAGTTTTTCTCCATATTTTAACCCGGAAGTCGCATTGCCCATAGAAAAATTAAAATACCAGCCATTGGGATTGCTAATCAATGCGGTTTCTTCCATTTTATTGAGGTCTGCGCCGGTTCCAAAGGGGATATACTGTAGGGTTCGCGATGAGGTACTGCCTGAAGTATCTTCGATATAATTGGTTTTACCGTTATCCAGAATACCTACAAAACGACCGTTAATCGGGTTGGTCAGTGGGCGGTCGCGGTCGCCGGTGCCAAAGGCAACCCATAACTGATAACACGTATCAAAGAAAACGGCGGGTGGGAGATAGATAGGATCGTAGGTGCGCGTGGTCAAGGTCTCACCTGCCACGAAATTCCCGTAAACAGTATACACCTTGACTTTATCTGTGTCAGGATCCACAGTTTTGATAATTCCAACCGCATACGACGTTTTGCCCATGACGCTGTATCCATTTAAAAAATTGTCGGCATTGGCCAGTTTCATTTCGCGGAAGCCATTGGTGTCAGGTGCGGCAATAGTGGTGATGGTGGAGTATACGAGATCGGTAATGTATGTCCGTTTATAGAGGACGTAAGTCTTCCAATTGTCACGTAGAAGATCGGTGATCACAGTTTTAAAGAGATGGCCGCCCGTGTTCCCAAAAAAGAGGTTATCTGTATAACCATCGTTATCCTTATCAATGGCGGTCAACGCGGCGGGAATGGGGAAATTGAATAACGGGGACTTGGACAGGTGCCTGTAGCCAGTGGCGGTAGCAAAAGTAATCTCCTCTTGGGCACCACCGACTGGAGCCGTGCTAACTGCACCATTAACGGCATCATAACCAATCATCCACAACACCTCACCGGTCCCAGCATCCAGCATATAAATCGCTTTTCCTTTGGAATCGTTGGGATTTTCACTGTTAAAGGCAAATCCACCGGTAACAAAAACCACCCATCTGTCGTCGATAGTGGATTCGTTGATCTTGTACTTTACTCTTCCAAAAACAGGTTTTGACCAACTTTCGCCGCTAAAAGTAGCGTCTTGGAATTTCCAGAGTAGCTTGGGTGCGCTTCCTACAGATGAGATATCCAGGGTATGAAAGCTCGTGCCACCCGCCCGTAGTCCAAAAGTCAACAGCGTAGACCAGGAGTTTTTGGTCTGGCCTGATTTTACAAACCAGACATCTTGGGCAGTTAAACGGCCATCCACGGTGTAGGTATGTTTTTTATCCAAAACGATTGTTTTCAAGGATGGGACGATGGTGTCGGGAAGATACCCCCACTCTTCTCTGCCCGCCTCAAGGCCCTCGGCCAGAATCATGTGCAAGATACCGTCATTGGTCCCGGTATACAAGACTTTGGTACGGTCTTTATGGGCTTCGTAGAATTCGGGATAACTCTCAGCACCCTCGTCCGGGGGGTTTATATTATTGACAAACCGTTTGCCAAAAGGTGGGGCTCCGACAAAACCGACGTCTGCATGAAAAACATCGGCAAATCGAGGCATTCTGATGGTAGTGATTACATTCTCTAAATCCACAGCGCCTAATCCTCCCAAAAGATCGGCATGATTGATCGTATCTTTATTGCTCAAGTCAAAGGGGATCAATGCGGTGGAATTATTATTGGTGAATAGATTCCGTTCCAAGGGAATTTTGTCTGCTGCATCCCATTCATGGCCGATATTCAATTTGACCCAGCGTTGACACTCCGTACCGCCGGAAGCATTTAAACAACTGGCCTGATCATCGTATACATATTCTTCCGCTTCCACACCATCGCTACCATCGACATCATATCCCCAGTTATCAAGCAATTTATAGGACAACAAATGTCCTTCCCAGAGGGGACTGGCATTGGAAGGAACGAGATAACCGACATAGGATACAGTTTGATCCTCGTTGGTGGCAGTGGCGGTTTTTTTAGGTGCGGTGATGGCGGAAAAGGCAAAGTTCCGCAAATTAATACTGGTGAGCACCAATTGAAAGGCATTCACCAATTCGTCATAATTATTGGCGGTATAATATGCGCCTTCACCATTAATGGCGGTCTGCAAGAGCATGTCATTATTGGCGGTGAAACCAATGGCATAAGTATATATGCTTTGATTGTTGGGCCATGTCTTCTTGCCAGTGGCGTCTTTAAAATAGGAATCGGGGAACATGTCCTGGTGGCGCATGAAATACGCGACATCGTCTAACAAGTCGGAACCACTGGCTGTCGCCCAGCAGGTGTAATTGGGACAATAGCTGCCGGTAGGGCTATAAGGTGAAGGGATATAACCACTGTTCTTGATATCATTGTTATCCATATCGCCCCAGCCATCGCTCCAACTGTTCCAGGGAGTTTGTCGTTTTACCGGGGATGTTGAGCTTAGGAAGATACTCCCAGTAAATTTGTTGTTAGGGCCAGTGAAGCGATCCATGGTGGATTCACCATCGGTCATGATAACCACATAGTTGTTCTGGCACCAGTACTTGATAGGAGAATCCGGTGAAGTTTTATCGGGCTTGAGTGATTTAACATCGATCTCGTAATCTACTGGCCAATAACTTTTAGGATTGGCATTGGGTTTGTAATAATACCAGATATCCGCCAATGATTCAGCCAGGGGGGTATTACTACCTCCGTAAACGCTCCACACCTTATCCTTATAGGAGAGCCATTTATTATAGGCGTTAATGGTAGCAGTATCGGTGGCGGTTGAATTTGTGCTCATATCCCCCAGGGACTCCTTCAATTCTCCGCCTTCGTCATTATTGGCGAATTTAAAAAGCCCCATTTTAACCAGATCCACAGACGTTGTGGCGACATTACAAATGACTTCCCTGGCCACCTGGATACGGGTGAAGACCCGCTTGGTCCGAGCATTAGTGGGGGTGGAACAACTGGAGGTAATCACGGCTGGCGGCGTACCGGTATCAACGAATGTACCGTAGGTGGAAAAGTACGAGATGGCTTGGCGCATAGCATCGGTCGCATGAAGAAAAACCCAGTTCACATAGTTTCTGGGATAACGCACATCCTGGCCGTTATCAGTGACACCGTAGAGTTTCACGACTCTGGGCTTCCATAAATTCGCCGTGGGTGATTGTTGAAAAGAACCCAGAAAGCCAATGATCGGATCGCCATAAATTAGTTCTACTTCAATCCAGAAGGCGGACCCAACTTTGTACTTCCGTATCAGCTTAACCACCGCGTGAGATTTGGCCACACCGGAGGCGGAGGTATCCTTGAATAGCATGATATCGTTATCACGGAGATTCACCGAATTGGCATCCACCTTAAAATTAATGCCATCGGTACTGGCGGTGCTAACAACGGTATAATATTTCTTGCTGCCACTCACAAATACAGTGTTACTTAATTCCTCGGCGGTATTGGTGGTTTTGCCAACCCAGACACCATACCATTGCGTGTAACTCCTAAAAGTATAGGAGGTGGTGTTAAAGATATTCACCCACTTATCCGTTTCTTCATTATATTCATTTACCTTTGGCGTGCCAACATAAGCAATAGTGGCGTCGAAACCATCGTCGGAAGTACCTGCGATGCGGTCCAACCCATCCTTGGGATAATAAATAATGGTGTTCATCGATCCAGAACTATCCATTAATATCACGACATTGGCTTTGATGCGTTTGGCATCCAAATTGCCGCCCATAAACAATTCCTTGTCATCGCCGCGAATCTGCAGGCCGATGATCAAGAGCGCTAAGACAAGCAAACAACCTTTGACAGGGCTAAATTTCCTTATATTCATACTCACCTCACTTCTTCACATTCTTTTTCTCTATATTTATCTTAATATATTTATCATAATATATTTATCTTTAACTATTTATGGAGTCCTAATACGCCACAGTCAGGATAGAATATACCCCGCTTAGAATTTCAGCGTAAGCGGCGCCACGGGCGCCTTGTTTCACTTGGCTGGTGACATTTACTTTCCAGACCACGGGCGCGATGCTGGACCCACCGCCCAAAGAGATAGCGGGAAGAGGCGGCGCTTTAAACCCTTCCAATTGCCCCAGCAAGGCAGCTTTGGTAGAATCGCCACTGGCTTCATTGTATTCTTCCATATCTTTCATGGTCCCGGTGATATACGAGCGGGTGAAGCCTACATCCTCTGTAGTGGTACCGGTCATAGTTTTGTCACTTTCTAAGAGCGGTCCTTCAAAACCTGTAAAATAACGTTTGATAGTGATTACATTCTGGGCATCGGGATAATTGTAAATCAGATTACGAATCTCCTCTACTCCCTGTACCGCGGTATAATAAGCGGTTTTACTGAGCTGGTAATTCTGCGTGGAATACACCTCGGTGGTGCCGACATTCATCAAGCCGGTGACCATCAGGGATAAAAGAAACACGGCCAAGATAGTCAATATCAAAACGCTACCGCGTTCTTGGGCGGTGGGTGGCAGGTTTGTTTTATTATTCTTATGGGTATTAATATTCATCATTTTTACTCCTTAACTGGTCAACTTGTTGGTAGTAGCCATTACAAAATAGTGCTAAAATTCCGTAGTTCAATGGAAAAATTAGACACTTTGATGCCAAATTTACCCGCTGGAAGAGTTTCAGCGATTGCCCGGTCTCCCATGATAGGGAGCACGGTGTTGGCTTTCCCAATACCACCAAAAGCATTGGTGATGGTTAATATATTGACATCAATCTGCTTGATTCTGCGGCTATTGATATCTTGCATTAACACGGCGAAAACAGCATTTGTATTACCAGATTCATTTTTATTGAGAGTAATGGTCTGGCCAGTCAGCCGGTCGGCGGTGGGAAAATCAGCGTACCCGACATAAGAAATTTGCATGTCCCAGATGTTCTCTGTGATCACGCTACTCTCCACCACGGCATTTAGTTCATCCTTTAAATCTGCAAGCACATCCACGACACCATGGGTATCGGTTACGCGGTTCAACCGCCGTATTTGCCGGTGCATCTGTTTGTCATAGGTCTGGTCAAATAAATAAATGGCAAAATTGCTTAACCGCACCACCATGCTCCCCACGGGATAGGTCTCGGTGGAGCCGACGGAGTTGGAAATCTTATCCTTGTAACCATAAGCGGGGCAATCCAACTGCCCGGAAGCGTAAACCGGGGTTTCCCATGCTCTGATGGATATGGAATTGCCGGCGACATTGGTAACTGAAAAAATATAATAGCCAGTATCGCAGAGGATCATGCCAATATTTCCCACGTCCCAGGGTGGATACTCCTCGGCATCTTTTAACGAGGCGGGCACCAACGTAGAATCGACGTTTAATGTGGATGCGCCGGGAGCTACAGCGGCGGACAACTTGGTCACTGCTTCAGGGTCGCCTGTGGCCACGATAATACCATCGGGGAAATTCGTGCTATTCAAGGGGAATATGCCATTAAAAATAGGCGCCTTTCCAAGAAATCCCCCGGTATGGGCCAACGTTAATACAGCACCCGCATCTTTTAACTCATCGGTCATCACGGAGCCGATAAATCGGTTCACCTGCTGGACGTTCATCCGGGCATGTTCGGTTTTGGTGACATCGCCATAATGGACGATCATCATATACACCCCAAACAGGATGATAAAAAAGATACTCATGGTCACCATGGTTTCTATCAGCGAGAAACCAGAGTGTTGGGTGGGTGGGTTTGGTTTAATGTGGAGCTTTATTTTCGGACTCATTTTATCCCCCTGCGTGTTTTTAATTCTACCTTAAAAGGATAGGAAGTATCGGTCAGTGGAAAGTCAACACGGACCCGGATCATCGCGATTTGCCCCAATAAATCAAGGGTGATCTCAGTAGTACGGCGGAACTGCTTCTGTGACTGGGGATCGCCGGAGCGAGTATGTTTACCCGCAATCATATCGGCTGAATCGGCAGGTACTTCCTCAAAGCCGGTTTTTCCAGGAATGATATAGTCTATATAGGTCTCTGCTTGCAGTTGCACGGAAGGAAACTTGAGCAACTCTTCCATGCGCATCTCAGCCAATTGCATAGCCACCCCTCTGGCCGACATATTCCGGGCACTGATTTGCTGCTGGGTAAAACCACCTAGTATCGACACGATTACAAATGCCAGCACAGCCATAGAAATTAATGCCTCTACCAGCGATGAACCGCTATTATTCAATCTGATTCTTTTCTTCATGTCTTGCCTCTCTGTGTTAATTGTTACACTATCATAATAATTATAATCATCATGCCAATTAGGCGCCGATTATTCATCTTTTAGCTTGATACCCCCGGAAGGGTTAATGTGAATCGTTCTTTTATATCTCTTGGAATCAACATTCTTATTATTTTGGAAGAATTGAATGTCCACACTGGCCAGTTGTGAATTAGCGGTAACCGGAAACAGACGCACCAGTCCCATAGGGTTAACAACAAAATCCTGGGTTAGTTCACCATCAAACGCTTGATCCATATTTAGGGGGTACACTTTCTTATTCACGCTAAAATCCGTATAGTTGCCGGTTTTATTCTGGGTTAGGACAGTATAAAACGTGCCTGAATTGTGAAACCGGATGGCGACATACCGGTTGGTCTTGGATGCGAGTTGGCGAGCATACGAAAAATCCGCGACAAACTGGTTAACGGCTGAAGTAAAATTGGACCGTTGCGCGGTGGACCTAAAAATCCCGATAGCCAAAATCGTCATCACTGCGACCAAGATCATAGTAAGCATCATCTCAATCATTGAAAATCCATTAGTTACTTTTTTATTCATTTTAAATTCTCCAGAGTACTCAAAGCAATTTACATGCCAGTTCAAACTATTTCCGCTCAAAAACGGCAAGACTCTTTTGGAATACGATCCCCGATAAAATTATTCCTTAATACCAAAAATAAAAAGCATTTCTCCAGAAACGAAATGCGGGTAAATGTTACACACTTATGAATTGCGAATCAGGATTAAAAGAATAGACGTTAGTGGCTTCAGGCTAAGCCCAGGAAGTTGGGACAGGTCGGCTTATAAGATATTTATATAGGCTGAACGTAGAAATTCTTCATTGCCACCCCGTGTGCAGGACCAACACGCCGTATTGGTCCTGCACACGGGGTCCAACCGGAGTCCGAATGCAGAGCAAATGTACATGCTTGTTTATAATTAATAATCTCTGCTATCCTTCTTTGACAAAAACCTCTTTGCCAGAAAAGGCAATGGCCAATTTCTTAATATGGGCAATGCCCCGTTCTTTTAGTTCTATTTCGTACTGTTTGTTCTCGATCTGTAGTAGCGCTGCTGCTGTGGCATCGGCCACTGTTTCGTTTCTGCGCTTGTTCACCGCTTTGAATTCAATCACATAGCCCACCAACGCGGGGCTTTTAGGGATAATCAAAATATCATACCTGCCGTAACCCGATTCGCGATTGGATTTAATTTCATGGGTGTTGGTAATCCAAACCAATAATCCGGCTACCAAGGCATGATAAACCCTCTCCGGTTCATTACCAAAATCATGGTAACTAAAAATCGCGGCCACTACATCCTGCAGCATCTCCCCAAAAAGCATGACATCCCCTTCAATCAATGCCTTGAGCATGATTTGCAGTTTCTTGTTTTCTATTTTATCCGAAAAATAACGATGGATAATCCGTGAAAATGTGGTTTTAACCTCTTCATTGGGAATCGAAAGGGTATAATAGAATGTAGCGGAGGCCGGGTCCCATCTTTTGGCCGTCTGTTTGAGGTACCCCCCCATCAACAGAAACCCCCATAAAGAGTCTTCATCCGCATGGATATCTTTAAGCACGATATTTTCATCAATGGGTTTTTCTATCGACTCACCACGGATGAGCTGTTCCAATTCCTCCCGGAGTTCCTTGCCACCATTGGAAAGCAACGTGTTCACGATCTCATTGTCCGAGGTATTGATCCAGTAAGGGATTAATTCTTTTTCCTCGTTGTTTAAGAAATTGATAATCGACCAGGGGTTATAAATAACCTTGTTCCCGAAGCGGTAACCATTATACCAGAACTGCACTTGCTCAAACATGTCCAGCACGTCAAAATCTGCCAACATGTTTTTCACTTCTGCTTCGGTAAAGCCAAAGTGGTCGCTAAACTTTTGGGACAAAAGCGTGTATACACCGGGGTTGTTAAAACCAGAGAAGATGGATTCCTTGGCAATACGCATGATGCCCGTAACCACGCCTTTTTCCAGGTATTGGTCCGTGTCTTTTAAGCCACCACCGAGGAAGTTGCGGATAAAAAAAATGATTTTATCGTAATAACCATGGGTAAAACCGACGTGGATGGGTGCATCGTATTCGTCGATTAAAACAACCCCGCGCCGACCATAATATCGACTTAAAAAAATAAGCAGTTTCCTCAGACTGTTGGTGTAGTTTCCTTCGTTGCCTTTTAGAGCGATAATTTTTTTAAAATAAATCTTTTCAGCCGGTTTCAGAACCGGGCTATCCAGCAGGTAATCATGTTCTAAATATGTTTCTTGGATTAGCTCTTTTATTTTATCCCAGCAGGATTCCCAGGTCGCTTCTTTGATGCTCCTAAAAGATATAAAAATAACCGGATACCTCCCCATTTTATCCAGGTACTCTTGGCCAGCCTGGGATATAGCCAGGGAAGCGAATAAATTTTTATTATTGGTCACTGCTTGCGTTTCTATGGCAGGTGTGGTTACATCTGGTTCTGCGGTCCAGATAGTGGGGCAACAGTCGTAATAATATCGCAGCATGGAAATGTTGAGCGTTTTCCCGAAACGACGGGGACGGGGCAGAAGAAGAATGGTATCTCCGCTATCTATAACTTCTTTAATAAAGAGGGATTTGTCAATGTAATAGTAATTCTCTTCAATGATTTTTTTAAAATCCGAGACACCGATGGGTAATTTTTTATTCTTCATTTGTTTTCACCTGTTTATATTATACCATATGCAAAAAAGAGAGGCAATACAAAGAAAAGATGAAGTAAAAACGGGTAATGGTTCGCGGCGAAGCGAGGGAAGTTCGTTGCACCGGGTTAGGGGCTGTTACGAAACAACCCGCTCATTTTCGAGGTTGTTTGGAAAAAAAATATGGTTCCATTATTAGGGCGACTATTTAAACTTGACGTGGCACTAGGCTATTTGGGAACCAAACAGCCACGAGGAAGCATAAATGTCTCAATGGTCTTTCGGCGAGGTGACCCGAGAGAAAAAAACATTCACCATCCGAGTAGGTTTATGACCCGAGAGAAAAAAACATTCATTATCCGAGTGGGTTTATGACGCGAGAGAAAAAAAAATTCACCACCCAGGTTAAATTTATGACGCGAGAGAAAAAAACATTCAACGCCGAGGTTTGAGTGTCAAAATGCTACAAAAAATACTGAACGGAGGGGTTTAAAAGGTGAACGGAGAGGTTAATAAGGTGACGGTTGAGTAAAATAAGTGAAACGTCAGTTTTAAAATTGAACGGAGAGGTTAATAGGGTGAACGGAGAGCAAAATAAGGTGAACAGTCAACTAAAAAAGCGAACGGTGCATTCAGAACCTGAAATGCCAATTTTTTTTCTACTATTTTCACCAAATTACTGCAAATGTAGAATTAAAAATAGCAAAACAAGGTGCGCATTACCAACGATGATTAAATAATCACTCACGGGTCACACCGGGAAATCCAAGAATAGCTGTTTAAGGGACAGGCCAGAATGCCATAAAGCACTGTCCCAGGGTATAAAAATAAACCACTAATCCCCACTACTCTTCACTACTCTTTTTTTTGCATTTGTTAGCTGAGTGTTGATTAGTGTCGATTAGTGGTTTATATTTTTTATATGGCCATACCTGCCAATTTTTTTTCTAACTCCTTAATATCCACACTGCCATTTTTACGGTGTGTCCGGGGAGTCGATTTTTTTACCCGATAATCTTGCCTTGATCACTTCTGCCAGTCGTTCAATGCCAATGGCGATTTCTTCCATGGAGGCATAAGAGAAGTTCAACCGTAAGGAGCGTTTATCCAGCCCATCGGGGTCAAAAGAGGAGCCCATTACATAAGCGACTTTTTTCTCCACCGCGTCAATGAACATTTCGCTGGAGTTGAAGTGTTCTGGTAACGTGACCCAGAGGAAAAGTCCGCCCTGGGGTTTCGTCCAGGTAACACCCGGCGTATCACCCAGATGTTTATCCAGTTGTGCCAGCATGTAATCGCGTTTTTCACGGTAGGCTTTGATGATTATCTCGATTTGTTTTTCCAGCAGGCCTCGTTTCATAAATTCAGCCAGTATAGCCTGGTTAAACGGTGGGGCGCAAAGGTCCACGGCTTGTTTGGCCACGGCCATTTTCTGGATCAATTCGGTGGGACCAGCCATCCATCCCAAACGGAAGCCGGGCAATAATATTTTACTGAATGTATAAAGCGCCAACACCCGGTCCGAGTTCATGCTGATCAATGGCGGTGGTGCATCGCCGCCAAAGCGCAATTGGCGGTACGGGGAATCCTCGATAATGAGAAGATCGTATTTCTCAGCCAAAGCAATCAACTCCTGGCGACGTTTCAGTGTTAATGTGATGCCCGAAGGGTTCTGGAAATCCGGGATCGTGTAAATAAATTTTGCCTGGGTGCATTTATCTCCCAGCCGTTTGATTTCCTGTTCCAGGGCTATAGTGCTGATGCCTTGTTCATCCAATGGCACACCATGCAATATACCACCATAAGAATTAAACGCCTGAATCGCTCCCACATACGTCGGTTTACCGCACAATACAATATCACCGGGATTGAGGAATACCTTGCCAACCAGGTCTAAACCCTGCTGCGAAGAGGTGATCACAATTAACTGGTCGATATTGAGCGCAATACCTTCCTTCTGCAACAGCCTTAATAACTCCTCCCGCAACGTCGTGTTACCCTCGGTGGGGCCATATTGCAAAGCCAATTTACCACTGGTTTCCAACACAAAATTGGTCACATCAGTGATTTCTTTAACAGGAAAAAGATCCGGCGCGGGTAACCCCCCAGCAAAGGAAATGATACCGGGCTTCTGCGTTAACTTCAACAGCTCCCTGATCTCACTCTTCTTCATGCCCTTGGCATTGGTAGAAAAAAATTGCTCGTAATTTAACATCTGTCCTCCTAAATTGGTTGTCCTATGTTTTTGTTCATCGTTTTTTTTGTTAATTATAAACCTTTAATCCTTAATCGTTAATCGTTAATCGTTAATTCATATTTTAGTGAATAACTGAGACAATTTCAAGTGCTTGGAGGGATATTTCCACTATTTTCCTTTTATTTTCCTTTTTTTATTTGACTTTTGAACATTTTCTCCCCTTGTGATATAATCTTTACTTGCCCGAATTCTTTTTACCTTAGGAGGAACCATGAAAAGAATAATTATAGTAGCGGTTTTCGTAACGTTTATGTTCACAGCGACGTTGTTTCAATTTATATATGCAGGCAGTCCGTTCTTGACCAAGAGTTTTTCTTTGACCGTGGGCGCAGGGACCCGGTTATTCACGGAAAAAGAGTTCAAGGATAGCTACGACACCACCCCCCTCACGTACAACATTGATCTGGCCTGGAGATGTTGGAACTCCGTAGAAATATTTGTCCATACCGATTACCTCAAAGTAGACGGCTTAACCTCTTTCACAGCAGAGAAAACCACCCTGACCATTATCCCGGTAGAATTGGGTTTACGGTACAACGTGGCCATGAAAAAATCCCAAAACCAGCGGATTTATCCCTATCTGGGCGGTGGTGCAGGTTATTATATGGTTAAAGAAGAGACATTCTTCGGCACAACAGACCAAAAACGAGTGGGATTCTTTATAGAAGGGGGCATCAAGTTTTATTTTGCCGGTGCCATTTTCTTAGATGGGAAAGTTAAAAACATCTTCCTCACCTCGGAAAACGATACCAATCTCGGCGGTATGGCCATTATGGGTGGTCTGGGGATTTCCTTCTGATTTTTAGTATCGCTATCCTATGCGGGCGAATATGAAGTAAAAAATCATGTTCGCCTGCCGTTAGATTCGGCTGGGATGATTGATATGGGTATCCAAAGCGAGATGGCAGAAATATTTTAGCCCAAAAAACCTACAGGAGTGCGTGGTAAGTGAGTTGTATTTTAGCCAATACGTTATAGAAAATACATGACCCAACTGACCACGATCACACCCCCCACCATGTACAAAAAGAGTTTTAACCCGTATTTCAGGATTTCTTTTTTCTCATCGTGTTTGATAAATGCGATCAGAGTGGAGACAATGATGGAGAAGATCAACATTGAAAAAAAGTGGCTTTTAAAGATCATTTTCGTTTTCCTCTTGCAATATCAAAAGCGTTCAGAGCCACGAGATAGTTAATCAGACCAGCGCTGACCATATAGGTGGTGCCGTAATGGAATGTGACAGCCTCGATATTCCCCAAGCCCAGGTCCAAGAATTTGATAATAAAAAAGAAAACCCCATTGCCTAAATCGCCAAGAAATCCCAGAAGCAGTAACGGATGCATCTGTTTGGTGTCATATAACTTGCCATCCATCAACACACCAAAAACCAATAGCAGAAGAATACCGACAAAAAAGACAATTCCTTTGAGATACTTTTTCTGCGCAATATGACCCATACCGGGGCATAACCATGCTAAAAATAATATTAAGTAAGCGTTCATAAATCCATTATACTAAAATTTCACCGAATACACAAGTAAAAAACAATGGACACCCAGGGAAAGATTAATTGTTAACAGTAGAGACGTTGTGCGCAACGTCTCTAAATAAGATCCGTTGCGCACAACTTGTCCCGTTGTTAAGAAGGGGAATTCTGGGGGTTAAAACATCAACGCGTGGCCAATTTTCAGAAAGAAGGTCCGGTTGGACTGGGTCAGCGGGGTAACATGATCACCATAATGGTCGTCGGAATAACCTAAGAACAACACGGTCTGCGGATTGATGGTATAGGAGAAGAGTATCTTGGTAAACAGATGCTTGTATTGTGAATCTATAGGGAAGAGATAGTTCGAGGAATTGAAGTTGTAGTTTGTGTATTGAAAATTGGTGTGGAGTAGCGCCTTGCGGTTAAACTGATAGAGAAATTTGAAATTGGTGACATTGGCAGTATAAAGCCGTTTGGATTCCGCGTTCAATCGTTCCAGAACATGATTCAATTCAAAGGTAATGTGATTGCCAATTTTGTAGGTCACAGACGGATTGATAGTGAATTGTTTGCCCTGACGAACGTTGTCCAAATCAATACCATCACCCACATACGCATAAAAATCCGCTATAACCTTGCCCGAAGGAATAACCTGGATCGAGGTTTCCACATTATTATAATTGAAAATTTTTCCCATATAGTACTTCTTGGCAATACCACCAATGAGCGTCACGCTTGATTGCATGGGGCCACCGTATTGAGTGGTGAATTTGACCGCCTTTGAAATCATGTTGTCGTTATTATCCGTCTCGTATTTAAATGACGGGCCCGCGATGATAGTATTGTACCAGAATCCCGGATTCTTGCGATCAATGTAGCTGAAACTACCACCCATCTGTTTATAACCAGCCATGGTAATAAAACCGAGATCAGCACGGAAATCAGGCGAAACCTGTCGGTAATAGGTAGTAAAATAAACATTACGACTGTCATGCCGATAGTAAACATCGCAGGCAGCACCATCGATTTTTTCGGTGGATTGTCCATAGTTGTTGGCTACAGCTTCGGGGTAACGGCTCTGGGAGGCAATGAATTGAACCTGCACCTGATCGCTTTTAGTCAGCCTAAGCGTGGCATCAATACCAGCCAGACGGTTATAATACCCTTTCCCTTCCCGATCCGTGATGATCACACCGATCCCAGAGGAAGCACCGATATCACGACGGTAACGCAACACGGTAGCCACGCTTTTCAAATCCAGCGAGGTCCGTCTTGACCGCGTGGCAGAAGGAAAAATAAGGTTGGTGATGTTATCTTGAACAGTATAAAAACCAATAGTATTACCCCCTTCTTTGCCAGTTAATTTGATACCCCAATCCGGGTCGGCCAATGAACGGGTGTAAACAATCGGCAAACGGGTGGAAAAAACACCGGCACCTTCAAGGAAGAAGGGCCGCTTTTCATCATAATATAGGGCAAACTGTTTATTAATATCTAACTGTGCAGCATCGGCTTCAACATTGGAGAAATCCGGGTTAATAGCCGCACCCAGTGTCATGTTGGGAGTAAAACTCCAGCGAGCAGTCAGACCGGGGTCCACTTTACTCTCTTTCTTCACGAATTTTCCTGACGGGAAATTTTCCCGTTCCTGGGTATAAACTGCGGCCAGGGTGGGGTCCAATTCGATGTCTTTACCTGCTTTTATGCCTTTGAATCCCACTATTTCCTCGCCCATGCAAACATAGCAAGGATTGTTACGATCAAAAGGAACCAATCTCAAACCATGGCGTACATCCCGGGGGTAACTGCGTGCGATGTCAAAGAACCAGGTCTGTTCCTCTTTGGTCCTGGGGAAACGAAGGGAACTAAAAGGAATCGCCATTTCCACATTCCAACCAGTGGATAAAATTTTTCCGGCGGATTCCCAGATAATATCCCATTCGATGTAATCCTCGGTAATCGTTTCGCTGAAGTCTGCTTGCACACCCAGGGGGTTGCAAAACAAATTGAAGCGGCGGCGTTTGTCATTAAAAGGGTCCAATAAAAAGCCGACATAATCGTCTTGATATAATTTGTCGCGGTCTGAGAGTTGGGCGACAATAGCGGATGGATTGGGATCGTGACAGACAAAACCAACGTAGATATGGGTTTTAGTCGTATAAATATAGACTTCAGTTTGAACCGGGGCCGGTATATTTTCGCCCGGCGACACTTCATATTTCAGGTCCACCATTAGAGCTTGTTTCCAAATCTCCTCGTCCACTATGCCGTCTAATTTTGGTTTTTGGTCCAGCATCGGGACGCGATGGGGCTCTTTTTTTGTGGGTTCTGCTGTTTGCGGGGGAAGTTCGGCGTAACTAAATCCGCGAACCAGCATCAAAAGAGTGAATATCACCAGGGTAATAAGAAATCCGTTCTTTCTTTGTTTGCTTGATATCATTGTTTTCTCCTTTATTTTTAATCCAAATTCTTAATACGGGGTGTTTATGCTGAATGTTTCACTGGGCCATTGATTGGGGGCCCATTTTATTTTGTTGGATTTACCGTGGAATTCTAAAAAACAGGATGGACAAAGCCGACTGACTGGACAAAGTGGACTGACTGGACGTTCTGGACAGGAAGAAATAGCTTTTGCAAGTCCAGAAATGGTATGGAGTTTGTTTATTGTCATTTCGCAATTCCTTGCCGGTTCGTTGCACCAGATAAATTCAAATTTTCATTTGAAACGGTATTATACCATATTAAAATAATTTTGCATAGGTCTTGATTCGCATCTTATTTCACGAAAAATATTTGGGTTCCTGGATTCACTGCCAAATTTCTGAAATCGTCCATATCGTCCATATTTTTTCACGAATCTGATGGTGAATCCAGGTAGTCCCATAGACTATGTACCGAACAGTGACAAAGTTTTTTAAATAAACGGCCGCTATTATATTGACTTTTATGGGAAACTATATATAATCATCTATGATAAAAACCTATTATCCAATTAATAGCCACCCATAAACCATAGAGGAGTAGATATGAACCGTTCTGATTATATAAATGATACCGATTGGGCCAAGTTTTTGGAGTTTTCAGACCCACTGGAAACGCCTTGCATTGTCGTTCGTCTGGATATGATACGTAAGAAATATGAAGAATTGATGCGACTTATGCCCTATATCAAGATTTATTATGCCGTCAAATCAAACCCGGCTGTGCAAGTGATCCGTTTGTTGCGTGATCTGGGTTCCTCGTTTGATGTGGCATCAATCTACGAGCTGAACAAGCTGCTTGATCTGGGCGTACATCCCGACCGTATCAGTTACGGCAATACTATTAAGAAGGAACGCGATATCCGGTACGCTTATGAAAAAGGCGTGCGTCTTTTCGTGACTGACAGCCACGCCGACATGATCAACATTGCCAACCAAGCTCCTGGTTCGCAGATTTTTATCCGTATCGTCGTGGAAGGTTCACAAACCGCAGACTGGCCACTTTCCCGCAAGTTTGGCTGCCATCCTGACATGGCTTACGACCTGATCCATAAATCGACCAAGCTTGGACTTGTTCCTTACGGTATATCGTTTCATGTGGGTTCGCAGCAACGGGACATCGGTATGTGGGACGAAGCTATCTCCAAGGTAAAGTATTTGTTCTCGGAATTAAAACGGGAAAAAAACATCCAGTTGAAGATGATCAACATGGGTGGAGGTCTGCCAGGTTGTTACCACCAAAAAACGCAGGAAATTGCCGAGTATGCAGCGGAAATCACCCGCTATCTCAAGGAAGATTTCGGCGAGGAATTACCAGTGATCATCATGGAACCCGGTCGTTCGTTGGTCGCGGACGCTGGTATTTCGATCAGTGAAGTGGTGCTTATCTCCAAGAAAACCTCTAATTCTCTGTATCGCTGGGTATATGTGGACATGGGCAAGTTCAATGGACTGATTGAAACCATGGATGAGTCCATCAAGTACCCTATTTATACCGAAACACAAGGTAAAACAGGCCCGGTAAAATTGGCTGGCCCCACCTGCGATAGCATGGACATCATGTATGAGAATTACCAATACGAATTACCACTGGACCTGACTATTGGCGACCGTGTGTATTGGTTCACCACTGGCGCGTACACATCCAGTTATGCTTCCGTGGAATTCAATGGCTTCCCGCCCCTCAAAACCTATTTCATGGAATAAAGAAAATGGCATAAAAAAGAATTCAGGACTTATGGCATTTGCATAAGGCCAAGGAGTAATAAATGAAAACAAAAGCCAAAAATTTATGGAACAGCATTTTTGTCTTGTTTTTTGTTGGACTGGGTTTCTCCCCCCTTTTCTCGCAACAAGGCATACCTATTTTATATAACTTCCAAGAAGACAAACTGACCGTCCGTTTGGAACTGAATGCAGACCAAATCGACTCTTTAAAAAAACTGGGCAACATGCTGCAATCCCAAGCCACCCAGGACCGGCAAAATTTCAAGGGCAATGCCCAGGCATTACTGGCAGCCGCGGAACGTAGAGCCCTGATGGCGGATAATCTGCTAACTACGCTACTGGATGACAGTCAGAAACTGAAATTAAAAGCACTAAAAGAAGAACAGATATCCTACCGGGACGTTTTTGTGCTCAAAGAAGTGTTGGTTCTGGATGAGTTACAAACTGCCAAGGTCCAGCTCATTATCGAGAACTATACATTGCAACCGGATGAGATTGACAGTCATATAGCCCAGAATTCAGGGGAACTGAGAGAAAACCCAGACGAAATTGGCGGTAGAGATTTGAATAGACAGGGCATGGATCGCATGGATGGTCGCGGCTACCAAGCAAACCGCGGTATGAGACCAGCGGAAGACGCTCTTGTAGACCTATTCAAAGAACAGGAACGAAAAAAACAAAAAGCTATTGAAGCGCTCTTAACCCCAGAACAAAAAGTATCCTATACTCAATTAAAAGAGATTCTCCGCAAAGAATTCGATTTGCGCATGGCAAAACTAAAAGAAACCAAAAAAGAATAAAGCCAGGGAAAGGTCATTATCTATAACGTCTTGTGAACACCGTATAGAAAGTCCTACGACGGCAATCTATTGCCAGTTTCAGGGTACCAATGCATCTGGATTATGTCAGGCTTATCCAGCTTTGTGGGCCAATCTTTTCTTTTTATCTTTACAAGTTTCGATAAGTTGGGTTATTTCAAGACCAAAAAAGAAGAATGGGTGGTTTCCCAGTTTTTTATGGACTGGTAAAGGCGAGTTTTGCAAAAGTAGGCATATTCATATGACATGCGGATCATACCTTCAACATGTTCGGGGGAAAGGGTTTTGGCTTTCTTGTTGCCGAAAACGAAACAGAGGCCGAAGGTCAAGACAAACAATAGATCGTGTCCCGAACATAGCTGCCAGGGGTCGTGCCCCGCTTTTAAGGAAGATTTTATCTTCTTCTTCACGGTTTCTTCCTTTAATTCTTTATTAGCGGAGCATTCCAGTGCTTTTGGAATTAACGTGTTGAGGTTGGTAATCAAAGTATTCTTGTCAATAAAATCTTCCAGTTTTCCAAAATCCATTAATTTCTTAAATTCAACGCGGAGGTTGTCCTGTGACGGCGAGGAAAACCAGCGTAAATAACCAATGGGCAACACAGCTTCCAAGATCATATCAATGGGGGATTTTCGGAGCGTTTTAATACGATTGTCGGAGCCGAATTCAGAGAATATTTTTTCCTGAACTTCAGAGGTGGCAAGAATCATGGTTTCAAGGTCGTGGGTATCGGTTAGAAAAAGGTTCGGGGAGGAAGGATACGCGGTTTCCAGGTTCCAGCAATCAGAATCCACAATGGATAGGATGCCTGTGAAATTGTCTTCTTCAAGTATTGCCAAAGCGCCGATGGCGTTGTCTTTATTATGGGCTAGGATTAATAAACACTCCTGCTGGTTCACAAAACGACGGTACACTCTGATGTCGCTGTCCCCTTCCACCAAAATAAATGAACCATCATGTTGACTACGAGTCATCCTGACAGTATTGGCAATAGTATGGGCGTTTAGGTTTTCTCTCACTGGTTCGGGCCTTTTAATTCAACGGTTAAATCCCACCGGTCATTAATAATTTGCGGTGAATGGGTGGCAATCAGAACATCAAAGCCGATCAGCTTGGTGATCTCTCCTAAATCCTTTAAAAATTGCTGCTGCCAATAGATATGGAGGGATAACTCCGGTTCGTCAATCAAAATCAAGGATTCCGGGCTGACTTTAAACAACAACCCATAAAGCAAAACCAGCTCGTGCTGTTCGCCGGAAGACAAACTGTTGGGTGATATCCTTTTGCCATCGGAAGTGGTGAATACAAAACCATCCGTCTTGCTGATGGATAACTGCTTGTAGAGGAACCGGCTGTTGATGATTTTGATCAACAGATCGATTTTTGTCATCAATTCATCAAAAACACTCAGTTTTTGTTTCCCGTCTGCAATGTACACGGCCAGCACGTGGGCGTTATTTTTATCTATGTTTTGCAAATCTTTGAAATCAATCTCCTGCTCTTTATCCATGAATCCAGTGGTGGTCAATCGTTTCCGTTTTTCTTCCAGTTGGTTTAATTCGTCTCGCAGTTGCTCCAATGAAAGGAGAGTGGATGGCGTGTTTTTAACTAATCGAGTGGGAAAGGTTCTATCCAAAGATTGGGACAGGGTGCCGTACTCGGCCAGATTCGCTTGGATTAACTCCGCCAATTCTTTGGAATAGTTGGTCACAGCCTCTACCTTTCCATGGAAATTGGATGTTGCGTTTTCATTTGGTTTACCGGGGTTGAAAGAAAAATCAAATAACCGCTGGGTTTCGATAAAATGGATTGGAACGGTATTTATTATTTCTTTTAACCAAACAGGTTCGGATTTTCCCTTAAATATGAATGGGACCGATAAGGTATCTTCGAAACCTGAGACTACTTTCTTCGATGACTTTTTTTTACCAAAAGTATCCTGATGCACGTAGTTAAGACCAATTCTTCCCATCGCTGGGTCAAAACTTTGTAAAGGCCCACTTGGTAAAGATAAATCACTAGGTACTGCGAATTCTATTTTGTGTGATTTTGCCTTCGCTCCTTTTTCAAAAAGCTCGAGAATTAAAGAATTTTCATTACTGGCTTTTTTCTTGCCATTCTCTTCTGACTTGCCGTTCTTCTTTAAAATCAGCATACTGTCATTGTCAAAACTGATGGATAATTCTTTAAAAGGGATAGTAAGTATCTTATTATACTTTGAATTAAAGAGTTCATTCACCAGGGTGAGTAAGATGGTTTTTCCATAACCGTTGGGTCCATGAATGATGGTGATGTGCTCCGTGGTATTTAATGGGATGTCATGGTTGAATACGCCAAACAAGTCTTTCACGGCAATCTTCGTTATTCTCATAAAAGCTCCTTACCCTTTTATTCTAAACCATTTTATAAAAAGTTACAAGACCACCCGGTAAAAAAATCTTCCCCACGAATTTCGCGAATTGACACGAAAAAAAAAGAAAAGAGAATACCATTTTTTTCGAGAAAATTCGTGATCATTCGTGTAATTCGTGGGCCACTCTTTTTTCTATTATTTACAAACGCCCTTGAAATCGTTCGTCAAATAGGTTTATAATTAAGACCTATAATGCCACTAGGAGTAAAACGGTGAATGAAATATATGAAGCCATACTAAATTTGCAAGCCCACGGCGGTAAAGGGGTACTGGTCACAGTGGTGGAAAAAGAAGGTCACGGCCCGGCAGCTATTGGCACCAAAATGCTGGTCACAACAGACGGTAAACGTTTGGGCACAGTGGGCGGCGGCGCGATTGAATACGCGGCAATTAACCGCATCCCACACCTGCTGAAAGAAGGCAAAAGCGGCACGGTCAAATACCTGCTCAGCCCGGATAACGAACTGATTGAAGGGGAAAAAACAGGCATGATGTGCGGCGGCAGCACGACGCTCTATTACGAGATCATTGGTTTTACGACCCACCTCTTTATTTTCGGCGGCGGTCACATTGGCCAAGCTATGGTTCAACATATGAAAAATATGGGCTATTATATCACGATCATTGATAACCGCCCAGGCTTGACAGATACTATCGAATACGCCCACCAACGTCTCACAGTAGATTCATACGAAGCCGCTTTGCTAAAGGAAACAGTGCCGCCAGACAGTTTCTTTCTCATCGCTACGCATTCCCACGCGCTGGACTACGTGGTACTCAAACGTATCTATAGCGCCAACTGGCACCCGCGTTACGTGGGTTTAATCGCTTCCCGCAAAAAATCCCCGGTGATGATCGCACGACTGCAAGAAGAACTGGGCCAAAACCTGGACTTACGTTCCCTTTACTCTCCTGTAGGCCTGGATATCGGCGGCACGACACCGGACGAAATCGCGATTGCTATCATCGCGGAATTGCAGGTGGTGCTCTTTAACAAAACGGGACACAACCATATGCGCACCAAGGAGAAAACATGAACCATACGATAACGTGCATGATAAACCACCAAAAAGTGACCACTACGGAACCGGCAGGCACGGTGACGCTGGATTTTATCCGCCAATACCAAAAACTTAGCGGCACCAAAGAAGGTTGCCGCGAAGGAGAATGCGGCGCCTGTTCGATTCTACTGGGTGAACTAAAAGAAAATCACCTGCAATACAAAACAGTGGCATCTTGCCTCTTACCTTTGGGTGAAATAGCGGGTAAGCACGTGGTCACGATTGAAGGCATCAACCTGGACAACAGCACGGGCACTCTGCCACTTACTCCGATACAACAGGCACTGACAGACGAAGGCGCTTCCCAGTGCGGGTTTTGTACTCCCGGTTTTGTGATTGCACTCACCGGCTTTTTCCTCAACTCCCCTACCCTCTCTTATAGTGATGCTATTGACGCGATGGATGGCAATATTTGCCGCTGTACGGGTTACGTCTCCATTCAACGGGCCGCGCAAAAGCTGTGCGATACGTTTGCACGGCGTCTGGAAAAAAACCAAGAACGCATCCCGCTACTGGTGGAATGGCAGATTCTACCGGAATACTTTTTACAGGTGCCTGATTTATTAAAAGAAATCTCCCGCCACCATCACAAACCTCACCGCCAGGGTGTGCTGATCGCGGGCGCCACGGATTTGTACGTGCAACGACCAGAAGAACTACGGGACAAAGAATTGGATTTTATCTCCCAACGGGCCGGTTTTAATACGATTGAACAGGAAGGCTACCAGATCATAGTGGGCGCAGGTACCACGGTGACGGAATTAAAACAATCCCCGGTAATCCACCACTTTTTACCCCATTTACCCGCCTATCTGGACCTCGTCTCTTCTACTATCATGCGCAACCGCGCCACACTGGCCGGTAATATTGTTAATGCCTCGCCCATTGGCGATATCTCGATCATACTACTGGCCTTGCAAGCCCGACTGCATCTGACCAATAACCAAAATAATGATAACAAACGCCTCATCCTCTTAAAAGATTTTTTTAAAGGCTATAAGCAGATGGATTTATTACCCGGTGAAATCATTGAAGCCATTTCTTTTCCTATTCCTGAGAGTGGCATGTTGTTTCACTATGAAAAAGTATCGCAACGCAAATATCTTGATATTGCCTCCTGCAATAGTGCCATTTCCTTGAACACGGACGGCACCATGATCCACGACATTCATCTTTCTGCGGGTGGCGTTGCGCCTATTCCCTTGTACCTGACAGCGACCCGAACCTTTTTACTGGGCAAGAACATCACGGCACCACGACTACGGGAAGCGCTCCGCGTGTTGGCGGGTGAAATTGCACCGATTAGCGATGTACGGGGTTCCGCGCAATATAAAAAGAGATTGTTGGGGCAGCTCTTCTTAGCCCATTTTATTACGCTGTGTCCCCAATTAAATCTGGCGGAGGAATTATTATGAAAAATTTCGATATTCCCTTACATACTCGCGGCGAATCCGTTTTCCTTGATGATCTGCCGCACCCCGAAGGACTTTTACACGCCGTGGTGTTTGCTTCGCCTATTGCCCATGGCAAAATCACACGGTTGGATACATCCAAAGCGGCTGCTTGTCCTGGAGTTGTTGCTGTCCTGACCGCGCCAGACATTCCCGGTCCCAACCAGATCGGTCAGATTATTCTGGATGAACATCTGCTGGCAGACCATGAGGTTCATTTTATCGGTGATCCAGTGGCGCTGGTAATTGCGGATTCCAAAATCTCAGCCCGAAAAGCACTCAAAGCGATTCAATTGGAAATCGAACCATTACCGATCATCACGGACCCACGGGAAGCCTTTGCCCAAGGACGACTGGTTATCCCGCCGCGTACCTTTGCACTGGGCGATGTAGATAAAACCTGGGAACACTGCGATGTGATTGTTTTGGGACAGGCGGATTCGGGTGGTCAGGAACATTTCTACATGGAACCGCAAGCGGCACTGGCTATTCCACTGGAAAACGGGGCGCTTAAAGTATATTCTTCCACGCAATCGCCCACTGGTGTGCAACGGGTGATTGCCCGCGTGTTAGCATTGCCCATGCACAAGGTTGAAGTGGATGTGTGTCGTTTGGGCGGTGGTTTTGGCGGTAAAGAAGATCAGGCCACACCGTGGGCCGTGATGGCCGCGTTGGCTGCCGCTATTCTGCGTAAACCGGTTAAACTCACCCTTAACCGCCATGAAGATATGGTGATGACAGGCAAACGACATCCCTATTCCTCTGATTTCAAACTGGGTTTAAAAAGCGATGGCACGATCCTGGCCTATGAAGTCACCTATTATCAAAATGCTGGTGCAGCCGCTGATTTATCCACGGCGATCTTGGAACGAACCTTGTTTCATAGTACCAATGCCTATTATATTCCCCATGTTAAAGCCACCGCTGCCAGTTGTTATACCCATCTGGCACCTTTTACCGCGTTCCGTGGTTTTGGTGGGCCGCAGGCCATGTTTGTGCTCGAATGCGCGATCCAAACTGCCGCTGAACGGTTACAGATGCGCCCAGCCCAGATTCAACAGAAAAACCTGTTAGCAGAAAAGGATATGTTCCCCTATGGCCAGTTTACAGAACATTGCCGCGCTCGCCGCTGTTGGTCGGAAGCCGCAGAACGTTTCGATTTGGCCGGGGTGGTTAAAAAAGCCGAAGAGTTTAACACTAGCCAGCGATTGTTTAAAAAAGGTGTGGCTGTGATGCCCATTTGTTTTGGTATTTCTTTTACCAATACCGGTTTGAACCAAGCCGGGGCTTTGGTTCACGTGTATACCGATGGCAGTGTAGCCATCAGTACCGCTGCTGTGGAAATGGGGCAGGGTGTTAATATGAAAATCATGCAGATAGCCGCGCAGATATTTTCTATTAACGAGGAACGAATAAAAATAGAGACCACCAATACCAGTCGCGTGGCCAACACGTCGCCCACCGCAGCCAGTTCCGGGGCCGATTTGAATGGCAAAGCCACGGAAATCGCCTGCTTGCAAATCTTGGCACGACTCAAAACAGTGGCCGCAGGACAATTGGGTATAACGACAACCACAGGTCTAACCATTCGCGAGGAGTACGTGTATCACGATGGTCAAAAAACCGCGTTGTCTTGGGAGAAATTAATTTCCACCGCTTATTGGCAGCGGGTACAGCTTTCTGCCCAGGGATTTTATGCCACCCCGGATATTCGGTTCGACCGCACAGTTGAAAAAGGAAAACCGTTTGCTTATCATGTCTATGGAACCGCTATTTTTGAAGTTACCCTGGACACATGGCGCGGGACTTATGAAATAGCTCGTGTCCGACTCGTTCATGATGGTGGTACAAGTCTTTTTCCCTTGATTGATCGTGGTCAGGCCGAGGGTGGATTAATCCAGGGCATAGGTTGGATGACCATGGAGGAATTAAGTTACTCCGCTACAGGAAAACTGCTAACCGACACTACCAGTACCTACAAAATCCCGGATATCAAGTCCACGCCCCCCAGCATCGAGGTTTTTTTCCTGACTGATGCTGATAATCCCCATGCGGTGATGGGTAGTAAAGCCATTGGTGAACCGCCGTTCATGTATGGGATAGGTGCCTATTTTGCCATTCTTGATGCCATGAAAGCGAGCCGTCCAGACAAAGAAATCAGCCACGAATTCCGCTTCACCTCTCCCATGACCCCGGAAAAAGTATTGCAATTCCTTTAACTCCTCTTTTTTCCCAAAAAAGAATTTGTTTTTAACGTTAAAATAGTATAAAATGTGATATGCTTAAAATTAATAATAATATAGGAGATTAACTATGACGGATACCAGCAATGATGGAATGGAATTTGAGTCATCGATTAATTTTTTCTTTGAGAGTGTTAAAAAGAAAAACCCCAATTATTTTGAGTTATTGGGTATCCCGACCAATGCCACCCACAAGGATATCGAAAATGCATATTTCAACTATGCCAGCGAATTCGATGTGGATAAGATTGCAGCCATAAAAAACCCGGAAATAAAAAAGAAAGCGGATTATCTGGTTCATCAGGGCAAACGAGCTTACGAGGTATTGACCAACTTCGAGAAACGTGCCGATTATGAGAAAAAAGGCTTTCGCGAATTTGACCCGGATGCAGTTAAAGAAGATGAACCAGAAGAAAAAGCCAAGATTATTTTCAGAAAAGCGAAGACGTTCCTGGTCCAAAAGAACTACAGAAATGTAGTCCTCGCGATGAAAGAAGCGATTCAATATGACTCCAAAAAAGCGGATTATTACCTCATGATGGGGAACGCCCAAGCACAAATCCCAGAAATGAAACGGGAAGCGGAAGTGAGTCTGCTAAAAGCCTCGGAACTGGAAGCGTGGAACGTGGAACCCATCGTGGCATTGGGCCTATTATTCCACGCGGAACGACTGTATAAAAAAGCAGAAGTGCAATACCGGAAAGCACTGGAAATCCAAAACGACCACGCGGTAGCTCGGAAAAAACTGGAAGAAATAGTGGGACCAGAAGCCAGTGGTTTTCAAAAAGCCGTGGCAATTTTTAAAAATGGTTTGCAAAAAGGTCTGGGTACGGTTTTCCCTTCCTTTTTTGGAAAAAAGAAGAAATAGTTCCTGTCCCCTATCCAAGCGATGTTTTGGGTGGTTATAAGTTGACCCGTTGGTAAATCTCTTTGGCCACGGTAGCGGGTAAGACATCCGTTTTATGTGCTGCTGGCACCGTGGCCCCGGCCAAGGTAGGCACTGGGATCATAACAAAACGGATGTCTGGATAACTTTTTTCAAAGGATACCGTGATCAATTGCAAGGCATTTTTTGCTGCCGCATAGGTCAGAATCTTTTGGTACGGTCGTACTTCCCCGGTATATTCAAATCCAATATTCACCACGACCTGAAGGTGGAAATGCTTTAAAAAATAATCGGTGATTTCAAACGCGGGCACTACATTCTGAAAATAATCACGGCAAAAATCTTCCCCTCGTAATGCAGTGATATCTTTATAGATAATCGGTCCATAATTATTAATCAACACGCCGCAACCTGCAAAGTGAGCTTGGTTCCATTGCAAGAAAGCGCGTATGCCCGTTAAATCGGAAAAATCCCCGGGCAGAGGCACACAATTTCCTATTTTTGGGGAGGGTGGTCGATGGTAGCGATATTGCCCCAGTACATCAAAACCCTGGCTGGCAAATTCATTCACCAAGGCACTGCCCAATAACCCGGAAGCGCCAGTGATCAATACTTTTCGTTTTATTTCTTGCTTTGCTGGCATATAAACACCGCTGTGTCTTTTGGGGGCAGGGGGCTATACGGTTTATTCGGCGGGTGGTATGCGGATCGGTTCCGCTGTTTTCCCGCGCCCGAAAATGATCTTGATGCCGGCACTAAAAGAGAAGCCATTTAAATTCAACACTGCTGGAAGCCCTTCCCAGGGCAACTGGCTGACCGTGGGCGCACCCACTGCGAAACGGGTTTCACCGGTGATGCTATTGAGCCAATAATAGAGATTCCCCTCTTTGGTAATCACCCGCTCATCATCTTCATAATAATCAGTGGCCTTCAGCTCTTTAAATTGCACCAACCGATAGGTCGCTTCTAAAAAAATCGCCAGATTGCGCGTGAATTTAAGATCAACGGTTGTTCCGATTTGAAAACCCAGGCTGTTTCGTTTACCTTCCACCACTTTATTGGCAAAGGTCAGTGTCTGGTTTTGCAGGGTTTGCGCGAATTCATCGCGATATTTCGCCAAGTACACCCCTTCCCCCACGGTCACAAACGCACTCAAAAAAGAAGTATCAATCACTTTATAATGAATCATTACAAAAAGCGGTAACGCGGAAAACTGAAAATTCCGGGTATAATCGGAAACAGCACCCAAATCCCAGGTTTCATGGGCGGTTACCGCAAAATTTTTCTCCAAGTAACCGGCAGAGACACCCACTGCAAACCGGGGTGTTTCAAAACCAATCTCGCCACCATAACCACGAAAAAACCGGTCTGTTTTGGTCTGAATACTGGTAGTAGTGGAACTGGCATCCAAGTCTGGAAAAAAAAGTTCGTTCGCTTTCACCATCAGCCCGTAATCGCCACCAGTAGTGACACTACCCATACCGTTAAACTTGATATAAAACCGGGGCTTTTGTGGTTTGGCTGTCCGGGCTTCCATGCTGCCCGCCATTATCAGCAGCACCGCTCCTATTATTACCATTAACCGATTACCCACACGCTTTTTTTGATTAGAACTCATCACCTTATCTCCATGGTTCCCGCGGCCAGGACGGGACACAACATCCAAACACCCCGTCCTGGCCGCAGTATTTTTATTCTGTAACGCGTGTTTAGTCTTCCAATAGATGGAGCACCAATCCGCTTTCCAGTTTAGGTTCAAACCAGGTGGATTTTGGTGGCATCACTTTCCCCGAATCCGCCACGTTGAACAATTGCTGGATCGTGGTGGGGTGAAATGAAAAAGCCACTTTATTGGCACCGTTGTTGACCAGTCGTTCCAGTTCCTCTGTGCCGCGGATACCGCCCACAAAGTCAATCCGTTTATCCGTCCTGGGATTTTTGATACCCAGCACCGGGTCCAACAGGTTCTGCTGCAAAATCGACACATCCAAAGAGGCGACTGCATCATTCGTATCGTAGCTTCCTGCTTTGGCAATGAGCAAGTACCATTTGCCGTTCATATACATGCAAAATTGGTCGGGGTGTGGCGGAGTTTTGAAATGTGTCTCTTCACAATCAAAGCACACCTTCACTTTCTTGAAAAATTCATTCTCAGTCAACCCATTCAAATCTTTGACCACGCGATTGTAAGGCAGAATCTTCATCTGGTTGTCAGGGAAAATCACGGACAGGAAGAAATTATACTCTTCATTACCCGTGTGATGGGGGTTTGCTTTTTCCCGCAATACTTTTACATTGGTCGCTGCTGCCGAACGGTGATGACCATCAGCCACATACAGATAATCAATGCTGGCAAACGCTTTTTGAATAGCGTCCACCAGTTTCGGATCATCCACCACGTAAAAAATCTGCCGAACCGTGTTGCGGGCCACAAAATCGTATTCCGGTTCTTTTTCCATTGCCTTGGCAAACAGGGCATCCACGTCGTCGCGGTGTTTAAAGGTCAAGAACACCGGGCCTGAATTGGCATTGAGCGTTTCAATATGTCTCATGCGGTCTTTTTCTTTATCTTCGCGGGTATATTCGTGTTTCTTGATCACATCGTCCAGGTAATCCTGACAGGAAGCACTGGCCACCAACCCCACTTGGACATGATCCCCCCAGATTTGTTTATAAAGATAAAAATTTCTTGTTTTATCCTGGACCAGGACTTTTTCCCGGATGAACCAGTCAAAATTCTTTTTCCCCTGCGCGTATACTTCGTCGCAATACAGATCAATCCCATCTGCTAAATCGACTTCCGGTTTGCTGATTCTCAAAAACGCGAACTTGTTATCCCCGACCATGACTTTTGCTTCCTGTGAATTCAACACGTCATAAGGCGGTGATGCGACAACGCTAGCTTTGTCTTTTGCCGGCCTCAAGCCTTTAAATGGCTCTATTCTTGCCATATTAATACCTCCACATTTATTTCTATTTTATTTATAATTTATTTATAATAATAGTTCCACACTCCTATTATAAAAATAAAGTCCTTGGATGTCAATCCTTTTCTACCTTTTGAGAGATTTTCCCCGTTGAATTTTCAATCGTGCCTTGAATTTTAACTTCTTTTTTATTACAATAAGAACCAGACGTTCAAACTATTAATCGCGCATAATAAAGGTCAGAATGTTTGCATAAATAAACAAAGAAGGTGTACCATGACAAAAAAAGAATTGTTGCCACGAATAACCGATTCCGTTTTACTCTTTGACGGTGCCATCGGGACCATGCTTTATTCCCGCGGCGTGTTCATCAACCGCTGTTACGATGAGTTAAATCTTTCCAATCCCAATCTGGTCAAAGAGATTCACGGTGCTTACGTGGAAGCGGGTGCGGACTGCATCGAAACCAACACCTTCGGCGCCAGTCGCTTAAAATTGGCCACCCATGGTTTTAAAGAGAAATTATCCGCCATCAATTACGAGGGCGCACGTCTGGCCCGAGCCGTGGCCGGTTCTGAAATTCTTGTGGCTGGTTCCATGGGTCCGCTGGGTGTCAAAATAGAACCCTGGGGCCCCATGCCCAAAAATGAAGCGCGCGAGATGTTCAAAGAACAAGCCCAAGCACTTAAAGATGGGGGTGTTGACCTGTTCATCCTGGAAACATTTACCAGTCTAACAGAAATCGAACAAGCAATTGGTGCGATCAAAGATATCTGCGATTATCCCATTATCGCGTCCATGTCTGTGCGCGATGATGGTAATCTCGTATTTGGCACCCGTCCCGAGAGTTTCGCCCGCAGTCTTGATGAATGGGGTGCCGATGTCATTGGTTTGAATTGCAGTGTGGGTCCCCATTATATGTTGCAAGCGTTGGAAGTCGTGGTTAAATCCACGGACAAACCAGTCTCTGCCATGCCCAATGCCGGTATTCCCCGTTCTGTGGACGGGCGAAGTATTTATCTCGCTTCCGCCGAATACATGTCCGAGTATGCGCGCCGTTTCATTCAATTGGGTGTAAAAATAATCGGCGGGTGTTGTGGCACCAATGAAACCCACATTAAAGCGATGCGGAACAGCATCAACTCGATCATCCCGCAACAACGGCAAACGATCATCCAAATCGGCAAGCCCACAGTAGAAACAGTACCGCCGATTCCCATGGCAGAGAAATCGCAATTCGCTAAAAAAATTGCTAACGGGCAATTCGTCACTTCCGTGGAATTAACCCCGCCCCGTGGTTGCGACCCGGCCAAAGTATTGGAATCCGCGCAGATATTAAAAGACAATCATGTTGATGCGATAAATATTCCCGATGGGCCCCGTGCTTTAACCCGTATGGGAGCGCAACATATCAGCATGCTCATCCAGCAACACGCGGGTATTGAAACCGTGCTTCATTACACCTGCCGTGACCGCAACCTATTGGGGATGATGTCGGATATGTTGGGTTTGCACGCCATGGGTATTCACAATCTTTTACTCATCACCGGTGACCCGCCCAAAATGGGAGATTTCCCAGATGCCACCGCTGTTTTTGATGTCGATTCCATTGGTCTGACCCATATGGTCAACAACCTCAATCACGGTGTTGATCTTGGTGGCAATGCCATTGGCAAACCCACCGGGTATTTTATCGGTGTCGGTTTGAATCCCTGTGCCATTGATCAGGAAGAAGAGATTCGTCGTTTCCAATGGAAAGTAAAAGCAGGCGCTGAATTTGCTATCACCCAGCCCGTGTTTGATGTGAATGCGTTACTTGCTTTCTTGGAAAAAATCGCTGCTTTTCGAATTCCAATTATTGCCGGTATTTGGCCCTTGGTTAGTCTGCGCAATGCCGAGTTCATGAGCAATGAAGTTCCCGGTGTTACCGTACCCGATGCCATCATGGACCGTATGCGTGCCGCCAAAACAAAAGACGACGCATTGGCTGTCGGCATTCAAATCGCCCGTGAAATGGTTTCCCAGTTAAAAGATCATATCCAAGGTATCCAGGTTTCCGCGCCTTTTGGCAAAGTGCAATATGCGTTGGATGTTTTAAAAGACGAGGCATAATTTGTTAATGGTTCATGGCCTAACCTAACTTCGACACTTTGATTTTGAAGATCGCCCGTAGATCACGCTTTACAAACTGTTTTTGAAAATATAGGGCACCTCATTTTATTGCTTGATTTGTTTTTTGAGCAATATCTCCAAAAAAAATTATACCACAAAAAAATGATTGATGCAAGCGGAAAAAACGGGATTGGGGTACTACGTCCCGTTTTTTCAACATCTCCGAAAATGAAATCCGCTGATATCGAGCCTTTCCAAAATCATCCAAAGCGATTTTACCCCGAAATCGGAGAAATCTCCAAGAAATTTGTCGAAGTTAGGATAGGGTCGGTGGGCGGGAATGTGGGGATGATGAAGGTAAAATAGGAACTTCTTGGAGCACCCCGGCAAACATTCCCACATTCCCACGCACCATCCCTGCCTTCCTCTTCCCCGGTTACGCCAACAGTAACGGCGCAGTCGGGTATTTATATCTGGACACCACATACTATGCCAACGTCCTCCCTACTATCTGTTGGATTGCCACAGACAACGCCGGTAACATGGAGGGGATCGGCAGTAGATATTTCACCATTCAAAACCCCATGCCCCGCCTGTCCATAGAGGCATTATCGCTCCTGCCCTCCGCGCAGGAAATAAGCGCATGTGTCATCAACGAAATGGAACGGGTGGAAATTCTTTTGGGCAAGAACATCTCTGCTGTTCAGGGTTACATGTTAGACAACAATCAATTAAGCGATTTACCCATAGGTTCCAGCTTGGATGCGCAAACCGGAACCTTTTCATGGATTCCTGGACCGGGATTTCTGGGCAGATATGCACTGGTGTTTGTCGTGACAGACAATGATGGGTACACCTTCAAACAATTGGTGGAGACTGTGATTAGACCGAAGTTTGAATAATTAAAAAATAGGGTAACAGTTCAGGCCAACGCCTGAATTGTTACTAATATTTTCGATTTTATCTTGACTTCTTATGCGGTTTGGATTTATAATAATTCCTTCATTGGACAGTGGTGGAGTTGGGTCAATCCACACGATTTTAAGATGGGTTAAAGTGGTTTAAAATGACGATAAAAAACAAAAGGAGATTTCATGAAAATCAAAGCGCTTCGAAAGAAATTATCTCTTTTAATTCGTATCCATTCGTGTTAATTCGCGAAATTCGTGGGGTTCTTTTTTTTATCTTTTAATCATTATAATCCTTTTAATCTGTGTAATCTGTGGTTAAATCTTTTTACGCTTCCCCGTGTGGTATTGTTTCGTCAGCCGCGAAAATGGCTTCTTCGATCAGGTCCAGCATGAATTTTTTTTCTTTTTTCGAGAGTGAATCCGGGTTGTTTGTTTCCATTATTTTCGTAATCGTATTGAAGAACAGGTCTTTTTTATCCGGGTGGTTATCCAGCACATCGAAGAAGATGTGGAGCAGGTCCAGTTTAGCCGTGAATTCCTCGTCGCTGTCATTGGCGAAGTCTTCGTCGTCCGAAGTGGTTCCCATAATAGGGGGTTTCATGTTGCCAGGAGTGCCGCCTTTGAGCAGCCATCCTTTCATTTTATAAAGTGTGTGTATCGCCATATCAGAGGGCATGGTAAAACTCCTTTTGTTTAATTAACTTCAATGCCAAAGTCCCTGTCATTATACACCATTTCAGTTTCCTAGTCCAGAGCGTTATCTTTCTTGCAGCAATTCTATTTTTGAACCGCTATGACGGTTCACCCCTGATTGAGAATCAA
>CAZCVI010000067.1:0-42417 GCA_964502145.1 uncultured Clostridia bacterium
GAGACCATCAGGAAAAGGGGGAAAACTAGGCTCAGTTGTCTAATTAGGGTTGAAACATAACCTTGGAGCGAAACAATGGCGGTACTTGATATTTTCCCCGCATTATTGGCCTGTCTAAAGAGAATGCCAAGAAGAATAAAAATCGGTTTGACGGATGATCATCAATGAATAATAATAACAATAATAATAGCAATAATAATAATAGTAATAAAAACAATAAAAATAAAACCATTCTCCTCGTGGAAGATGAACACATCATCGCCATGGTAGAAATGCAATTATTAAAAAAAGAGGGCTATCACGTCACCCATGTCAGTAATGGTGAAGATGCCATTCTTTTTTTCCAAAACAAAAAAGAACCCGTGGACCTCATTCTCATGGATATCAACCTGGGCAAAGGTATCGACGGCACCCAAGCCGCTGCCATCATCCTTCGCGACCACGATATCCCCATCCTCTTCCTGTCCTCCCACACCGAACCTGAAATAGTCGAAAAAACCGAAAAGATCACCTCGTATGGCTATGTGGTAAAAAATAGCGGCGAAACCGTGCTCTTTGCCTCTATCAAAATGGCTTTCAAACTATTCCAGGCCAAACAAACCGTGCAAAAACATCAGCAACAACTCGAAGAAACCATCCACCAACTCGAAGTCTCCAACCATGAACTGATCTTAAGCGAAAAAAAATACCGCGCTCTCGTCGAACTCTCTCCCTATCTGATTGATATTCATCAAGACGATATCATCCGTATCTCGCGCAAACAATCAGAAGAAAAACTCCGCCAGCAATACGACTTACTCTGGGCTACCATGGATGCAATACCCAATCCCGTATTTTATAAAAACACCCTCGGTCAATATACCGGGTGCAATCGCGCCTTTGAAGAGTATATGGGATTAAAAAAAGAGGAAATTATTGGAAAAACCGTGTATGATCTCGCCCCTCCAGAGTTGGCCGCCAAATACAACGAAAAGGACCAAGAACTCCTCAACACCCCCAGCAAACAATACTATGAATGGCAGATTCAACGCAAAAATGGGGCTGTTCGCGATGTGATCTTTGATAAGGCCTCCCTGCTTGACGCCCAAAAGCAAATCCAGGGCATTATCGGCGTGATCACCGATATCACCGAGCTCAAAAAGGGAGAATGGCGCAACCAACTCGTAAATACCATATTAGAACGGTTAAACAATTCCCAGGATGTCCATGAAACCATCCACGACATCCTGCACATCATCAAAAAAAACACGGCCATCGAAGCCGTGGGCATCCGCTTGGAAGTCGGGGATGACTTCCCTTATTACGAGACCAACGGGTTTCCCGCTACTTTTGTCCAAGCCGAACGGTCTCTCTGTTCTCGCGATCACGCCGGGGAGATTTTACATGACGCCACGGGGAAACCCTTGCTGGAATGTATGTGTGGCACTATTTTAACCGGTCGGACCAATGCCAATTTATCCTTTTTTACCCCCGGCGGTAGTTTTTGGAGCAATGCCACCACCACGCTACTGGCGTTTAGTACCGCCAGCGATAGTAGCGTCCATTTGCGGAACCGTTGCGTTAACGAAGGATATGAATCCGTCGCCTTGATCCCATTACGGGCAGATCAAGAGATCATTGGATTGTTGCAGTTCAATGATCATCGGCCCAATCAATTCACCCTCGAAATGATCCAGTTCTTCGAGGGTATAGGTGCCAGTATCGGTATTGCTTTCTCCCGCATACGAGCAGAGGAAAAGATCAAATCTCTTCTGGCTGAAAAAGAAACCCTCTTGCATGAGGTCCACCATCGCATCAAAAACAATATGAATACTATATTCAGTTTACTGCGCTTGCAATCCAACAGTCAGGATAATCCAGTCACCGCAAAAGTGTTGCAAGATGCCGCCAGTCGTGTCAGAAGCATGATGATATTGTATGAAAAATTGTATCATGCAGACAACATGAATGAGATATCCCTCCAGGACTTTCTCCCACCCTTGATCAAGGAGATCAGCGCGATATTTCCCAACAGTAAGGCCGTGCAAATCACAACCGAGATTGAAGACATCGTCCTGGCCCCAAAAGTGCTATCGCCTCTGGGTATTATTTTGAATGAACTCGTCACCAATGCCATGAAATATGCGTTTAACAACAACAGTGAAGGAATGATACGCGTAACCGCTACCAAAAAAGACAATCGGGTGACCATTGGTTTTGCCGATAATGGCGCCGGTATGCCCACAGGAATCACCATTGAAAATGCCACCGGGTTCGGTTTAAAACTCATTGACATGCTCATCAAACAGCTTAATGGTGCCATAACTCTCCAGCACCACAATGGCACCACCTTTATTTTTGAATTTCCAGTTTAAGATGTAGGGGTGTATAGCAATACACACTTTATGTTATGACGAGTTTTTCAGAAAGGCCAAGGACACGAATCCCCTTACTTCCATTATTCACATAATTCCCATTTACCAATGCACGCGGTGGGCAGTTTTTTTCAAAGGAGAATTGAAAATTTCACACTTTTGATTTATAATAAAAAGTATGAGCACAAAATTGAAGCTAGCGAAACCCGTTGCGAAAGAGCCGGTTAAAAGAAGCAAGTATGATTCTGCCTGGAAAAAGATTATACGGGAACTGTTTGAATACTTTCTGGCATTCTTTTTCCCTGAAATCCATAAGCTCATTGATTTCTCAAAGAAGATCACGTTTTTGGATAAGGAATTATTGGACATCACCCAGGACAGTCGTCTGGGAGACCGTGTGGCTGACATCTTGGCACGAGTCCATCTGAAAAAGGAGTATGGCGGTGGCGCTGCCCAACTAATACGCATCATTGCCCATATTGAAGTTCAGGGGAAGGGGTTAAGCGAATTCATGGAACGGATGTTTATCTATTTTTATCGGGCCTTTGATAGGGAGAAGCGGAAACAAAACCAGATCATCAGCTTGGCTATATTAACCGATGATGATCCCACCTTCAGACCTACGGAGTATGGGTACGAATTCGGCGGTTTTAAATTGTTGATGCAAATCCCTCTTGTCAAGCTTATGGATTATAAATATAACCCGGCGTTAATCGCAAAACTGGAAACCTCGGACAACCCGATGGGCCTGATAGTCAAATCGCAGTTAAAAAGCCTTGAATTAAAAGGCGCGGATTCTGAAAAAAAATTCGCAGCACTCAAAGAGCTGATCCGTCTGTGTTATCAGAAAAAGTATTCGAAGGAATACACCCGTATTGTGCTAAGATTCTTCGAGCTGACCATCCGTTTACCGGAGGCCTACACGAAAAGTATAAAACAAGTCATCATTAAAACAGAGGAGGAATTTAAAATGGAATACACGCCCACATGGGAAAGAGCCGCTGAAAAAAAAGGCAAGAAACAAGGAATTCTTGAAGTAGTCAAGAACATGTTGCGAGACGGTTTAGATATTCGAAAAATCGCGGATTATACCGGCTTAAAAAAAGAAGAAATTGAGAAGCTCTATTCCAAGTCCCATTAATATTTAATATGGTCATACTCCCATTTATTTTTTAATTACTTCGCTACAGGCGATTAAAGAAAGTCCGCAGGAAGCCACTTTTACTTGATCTTTATCACTCTTTTTTAAAACGGATATGAAAAGCCGTGCCTTTTTCCCGATCCAGGGTTAATTGGCCGCGTAATTGTTCTTCAGCCAGGATAGTCACCAACTTTAATCCCAACGATGAGGTTCGCCGAATATCAAAATCCGGGGAAATCCCCACACCATTATCTGCCACGCACAGATGCACGAACCCTTGGTCCTCTGTTACGGTGGCGGTGATAAAAGGGACACCCTGCCATGGAGGGAGAAACGCATACTTCACGGCATTGGAAACCAATTCATTGAACAGAATCCCACAATGCATTAACTGCCGCGGTATTATTTTCACATCATCCACCTGGATATGATAACCAATGGCTTGGCTAGCGGAAACCAACGAATACATGATATCTTCAAAGATAGTGCGGAAATAACCGTTGGTATCAATTTCTGCCAAATTATCCGCCTGATACATTTTTTCATGAAGAATAGACAAGGTATTGAGCCGACACCGGCAATCTTGCAAGATACAGCGGGCCTTATTGTCCTCCATCTGGTTGATTTCCAGGTTCAGAATGCTGGATATGATTTGAAAACTGTTCTTCACCCGATGATCAATCTCCTTGATCAACACGTCCCGTTCATAAAGCAAACGCCGATTCTGGATAGAATAACGAATCGAACGTTCCATGATCTCCGGTTTTAAATGCTTTTTATTGAGATAATCGGAAGCCCCGGCGTTCATGGCATCGGTATCGGTGTGATAATCGTCGCGATCAGTAAGCATGATCACCGGAGTTTTACCGTCAATAACCATGGACTCGGCCAATAACTCGATCCCGGTGTGCTGACCCAGATCATAATCAAACAAATAGGCATGAAACCTTTTTTGCCTTATTTTTTCGAGGGCGTCTTCATAGTTCGAGGCCCATTCCAGGTTGTACCACGTGGTTTCAATCTCTTTGATCATCTCCCGGTTCAGGATATAATAATCTTCATCTTCATCCACTAGCAACAGGTTTATTATTTGGTTTGGTTCCATGCCTTCCTCGCGGTGTAATGGGGGTGATAGTATATTCGTGTAATCATTTTAAGTATTAAATCATTTAATCATCATCTTCATCCAAGAGGTCCCGTATAGCGTTGGCGATCTCTTTAAGGATCAAGGGTTTTAAGATAACCCGGCCAATCCCGACATTTTTCACTTTCTCTTCATCCAGGTGACCACTAAATCCGGTGCAGAGAATGATAGGTATATCGGGCCGGATATCACGAATACGCATGATCAAAGAAATCCCGGTCAACTGGGGCATAATCAAATCCACAATCAGCAGATCAAAGGCCTCGGGTGTGGCGGAAAACACCTTGAGTGCTTCAAGACTGTCCGTTTTCCCGGTTACATGGTACCCCAGTTGCGTTAATAGATCGGTTCCCAATTCCACAAAAGTGGCTTCATCATCGACAAAAAGGAGCCGTTCTTTGCCGCCTGGGGTGGTGGGTTCGAAGTGGAGTGTTTCAATGGCAGTCGGTTTGAACAGGGGAATATAAACATAAAAAACAGTGCCTTGGTCCACGATACTTTCGACCGTTATAATGCCATCATACCGTTCCACGATACCCTGCACAATAGATAAACCGAGTCCAGTGCCATTTTCTTCCTGTCGTGTAGTAAAAAAGGGTTCGAATATACGCGGTAATACAGCACGCTCAATACCCCGCCCATTATCTCGAACAGACAAACACAAATAGTCACCGGGTTTTACTTTGGGTATGGACGCACTGAAATCAGAGACGACAATTTTTTCAAATAGACTGACTTCCAATGTGCCCCCGGTAGCACCCATGGCATGGGCGGCATTGGTGCAAAGGTTCATCAATACCTGGTGGAGATGGGTGGGGTCCATTACAATTTGACTGGTCGGGGCATTGAGATTCTGTCGCAAATGCACGGTGGGAGGCAGCGAAGAATAAATCATCCTAAGGGCATCACCCACAATCACGCAGGCCAACAAGGGGTTGAGTTTCTTTTCCCCTTGGCGACTAAAGGACAATATCTGCTTGACCAATTCTTTGGCCCGCTCTGTGGCGGTTTGGACATGGTGGATATAAGAGCTACTTTTGTTGTCCTCGGCAGTATTTAAGGCCAGATCAGTGTAGCCCTGAATAACTGAGAGAATATTATTAAAATCATGGGCAATACCTCCGGCCAGAGCACCCAGAGCTTCCATTTTTTTGGCCTGTTGCAATTGGTTCTCCAGACGTTTGCGCTGGGTAATATCGTGGAATACTAACATGGCCCCGGTGATCGAACCTCGCTCATCTATCACCGGCACCCACTTGCCGTCAATGGTAATCAAACGACGGTCCGGGGTTTTTAGCAGGGTGCTTTCGCCCAATTCCACGACTTCGCCGTCCATTATGGCTTTAAAAAAGGAGACTTTGGCCGGATCACCGGTTTTCTCATTGATGATGCCCAGCACGATTTCAATGGGCAAGCCCTCGGCCTCGGATTTGATCCAACCGGTGTGAAATTCGGCAGCGGAATTCATGAATTGTATTTTCCCCTTGCGGTCGGCGGCTAGCACGCCCTCGTCGAGGTTCTCCAAGATCATGCCCAACCATTTTTCCTTCTCTTTTAACTGCTGTTCTAAGCGACTTTTGTAGATCGCCATCTCAATGGAAACATAGAGGTTTTTATCTTCGATGGGTTTAACAACGAACCCGTGGGGCTGGGTTTGACTGGCCCGTCGCAAGGTTCGTTCATCCGCCAGGGCGGTGAGGTAGATGATGGGGATATTGGAAAAAACGCCGATCTCGCGGGCTGTTTCAATACCATCCATACTGCCATCCAAGCGGATGTCCATTAATACGACATCGGGGTAGCGCTCCCGGCATCGGGTCACAGCCTCAACACCAGTGGCGACAATACCGCATACGTGCCAGCCATGCTTTTTAATAAAAAATTCCAGATCATGGGCAATGATACTTTCATTCTCCACGATCAAGATACTGGGGATTTTTTCTTCCATGTTTATTAACCTCTATCGGATATTATTTCTGTGGACGCAGGACTTACTGGACTTTCCTGAAACTTGCCAATGGTTATTGATCATCTAAACACCAACCGGTCCATCAGGGACACCAAACTACTGCTGTCGGATTTAGATAACTGGGCATCCGCCTGCACTAATTCACCTTTTAACTTGTTGCTGGTGGCAATCAGGGAAGAGAAAAGAATAACGGGAATAGTGCGTAATACCTCATCTTCCTTAATCGTTTTAATAAAAGTATATGCATCCATGACGGGCATCTCAATATCGGTGATAATGATATCGACGCGGTAGGTTTCATCTTCGGTGGCCCGGGTTTTTTTGGCCTTCTTGAGGGTGAGCAGGGTCTCCAATGCATGTTTGCCGTTTTCAAAAAAAACAATGTTACTGTAATCATGTTCTTTTAAATGGTGTTTTAAAAAATCACGGATGGTCCGGGAATCGTCTATAACCCAGACCGATTTGGTTCTTCTTTTTTCCAATAAGTGTTTACTGCTCTTGGATTCATGGTTGGGGGACAGGAAGACCTCTGGGTTAATAGTCAAGACGATATTTTCATAGTCGATCATGGTGATCAAACGATCTGAACCGGGGTCTCTGATGATGCCAAGCACTTCGTGGGAATAGTGTTTTATACGATCTGGGGGTTCAATATCGGACCATTGGAGGCGCAGAATGCCCTCAACACTATCCACGATAAAACCGGTATGAATGGCCATAAATTCGGCGACGATAATTCTGGCAGTTGGGGGGTACTCTTTTAGCTGGTCGAGCCACAGGCGAAGACTGACGGCAGGAATCAAACGTCCACGTAATTCAAACAGGCCAGGAATGACAAGATGGGAGTTGGGCACGGCTTTCAGAGGCAGGATGGGGGAAATTTCGCGTACCTTGGCCAGATTGATACCGAGGCGGTACTTCCCCACATGAAATACCAACAGGGTGACTTCCTCTGTTTCAATTCCGCTGGAATGGGTCGGGGGGGTCATGCTAAAGCCCTCAGAACAAGCGGTGCAGGTCGAGAATAAGATGCACTTTGCCCTCACCGGTAATCATGGCACCGGAGATACCATCAATATTGGATATGGCACCAGTCAGGGGTTTAATGACATACTCGCACTCATTGTAATAATTGTCCACGAGCAAACCGAGACGTTGGCCCTTGACATAAAGAATGACGAGTGCCTCTTTCTGTTTACTGGCACGGACGTTATACCCCTTTTGACTGGTTAAACCAAGCCGTTCGGACAAGCGGTACACGGGGATCAACTGGTCGCGAATCACGATCATCTCATTGCCTTTATAATGAAAGAGTTTCTCGGCGGAGATGCGCAGGGTTTCCATGATGGCTTCGAGGGGAACATAATAGCGGTTATCTAGGGCTTCGACTTCGAGACCACGACCGATAGCCATGGTGAGGGGTAATTTAATGGTAAAGGAACTGCCCTTGCCCAATTTGCTCTCCACGAGGATATCGCCACCCAGTTTGTCGATATTGGTTTTAACGACATCCATGCCCACGCCACGACCAGAGACATCGGAGACCTCCGTGGCCATGGAAAAGCCGGGTAAAAAGATGAGGCTGAAGATTTTTTGTTCATCCATTTTTTCCAATTCATCGGGGTTGGCCAGGCCGCGTTCCAGGGCTTTGAGTTTGATTTTGCCGGGGTCCATACCGCGGCCATCATCGGATATACGGATGACGACATATTGGCCCTGGTTAAAGGCTTCAAGACGGATGCAGCCCTCTTCGGTCTTGCCTTTACGCGAGCGTTCGTCCGGGGGTTCTATGCCGTGGTCAGCCGAGTTGCGGACCATGTGGACGAGGGGATCGGCCATAGCTTCAATAATACTCTTGTCGATCTCGGTCTCTTCGCCAGTGATTTCCAACTTAATTTTTTTTTGCAATTTCTTGGACAGGTCGCGCACCATGCGGGGGAACCGGGCAAAGGCATTGGCCACGGGCAACATGCGGATATCCATGATATTGGTCTGCAAATCATTGGAAATCCGCGCGATAGTGCCAACAGCATCTTTTAAGCGCTTGGCAATCTCGGGTAAATCGTAGTTGGCGGATACTTCGCGTTCAAAAGAATTCAAACTGTTCTTACTAACCAACAATTCTCCAATCAGATTCATAAAGATATCGATCTTCTCCTGTGAGACCTTGAGAATTTTATCGCTGATTTTGGCCTCAACATCGCGGCTGATATCGGCGGTGGGTGGAGGCAGGGTGGCTTTGCGACGATCGGGAATGACCTTGTCCAAACGACGGTCGGCTTTCTCATGCAATTCGTTCCATTCGGCCTTGAGGGTGTGGATAAACAGGGATTCCTCGCTGCTCTGCTCATGGCACATGAACTCCACCAGACGAAGGCCGCCCTCGGCTTTTTTTAAGAGGAAATCATGGTTGATTTTAGTGCCGATTTTGATCAGGTTTTTGTAACTGCGTTTGAGTTTTTTTAAGGCATTCTGCCGTTTGCTGGGTTGGGTTATTTCATTGAGGCCGCCTTCAATCGCTTCCAATACTTGTTCGAGGCTGTTGGTCACGGCTTCGGCGAGACTGTCACCACCGATCTCCTTGATAGTATCAAGCCGGTCGACACTGAATTGGGACACGGTGGCGGATATCTCATCGAGACAGGTAACCATGGGACAACCGGTGGGCGGGGGGTCGCCATCGGCACGGGTAGGAAAGAGATGCTGTTTCTCGCAGGTGCCCCCCATTAGTTCTGGGCAATCGCCGGTTTTCCAATGCTGACTGGTTTTAAAGCTGTTTAGAAAATTCTTCATGCAGTCGGCGGCATTCAAGAGTATATCCAGTTCTATCTCGTTGAGGGGTTGTTTGCCATCGCGTCTTTTCTGGACGATGGATTCGGCGCGGTGAGCCATGTCGCGGCTACGGTTCAAATAGTGGTGGAGGCGTACCTGCTCGTTATCAATGACAGAAAGGATCACACCGGTATTGCCCTTCAAACTATGGAGGGCACGAAACAGATCGTTATACAGGTCAAAATTGAGGGGGGATTTTTCCAATTCTAACAAAACTTGTTCCACCACGGCAATTTGTTCGCCGCTTTCCACCTCGTATTGGAGTTTCATATCGCCGGGGAAATGGATTTCAAAGGGTAATTCATGGGTAGCAGTGTTTTTGGTGTTGGTTTTTGCTCCGTTGGTGGTTTCACCGTGCGTGTTATCTATTTCTATGGGCAACTCTTGTGCCCCGGTTTTTTCGGACCTGATGGCGTTGAGGCGTTGCGCGATTTCTTCGCAGGGGATATCTACGATTTCAGTTTCCACATCATCGTCTGAACTGTCGATATGATCGACGGCAGCGGCGGTATTGGCCAGCATACGGGTGATCATGTCGATGGATTCGAGCAACACGTCGATCATGACGGAACTGATATCAGTGATGCGCTCCTTACGAATGTCATCGAGTAGGGTCTCTACTTCATGGGATAATTGGCAGATGTTGGTTAAACCGAGGAAAGAAGAGGTTCCTTTGATGGTATGAATGGGTCTGAATATCGAATTGATTAATACGGAGTCCTTGGAAACCTCCAGCTTGAGAACCTTGTCCTCTATGCCTTCCAGATGTTCGGCGGATTCGGCCAGGAACTCGGACAACACGGCCATTTCATTCTTGGGTATGGTATATTTCACCTTACACTCCTATACACGTTTCACTCTTCATTTCTATTTATTTGGTGGTCAGTAGTTTGATGTTTTCTATCAATACATTGGGTTCAATGGGTTTGACGATATAAACATCGGCGCCGGCATCATAGCCGCGTTGTTTATCCCGGGATTCTTCCTCGGTGGAGACTATGATAATCGGGATATCCTCGAACTGGGTATCTTGGCGGACCTTTTCAATCATGGTATAACCGTCCATATTGGGCATATTGATATCGGAGATGACAAGGTTCACATCGGGGGAGCGGAACAGTTTTTCGAGACCATCGGCACCATCTATAGCAGAGATCACCTCAAACCCGGCATTCTTGAGGATATAATAATAGTAATTTCTTACCATTTCGGAATCGTCGACAATTAATATTTTCATGGGATGTTATACCTCCTGTAACGGGGCTTTTTGATGGACGATGAGTCCTCCGGCCCGTTTTATATTAAAGGCGGTGCTGATACGGGTAATGGATTCGGAATACCCGAGGTAGATGTAACCGCCAGGATTGAGACTGTCATAGAAATTGGCGACCACGGATTTCCGCGACACATCGTCAAAATAGATCAATACATTCCGACAAAACACAAAATCTACATTACGCACGAGGCGCATTTTTAAGCTGTCCATCAGGTTGAGGTGCTGGAACTGGACCATCTGCTTGACAACGGGAATCACCTGGTAATTATCGCCGCTGTTGGTAAAATATTTACTTAAAATATAAGGAGTGACAAACCGGATAGCGCGTTGGGGATAAAGACCTTCACGGGCGATTTTTAAGACATCGGTATCAATATCCCCGGCCAGAAGCTCTACTTGCCAGGACTGAAGATCAATTAATTTCTCGCGCAACAAAATGGCGAGGGTATAGGCTTCCTCACCGGAACTACAGCCAGCACACCAGATTTTTAAGCGGTGGTTGTGAGCTTTGCGTTTATAGTCGAGCACTTCGGGCAGGCAATAATCACGGAAAACATTCAACTGGTTCTCCTCGCGGTAAAAGTAGGTTTCGTTGGTGGTCATCAAATTGAGTATAGTCTGGATTTCTTGGCCCGAACGATCCTTGTATTTCAAGATATTGCAATACTCCTCAACATCGGTAAGGCTCAGTTCTTCCATACGTTTTTCCAAGCGTTTGTTGAAAAAATAGATTTTTTTAGTTTCGAAGAATATACCGGCTTTATCATAGATAATATTGCGGAGCTTGATGAATTCTTCAACGGTTAATTTCATGGTGTATCACTTTTGTATTTCATGTTTTATAAGCTGGTTCGTTCGGCGATTTTTTGCACGGCATCGCCGATAGCTTCGAGTAATTCGTCGCTTTCGGATTGGGCGGCGATATCTTCCAGGGTTTGCATGTCGGGAGTTTCACCGATATCGGCAAGTATTTCGACGGCACACAATTTGACCATCTCGCTGTCATCGGTAAGCATTTTCCTGGCTTTTTCAATTTGGCGATCGGTACTGGCCTCAGTGTTGCGGCCAGTGGCGTCAGCCAATAACTTGCCCAGGGCATATTTATCAATGGTGTTGTCGATGCTCTCTTGTAAGGCTTCGAGTATTTCCCGGATAGGTTCGGGGATAGTCAAACCGGGTAAACGTTTGATCATGCTGCCCAGGGCATCGACGATCTCCTTGGTATACACCTGGGAATTTTTTTCCAGTAATCGTTGGATAAAAGAAAAAGCGGACTGATCACCAAAAGCACCGAGATATTTTAAGAGCGGAAAGGCGATGATGGATTCTGTGTCTTCTTTCATATATTTTTCCAAGATACGGTCCTTTTGGGGGGAGTTTTGGATTTTAGCGAGGGCTTCGAGGCCAGCACAGGTGATCATAAAATTATCGGCGTTGAGTACGGCAGCCTCAATTTTGGGGACGCTGGGACTATCTTTAAAATTACCGAGGTATTCTATAGCGGTATAAAGAATATTGGTCTCTTTATCATCAAGACGGGCACGGATGATCTTGATGGCCGACTCGGATTTCTCCTGGGACAAACTATCAATAACAAATTTACGGACATCTTTATCGTCATCTGCGGCGAGTTTTTCAAGGAAATGGATAAGGGGGATACCGCTGCTTTTGATGATCTCAACAATACCATTACGGACAAAGGGGTCTGGGGAACGGAGCATGCGGTCGACTTCTTGAAAGGCGGATAAGGGAACAAGCCGGGTTAATATAAGTAAAATGCGTTCTTTAATGGCACGGGATTTCTCGACTTCCAAGCAGTCGACCAGCGGGCCCACCAGGGTGATGTCCGGGGTTGGGGTTTGGCGGATGTTTTCCAAGAAGGTGGATTTTTCCTCGGTGGTGCCGGTTTTTAGGACCTGGATGATGCTATTTTTATTTTGGTTATCTTGGGTCATGGTGGTTACTCCTTAAATGGGAAATATGGGAATTATGAGAATTATGAGAATTACGGGAAAATTATTAGAAGCTTTGGGAAGTGCAGAAACCTTTTCTCGAATAGTTGGGGAGGCGCAGTTCCCTTTTTGGCTGGTAGAGGCATCTTTTATGTTGTTTATGTATTTCATGATCGGGTGCCTGCGGCTTTGGTGATTTCGGCGGCGATTTTGGGGTTGGGTAAGATTTGTTTGGCTGCACCACGTTTGATGGCTTCTTTGGGCATGCCGAAAACTACGGCTGTTTCCTCGCTTTCAGCAATAGTCATACCTCCCGCAGTGGCAATTTTGAGCATGCCTTCGGCACCGTCCCAGCCCATGCCAGTCATTAAGACGCCGATGGTATCAACTCCAAAAACATCACACACGGAACTCATGGTGATATCGACGGAAGGCATAAAAAGATGTTGAGGCTCTTTGGTTTGACGAATCACTACCTCGCCACTGTTTTTCCGTAATAATTTAAGATGATACCCGCCACGAGCAACATAAATATGGCCGGACTCAATGACCATTCCAGCATCGGATTGGACGCAGGGGAGTTTGGTCCGCTGGCCGAGACGTTCGGTAAAGGTAGTAAGAAAGGCGGCGGGCATGTGTTGCACCACAAAAACCGCGGCATTAAGATTGGCGGGCAGCAGGGGTAAAACTTCAAAAATAGCTTTTGGACCGCCAGTAGAAAGCCCCAAAGCAACAGCTTTATAGCCGAACCGGGGCAGAGGGGTGAGCGGGGCAATGGGAATTTGTCGCTCTCCAATGGTGTAATCGGCGGGTTCGGGCACTGTGGATTTGCCATAAATATTGGCCATAGAAGCCTGTTTTATTTTCTGGATGATCGCGGAGGCATGGTGATCAAGGTGGTCGACGTTGCTGGGTTTGGCAATAAAATCAAATGCCCCGGCTTCCATGGCTTCAATGGCGGCAGCAGCATCCTCGCTAGTGGTGGCCGCGAGCATGATCACGGGCGCCAGTTTCAGATACACGATATCTTTTAAGGCGGTGACTCCATCAACAAGGGGCATATGAATGTCCATGGTGATGACATCGGGCCGCAAACGGACGGCTTTATCGACGGCCTCGGCTCCATTACGAGCGAAATCGACAACACGCATCTGGGGATCACTCTCTATGATACGACGCAAGGTCACACGCAAAAAGGCGGAATCATCGCAGATCAAGACACGGATTAAATTCTTGCGTGATGTTCTGGGTATCTTGCGGGGGGTGGTCTGGAGCATGGGCTATTCCTGTGCGGGGAGGGGAGTGGGAGTTATGGGAAGTATGGGAATTATGGGAGATTTGGGAGTCTTGAGCTTACCTTTTTTTGGGGGAGTGGGTTGCTTGTCTTGAGGGTCAGAGGGGGGTAATTTTTCTGCTGGTTCTGCTGTGGTTTCCACGGTGGATTTTAATTGGTGTAGTTTTAAGAACTCTTTTTTGCTCATGATCTCGTCGATATTGAGGAGCAGAATAATACGCGTACCATCATTGAGTTTGGCAATACCATCAAGATAACCGGTATCCACATTGGAAAGGACGAGCGAGGGGGCAGCCTCTATCCAGTTTTCTTTTATCCGCAACACTTCTTGGACGGAATCCACGAGGAGGCCAACGGTAATGTCCTTGATGAAAGTAACGAGCACGGTAGGGCTTTCATCGTAGCTAGTGAGATGATGACGACCGGTGGAATCGGGGAGAATTCCAAACCGTTCTTTGACATCAACGACGGGCACTATATTACCACGAACATTGGTAACGCCCCTGATAAACAGGGGCGCTTTGGGTACAGGGGTGATTTCATCGGGTTTGAATATCTCGCGGACATGCTGGATGGAAATACCAAACTCCTCGCCCGCGACTGAAAAAACAACGACCTGCCTTTCAACTATCTCGGCTTCAACCTCGGTGGTTTGGCTTTGTTCCTCACCGATTTGAGCGATAGCTGCCATTTCATCGATGGAGAGAAGCAACTTCTCATCCAATAACAGGATCAAACGGGACCCCTGGTTCAACTTGGCAATACCCTTGATCTCTTTGCCATAGGTAGAAATTACGGTAGGGGTGCTGTCAATAATAGATTTGGGCAGCCGCACAACCTCACTGACCTTGTCCACAAGCAAACCGACTGTGGTCAGACCAATATTTACAATAAACACCCGTTGATCGCGTTTGGCCCTCTGGTTCAATACTTCTTCCAAATGGGGAAACAATCCCAATAAGGTTTCGAGATGGGGACTGACCTGCTGGTGAAAAATCTGGCCAGCGGCTTCGGGGTTGCTTTTGAACTTTTCCAACACGTTCCCGGCATGGTGATGGAGTGCGTCATGGGGCGGCTTGATTTGTTTGTACATGTCCATGAACTCAATGTCGTGTTTTTTTTGGTATTCCAGAAGTTTGCCCAATTGGCACTGGGCAGGATCGTTGCTTTTAGTAAAGGGCGTGCCCTTGTACACGGCATTCTGCAACTCTTCGGCCCAGGCGAGGTGTCCATTGCGCATCTGTTCTACCAGCTCGGTGTGGCCATGTTCGAGACTTTTCATTTTCACCAGTACTCGAAGATCAATGATGGGTAAAACAGCATCCCTGACATTTTGAATGCCTTTGACATAGGGGGGCACATTGGGCACGGCAGTAATCTCAGCGACACGCAGAATCTCCCGGACTGTGGCAATATCTATACCGAATTCCTCTTCGCCGAGAAAAAATAGGGCGAGGTGTTCCTCGGCCACGGCGTTTTGACTATGGTCATCGGATTCCAGTTCGGCACCCACTGCAGTGGCACGGATATCAAGGTGACGGTCGCGGGATATTTCAATGTGCAGTACTTCTTGCAGGTTGAGCATCATAATCAGGCGGTGATTGGCTTTTAGTTTGGCGACGCCCTGGAGGAAAAAGCGATCAATGCCACGGGTAACCTGGGGTGGGGGTTCGATAGTGGCGGTATCAATACGTTGTACCTCGGAGACTTCATCCACGACAATACCGGAAAGATCACCGGCGACCTGCAATACAAGAATCCGTGTCTTGACGGTGGCGGTAAAGGGTTCCTGACCGAGGCGTTGTTTTAAATCGAGCACGGGGATGATGGTGCCACGCAAATTCATCATGCCCAGCAAAAAAGGGGGGGCTTTGGGCACGGGAGTGATCGTGGACAACTTGAGTATCTCTTTAACCTGATCAATGTCCACTCCAAACTCCTCGCCGCTGACTTTAAAGGAGATCAATTGCATCTGGCCACCGCTTTTCTGGTTCGGGGTGTTGCCCGTCTCATTGGCATTCATATTAATATTTATAGTCATGTTTTTATCCCTATTCCACACTGGCAGAGTAAGGCTTTTTCAGCCTTACTTTGCCGGGTTTTGGCATCTTGGCATGTATCAGGTGATAAACTGCGATACGAGTTCTTTAAGTGATTCGGCTTGTTTGGATAGATCCTCGGCAGTAGAAGCGACTTCTTGGACGGCATTGGAGGATTCCTCGGAAGCGGCGGCTATGCCCTGGATATTATTACTGACTTCCTCGATAGTGGCATTCTCCTGGGTGACGGCACTGGCGACGCCGATGGCGGAATTTAATATCTTATCACTGGAGACTACGATCTTTTCCAAGATACGCAGGGATTCTTCGCCCAGTTGGGTGCCTTTTTCGACTTCTTTGGAGGCATCGCCCATGGCGCCTTGGGCATTCCCTGCTTCCTGTTGCAATTGGGTGATAATCTCTTCGATTTCCTTGGTGGCTTTAGCGGTTCGTTCGGCCAGTTTGCGTACTTCGTCGGCTACCACGGCAAACCCACGTCCCGCATCGCCGGCGCGTGCGGCTTCAATAGCGGCATTCAGGGCCAAGAGGTTGGTTTGGTCAGCCACATCGTTGATGACACCGATGATGTTCCCGATCTTCTTGGTGGAATTTCCCAGATTGCCGATAATACGACCCAGGTTACCGGTTTGGCTTTCAATAGATTTTAGGGAATCAATGGCTTTTTGAATGATTTTACCGCCGTCCTTGGTGAGGGTAGAGGATTCTTGGACAAGAACGCGGGCGGATTCCATGGATTTGGAAATATCATCGGAGGTGGCGGTTAATTCAGTTACGGAAGTGGAAACGGATTGGGATTGGGTGCTCTGTTCCTCGATGGTGGCAGCCAACTCCTCGGAAGAAGTGGAAATCTGCAACGAGGCGGAACTGACACTTTCGGCACTGCTCTTGACTTTTTTAACCAGGTCTTGGATACGTTCAATAAAGCGGTTAAAATGGCCGCTTAATTCGCCCAATTCATCTTGTTTTTCAATTATTAGGCGGCGGGTCAGGTCGGCTTGGCCTTCAGCCAGGGCTTTCGTGCGGTCCACCATGTTGAGAATGGGCCGGGAGATGGTGCGGGCCAGGAAATAACCGAATATGGCGACAATAATGGTTAGGATAACCAGCATGAGCAGCAACATGTTCCGCAACGCACTGGCACTGGCCAAGGCTTCATCATAATCGACATAGGAATGGATACTCCAGGTCAGTCCCTCGATGTGGAGTGGGTTATATACCTGGAGTTCTTTTTTACCGGTAATGCCAATGGCAATCTGTTGTCCGGTCTCACCTTTTAATGCTTTTTCCACCATGTCGCCAGCAGTTGCTCTGACATCCCCTATTTTTCCTTCTTTGACCACGCGGTCGCTACGGTAGGCGCGCACGCCATTGGTTAATCCGGCCAGGTAACTTTCTCCTTCTTGCCCCATGCCCTCCCTATCCTGCATAATTTCGTTGATATGTTTGGGCATAATCTGGATGGCCACCACAGCCGCGAGTTTACCGGTCTCATTGAGCACTGGTGAGCCAATAAAAAATACCTCATCATTATTGGAGGGGGCATATTTATTGAAGTCACTTAGATTGGTTTTACCGGTGGCGATCACGTGTTCCCATAAAGCAGCCAAATGGGTATCCCGGTAAGGTCCGTGTTTCAGGTTGGAGCCCAGGTCTTTCTCTTTTTCATTGGTAAACATGACGTGCCCGTGGTCGGCACAAATAATAATAACGTCATATAAATCGAATGTGTGTTGAATTTCCAGTAGTTTGGGCGACTGTTGTTCCCACATCCGCTTGTATTCGACTGTATCAATGGGAAACGGGGCATCTGCGGCCACCCCGGTGGTTTCATGATACGCTTTTAATTGCTGGACACGTGTGCTCATCATCTCGGAGGAAGCGATAAACTCGGAGATTCTTTTTATATCCTCAAACATGCCTTCCACTGCCTTTTGTTTTAGTTCTTGGAGGGCTTTTAATTTAACAAACGCATCCTGCTCCAATTGGGAGGACACCCTTAAATTGGCAAAAATAATCCCGATCAATAAGGGCAGCACACCGATCAACACCATAAATATCACCAGTTTCTGCGATATCTTCAATTTCTTCAACATGGTCACACCTCTTTTTATTCTACTGATTTATAGTTCATACCAGAACATAAATGCATAATTTATGCCAAATAGAGCCACTATGCTGTTGAAGGTTTATTATAGAGGGTTTTAGAAGTTATATGTATGGATTATACGGTTTTTGGGCATGCGACAAAAGGCGACAGATAGCAATTTTTGACGCAGGTGGGTGCGACAAAAGGAGCAAGAAGCATAAATGTTAAAATGGTCGGGGGGGTGGGGTGACCGGAGGTGGGAAAATACTGAACGGAGAGGTTTGGATGGTGACGCTAATAAATAATGGGATACGATTTCCTACTGGATACCATCACCCCTGCGGGAATCCTTCAGGGTATTGCTCCTGAATAGTCCGGCAATACTTCCTGCCGGGTTTGGTGAAAACGCGAACGATGAGAGTGATAGGCCATAAGAACATCTGTTTGATATACGCGGCATGTTCGAGAAAATTTTTCAAGAAAATACTGCGAAATTCACGCTGATTAATTGCTAACGAGTGGATACCATTATTGACGAGATACTGGTGCGCGGTGCGGTGTTTATTCAAAAGCAATTCATAACTACCCCGGGGGAAAATTTGCAACAACGCGCGGGCGGGACGGGGAGTTAAGCCAGCATCAACGGTGCAGGAAGTAGTCAAGGTGAAATTATCCGCAAACAGGCTGACCAGCTCGTAAGTGGCTTTAGGTCCTAAGTGATAGATACAATAATAAAATGGTTCTTGCTGATGGGTGAAGGCATAAGTGATGGAATCCGGTATGGTTTTAAAATAAAACTGATCGATTTTGACAAAACCCAAGGGTTCCAACCGTGCGGCTTCTCTATCTAATTCCTTGAGGCGGGGGGCGTAACCGTAAGTTGGCACGTCCTGAAATTTCAAGGATTTACGGAAGTTATAAAAAACGGAACCCATGACCAACAAAATTGTCAACACGGGAATAACTGTGACCAGCATCAGCCACAAGGGCATCCGAAACATCTGCATGATTCCAAAAGTCAGCAAGGCAACAAATAACGACCACATCCAATTCTTCATGGTTTCCTCCAAGTAACGATAATATGTACAGCGATCGAAACAAAATTTAATTATAACCGATTAAAACTCTTTTGCCAACTCCACCGGGTTACCTGGATTCACCGCCAAGTTAATGGGAATTATGGGAAGTATGGGAATTATGGGATAAACAGAAATATTCCCATTCCTCCCATACTTCCCATACTTCCCATAATTCCCACATGCATTTACGATACTTTCAAAGAACTTGTCATGGATTTAGCTCAATGGAAAGATTTGCAATTAAGTGGGAATATGCATATAATATTATCGTTATTTATCTGTATTATATATATGTATATGATAGCGATTTTAAAAAGGAGTAAATACGTTTTGTTAAACCAGTGATCATGCAGATACGCGGCATATTAAAGTTTTTTCTTTTTGGGTTGTTCCTGGTGTTCCAGGTGTATCTCTTTTTTTTCAAAGAGTTCCCGGTGCTGGATTATACACGCTACGGGAACGAAACGCCTTTGCCTCTGGGTGGTGAAAATAATGAGGTTTGCCAGGAATTCCGCACGTCTGGCCCGCTGACGCGCATTGATATCATGCTGGCCAACTACCTGATCAAACCACAACATGGCATGCTCCGCTTAACGATCTTTAAAGACAACCGCAGACTGTTCCTCAAAAACTACCCGGCCAATAAAGCGGAAGACAACCGCTTTTACTCCTTTCAACTACCTGACGTGAAAGCACGGCAGATTCCCAAAGGCCACTACCTTCTGCAACTGGACTATTTCGCACAAGATGTCAGGGAAAGACTGGCGGTTTGGATTTCTAAAGAAGACCTCTATCCCTACGGCTCGCTCCGGCTCAACAATGTACCGCAAGGGGGTGATATGACGTTTCGGGTTTATTATCATTCCACGCTGTGGAACGCGAAAGACAAATGGTTACACAATGTGCCAGTCAAACCTTTCCAAGGATACCTGCTGGCAGGCGCGCTGCTTCTTTTACTGCTGCTGGTGAATGTCCTGTTCTATTTTTTGAGCGGTCTCTTGGAACACAGAAAATAGAGATGTTGGGGGCAGTGGGAGTTATTTAATCTCTTTCTTTGGCGATTTTTTTTAGATAGTTCTGGGCGGAGTCTTTGTAGGCTTGGATGATGTGTTTTTCACTGGGGGAAGGGGAAGCGGAGATGACGAATTTGAATTCTTTTTCTGCTTGATTGTATTGGTCGTCTTTGAATAGCAACACGCCGACATAATAGTGGGAGTAAAGGCTGTTGTAATAGGTTTGGGTGGCTTTTCTGAAAAATTTCAGGGCTTTGCTGGAGCTGCCTACGGGCCAGGGGGCGGCGTGGTAGAGTTTTCCGAGGGCACGGTAACCGAGGGCATCGAGATATTTGTCATCGAGCTTGATCAGAGTGTTGGCCAAGTCTTTATAGGTGCCGGCTGCGCCCTTGAATATGGCTTTGACGATACCAAAACTGGCGGAATAGTAACCATAAGAAAGCAATTCTGCGGCAATGGCTTCCTTGCCATTGGGGTTGAGTTGGTGGGCTTTCTTGGCATAATCATTGGCGGTTTTGCCAAGGTCTTTGAGCAAGGGTTTATATTCATCTTTTTCTACGAGTAAGGCGGAGGTTTTGAGTTCGATGATGTGGATGTAAGTATTCGCCAGTTTATAGAGTATTTCATAACTGTTGGGGTTGGCTTGGAGCAGGGTTTTATATCCGGCGATGGCTTTTTCACAATTGGGCAGGGTGATTTCTTCCAATAATTGATCGAAGGTGGCTACTGTGGGTTCAGTGGGTGTATCTTGGGCTGGTAGGGGGTGAAGGGATTGGGGCAATACCAATAAAACGAGTATACTGGCTATGATTAACGGCGATAAAAAAGGTCTATTAAAACGGGTCATGTGATCCTCCTGTAAAGACTAATTATAAACGATAAAAAATAAATGATCAATCAAAAAAAAGACGCCCACGAATGCACATGAAATAAAGAAAAAAACTTTTCTTCGACTTAATGGGTGGTCATTCGTGATAATTAGTGTAAATTCGTGGGCCAGTCTTTTTTTTTCGCCGTATCTATTGAATTTTTTTTATTTCCGCTTGCAATTTATCTTTTTTATCGGCTGGGGCTTTTTGGAGGGCGAGGTTGTAATATTTGAGGGCGTTGGGGATGTCTTTGTTGTAATTGTAAAAGCGGGCCAAGGCATAATTGGCGCTCCAGGTCTTGAAACGGACGATATTGTCGAGCAGAATCTTTTCTGCGGCTTTAATATCGGTTTCGGCTAAATTGTAAGCAAAGCGGATCAGCTCTTGTTCGGTGGCAACTTTATTGGCCTGTTGAAGAGCAAGGGCAGCCTCGGGTTTTTTACCGAGTTTATCGAGGATTTTAGATTTTAGTTCCTGGTTGCGGTAGTTTTCTGCGCCTCTGATGGACTGATCGATCCAGGTTAAGGCTTCTTCGAGGTTGACATTGTTATCGTAACAGTATTTAGCGGCATTAAATGTGCCTTCCCAGTTCCACCAGGAAGCGGAACGGAGTTCTTTGTGCAGGTTTTCCAATACGATGGCTGGTACATCGACCTGAATTTTAATAGGAAGCTGGATTTTTTCCCAAAAAAGCACAATAGTGGTCCAATTGCTCTCGCGATCGGTAAAATCATAGGTTAACCATTCGTGGAAAGGGGCTTCGATTGGTTTGATTTTCACGCGCAGGGCGTCTTCTGCTTCAAGGTAGAAATAGTGGCCCCACGAGGTGTGGTTTTTGGAAAAAATAATGATCCATTCCTCTTTACCGGGGATAATAAAGAGGCCATAGGTTCCTTTGGCCAGTTTTTGACCTTCTACGGTCACGTCGCTGGAAAAAGAGATGGTGGTATTTTCATCCGCACCGGCACGCCAGACTTCATTGTAAGGAACAAGGTCGCCCCAGATGGTTCTTTTTTTAACGCCGGGGCTGGAATAGGTGATCGTGATATCGGTCAGACCAATTTGCTGGCTGATGCAGGCTTTTTGGCTGACTCGGGGTAGGGTTACATCGCGTTGTTGACTGGAAAGGAAAGACGTTCCTAAAACCAGTAGAGTGAATACCATTAATAACGTCGTTTTTTTCATCGTGTATCCTCCTTGCGGAACAGGATTCCGCTGTTTCCGGTTTGAACCGGAATTGAATTATCTCTAAGAAATAGGATACGTAAATAATGATGAAGGAGTTTTTTCTAAATAAAAAAAACAAGGGCAGGGGGAAAATTAAATTTTCCCCCTGCCCCGCTCGCGTTAATAAAAACTTATGAGGTTTTTTTTACTATGACGTGTAGAGGTGAAGCTCAACCTTCGTGTTGGCCAACAACCAACTTCCCGGTATTTTGATCAATGCCCCTATAGAGCAGGTATTTTCCTTTTTCCATGGGGACACCGAGTGCTTTATAATTAATATGATAACTCTGACCTGGAATATTAAAGGTAGAAGTCCACGTTATACTTGAAAGATAATATTCTGGTCGTGGATCATCTGGCTCTGGATCATAGGGGACCTGACCTGAGTAGGGGTCAAAGTTTGGCCCTATGGTTACGGTTAAGTTTACGTTTCCATTTGTGTTGGTGGCTGGTAATGCAGTCATTATTGCTGCTGCGCCAATCAAAACCATTACCACTAATAATAATCGTTTCATAATTTTCTCATTTTTAATTTATGGTTAATTTTTATTTCTTTGCTCAAGCTGGTACATGATGGCTTGAGTATATAAACTTAATCGTCATTCTTGGTCATGCTGCTAATACTCCTAAATGGGTCACACGTTAAATTAAGCAACTTTGATGCCAAGAGCGCAAAATATAATGAATAGCTATTGATAATAAGAATCTTGGCAAGAATGAGCTATCGCAATAAAAAGAGCTGAAGTGTGGCGATACGGAGCAGGTTATTTCTGGAAATAGGGGGAGATGTGCAGTATTGCTTTCTTTTCAGGGATTGTTTGTGGGGGTGTTCCGTGATGCAACACGATTATTTTCTTTGGCTGGCAAAATAGGCTCTTGTCTTTCTATAGGGGATGTTTTTGCAGAATGGATAGCGATTGCTTTTGGATTGTTTCGTTTTGGCGCAACGGGGATGACGTTAAGAAGTGAAGCGGAAAAGAGAGAAATGAGGCGACCTCGCTTCTCTCCTTTCTTTTGGATTGACGACGGCTTGCAAATAGATTAAAATGATGGCTATGTTTATGATAAGAATTCTTCTGGTGGCACTGTTACCTATTATATATGTCTATCTGCGCATACGAAAACTGTTGGCAGATACTCGATATAAGATGGGTTTTACTGTTTTATATATCATTCTGGTGCTGGTTTTTCCTTTAACGGAAGTATTATCGCATGGTGGGATAACCTGGGGGAAGCCGCTGTTGCTCTTTGGGCTTTATGCGGTGCCTTTTTTGTTGTATCTGTTCCTCTTGCTGGTGCTTTTGGATATCGGGAGGGGGGTGACTGGGTGGCTGAAGTTGGTTTCACCCGCAGTTTGGCAACGACGGAAAGTCCGTCTGTTGACAGTATGTTTCCTGGTTCTCTTATCAATGGGGATCGTGGTGATGGGGAAGATAAATTTGGATTGGATGCGCACGAAAGAATTTAATATTGGCGTGTCTGGGTACTCTTCGCCGCTGAAACAGTTAAAAATTGTGCTGGCAGCAGATTTGCACCTGGAACGAATGACGGAAAAACATTTTCTGGCTAAATTCGTGGGGAAAGTGAATGAACTGAACCCGGATATTGTCTTGTTACCGGGCGATATTCTGGAAGGACACGATGGAGAAACAGAAGGAACTGATTTTGACGTGCAATTGCGACGAATTAATGCAAAATACGGGGTCTTTGCTGCACCAGGAAACCATGACGATTATGACGGGGATAATGCGGTGGCTTTTTTCGAAAAGGCGGGTATCAAAGTGCTGGCGGACCGGGCCATTATTGTCAATAACTCTTTTTATTTGGTGGGTAGGAATGATTGGCGCTCGAAAACACGGAAACCACTGGACGAATTACTGCTCGAATTAAGCGCAGATTTACCAATTATCATGATGGACCATCGACCGTTTAATTTGCAGGAAGTAGCGAAACGTAAAGTGGCGATCCAGGTTTCAGGACACACTCATAATGGTCAATTGTTTCCGGTTAATTTTATCGTGGCTGCGATTTACGAGTTGAGTTGGGGATATCGGAAGATACGGAACACGCATTTTTTTGTGACGAGCGGTGTGCAAATCTGGGGACCACCGGTCAGGACTACGGGTCATTCGGAAATCGTGGTGATTAACGTGAATTTCACGAAGTAACAGAAGGAACAAGCCAATCTGGTTTCACCAAGGGTTAAAAAAAAGATGGAAATAGATTTTCTATTGAAATATTTTGCTATTTCCGTTAAAATTCTAGCATGAAGAAATATTTTATGCCACTGCCATGTATATTAAATATACTATATATATTATATAATAAATTAGCGATGATTTTTAAGGTATTTCGTGTGGATCGTTTTTTTAGTTGGCAACTTGGTATTTGCAGAGGGGTATAAACGGTGAATTTCACGCGTGTGAAGGTTAATGGGTAAGACAATGAAGTGTCTACTGGGTGTGATGACCTGGGCAGCCATGTGTTTCATGTTGGTGGCGCAGGAGAATTACACGCGCTTTGAACGAATTTATTCGAAAGAGGGGTTTACCCAGGGCGTAGTGACTTCTATTTGGCAAGACAGTCGTGGCTTCATGTGGTTTGGCACTCAGGGCGGCTTGTTTCGCTATAATGGTTATGAATTCACCGAGTTCAGCTATAATCCGAAAGATACTTCATCGCTATCAGTCAACCGGGTGTTGGTGATCTATGAAAACAGACAAGACGAGTTGTGGATTGGAACGGATGGAGGTGGTTTAAATCGGTTTAATCGGAAAACAGAGAATTTTACTCGTTATGTATACCAGAATGATTTAGACCCGAATCCAGATCCCGGTGTGAGCAGTGTTAAAGCTATTTTAGAGGATGCTCACGGTATTCTCTGGGTGGGAACATACGGGGGATTACTGCGGTATGAACGGGAAAAAAATAAATGGCACCGCTTTTCTCATCGCGTGGATGATCCGCTGAGTTTAAGCAACAACCAAGTGTCAACTCTGTGCGAAGACAAACAAGGTCAACTGTGGATCGGAACGCGTGGTGGTGGGGTGAATGTAATGGAACCGGGGCAAGAGACTTTTTTACGATATTCCTCGCTACCGGATTCACGGGGCGGATTAAGCAATGATAATGTGAACAAAATTGTGGCGGATGATGCGGGGCAGTTATGGATTGGCACGGAATCTGGACTGGATCGTTTTGATTGTGTTCACCGGAAGTTTTTTAATTACCAGAATCAACCCGCCGTTTTGGATAGTTTGAGTGACAATTGGGTGCGAACGTTATATATTGATAAGGAAAAAGTGCTGTGGGTGGCCACCCGCAATGGTTTGAATCGGTTAAAGTCGTTGCCACAGGGAACATTTATTCATTATCGCAACCAGTTCGACAAACCCACTAGCTTGAGTCAAAACGATGTGTTTGCGATTTTTGAGGGGAATGAGGGTTCGATCTGGATCGGGACAAATGGCGGGGGAATTAATCGGTTGGATCGCCAAAAACAACAATCAGGGCATTACCTGGGGAACCCGAATGATGGAAATAGCTTAAGTAGCAATGATATCTCTTCATTCCTGCAAGATTGGAACGGGGTATTGTGGGTGGGCACCAATGACCGGGGACTTCATCGCTATGATGCACGGGCAGGGAAGTTTATCCACTATAATTGGCGTAAAACCGACCCCACTAGTTTGAGCAGCGACGAAGTAGTGGCGATTCACCAGGATAAACAGGGTGATATGTGGGTAGGCACATGGGGTGGGGGAGTGAATCGCTTAAAACAGGGGTCGACAAAATTTGAACGGTTCATTCATAAAAAAAATAATAGCGAAAAAGATGCCTCTGGACCGGGTAGTAACGAGATTTTTTGCTTTGCTGAAGACTGGGACGGAAATTTATGGATCGGCACCTGGGGAGGCGGTTTAAATCGCTTGGATCGGGTAAAAAAGGTGTTTGTAACTTATAAAAATAACCCGACTATGCCCGGTAGTATCAGCAGTAATAGTGTGACTGTCATTTGCCCGGATGTGAAACAAAAGGCTGTGCTCTGGGTGGGAACCTATTATACGGGATTGGATCGTTTTGAGCGGGACACCGGGATTTTTGAGCATTATACTCATATCGCAGACAACACGGCGTGTTTGAGTCATAATTCAGTGCGTGCCATCTATAGTTCTCCTGGTCAGCCCGAGGTATTGTGGATTGGGACGGCTGGGGGTGGCTTGAATCGGTTTGATCATAGCATGAATAATTGGCGAGTTTATACCAAGGCCGATGGGTTATCTGACAATACTATTTTAGGAATACTGGAGGATGGTAAAGGTTGGTTGTGGATGAGTACGAACAAAGGACTGACACGCTTTAATCCTAAAAATGGTCAGTCGATTCTGTATGATGTGAATACCGGGTTGCAGGGTAATGAGTTCAACCAGGGGGCGTTTTATAAAGGTCGTGATGGGCGGTTTTATTTTGGTGGATTAAATGGTTATAATGCCTTTTTCCCTGAAAAGATCAGTCGCAATCCCTTCTTGCCGCCCGTGGTGATCACCTCATTCAAGATTTTTAACAGTGCCGCGCCCCTGAGTCAATCGATTGTAGAGACAAAAGAGATACATTTGAGTTACCGCGACTCTGTTTTTTCGTTTGAATTTGCCGCGTTGAATTATATTGGCACGGAAAAAAACAAGTATGCGTATAAGATCAAGGACGGTGAGGACCAATGGATTCAATTGAACAACAAGCGGGAGATCACCTTTTCCAGTTTATCACCCGGAACGTATAATTTCCAGGTAAAGGGTTCCAATAATGATGGCGTGTGGAATGATACCGGCGCATCTATCAAACTTTTTATTCATCCCCCTTTTTGGCAGACCTGGTGGTTCCGTTTCGCTGTAATACTCGGTATACTGGCAGGAATTTTTGTGCTGTATAGCTGGCGCGTCCGCAAATATAAACGGTTACAGAACAAATTGGAAATGGAAGTGACGCGGCGAACGTGTCAGATTGTTGAACAGAGCAAAATCATCGAGGATAAACACAAACAATTGGAACTGGCGCACCAGGAATTAAAAAAATCGGAAGAGAATCTGCTTGAATTGAATGCGACCAAGGATAAGTTTTTTTCCATTATTTCGCATGACTTGAGGAATCACATGACTGCCATCATTGGGCCGACGAGTTTGTTAGCCAACTCGTATGAGAAGCTACCAGAAACGGTAAAAACCAAGTACACGAAGATGATGGAAAAATCGGTGAACCAGTTATACGAGTTATTAGAGAATCTGTTGCAGTGGGCGAGAAGTCAGACTGGTGGTTTGAATTGCAAACCGCGGGAGATTTATGTCGACGATATTATTTACAAGACAGTAGCGATTCATAATCTGAATGCGAAAAAGAAAAGTATTCAAGTATTGGCAGATTTACCGGACAATGTGACCGCTTATGCCGATAGAGATATGGTTACGTTTATATTTCGCAATCTTGTTTCCAATGCCGTTAAGTTTACCGAGCCAGGAGGGGTTGTCCGGTTGACAGCCGTGGTGAATGGGGATTCTATCGAGGCGTCTGTGATAGATAACGGTGTAGGAGTCAGTGAAAAAAATGCCAAAGTCTTGTTTAAAGTCGGTATGATTCGTTCGACGCCCGGTACATCGCATGAAAAAGGCAATGGGTTGGGTTTGATTCTGTGCAAAGAGTTTGTGGAGAAGAATGGGGGACGTATTTGGTATGAAAAACCGCATGGTGGAGATGGCAAAGGGAGTATTTTTCGATTTACATTACCTAAATATAAAAGTAAGCGGTAGGAATTATGGGAATAATGGGAATTGTGGGAGTGATGGGAGGTCTGGGAGTAATGGGAAGTATGGGAATTATGGGAATATGGGGAATTGTGGGAGTGATGGGAGTTAAATTGAAGAATTTTTTGTCAGTTACAGCTTACTTTGCCTTTCATTCATGGTGAAAATCCTTTTTTCCAATGTACGATGTCTCATTTTCGTGGTAAAGTGAGCCAATGTGTGGCTGCAATGTGTAAATGTAGAGGTGCATTCATTAAATGTTGTGGTACAATGATTAAATGCCGTGGTGCATTCATTAAATGTTATGGTGCAATGATAAAATGTAGAGGTGCATTCTTTAAATGTAGTGGTGCAATGATTAAATGCAGTGGTACATTCTTTAAATGTAGGGGTGCATTCTTTAAATGCCATAGTAATACGTGTCATTGCACTAGTGAAATGTGTATTATCCATAGTGAAACGTGTCTTATCCATAGTAATACGTGTCTTATCCATAGTGAAACGTGTCTTGTCCATAGTAATACGTGTCTTATCCATAGTGAAACGAGTCATTGCACTAGTGAAACGAGTTGTTTCCATCCTCAAGTGCTTCGTTTCATTTCTTAAGTCTTTAATTGCCGCCATCATAGAAAAAGAAAAAAAAGGAAACCACAGATTACACAGATTAAAAGGATTGACACAGATTAAAAAAGACTATTGGCCTACTAATTTTTTGAATGGAAGAACAATTCCCTGTCCTATCCCCCCCAAAGTTGGGAATCGGACGTCCCTTAAGAACGTCCGGTTCCCGAAAGCGTGATGATTGAGTTATACGATCACCATTGCTTTCTTCTGATGTGCCGCATTATCACTGGCATTCTGGTAACTCGGAGCAAAGCCCGGTTACGCAATTCCATACAGCTCTGGAACTTCCACCACCGGTGCAACCGAAAGTGCAGTCGTCTCCAGTCCAACAACAAAATGATATTGCTCCACCTCTTACCTCATTCAATTCCTTCTTGCTAAGATCAGCGACCGTCGTTTTGGACAGGGCTAATTTTTTCCCTAATGTTTTCTTCATGATTGTTTCTCCTGTTTTAGTTGGTTTTTTTCCCTTTAAGCATTTATTTTACCTTTAGATAGACGTTGCATTGAACCGCAAAGTCTAAGGTTTGCATATGAGATTGCTGTTATTTTTATTTTGAGAAGTTTAAGCGATACCCCATGAAAGATTATAATGAGCCTATTGTACATGTTACCTACCAAATTTGCAGCACTTTTTATTTCTGCCATAGGCGTATATTACTATAGTCATTTAAATCTGTCAAGACAAAAAAAAAGATTATTTTGGTCCAAGACAAAATCCAAAAAATATGCGTTGACATAATAACCGTGGAGTTTCGTTTTCCCCCACTCATTGGATATATTATTCCAAGAAAGCTTCCTGGATTCACCATCAGATTTTTGAAAAAACATGGACGACATGGACAGAGTGGACGATATGGACGATGTGGAGCAAAAACAAAAGCAATTTTTTGTCCATATCGTCCACTCTGTCCATATCGTCCACAACGATTTCAGAAATTTGGCAGTGAATCCAAAGTTTCCCGTGGTATTGATTTCCAGTGCCAGCCAGAATCTTTCCCTGGGATGGATCTCGCATTTGGTATAAAGTATGGAACCAGTACTTCTTGCCAAGTGGCGGCAATGTTTCGGAAACATTTAAGACCATCTATCCTTGTCGCATTAATAAGCGGCGAAAACATGAACTTGGATACGATTTCCAGGCAAGTTTCTTGGAAATAATAAAATCCCTTGCCACCTGTTGAAATCTTCCCTAAACCATATTATAATAAGGATATGAAAAGGAGCGTGTATGAACTTTGCTGACCCTAAGAACGATGTGGCCTTTAAGAAAATTTTCGGCGACGAAAACAAGAAAGAAATTCTGATCAGTTTTTTGAATAATATCCTTGATTTTGTTGGCACCGATAAAGAGATCGTGGATATCTCTATTGTGGACCCTTATCAAGCTCCAAAACTAGCCGATCTCAAGAACACGTTTCTGGACATCAAAGCATTGGACAAACGCGGTATCCATTATATCGTCGAAATGCAGGTCATCCATGCCGAAGCCTTTGAGAAAAAAGTGCTTTATTATGTGAGCAAAGCCTATGTCCATCAACTTGAAAGGGGAGAGGATTACCCAGCTCTAAACCAAGTGATCTTTTTAGGATTCCTTAATTTTAAACTTTTCAAAGAGAATAAAAATTATGCTACCCGCCATCTCATTCTGGATGAAGAGACCAATGAGCACCTATTTAAAGATTTTGATTTGAATTTCATTGAACTGCCCAAGTTTAAAAAGAGCCTTGAAGAGTTAGCCAATGTCAAAGACAAATGGATATATTTTGTAAAAAATGCGGGCAGCATGAGTCTCATTCCTAGCGAGATGAAAGAACCCAAAGAGCTACGTGACGCATTCGAAATCGCCAACCAGCATACGTGGACCCAACAAGAATTGGATATCTATGAAGCCAAAGGTGTATTCATCACCACGGAAAAACAAGTCAGACTGCAAGCTCATAAAGAAGGGGAACAAGATGGGCTGATAAAAGGAGCGCAAAACAAGGCGCTGGAGATTGCTAAAGCCATGTTGGCGGAAGGTTTACCTATTGAAATCATCATCAAAACCACCGGCCTGTCAAAAGAGAAAATCCAAGGCTAATTCCCACGATTTCTGGCAAATTTCTTGGAAAAGAAATCTTGGTAATCAGTCTAATCTGAGTAATCTGTGGTTTATTTTTTTTTGCAGTCTTTTTCGTTATGATGCCGCTTCTACTTTCCTTACTCACCCAATGCAACTATGCACCCAATCGTGCTGAAAAAAAAGAATAGCTCTTGAAATATCTGCCTATTTCGTTTAAAATGCATGTATGATGCATAAATATCAAATTTTGGTAACCAGAGCACCGCAAGGTGGATGAGGTATTGCTATGAAGATCGCTCGAATTGAAATAAAAGATTTTTACCAGTTTAAAGACGTCACGTTGGACCTGACTTATCCTAAAGGTCATCAAAAAGAAGGAAAACCATTGGATAAAGTCTGTATCATTGGTCAGAGTGGCACGGGGAAAACCAGTTTACTGCGTTTGATCAAGTGGTTTGTGTCGCGGGATACGGCGCTTTCTGAGAAATTGAAGCTAGTGATTCCAGAGGGGGGGCGGGTTGATATGGATTTTGTGGCTTCTGATCTCGTATTTCGGTTGACGAACCAGGGCGCTGATTTAAAATACGATTCTTTTGGCAAGGTAGGTAATGGCAAGAGGAAAATCTCCTTTGAGAAATGGGAAAAAGATTTGAAAGCGTGTCTTAAAACCTGTAATCCGGTGTTAATCAATTATCCGGTGGATATCAGTCATGGTAGGGGGTTACCTAAACCTACCTTGGAACGTTTGTTTGGAACAGGACGATGGAAAACAGAAGAGGAATTGAGAAAATTAGAGCGACCACATATTATTGATTTTGCTTTTGAGGATATTAAGTACATCTGGGATTATATTTTGAAGGATATTATTGAGTACCGTCGCGATGTGCTCTACATGAAGACAAAAATTGCCGATTCTGCCAGAGAATTCAATGCTAGTTTTAATATAATAAATGAGGAGTCTAATGAATTTGATAGATGGTTGGAGCAACATCCTGACCCACTACCTGCTTTGACAGAGAAATGTCTGAATCCGCTTATAACTAAACTGGGTTTGAGGGTGCATCAAGATATTACGCCCAGATCAATTGAAGAGTTGGGGTTTGTGGAGTTGGAGTCTTGGTGTGGCCAGATTATCCCTGAGGATTTTTGGAGTACGGGAACATGGCAATTAATCCAGTCAATTATTCCTCTCTATCAACTGAAACCAGCAAATGCCATTATCCTCATGGACGAACCGGAACGTTCGCTTTATCCTGATTTCCAGACCAATGTCATTGACATTTATACCCAATATGCACCAGAGAGCCAATTCTTTTTTGCCACTCATTCGCCCATGGTTGCGTCTTGTTTTGAACCGTGGGAAGTTATCGAATTAAAATTTGAAGAAAACAATATATTTGTTTCCCAAGATTTGCAATATGAAGGTGAAAACCATGTGGATAATTATAAATATGATCCCCAGTATCTGCGTTGGGACTCTAATTTATTACGTATTTTCGATCTTGGCAAAGAGGGGGGGAAGAAGCGTCAGGAAGCATTAAGGATATTGGCGGAACTTAATGTCCGTATCAGGAAATTAAAAGCGGAAAACAAACTGGAATCGGAAATAGGTCAAAAGATGGTAGATGAGAGCCTGAGAATAAAGGAGCAATTGGACTGGCGGTTGGATAAATGAGAAAAATCGATAAATCAATAATTCTTTCCACTGCTTATAAAGAGTGGGTCGAGCAACTGGATAAAGATCATAAAAAGCATCCTCATTCCAGGGGACTTTATTATTATGATGTGGTAATGAATTTGCTTTATTGTCAAAGAGGCGTGTGCGCTTATACCGAGATGTTTCTGTGCAAAGCCGAGTTCTTGGATGAAAATAAATGGGTCAACGGTCGTTACCTAGATGAAAAGCCCAAGCGATTTGGCCACCTTGACCATTTTAACCCAGATTTGAAAAAAGACGAATTCTATAGATGGGAAAATCTCTTTGTTGCTTTTGCGGATGTTAATGTACTAAAACATGAAGGAAAAGTCGAGGACATATTTAAACCGGATTCCCCGGAGTATGATCCTATGAAGTTTTTGGAATACGATATGGAGACCCATTTCTTTATTCCTCATACCGGAATTGAAGATGTGGGGCTTAGGGCACGAATTGACCAAATGATTAATTTACTGCAAATAAATCACCCCACTGTTTATACTGAACGCGAGTCTTATGTAGAAACTGCTATTCAATACCGAGAAGATAAACGTCCATTTAAGGTGTACAAGTTTTTTACCGCGTGTCGCATGGCTGGAATTCCTGTGGAGGATTTTTAATGGCAACACTAACCGAGGATTTAGCACTTATTAAACAACTGGAACAAGAAACTGGCATCCAATTACCTGAGCGTCCATTTAAAGATCTCACAAAAGAAAAGAAAAGCGGCTATTCCCTTAATGAATCAGGAGAAATAGATAGCATAGCCATCTATCAAGTATATATGACCACTTTACCCGCCACTATAGTCCATTTTAAAAAGCTTGAAAAGTTGGTTTTATTTAATGTGTTGGCGACGGATTATTCTCTCCTGAAAGAAATGGGCCGATTGTCTCTTTTGGATTTATCATACAGTGAAATCAAAGATATCTCTTTCCTGGCTGGCCTAACGAATCTTACCAGTTTATATCTTGGGGGGAATCGAATTTCAGATATTTCATTCCTTTCCCAATTAACTGGTTTGGCGGGTTTGGACTTACGAAGTAATGGTTTGGTGGATATCAGTCCACTCCAAAAATTAAAAAAATTGCGCACTTTAGATTTGCAGTATAATGAATTGACCAACATTTCCCCGCTTCAGGGATTGAACCGTTTATCCTATTTGAATGTGAACTGGAATAAAATTGCCGATCTCTCTCCCTTGCGAGGATTGTCGAATTTGACATATTTACAGTTGGCAGGGAATCAAATAAATGATATTGCCGTACTTAAAGAGTTGGGTGGACTGGTTTATTTAAATGTATCCAATAACCAGATAAAAGACATTACCCCCTTGCGGACATTAAATGATCTGTCTATTTTAGTTTTAAACGGGAATTTGATCACGGATATTTCTTCCATTCAAGAATTGAAGAATGTGAGAGATTTGGATTTGAGTGTCAATAAGATCGCAGATATTTCACCTCTTCAGTCATTCACTCAATTGAAGGAATTAAGGCTGTCAACTAATCAAATCACTGACATTTCCCCCCTTCAGTCCTTAACGTTGTTGAATGTATTGCATTTGTCCAAAAATCAAATCACTGATATTTCGCCATTACAGGCATTTACTCAGTTGAATTTTTTATGGTTGTCTGACAATCAAATTACAGATATTTCCCCCCTTCAATTTTTAACCCAGTTGAAAAAATTAAGGCTGAGTAGCAATCAAATCACAGATATTTTCTCCCTTCAATCATTGACTCAACTCGAGAATTTGACGTTAGGTACTAATCAAATAGAAAATATCTCCCCCCTCCAAGCATTAACCAAGTTAATGTCTTTAAGGATTGCAAAAAATAAAATTGTTGACATCTCTCCCCTGTCGAGATTAACTCGTTTAACCAGATTATGGTTGGATGACAATGAAATTATTGACATCTTTCCCCTTACAGCAAAAACGAATTGGAACATTTTAAATTTACGTAACAATAGAATTATTAAGCTTCCTAGCTCTTTTGCCTCTGGCAAAATTAAAATAAATTGGAAAGATGATTCTTCCGCTGGTATTACTCTCTACAACAATCCCTTGGAAGTTCCTCCAGTCGAAATCGTTAAACAAGGCACCCCAGCCGTTCGCCATTACTTTGAACAACTGGATAAAGGTTCCACTCTCCTCTTGGAATCCAAACTCATCATCGTGGGTCAAGGCGAAGTAGGTAAAACTACGTTAATGCGCAAGCTTCTAAACAATGATTTTCTCGTCGTTCCCAACCAAGAACCCACCACCCATGGCATCAAAATAGAACCCTGGTCTGTTTCGTGTTCTTTAGAGAACGATTCAGAACCCCAGCGAGATATTACTTTATCCATCTGGGACTTTGGCGGCCAAGCCATTTATCATTCCACCCATCAATTCTTCCTGACCAAACGTTCCTTATATCTTTTCGTCTGGGAAGCCCGCAAAGAAGAAGAAATTGGTTCCTTTGACTATTGGCTCAATGTCATTAAACTCCTCAGCAACAACAGCCCCGTAATTGTGGTGATGAACAAGGCCGATGTGCGCCAAAAAGTCATTGATGAAGCTTCCTATAAAAACACTTTTCCCAATATCGTCCGTTTTATTCCTGTCAGTTGTGTCACTGGCTTAGGCATTGATGTATTAACCAAAACCATCCACGATACATTGGCTCAGATGTCTCATCTAAAAGACCTATTACCCAAAGTGTGGTTGGATGTCCGTCCCCTTCTTCATCAGGAACAAAAAAATTATATTCCCAGTTCCCGCTTTTACGACATCTGCAACACCATTGACCTTCAATCCCACGAAGCCAATATCGTCGGCGAGTACCTTCATGATCTCGGCACCATTCTTTATTTCCAAAAGGATGCCCTCCTCAAAGATATCGTCATTCTCAACCCCGAATGGGCCACCGAAGCCGTATATAAATTAATTGATACCAAAGAAATCATTGAAAACAAAGGCCGTTTCTCTGGACACCTCTTGCCCAATATCTGGGACCAAAAGGATTATCCTGCCGATAAATATCCAACCTTAATGAGATTGATGGAGAAATTCGAACTCTGCTTCCGTGTCTTGGACAGTGAAGATTATATTATCCCTGAACTCGTCCCAGCCAAACGTCCAGATATAGATTTCCCGTCTTTCCAGTCGCCTCATGCTTTAAAATTGCAGTTTCGTTTTGCCTTCATGCCCGCTGGCATAGTCAGTCGTTTTATTGCCCGCAATCACTATCTCATTGACAATGAAAAATATTGGCAAAACGGTGTACAACTCATATACGAGGAATCCACCGCCCTCATCCTCGGCGATCCAGTTAAACGTTTGTTAACTGTCAGTGTCTTCGGTCCTGCCCCAACCCAACTCCTGCATATTATTCGCAATCAGTTGTTGCACATCTATTTAACCTTAAACATGAACGCCACCGAAGGCCATTATTCCGAAGAAGTTCCCTGTAATTGTCACCAATGCACCACCAGTCCAACCGAACCCTATGCCTTTCCTTTCCAAGTATTGAAAAAAACAGCCGAACAGAACCAGATGTTGATGTGTTATAAAAGTTATTTACCCGTTTCCCCCGCCCAATTATTAAAAGGATACCAGCCACCCCAACCTGCCGCCACCTTATCCCAGACATTAATCCATGTATTGTCCGGCTTACAAGGCATTGCCGGTCATATGCGCACAGAAGAAGACAGTCGCACCGCTTTTCTGGCCGAATTGTTGCGCGTCCGTGGTTATTTTATCAACGAACAAGCCCCGCGTGGTCGTTCTCAAGCAGGACTGGACCTCGGACAACTGGATATGGAAATTCGTGGCGCAGACGGCAAACAAATGGCTATCTTGGAAGCTTTTAATCTCAAATATTTGGATAAAAAGGTGATTTCCGATCATGTGCAAAAGATTTTCGGCTATGATGCCAGTGGTTTGAAGGAGAATTACATCCTCGTCTATGGAGAATCAGCACAATTCAACGATTTATGGCGCAAGTACCTCGATTACCTGCCCCAAGTTCCTTTTCCTTATCCACTCATCGGCAAAATCGACGAACAACACACCGATTACGCAGAGATTAAAAGCGCACGTTCCCGACACCGACGAAATGATACAGAAACAGTGCTGATCCATCTGTTTGTGAACCTGTCTAATCGCCCACAGAAGAAAAAGAAAAAAGAGGGACCACAGATTACACAGATTAAAAGGATTGACACAGATTAAAAAAGACTATTGGCCCACGAATTTCCACGAATTTCCACGAATTTATCGAATGGAAAGAATGTTCCCTTTTTTTTATCGCACCAAGTTGGGAACCGGACGTCACTTATGAACGCCCGGTTCCCGAAAGCATGATGAAATGGTTATACATTCATAAATGCTTTCTTTGAGGGGTTAAGCACTCCTTTTGTCAGCAAAGAGCACTATTGCTGCAATAACTGTTGAAGCAATTTTACTCCTTGCAATAATAAATGGTGCAATTGACGAGGGAGCAATATTCGTAGGTACATATTTCGTCGGAGCAATTCCACGTTGCTGGGCAAATTTTCCAATATGTGGCGACTCCACCTTTTACCACATCTAAATCTAACTTGCCAAGATTCGACACCGTCGTTTTAGACAGCGTCAGTTTTTTCCCGATTGATTTCTTCATGATTGTTTCTCCTGTTTGAGTTTTTTTTGATTTTAATCCCTTTAAGCATTTATATTCACCTTAGATAGACTCTGGAATGAATCGCAAAGTCTAAGGCTTGCATGTGAGATTCCTTTTATTTTAAGCATAAGAAGTTTAAACGATACATCATGAACGCTTTTAGGAAGACGATCAGATACCTTGTTAACCAAGATTGCAGGTCTTTTGTTTTCTGCCATGGGCAATATATTACTATAGTCATGTAAATATGTCAATAAAAAAATGGCAACTGTGTGATCCATATAGATTATGCGATGGCATAACCAAGCTGCGGGGCAACATAACGTAAGATCACACTCATTTGCGCAGCAGAAAACAAAGTGACCTGCTGAAAAGAATCTGCGGTGACAACAATATCCAAAATTCGAAAACTACCAAGGTCCAATTTTACAGATACTCCAGGATACTGATAAAGAAAATAACCGGGTTCCATAGTTAAGGTTTCGATACGCTCTGGGTTCTGCTTGTCTTTAGGGGTGTGTTTCCGCTGGATTGAAGGAGTATTACCATTGATCTGGATAAAAAACGCATTGGATTCAGCATCAAAAGCGGCCTGGGTGAGACAGAGTTTGGGTTTATCCTTGTAAGGCGCCCCAGCCGTAGGACAAAAAGTGGCGCAATTACCACATTCATTGCAATAATCAGCAAGATTGAGAACCTGATACTGCTGCGCGATAGAAAAAAGACTATCCTCGGCAATATGCATGGTGTTGTTCTGCCAGGAGGCACTTTGCAGGTTGTATGTGAACGGGGTCACAGTATAACCAAAATTGGCACGGTTAGGACAAACCGTGACACACACATTACAAACATCACTACACAACAAACAACGACTGGCTTCTTCACGGGCAGCACATTCACTTAAAGGCAATATGACTGTTTCAAAGTTCTGCCGAACAGTCACGGGCAATTCTTCTATTTGCGGACCAAAAAGACGGGTGGCAGATTTCTGTTGATACTCGGCCAGAGCTAAATGACGCTCAACAGGTTTGGGCAGAGTGGTCGGTAACGTATTCAGCATCGTATCGGCGGCTTTTTTGCCGTCAGCTACAGCGGTAATAATGTTAAACGCACCGTGCAAAGCATCACCACCAATGAAAACATTTTTAATACGACTGATACCGGTTAAACGCAAGGAAGAATGGTCGCGGGTCATGGGTTCATCTAAGAAATCAAGAACAACCTGCTGCCCAATGGCAGAAATAACGGTATCAAAATGAAGTTCAAATTCAGAACCAGTGATTCTGACAGGTCTACGTCGCCCGGATTCATCGGGTTCGCCTAATTCCATGGCCCAACATGTTAGGGTCAAACCCTGGGAAGAAGCAGTGATTTTAACCGGGTTAGTCAGTTCATGAATGGTAATGCCTTCTTCCAAGAGCGCGTCTATCTCGTAAGGATCGGCGGGCATTTCCGCACGGGAACGACGATACAGCATCACAACGTGAACACCCTGGCCTTTAACGAGACGCCACACGGTTCTGGCTGCATCCACAGCACTGTTCCCACCACCAATGATGGCCACCCGTTTGCCAATCTTTACGGTCTCACCACGACGGACTTGAGCGAGGAAAGAAAGGGCATCAACTACTTGGGGTAAATTTTCCCCTTCAATATTCAAACGGGTAGCAGTCTGCGCACCGACAGCGACATATACAAAATCACACCGTTCTCGTAACTCTTTAAACATGGCTTTATCAATTTTACGGTTGTAAAAAATAGCGACGCCAAGTTTTTCAATGCGTGTGATATCTTTACGGATATCTTCCTCTTTGAGCCGAAAAGAAGGAATAGCGGACGAAACCATACCACCGGGCACGTTTTTAGCTTCATATACTTCCACGGTCACACCCTGTAGGGCGAGGAAAAAAGCACACGCGAGACCTGAAGGTCCTGCTCCAATTATAGCCACAGTAATACCCAAAGACGGGGCAGGAGTTAAAGGGGGTTGGTCTTGTACCTGTTCTGTGATGAAACGTTTGATCTCCCGGATTTGCAAGGGGGCATCGTAATTGATGCGGGTACAAGCAGTCATGCAAACATGATCGCAAACCATGCCAGTGACATTGGGAAAGGGGTTTGTTTTTAAGATCGTGGTCAACGCGGCAGAGTAATTGCCGGTGGCAGTATAATACATGTAATCAGGAATCGCTTGCTGGGCCGGACACGTGCTCTGGCAGGGGGCAGCAATACAATCAAATGATGAAAGCTCCCGTTTAATTTCCAGAGTCTGACCAGTAACACAGGTTTTTTTATAGCGCGGTTCAGTCACTACGTGTTGGGCATAGTGTTCTAAGTTAGCCAGGGCCGCTGTTTTGATCTTGGACGTCAAATCCATATTAAGAAAAGCTTCCTGATCGTTGGGAAAATGGTTCTGATAGGTATTTAATATATAATTATTAATAGAATCGCTAGCCTTCATGGCTTCTGATAGTTTCTGGAGATATTGGCACAAACGACCGTAACCACCGGGTTTTAAAATATCAGAACACACGGTCACGGGCCGAATACCGCAGGCTATAACTGGAGCGACATTAAAACAATCTATACCCGCACTAAAACTGAGGTCCAATGTCCCGTTAAATTCCCGTTGCAATCGTGCGGCGAGTTGAATACTAATGGGATGCAACGCCCGACCACTCATATACATCATGGCTTCCTGGGGCGGGAACACCTTTCTAAAATTAACACTCTCCAGAGTATTGGTTAGTTTTAAGCCGAAGTCCACCCCTTTATGAGCGGCAGCGGTTTGCAAGGAACGGATAAGAGATAGCGCATCGGGGTACTTGAGATCATGGGCAAAGGCTTGGTCTGGCACGGGGGTAGTGTAACCGAGTTTATGGTTCAGTATCTCGCGTAGTGGTTCCGGTCCCAATAGGGTGGGATTTAATTTAATAGTAGTGTGATAACCCCGCGTCTCAATTAAATAAAGACCAATCTTTTCTATTTCATCGGGAGGACAACCATGCATGGTGGATAAGGTGATATGGTTGGAGATTTTATCGGGAATAGACAGCTCTTTGACTGCCGGATACAGGCTAGCCAAGCGGGCCAGTTTTTCTTCTTTTTCCAGCATGCAATTTTCCATTTTATTGAGGAACTCTTGCACGTTGGGGTTTAATATGCCTTCCATATTGTAGCCCACACTCATATTAAAGAGGCAACCCAATTCATTCGTCTCGCCGCTGTCCCAGCCCCATTTATGACGCAGGAGATGGATGAGAATCCAGGCATTGAGGTATTGGTCATAGGATTGTTTCAGTTTTAATTCTTGCGACCACTCGCAATTGTATCCTTCATCTTCCAGATCAATGCAAGGTTTGGTCACATTCAGTTCATCTAACGTTTGCACGGTTTTTAATTCAATATAACGAGCGCCAGTGAGCCAGGCACTGATAATATTCTGGGTCATCTGGGTATGGGGCCCGGAAGCCACACCAATTGGAGTCTCTAACATCCGACCATACCGCTGAGAACGGAACGGATCGGTAGCAGAAGGAGTAAAAAACAAGGACCGGGGTATGCCAAAAAGCTGCCCACTTTTTTCCTCAATGACCATTCGTTTGAATAATTGCTCAATAGGGGGTATAAAAAATTTATCAGACATGTTAGCACCTCTTTTCTGTTTAGAAAAATTGTAATCAGGAATGATTATAGCAGATCACACCGCTGAGGTCAAAAAAGAGTGGCCCTCGAATTACACGAATTACCACGAATTAAACGAAAAAAAAGTTGTTCACCACTTCTTTTTTTTGTCCAGAATGGCGCGGATATTATTGGCCAGATTATTGCGGACGAAAGGTTTCATGATCAGTGCGGCAATGCCCTGGGCTTGGAGGTTGTCTTCATCAATGGTTTCGCTGAAGCCAGTGAGGAGGATCACGGGCATATCAGGTCTGAGGCGATGGATTTCAGTGGTCAGTCGCAAACCGGACATGTTGGGCATATTGAGATCGGTTAAAACAAGGTCCACAGTGTGGTGTTGTTTGCGGAAATACTCCAGTGCATCAACACTGCTGGTTCTGGCAGTGACTTGATACCCCAATTTCTCCAATTGCAAACGTCCTGTTTCTACCAGTGCCAGTTCATCGTCTACCAGGAGAATATGTTCGTTGAGTCCAAGAATTGCCGCGCCTTCTATCGCGGCGATTTCTACTGCTTCAGATGGAATGATGGGTAAAAAGATAGCAAACGAGGCACCAAAACCAGGTTTGCTTTGCACGGTAATTTCCCCGTCATGCTTTTTGACAATGCCATACACCAGCGCCAATCCAAGCCCGGCGCCCGCCCCTTTTTTCTTGGTAGTAAAGTAGGGATCAAAGATACGGTTTAAGTTCTCGGGCAGAATCCCTGGGCCGGTATCGGTGACAGTGAGTTTGAGATATTCGGCTTGGCCGAGTGTTGTTGTTTCGGTGGAAGCTTGTCGCCCTTGGACAGGTTCTAAAGTCAGGGTCAGTAGACCGCCTTCTTCTTTCATGGCTTGTGCAGCATTGAGGCAGAGATTCATGATAACCTGCTGAATGCCGGCTGGGTCTGCCATCACCATGCCGGTATCTGGGGCAATATTAATCTGGATATTAATGGTTGCGGGCAAGGAGTCACCTAGGCTTTTTGCAACCTCTTCTAAGAGTGCAGCCAATTTCAGGGGCTTGGGTGTGTACTCGGCTTGGCGACTGAACGTTAAAATCTGCTGCACGAGTTCATTGGCACGATTGGCTGCCATCACAATCTGCCCTAACCCGGACCGGGCAGGACTGTCTGCGGGGATGTCATCGGCAACCAAATCAGCATAACCCAAGATAATGGATAAGATATTATTAAAATCATGGGCAATCCCATTACCGAATGTGCCGATCGCTTCCATTTTTTGCGTGTGATGGAGTTGCTCTTCCATCTTCTGACGGGCCTCTGCAATGGCGGCCTGATTGAGCAATGATTGTTTTTCTTCCTCAATGGAGGCTAGCTTTTGTGTTAAGCTTTTTAGTTCTGCCAAGACGGCTTCATTTGATTCTGTTTCATTATTCATACTATGGTCCTTTTTAGCCAATATGTCAAGCCAATCCCAATTTAGCAAAAGCGGATTTTATTGTCAAGGGATAGACTCTAAAATTAATAAAAAAGGATTGGCTATGAATTAGTAGTCTTAAATCCACGGCCAAGGTAATGGGAGTTATGGGAGTTGTGGGAAGTATGGGAAGTATGGGAATTGGACAAAACCGCTTCGCGGTAATGGCCTGCGGCCTATTAACAATT
>CAZCVI010000068.1:0-40187 GCA_964502145.1 uncultured Clostridia bacterium
ACAAAATTGTCCGCCATCGGTCATCCACGACAAAAAATCACTCATCATTGTCCCTTGTCGGACAAAATTGTCCGCCATCGGTCATCCACGACTGAAAATCGGTCAAAATGATACGAATTTGCACTGAATTCTATCTAAATCAGTCAACGATGTCCCTCCGAGGGTCATCGTTGACCCTTTGAGGAAAAATTTACATGAAAATCGGTCATCGTTTACCCTATTTGCACTTTTTTGACTCTAATTCAGTCATCACTGACCCTAATTCACTTGCGAATCAGGCTGGAGGGCAAAATTTCCGAAAAATCGGGAAAATTATTTACAAATAAGCACAATACTCACTGGTTTTGGTGTAAGGTTTTCCGTAACTGCCGAGATTTGGCTTTTCGCTCACGATCATATTCCCTTTTTTGCTTGAGTTCATGGCGAAGATCGAATAATAGCTTTCCTGGTGTAAAACCCCGTATCTTCCGAAATAAACGTAAGTGCTTAGGGAAGATTGTCTGGAAATAAACGAACGGGGGGAACTCACCGCTACAAAATTTATTGTGTTCGATTCTAACTGGACCGACGGCTGGGATGGTTGGACATAATCTGGGGCGTTTCAGCATTATCTGATAAAAACTTCCAAGAAAATTGCCAGAAATGGTATCCAAGTTCTTGTTTTCGCCGCTTATTAATGCGCCAGGGATGGCGCGTCTACGTAGACGCGACATCCTTGTCGCATTCTTTTATTCTACTGTTTCCAACAACTCCCAATTGTACGAATTTCTGTGCTGTAATAATTCCACGGCGCTAAGCGACTTGTTCGCTGCGCGAAGCGCTGTTGGCGGGGTCGCTTCCTAGTTTCCTAACTTACCTATAGTCCAGAATTGGAAGGGACATCCGAAAAGATAGCTGTCAAGATAGACAGTACGGTTCAAAAAAAAATTGTTCTACTTAGGCTCGATTTATGATATGATAAATGGTCAGCTATGGTTTAAATAAATTCTGGAGGAATAAAAAATGGCTTATGAAATTACCGACGCGTGTATTTCCTGTGGTGCGTGTGAAGGCGTATGCCCTGTAAACGCCATTAGCCAAGGCGAAACTATTTTTGTTATTGATGGGTCAAAATGTACTGATTGCGGCGATTGCGCCAGTGTCTGCCCGGTCTCAGCCATCCAGGCTTAACCACCAAGACCATTGGGAAATACCAGCCAAAATACCAGCCTGTCCCCTAAAATGTAGACGCGGCATCGTGCCGCATTACTAGGCGGAGTACTAATATAATGCGGCACGATGCCGCGTCTACTTTTTAAAACCCAAAAGTAATCTCCGGTTTCTCCGCGACAATCGCCTTGAGATTCCCGGTGATGGTAATCTTATCCAGGGGCAGGGTGCTATCATTTGTGACTTGTTCCAGTATCTCCAGATAATGATTGAGAAAGGCTTCTATGCTGGCGGGTCTGAATAGTTCGGTGGAGAATTCTATGGATAACATAATCCCTTTCTCACCCTGGGAAGCCGCCATCAACATGTCAAAACGGGAAACAGGATTTGTGTTTTGGTAGGGGGTGATCTGCAAGGAGGATTGATTGATTTTGCGGGTGTCCAAGGCATTATATAAGAAGCCTACATCAAAGATGGGGTTCCGACCCGCTGTGCCTTGCAAGCCGAGTTTGTTCACGAGATCGTCAAAAGGATACTCCTGGTTCTCGTGAGCTGCCAAAGCACCGTTCTTCACCTCTTCTAAAAATTCGCTAAAGGTTTTGTCTGGCAACGGACGGGTACGAATGGCTACCATATTCACAAACACACCGACAATAGGCTGCAAATCAATATGCGGCCTCCCACTCACAGGAGAACCTACTATAATATCCGACTGCCCACTGTACTTGTGCAACAAGATAATATAAATAGCCAATAAAAACTGGTACAAAGTGGTCTCTTTTTGCCGGGCCAGTTGGTGTACGCGCTCACCCAATTGGGGGAACACGAAAACAACCCGGCTGTCCCCGGCTGAACCTTTACGCTCTGGACGGGGGAAATCGGTGGGCATGTTCAGTTGGGGCAAAGTACCGGCAAAACGTTCGAGCCAGAATTTTTCCTGCCGGGCCATCGCGCCGGTTTCCAAGAGAGTGTTCTGCCAATAGGAATAATCGCGGTACTGCAATCGCAAGGGAGGTAAACTCTGGTTATCATACAAAGCGGCAAACTCGGCGATAATGATCTCCAAGGTCACGGCATCGCTGATAATATGATGGATATCCATCATTAGCAGGTATTGATTGGCATCTATGTGGCTCACAGCCACCCGCAACAACGGGGCGTGAGCCAGATCAAAAGGTTGAATAAAAGCGGTGATGCTGGCTGAATCGGATTGAATCTCCTGGATTTGAAAGTCCACTGCTTCCAAAATCTGTTGCACGGTGCGTTTCTCGTGGGTGATAAACCGGGTGCGCACACTTTCATGACGCGCAATGAGTTGCTGGAACACAGCCAATAACCTGGGCTTATCCAATACGCCGCTGACGGTCACAGCCATGGGCATATTGTAAGTAGTGATCTGCTTGTCCATTTGCTGCAATATATACAATCGCTTCTGAGCAGACGAAAGAGGATAATACTCCATCTGCGGCGCGGGTGAAATAGCCTGGAAGGAATCAACTGCCTGCACTGCGGTATCTAAAAAACGGGACAATAAACGAATGGTGGGATACTTGAATACATCAACTAACATCAACTTGACATTAAATTCCCGGTGCAATCTGGAAATCAAAACAGTTCCCTTTAAAGAATGACCCCCCATCTCAAAGAAATTATCATCAATACCGACAGAACCTTCCAACACCTCGGCCCAAATCCGCGCTACCCGCTTCTGGGTTTCATCCATAGGAGGTTCACCAGCAACGCCGCTGGCGGAAATCCTGGGTTCTGGCAAGGCTTTACGATCAATTTTCCCGCTGCTGTTCAACGGCAGTTTTTCCATGGGGATAAAAAAGGAAGGCACCATATAATCGGGCAAATCAAGCGCCAAACTCTCCCGCACACCACTGACCTCAAACTCCACGGCCATGGTGACGGGCACGATATAAGCACATAAATACACATCACCGCTGGCAGTGCGCCGATCCACGATAACGGCATCCTTGACAGAATCGAGTTGCAATAACCGCCCACGTATCTCCTCCAATTCAATCCGAAAACCACGAACCTGCACCTGCTGATCCTTTCGTCCTAAAAACTGGATGTTCCCATCAGGGAGCCAACATGCAAGATCACCGGTTCTGTATACCCTATTGCCTCCGGTGGCCAAAAAGGGGACTGCGTCCCCCAAGCCTTTCGTGAAAGGGTTTCTGGACTTCCCAAAGCGTTCTATATTAAGGAATTTTTCAGAGGTCAATTCTGCTTGATTATGATAACCTAAACCAACGGCAGCACCGGCAATGTAAAGTTCACCGGCTAATCGGCAAGGCTGGGGATTGAGATAATTATCCAATATGAAAATGGTGGTGTTGGCAATGGGTTTACCAATGGGAGGAAGATCGGGATAACTATTACCGGGACCCATGGTGAAAGTAGTTACGACATGGGTCTCAGCAGGTCCATAATGATTGTGCAAATAAACTTGATGCTCCTGAAAATACCGCCGCATAGACGGGGTTACTAACAACTGCTCCCCAGCAGTGACAATGTGCCGCACACACGTTGGAAACTGCTGAACATATTCGGGCTGATCAAAAATAAATTTGAGAAACGCGGGCGGGAAAAAGAGGGTCTCTATGCGATGATACGCGATAAACTCCAAAAGCAAAGGAATATTCGACCGCACTTCAGGAGTTAAGAAATGAATGGTGCCACCAGCGGTCAACGTGGTGAAAATCTCCTGAAACGAAACATCAAACGCAATGGACGCAAACTGCAACACACGTTCAAAATTGATATTAGTCTGACTATGTTGGAAAAACAATAAATTCACCAGATTACAATGCGCCATTTTTACAAGCTTGGGCTTACCTGTAGAACCAGAGGTAGAAATCAAGTAAAGTAAATCTGTAGCACAATTTATCTTCTCAAGATCAGTGGTAGGATAACCTGCCACTTCCTCCCTCATAATATCCAACAGCAAAATTTTCCGTTGCGTGGCCAACAGATGGTCCCGCTCAACCTCAGAGACCAACACAATGCCCGCCATTTGTTTTAACTCCTCTTCATCCGGTAATTTGTTTCCATTGGCAATCATCCGTTCCACCAATTCGAGAAAGGTGTGTTCGCCCTCGCCTAACACGGCCAACCGGACATGGGGGTCCTGAAGCAAAATGGGATAATCACTGGTGGCATACGGCCCCCCGGAAATAATGGGAGCTTCAATCCCCCATTCTTTGATCACGGTCACGGTACGGTGAAAAAATTCCCGGTAATACGAAAGGGAACGAATGCCAATCAGATGAGGTTTAAAGTCCAATATCAAGCGTTTTAATGCATCATAATCATCAAAATCTATGCGGGATTTATAAATCTTACCAGCTACACTGGCGCCTAATTTCTGGTTAAGAAAAGTTAACAGGTACATCAACCCCAAAGGCGCTTCAGTGACATTGTAAAGCATGGTGCCAGTCTCGGTGCTGAAAAAATGCGAGAGATCAAGCAACAATACGCGGCAAGCATCGGGCGCGGCCTCTTTTAGAGGAAAATAAGCGCGCATCTGCTGGGAAAAATCCAATGGTGCAACAACCTGGTTTTCCTGGTGAAATTGGCTGACTCCTAATTCTTCGGGCAAGATACCCGCCGCATCCAGAATATCTGAAAACTGCCGGATAGGCATGGGTAAATAGGTATCGTATTTCTTGACCAGCTCATCCTGGGTCATAATCTTCATCTGCTGGGGCAATACGGCCAACATCCGCTCTTTCAAGAGGAAATATTCTTGCAACAGTTGGGCTTGCACACGACGGGTAAATTGTTTGGGCCAAGGCAAGGTGCCGGGTAGTTCATGATAGGCAAAATTGGTGGAGTTCTCTATGGCTTGCGGCGATACACCGTGCTCTATAGCGAGCCGATACATGTCGGTGTTGGGAAATATCTTCAAGATATTCAAATTGGGAAAATGAATCCAATGAATACTCTTGAGAAACTCAAAGGTCATCATCGCCTCTGCCTCGGTTTCAGTGGGGAAGCCATGCATCATCTCCATTTCCAAAATAATCTGGGGATAGGTATGGGCAATATAAAGAAGATTCTCCCGGAATTTTTCCAGGTTCAGATTCTTTTTCATCAATTTCTGAATACGGGGACAGGCGCTTTCCAGAGCCACGTCAATATTCACGGTTCCTGCGGCAGCCATGAGATCAATAAACTCCTTGTCCAACACATCGGCCCGTAAACCATTGGGGTAATAGAGTCGGACATTCAAGTTGTCGCGGATAATGGTTTCCAATAATTTGCCGGAATTCACTTTATCGAGATTAAAAATATCATCGATAAACACGAAGTCGCGAATACCGGCTTCATAGCCCTGGCGAATCTCTTGATAAATATTTCCAGCACTACGCACGACGTGTTTTTTGGGCCATATTTTATGGCAATAGAGACAATTATACGGGCAGCCCCGCGAGGTTTGCAGGGCCATGGTGCGCTTGACAGGGGCAATGCCAATACACTGATGGTACGTGCTGTAATCGACCAGGGTGCGGTCGGGAAGAGGCAAACTATCAAAATCGCAAATCTGCGCCCGGCTGGGAGTGAGAATCAAATGGGGTTCGGCAACGTGGCTGGTGCTCTGACGATTTTGCAAACGGCTAAAAGAAAGAGGATGAATCACACCACTGGCAGTGATCAACATGCAGGTGTCACTCTCTTCGAGAATAGTACGGATCCGGTTCTCTGGGTAATCGGGATCAATGGGTAAATAAGCGCCGCCAGCTTTTATAATCGCCAGAAGGGTGACAGCGAGGTCCAACGACCGTTCCATGAGCACGGCAATCACGCTGTTGGGCACGACGCCTTTGTGCCGCAACAAATGAGCCAATTGATTGGCTTGCTGGTTTAATTGCTGGTAGGTCAATTGACCACTACCGCAGATCACGGCAATCTGTTGCGGGTGCTTGACTACCTGCACTTCAACTAGCTCGGCAATAGTTGCTGGTGACGGATACGCCATTTCCGGGCCGTTCATGTCCAACCAGAGCTTTTGATGTTCGGTAGGGGATAAAATATCTATATCTAGGAGTGGTTTGTCCAGTTCGGCCAGACTTTTTTGCATGAACTCCAACCAATGGCCGCTGATTTGCTGGATATAGGTGTGGCTGTAGCGCCGGGAATCATACAAGACACGCCCCAACAACAACGGGTCGATGAGCTTGAAGGAAAATATAATAGGGGGGGTAACTGCATCCAGATGCAGCGGGTTCTGGATATTTTCCAGAGCAAGAGCCACAGCAAAGAGGGGGAAATCTGCCCCGCTACAGTCAAGGTTCAATTGTCGGGCCAATATTTCGATTGGGTAGGACTGATTCTGGGCGGCAGCCATCACGGTGTCTTTTACCTGCAACACTAATTCTTTAAATGTGGTGGTGGTCGTGATTTGACCACGCAGGGGGACAACGGTATTGAGCATGGCCCCGGTAGTTTCGCGGGTTGTTCCGAAGATGGGGGTTCCCATAATAATATCAGTGTGGCCACTATAACGGGCCAACAAACCAATCAACCCGGTCACCAATACCATGTGCAAGCGGGTCTCGGAATTAGCAGACAGCTTGAGAATCTGCGCGGTCAGGGATGGGGCGGGGGTGAACTCCAGTTCCGCCAGTGATAAATCAGACGGGGCTGTGGCAGGTTCGGAATCATAGGGAAACATGCTGCGGGGCAAGTTCCCGGCTAATTTTTGCAACCAGTACTCCCGTTCCTTGGGCTTCTGATTGGCGGCAATGGTTAACTGATCTAAATTCTGTGTTCGTCTGTTCATCTTAACTCCATTATTAACTCCAATGTCATAATTATTTAAAATCCGAAATCCCCATCGCTGACATCCAGCGAAGCGGCTTCTGGTTCTATGAGATTATGGGCGATGGTCATATCTTTTAATTGAATCTGGGGGTTGCTCACTATGGTATTCACAATCTGAATGAAATAATCGGCAAACCGCTTGATGGTTGCGGGCAAAAACAGGGCGGTGTGAAAAAGATACTTCAATACTAATTTCCCTTTGCTCTCGCTGCCCAATAATACGAGGTCAAAGGGTGAGACATTAAATTCGATGTCATATTCTGCCAATTGTAATCCGGCCAGAGTTAATTGCTGGATATCCATGTTTTGCAACAGGAACAACACGTCAAAAATCGGGTTGCGGGAGGACTGCCGGGCAGTTTTGCCGAGACGTTTTTCGACCAATTCATCAAAGGGGTATTCCTGATTCTCATGGCCCCGCAGGGTACGTTGACCGACTTCATGGAGAAACGCGGCGAAAGTCTTTTCCCGGGTTGGATAGTTTCGCAACACCAGGGTATTCACAAACATACCGATCATGGGTTCCAGATCAGAGTGCCGACGATTGGCCACGGGTGCGCCGATAATAATATCTTCCTGGCCGCTTAAGGCATTCAGCAGGACATTAAAAACAGTTAATAACACACCATACAGGGTGGTTTGGTAGGTAGTGGCGATTTGTTTTAAGGCGGTGGTTTGCTCCGGGTCCAATTCAAAAGTGTATGCGCCACCTTCATAATCGGGAAAATCAGGCCGCTGGAAATCATGGGGCAGGGACAAGTTAGGCAACTCCCCTTGTAACTGGCTGAGCCAATAGTGTTCTTGCTGCTGAAGTTCTGGCGTACCCATTCTTTTTTTCTGCCATTCGGCATAATCCTTGTAATGAATACGCAGTTCGGGCAGGATTTCCCCGGCATACAGGGCCACGAATTCCCTGACCAGGATACCAATAGACGACCCATCGGTGATAATATGATGCATGTCCACCAGCATGAGGTGAACGTGCTCTGCAAGGCGCAACAATTCGACCCGCAACAAGGGGGCGTGGGTCAGATCAAAAGGTTGGATAAATTGTCGGGTAGCACGTTGGGTTTCAGCGTGAAGCACGGACGCCGAGTCCAGGGTGTGGTACTGGACGGTGAAGTTCACGTTTTCGTAAATCTTCTGGAAGGGTTTACCACCAATGGTTTGAAAGGAGGTACGCAAGCTTTCATGGCGTCTGATCAGGGCAGCAAATGCCGCTTCCAGTTTTGGTAGGTCCAGGTTCCCGGTCAAACGATGGGCGCTGGGCATGTTGTAATGGATGCTAGCCTGTTTCATCTGCTGGAGCACATAAAGTTGTTCCTGGGCGGAAGAGAGCGGGTAATACTCCTTCTCTTTGGCGGCTTCAATGACAACGTATTTCTCCTTGGCCGCTTTTTTTATAAATTGGGCGATACCACGAACCGAGGGCGCGGTGAAAAAATCGGTCAACCGCAGGCGCACATCAAACTCACGGTGAATTTTGGCAATCAGGATCGTGGCGTTCAGGGAGTTGCCACCCAACTGGAAAAAATCGTCATCCATGCCAATGGGATTTCCCCCGGCTTCCTCGCCGTGCAACACCTCTTGCCACAAGACCACCAAGGTGGCTTCAATATCATCGCTGGGCGGGATATATGTTTTGTCGGTGGTGAGGAACCGGGGTTCTGGCAGGGCGGCCCGGTTAATCTTGCCGTTGGGGGTAACTGGGATACTTGCCAATATAACGAAATACTGGGGCACCATATAGTCGGGTAATTGTTGGGAAAGATAATCCCGCCACTGGGGAATAAGTGAAAGTTTTTCGTGCTCAGAAACACTGGGGGCGGGCACCACATAGGCACAGAGATAAGCTTCACCCATCATGGAGGTGCGAGCGATCACAATGGCTTCTTGGATCTGTTCATGGTGGTTCAAACGGGATTCGATCTCCCCGGGCTCAATACGAAAGCCCCTGATTTTCACCTGTTGATCAATTCGACCGAGGAACTGGATATTCCCATCGGCCAGCCAACGGGCCCGGTCGCCGGTGTGGTAGCACCGTTCATTAAAAATAAAGACAAATTTCTCAGCGGTTAATTCAGGATTATTCAAATACCCCAGAGCCAAACCCACACCACCGACACACAGCGCCCCGGCAATACCCATGGGTAACAGGAGACGGTTTTTGTCCACTATATACACGCGTTGATTGGGCCAGGGCACACCAATGGGCACATATTCCTGCGCGGGGGATGGGGTGTTGTTACTGTCGACAGAATAAGAGGTGGTATTGACGCCACATTCAGTGGGTCCATACATATTGGTGATAGCAGGTATGCGCCCGGCGAATCGTTCTTGGAAGCGTTTGACTGCGGCCCATGTCAAGGAGTCGCCACCCATGTACACATGTTTGAGCGGGGGTAGTGGTGTCGTTTCCTGCTGCGCGCTTTCCAAGAGAATGGCGAGATGGGCGGGGGTGCCATCGGCAATATCAATGTGCTGCAACAAATAATAGTCCAGCAGCAAAGCGCCATCGGCGCGGGTCTCTTCGGGCACAAGATATAAAGCGTGCCCCCACAATAACCCACCGAAAATGTGCAGTAAGGAGGCATCAAATACAACGGGTGCCACCATGGCCAATTTCAAAGGACCAAAGTCGGAGTAACGATCATATATGTTCTTCTTTAACGCGGTGGCCAGAGACACGACACTGGCATGGGTCATCAAAACACCCTTGGGATTGCCAGTGGTGCCGGAGGTGTAGATCACATATGCAAGATTAGCGGGAGGGAACTGGCAAACACAAGAGGTGGCGGTTAAGGTGGAACGGATAGGTTGCACGTCAATCTTTCCGCCTATCTGACTTCCTACCTTGTCGGCGATCCCGGTGCCCGGGGCGGTCAGTAGCAAGCGGACATTGCTATCAGCCAGCAGGTAATGGATACGTGATGGGGGATAGGTGGGATCAATGGGCAGGTACGCGGCTCCAGCCATCAATATGCCCATGATGCCAATTATCACCTCCACGGAGCGGTCGGCAGTTACTGCGACAAGGCTACCGGGTTGCACACCGTGCGCCTTTAACCGGTGGGCCAGAAAAAAAGCCTGTTGCTGTAGTTCCCGATACGTGAGAAATGTTGTTTTACCCACCACGGCAATATGATCGGGAGTTCGTTCGGCTTGTTCTTGAAACAACTGGTGAAGCGTTTTATGCCGGGGATAGTCCATGGCAGTATTATTGAACTCGGTCAACAAAGTGTGCTTTTCCTGGGGCGAAATAATCTCTATAGATTCAATATTCCTATCCGGTTCAGCCAATAGGGCAGCCAGAATTTGTTTGAAATACGCGACAAACCGGGTGATGGTTTCTGCTTTAAAAAGACGGGTGCGGTAATTAATAGAAAAAGATAAGCTGTCACCCTCGGCCTCAGCTATCCAGCTCATATCCAGTTTAGCAATAGCGGATTCGGGTTCAGCCCATGGTTTTAAATTTAAACCAGGAATATCCAACTGGGTAATGGTCTGATTGTTCAGCCCGAAATTTTGCCATACGAACATGACATCAAACAGCGGGTTGCGGCTGGAATCCCGTTTTTTCCCAGCATGGACCTGTTCCACCAGTTCTTCTAACGGGTAATCCTGATTTTCAAAAGCTTCGAGAGTCGTGGTTTTAATCTGGCTCAGGAACTGGGAAAGCGTTTTTTCGGCAGGCACGGTATTTTTCAGCGCCAGGGTATTAACAAACATGCCGATCATGGGCGTTAAATCGACATGACGACGACCAGCGGTGACGGTTCCCACCACGATTTCGTCCTGGCCACTGATTTTCGCCAGTAAAATATAATACAACAGCAACAATACCATATATAATGTAGCGCCGTGTTGGGTAGCCCACTCTTTTAAGGCAGTGGTTTCGGGTGCGGCAATAGTAAAGAAGATAGTATGGCCCGCGAACTCCAAAACAGGGAGTCGTATTTCATCCACGGGTAAATTTAATTGGGGAATCTCCCCGGCAAATAAGTGAAGCCAGTAGGATTTCTGCTGGTGCCAGATTTCACTTTGAACCAGCGCCTGCTGCCACAACACATAATCTTTATACTGCAAGACCAGCGGGGGTAATGATACATCGTTATAAAGCGCCATAAATTCGCGGACCATTATTTCCAGGCTGAGACCATCGGTAATAATATGGTGCCAGTCTATCATCAAAAGGTGCCTGTCCCCTTCTAGTTCCTCCAGGCTAACGCGCAGTAACGGGGCATGATCCAAATAAAAGGGGCGCACGAATGTCCGGATCAATTGGGAAATTTCCGTTGCCGTCAGCGGGGTATCAGACAACCGGGTAACGGGTGCTTCTATCGCAAATTCCACCTGTGAATGGACGCGTTGGACGGGTGTATCACCGCTGATAAAAAAAGAGGTTCGTAGCGTCTCATGCCTGTGGAGCAAACTTCTGAACAGGGCTTCAAGCTTTTCCCGGTCCAATTGTCCCACCAGTTCCAACAGCACGGGAATATTGTAGACGACACTTTCCCGATCCATGTGCTGCATGATATACAAGCGGTTCTGCGCCGGGGCAAGGGGATAATACTCCCTTTGTTCGGCGGCCTCAATGTTGGCGACGCTATTGTCCTTGACATTAAAGCGGATCTGTCCGGCAAGGCCGCGAATAGTCGGGGTATTAAATAAAGCGGGCCAGGAAATCGCGCTATTAAAGGTACGGTTAATCTTGCCAATCAGGATGGTAGCGGTCAAGGAATGCCCGCCCAGCGCAAAAAAATCAACATCAATGCCAATCTTCGCCAAGGGAATATCCAACAATTGCGCCCAAATATCTGCCAGACGTCTTTCCACATCATCACGGGGCGGACAATAAGCACTGCTTATGGTCACCACTTCGGGCATGGGCAGGGCTTCACGGTCCACTTTCCCGTTGGGGGTCAAGGGAATTTTCGCCAGCCGCGTAAAAAAGGAAGGAACCATATAATCGGGCAGAATTTTTCCTACATGCTCCCGTAAACGGGTACTGATACTTTTCCGATTCATGCCAGCCTCGCCCACGTCGCCCACGATATAGGCACACAGGACATTATCCCCGTTGCTAACGGGCCGGGCGATCACCACAGCCGCCGTAATCGACGGATAGGCCAACAACACGCTCTCGATTTCACCGGGCTCGATACGAAAACCCCGGACCTTGACCTGGTAATCGAAACGACCTAAAAACTCGATGTTGCCATCCGGTAACCAACGTCCGAGATCACCGGTTTTGTATATTCTGTTTATTCTGGATATTCTGGACGGTGTGTCCGGTGTTTCCCTGGCAGCCTCTCCCCAGAGCAACGCGGGGGGCAATGGTGTGAATTTATTATGGGTGAGGAGGGGTTGGTCCAGATAACCGTGGGCCACACCGCTACCCGTAATATGAATTTCCCCGGCGATACCCACGGGCAATAAAAAATCGTGTTTATCCAGTATAAACACGCGCACATTATATATGGGTTTGCCAATGGGGATTATCCCGGTGGTTTGCCCCAACAACCGCTGGCGGGGGATAATATAGGAAGTGGCAATATCGGTACATTCGGTAGGGCCATAAGTATTAACAATACGACAGGTAAACGTGGGGGTGGACACCCAGGGCAGCAACTTTTTTATTTTTATAGGTTCACCACCCAGGAATACATACCGTAACGAGTGCAGGGAAACAAAATGGTGGTCCATATTCCATTCCAACAGGGGATAAAAGACGCTGGGCGCACAGTTGATTTGGGTCACACCGTGTCGCGCAATCAGGCGGGACAGATCGGCATAATCGAACAACCCCGGTTTGGGTAGAACAAGCAACCCACCGAGCAGCAGGGGCGCGAAAAGATTCTTCTGAGCCAGATCAAAACTGGTGGAAGCCATCAATAACATCCGGTCCCGGTCATTAAACTCAAAATGGCGGACATACCACTGCAACAGATTAACAAACCCCTCGTTTTTCACCATCACGCCCTTGGGATTACCGGTGGACCCGGAGGTATAAATCACATAGATCAGGTTCTCCGGCCCGGCATTGGCTTCAAGGTTATAAGCGTCACCCCGATCGTGCCCCTTTTCTTCCAGCAGGATAATATCACCGGTAAAATCCGTGGCAAGCGATCGGCTTAGAGGTTCTTCAGTAAGCAATAATGGTGTGCCACTATCGTGTAACAAGTAGCGGATACGGTCCAACGGATAGAGCGGATCGATAGGTAAATACGCTCCATCGGCTTTTAATATGGCCCACAACCCCACCATCATTTCAATGCACCGCCCCGTAGCCAGAGCGACAACAGTATCGGCACCTACACCCCGTTGCCGGAGTAAATGCGCCAGGGCATTGGCGCGTTTATTCAACAGGTCATAGGATAATACTATTTCCTGGCCAATTTTCCCGCCTGTCCCCTTTTTGTCTGGTAGTTCAGCCACCCCTTGCAAACTGCTCCCCACCAGGGCAGTACGGTCAGGTGTCCGAACCACCTGCTCTTCCAGCAGTTGGCGGATGGTTTTATGGGCTGGGTAATCAGTGGCGGTACGATTGAACTCTTCCAGCAGCACCTGCTTCTCTGGTTGGGAAATGATCTCTATACTGGCCAAGGTTCCCAAAGGCGTCGCCATCATCTCGGTTAGAACCCGTAACCAATAACGGCTGAATCTGACTATTGTATCCTTTTTGAACAGGTGATCCCGGTATTCAAAAGTCATTTCCAATAAATCGGACCTCTGGTGGGCAGCCAGGGTCAGATCGAACTTGGATGTGCCCCGTTCGATGACCAGCGGTTTTAGTTTCAAGCCGGGGATTGCCAGTTCCGGGATAGCCATGTTATCCAGCAGGAACATCACATCAAATAGCGGGTTTCTGGCCGCATCCCGGCGTATGCCGATCTGTTCCACAAGGTTCTCGAAAGGGTAGTCCTGATTTTCAAAAGAGTGCAGAATTTCTTGTTTCACTTCCTTTAAAAAAGCGCTGACTGTTTTATCCGGGCCTGGAGAAAAGCGTGGCGCCAGGGTGTTGACAAACATCCCGATAATTGATTGCACAGGCGCGTGTTTTCGACCCGCTACCGGGGTTCCGCACACGATATCCTCCTGTCCGCCGGAGAGGCGGGATAGAAAAATAACAAACGCGGCAATCAACACCATGTACGGGGTCACATCCTGGTGCAGGGCAAAGGTATTTAACGCGGCAGTGTGGGTAGTATCTACCAGGAAAGTATAGGTCTGCCCACTAAAATCCAGCAGTACAGGGCGGGGATAGTCCAATGGCAATTCCAATAGGGGAGGGCCATCTTTAAATCGTTCCAACCAGTAACTACCTTGTTTTTCCAGCACACCCCGCGCCATTTCGCGGCCTTGCCACAGCACATAATCCCGGTAGTGATAATGCAGTGGTGGCAATGGCTTTCCTATATAAAGGGCCATCAACTCTTGGACCAACACTCCCAGCGACAAACCATCGGAAATAATATGATGCATATCCACGATTAATATAGGGTGGTGCGGCGCGGATTCCTGTATTCCCACGCGGAACAGTGGCGCCTGGGATAACTCAAAAGGACGAACAAAAGCACGGATACACTCGGAAACACCCAGAGTTTCGATTTGCTCAACGTGAAAGGAAACGTGTTCATGCACTTTCTGAAGGGGCTGGTGATCCAATAAATGGAAGCTGGTACGCAAGCTCTCATGGCGATGGATGAGCTGGGAGAACACGGTTTCCAATTTCTCTCTTTCTAATTCCCCTTCCAGCTCAAAAGCAAAGGGCATATTATACCCCGTGTGGCCCGGTTCCATCTGGTCTAACACGAACAACCGTTGTTGTGCGGCAGATAGGGGGTAGTACTCTTGTTCCGGTGCGCTTTCACTATTTTCGATATGTACTTCCAGCAGTTCGGCAGTTCTCCCCTTGATCAGTGCGGCTTGTTTTTTAATGGTCATATTGCTGAAAATATCGCCCAGCGAGAGCCGGGTAGCAAATTCCTGGTGAATCTTCAAAATCAAGGACATCAGGTGCAACGAGTTACCACCACTTTCAAAGAACCCGGTTTCAAGGCCAATTCGTTCGATCTTTAATACGTCTAACCACAATTGTCGCAACCGGATTTCCACTTCATCTGCTGGATTATCCGATAGATTCTCGGTCGCGGGTTCCTGGGGGTGTGGTAGTCCCTGGTAATCAATCTTACCATTGGGTTTGCGGGGCATTTTTTCCAGCCCAACCAGTTGGGCGGGCACCATGTATTGGGGTAAATAAGCGGCCATATGATTTTTTAATATCTCATCCCACGTATCCTTAGATTCTGCGACTGCCTGCTTGCGAGTGAAATACACGCATAATAACTCTTTATCTTCCCCCAGCGTTCTTTTAATAGCCGCCGCTTCGCTGATACAGGGGTGTTTCATTAAAATCGTTTCAATCTCACCCAGTTCCACCCGGATGCCGCGGATTTTAACCTGGCGGTCGCGGCGGTTCAGTAATTCCAGATTGCCATCCAGCATCCACCGCCCCAGATCACCGGTCTTCCATAAGATATCCTGGTTCCCCAAACTACCGGGCAGAGTATTGGCCACAGCGACGTGGGAAGTGAACTCTGGATCATCCAGATAACCATGGCTACCAAAAGGGGTGCGGAGCAGAATCTGACCCGTGACCAGTTGGTCACACAGATTCATCCCTTCATCCACCACCAGGACCTGGGCGCCACGGATACCTTTTCCCACGGGTATCCGTTCGCGGTTCAAATCAGCCGATTGCACCACATGCCAGGTTTTAGCCATGGTAGATTCGGATAACCCGTAAAGATTAACAATACGGATCCGCTGCCCGAAACATTGGCACCATGGGGCGAGGTCGGAAGGATTCAAGCGTTCGCCAGCCATAATAATATAGTTCAAGTTCAAAAAATCCCCATCCTTTAGTCCTTGCACCCCCAGCAGTCGGAACAAACCGGGCACGCAGTGGACGACTTGCACGCGGGACTCTTCCACCCAGCGGCGCAAGGTTCCTGCTTCCATCATAATATCTTGGTTTGGAGGAATGCACAGGGTTCCGCCAGCACACAAGGGCACGAAAATATCGCGTAAGAAAGCATCAAACCCGGGAATCACAAACTGGCTGCTGCGGGTTCCCTGGGTAATCAAAAAGGTGCCGATTTCCCAGCGAATAAAATGCAACAAGCTGGAGTTTTTCCCCACGATCCCCTTGGGCGTGCCAGTACTGCCAGAAGTAAAATAAATATAAATAGTGTCCTCTGGATGGTATACCACCGCAACCGGGTGGGATATAAACTTTTCGTTTGCCAGCAGGGGCTGGATAGGCAGAAAGGTGATGGGGCGGTCTGGTATTGCGGTGGTGGTATCAATCAGGACATATTCCAGCGCGGTGATGTTCATCAGGGTATTTAATCGTGCCATGGGTAGAGTCGGGTCCAGCGGCACAAAACCACCACCTGCCTTTAATATAGCAATCACTGCCTGAATACACAACAAACGATCTGCCATCATCACACCCACAAATGTCCCGGTGGTTATTCCCATGCGTAACAATCGGGCCGCCAGTAAATCGGTGCGGCTGTCCAATTGTTCGTAAGTCATGAGGGTTTCCCCGTACTCCACGGCAGTATTGGTTTTATATTTCTTCAGGGCGCTATCCAGAAACGGCTGGAATACAGGTTGCGGGTTTTCCTGCTGGAATTGCGCGATTTCCTTTGTAAAGGAACGGTTCAGTGCCGCTATCATTTCCTGCCTGCGCGAGATTGAGGGCTGTTGCAATTTTACCAGCCTGGCACCTAAATTGGTATCTTTCTCCGCGGCCTCTACTACGGCCAGAATAATCTCTTTAAAATAACGGGCAAAACAGGCAATCGTGGAAGAAGCAAATAACGCGGTGCTGTATTCAAAAGAAAATAAAAAACAGCCATCCGCCTCTTTGACCCAGAGAGTAAGATCAAACTTGGCGATTTTCTCGGCAAAAGGAAGGGGCGAAATCGTCATCTGGGGGATGACCAGCTTCGGAATGTCCAGGTTGTCCAGTTGCAACGAGACATCAAAGAGCGGATTGCGGCCAGTATCCCGTTGCAGTGAAAGTCCTTCCAGCACGTCTTCGAACAGATACTCCCGGTTTTCAAAAGCATTTGTAGTATGCTGGGCGACTTCTTTCAAAAAGTCTTCAAAGGATTTATCGGGAGCAGGAGAATTTCGCAGGGCCAGGGTATTGACAAACATGCCCACGATAGCACCCAGGTCTTCCACATCCCGGCCCTCGATACCCGTGCCCACTACAATATCTTGCGGCCCATTTTCCTGGCCGCCCAGTTTGGCCAATAATATATTGTATAGTGCCAAGAACAGCATAAAGTGGGTGATTCCCCGGTGCAACGCAATGTCCCGTAATACATCACTCTCCCTTTGGTCCAATTGGAAGGAAAAGGTATCACCGTTGAACCGTTGTTCTGGTGGTCGGGCATAATCGGTGGGTAAATTTAAAGCCTGCACCCCGGTGGCAAAAGTCTGCTGCCAATATTCGGCTTGTTTCTGCACGGCGTTTCGCCACTGGTCCCCCTGCTGCCACAGGGCATAGTCCCGATAGCGGACAGAGAGGTGCGGCAACTTTTCACCTTGATATAACGCCATAAATTCCCGCACCAGTATGGCCGCAGATACACCGTCGGCAATGATATGGTGCATATCTGTGATCAAGATATATTTCCCTTTGTCCTGCCGAATCAATCCTACCCGTAGCAACGGCGCTTGCGACAAATCAAAGGGCCGTACAAACGAACGGATCAGATCGTCTGTACTTTCCCCGGCAGAAATCATCTCGTGGTACTGGACGGCAAAAGATACCTGCGGCTGCACCCGCTGCACGGGCACATCCGCCACCATTTCAAACGAAGTCCTGAAACTTTCATGGCGAGTGATCAATTGCCCAAAAACTTTTTCCAGTTTCTCCCGGTTCAACTCCCCCAGCCACTGCATCACCAGCGGGATATTGTAACTGGTGCCAATATTTAGTGCATCCATGCGATAAAGAATATAAAGGCGTTTTTGGGCTGACGATAACGGGTAATACTCCCGCTCTTCCACTGCGGGCAGGGAGTGGTAAGTATCCGTTTCCTTTTGCCCCTGTTTTAAGATCAAGCGTGCCATTTCCCGGATAGTAGGGGCGGTAAAAATGGCTTCCAAGGCAAGGCGGGTATTAAACGTCTTATGAATCCGCGACGTCAACCGCGTGGCTTTTAATGAATGACCCCCCACGCGGAAAAAATTATCATCAATCCCCAATCGGGTCGGTTCCCGTAGGCCCAGAATATCCATCCATATGTGTACCAATTCCTGTTCCACACCGTTTCGAGGCGCAGTAAAAGAATCACCCGCAGGCAGGGTCGGTTCTGGTAACGCTTTCCGATCAATCTTTCCGTTAGCAGTCAGAGGAAACCGGTGCAGGCGCACAAAATAGGATGGGATCTGGTAATCAGGAAGGCGCTGCGAAAGATACTGGCGTAACATGACCGCGCCATCGTCATCGTCGCCATTGTCTTGCTCTTGTTCCAAAGCTGTCCCAGCCGCCCGTGGGACCCAGTAGCAGCACAGGTATTTATCTTCATTCCCTTCTTCCGTTTCGTTATCTTTTCCTGTCCCCCGTACCAAAACCAGCGTCTCTTTCACCTCCGGGTGGAGGCGCAGTTGTTTTTCAATACCTTCCAATTCAATACGGAAGCCACGAATTTTCACCTGATGATCCAAACGCCCCAGAAACTCGATATTGCCATCTTCGCGCCAGCGGGCCAAATCGCCGGTGCGATAGAAACGACCGCGCAGTTGGGGGGGGAAGACAAACTTTTCCGCGGTTAATTCCACCTGGTTCAGATAACCGCGGGCCACACCATCGCCGCCCACCCATAATTCGCCGGGCAATCCTGGCGGCAGTATCTGCTGGTAACGGTCCATAATCACGGCATAAGAATTGGCTATCGGTTTACCAATCGGAATACTCCCGGTGTTTTCCCGGTCCACTAAAAAGGTGGTGGAAAAGGTGGTATTCTCGGTAGGCCCGTAACAATTAATAGGGGACAGGCGGGTAAAATACCGCCGCAACTGTAAAATTCGCCTTGGCGAAAGAACATCCCCACCCACGAGTAAATAGCGCAGTCCGCCAAATATATCCATGTCTGCATCCCACATCTGGTTGAACAACGGGGCGGTCATCCACATGATAGAGATGTGGTGTTGGATGATTGTTTCCTTTAATTTCTGCGGCGACAATATCCCCTGCCGCGTCATGGCATAAAGTGCCAGACCATTCAGGAGCGCACCCCATATTTCAAAAGTAGACGCATCAAACTCCAGCACACCAGTTTGCAAAAACCGATCTGTCGCCGCAAATGTCACAAAATTGGAATTCACTACCAAGCGTACCACGTTCCGATGGGTTACAGCGACACCCTTGGGAAGTCCGGTGGAACCGGAGGTATACATGATATAAGCCAGATGTTCCGGTCCGGTAACGGGGGTATTTTTCAGATCGCTGATTGGAAAATCACCGGTGGTTTTTGTTAGATCATTTAGATTGATGGTGGTCACGCCCGCGATTTCCCGGTGTTGCCCGTAGGTCAGCAGCAGTGAGCAACGGCAATCGGAGATCATGAATTGGATTCTCTCAGCCGGGTAATCTGGATTTAAAGGCAAGTATCCAGCCCCTGATTTTAATATTCCCAACACCCCGATGAGCATTTCCAGTGAGTGTTCCGACAAAATACCCACCATGATATCCGCGCCCACACCCTGCTGGCGGAGCAGTCGAGCCACGACATTGGCTCTTTCGTTCAAATGGCAGTAGGTGAGGGATTGCGTCTCGGGTTCCGTGCTTACCGCAGCAATGTGATCCGGTGTTCGCCGCACCTGTTGTTCAAATAAATGGTGAATTGTTTCATGCCGCGGGTAGGCCTTTTCCGTCCCGTTGATTTCAATCAAAATGCGTTGTTTTTCATCTGCGGACAAGAGGTTCACCCCCGCTATCTTTTCGTCCGCATGATCAATAATATGTCTTAGAATCAGATTAAAATGGTTGGCCAGTTGTTCCATGGTAGAGCGCTCAAACAATACATCATTGTAAGTAAACATGACCTCGATATCGTCAAACAACGAGATAACCAGCGTTAAATCATAGTGCGTGCTCTCATGCATGGCATATCCACGAATGGCCAGAGCCGCATTCTGTTGCAAAGCAGGAATATCCAGCGGGTAATTGTCCACCACCACCAGCGTGTCAAAAAGGTCTTCCTGCACATCCAGGCCCCGGGAGCGTTTGATTTCTGCCAGAGAAGTGTACTCGTGGGCTTCACGTTGTTGCAGGTCCGTGTTCACATCCCTTAATAACCGGGCAATTTCCTGGCTTTCAAACGTTTTTACCCGCATGGGTAGCGTGTTGATAAAGAGTCCCACCATCTCCTCGATGCCTTTGATTCGGGCCGAGCGACCCGATACCGTGATACCAAAAACCACATCATCGCTATTGTTATACCGTTGCAGCAATATTCCCCAGGCTGTATAAAACAAAGCGGCCATGGTTATTTTATGTTTTTTAACAAACCTCTCCAACTGCTCTTTAAAACATCCATCCACTCTTTTTTCTAATTGACCGACACCCCCCTCTTTTTTGTGACCCGCCACCGCGTGTTTGGCGGAAAACTCCACCACCGCGTCCACATCCGCGAAGTAATCCGTCCAATACCTCTCGTGGTTCCCCGTATCCATGTTTTGGAGCCATTGGTCGAAAGCTTTAAATTTTGTTTTTACCGGTAACACCGGTGCCTTCCCCGCCAATAGAGCGTTGTAATGACTGAAAAATTCTTTCAGAATAATACCGCAACTCCACCCATCCCACAATATATGGTGGTTGCTGATAATCATTTCCTGTTGGTTCGCATCCAGTTTGCAGAGAGTCACGCGGAAAGGAACTTCCAGTAAATCGAATTTTTCCTGCCTGTCCCCTTTTTTGATTTCGGCCAGCCATAACTCTTTATTCTGACCTGAACTCTCGCGCCATTGGTAGAATCGTGTGTGTACTACATGTTTTTTGAGGATAATACGGATGGGTTTGTCCATCTCTTCCCAGCGAAACACGCTACGCAGTGCCTCGTTGGTGTCCACCACGGCCTGCCACGCTGCCGTGAAAATTCCCATGTCAATTTCTCCCCAACAGCCCAGCGATAATTGTTCAAAGTAGTGGTCTTTTTGCTGTCCCATTAAATAATGGAACAGCATTCCTTCTTGCATCGGGGTAAGTCCATATATATCGGCGATATTTTTTTTATCCAATTTATTGATCATGTAATACCCTATTTTTCCTTACCTCGAAAGTCTACCACGAAGGGAAATGGGCAAACTTCCGTCAATGAATGTTATATAACATAGTACTAAAAGAATGATTGGTTAAATGGGCTGTCGGCAAGGAATCTTGCGCTTTCGGAGAGGGAGAATCATATCAATGGTTTGCCCGTGGATGTTCAATTATACCACAAGAAAATAGTTTTGCAAAGACCAGTTTTTCTTTAATTCAAGGATGTTGACAGCAACCAGTCTCTCCATTATAATGGAGGTATGAAGATGAATGATTTTTGTGCTATATTGACAGTGGCTGGTTCCGATAGTGGTGGCGGAGCTGGCATCCAGGCGGATTTAAAAACCTTTTCTGCCATGGGTGTTTTCGGAACCAGTGTGATCACCGCAGTGACAGCCCAAAACCTTGATGGCGTGACCGCCATCCAACCGATTCATGTGGCGGTGGTTCGTAAGCAATTAATCGCCGTACTGGAAGGATTTCCCATTAAAGCCATTAAAACAGGCATGCTCTTTTCAGCCAAAATTATTGATGAGATCGTGTCCATCCTGTCCCAGGACCGATACTGTTCCATTCCCCTGGTGATCGATCCCGTTTTTGCCGCCACGTCGGGTAGTAAATTGATCCGCGATGAAGCCATCCACAGATTAAAAAATAAATTCTTTCCCCTGGCCACGTTGATCACACCGAATATGCCGGAAGCTGAAATCTTAACCGGTTTGACCTTAAAAACCGTGGCAGACCTGGAAAAAGCCGCCCGACTGATGTACAAAAAATTTGGCGTGGCCGTGTTGTTGAAAGGCGGGCACTTGCAAGACAAATCGGTTTACCAATCGGTGGATATTTTGTACGACAGGGAAGGAATGAGGGTTTATGAAGCCGAATGGTTTAGCGGGGTCAACACCCATGGTTCTGGCTGCACGTTGTCTTCAGCCATTGCTGCCGCTTTGGCCCGTGGCGAATCCTTAAGGGAGGCAATAAACTCCGCCAAGAATTATATCAATTCTTCGTTGCGGTTCAGTTTGCCACTGACCCCCGACCTGCGGGTGATCAATCATTTTCCACAACCCTAATTGAATTTTTGCCGGTTCTTACTATCTTTTCATAACGTGAACAGATCCAGGGCGCGATATTGTAGTGCTTCTTGGAGATGGTGCTGTTTGATCGCTTCAATGCCGTCAAGATCAGCAATAGTGCGGGAGATTTTCAGGAGTTTGAAGTAACTCCGGGCGCTTAATCCCAATTTATCCACTGCCAGTTTAAGTAGTTTTTCTGTGGGGTCATCCAGAGCGCAGAAGGTTTTGATTTCCCGGTTGCTCATCTGACCATTGGCAAAGAGTTTATTCGTTACCGTTTTAAAGCGGTGCAGTTGAATGTTCCTTGCTTTTACCACCCGTTCTTTAATAGACTCCGAACTTTCCGCTGGGGTATTGGAGGTGATCTCGTCAATATTCACTTTTTTAACCTCGATCTGGATATCAATGCGATCCAACAAAGGTTTGGAGATTTTAGAGTAATAGACCCGTTTTTGTGCTTCCGAACAGGAGTAGAATTCCGAGTTTTTCATGCCGATAGAGTCCTCGCAGGGGTTCATCGCGGCAATCAACATGAATTTAGCCGGGTAGGTGTGGGAGGTCAGGGAACGTGAAATTGTGATCTGTCCATCTTCTAATGGCTGCCGCAATACTTCCAGCGCCGCCCGTTTGAAGTAGGGGAGCTCATCCATGAACAAGACCCCGTTATGGGCCAGCGAGATTTCCCCCGGCACCGGGTAACGCCCACCGCCACTGATCCCCACGTCCGAGATGGTGTGGTGCGGCGAACGGAAAGGGCGGGTGTTCACCAAGCTATTGCTGTGGGTTAACATGCCCGCCGCACTGTAGATCAAAGAGGTTTCCAATATCTCATCGTCTGTCATATCCGGCATGATAGAGGGCAGCGCTTTGGAGATCATTGACTTTCCCGACCCCGGAGGGCCTGCCATCAGCACATTGTGCGCCCCAGCAGCCGCTATTTCCATCACCCGTTTGGCCAGGTACTGGCCCTTGATATCACTAAAATCAATGGACGGATTGCTGTTGCTCCGGGAACAGCCCTGGTGCTGGAATTTTTTGGAGAAATCAGGATTTATCACAAACGCCATCACTTCATTGAGACTTTTGAAAGCAAATACCTCGATCTCTTTGACAAAAGAGGCTTCATTGCCATTTTCATAGGGCACGATAATGCCTCTGAAACTATTTTCCTTCGCGTAAAGTGCCACATTCAACACCCCTTTAATCGGTTTGAGGTCGCCTTTCAGGTTCAGTTCCCCACAGAACAAGTAATCCCGGAAAATTGAACTGGACAATTCCAGATTGTTTTTCAAGATGCCCACCGCAATGGGTAGGTCCAGCGATGAACCCTCTTTGCGGATATTTGCCGGGGAGAGGTTGATCACGATTTTGTTCTTAAAGGGATAATCGAACCCGGAGTTTTTAATCGCAAAGCGGATTCGTTCGCGGCTTTCGTTTACCGCGTTGTCTGGTAGTCCCACGATCGTAATGCCCGGTATGCCCCGGGAGAACCCCACTTCCACTTCTGTTAGAATCGCATTTAAGCCGTTGATCACAGTCGAATAAATTTTTCCAAGCATTGCTGTTGCGTCTCCTTTGTGCCGCCATGTCGGTTATTGTACCCATCTGTTCCGCTGGAATAAGTAACAATTAATCTATTTTATATCAGATTTTAAAGAAACAATCAACCGTTTTAAAAATTTATTTCTTTTTTTAGTTTAAATAAGATAAGATGAAGTGAGTGGACGTGGTCGACGAAGTGGACGGTCGTAAGGGATAGTTTATCTTGTATTTACAGTGGTGAGTTGCACCGTCTTCAGAATTGAAAACTTCCATCCCGGTTATTTCGTATACATTTATTCAAATTAAAATACAAATGAAACGGAGGTATTGGTGAAAAAGACAATTTTGATCGTTATTTTACTGGGGTTACTTTCTTTTGGATTGGTTGCAGATGAGAAAGAAGACCTTACCAAATGCCAGCAACTTTACAGGGAAGGCAAATTTGCTGAAGCCCTATCACTGGCGAACGAATCGATAAAAAAATACGGTGAGACCCAAGACTTGCTGACAGGAAAGTTCTATATCCTGATGGAACTGAAAAAATATGACGAGGCGATTGAAGTGGGCGTGAAAAAAGATAACGCCGCCACCCGCAAAAGCCCATACAGCAGCTATGAACTGGCTGAACTCTACATGACGGTAAATAAATCCGCCGACGCTTTAAAATGGCTGGAAAAATCTGCTGAAAGAGGGTTTCAGGATTTTACAGAACTGCTTGGCAATGAAAAATTCCAACCGCTACAAAAAGATAAACAATTCCTTGCTTTGATCGAAAAAATCAAAGTGAACATCGGCATTGGCAAACCAGTCAAAGATTTTGCACTGACCTCCCTAACTGGCGACACATTGTCACTGGCCAAATACAAGGGAAAAGTCGTGTTGATTGATTTCTGGGCTACCTGGTGCCCCCCCTGTGTCGCAGAGATGCCCAATGTGAAAAAAATCTATGACCAATACCATCCCAAAGGTTTTGAAATTCTTGGCATCAGCTTGGACAAAGAAAAAGAAAAACTCACGGAATATATCAAAACGCAAAACGTGAAATGGTCCATCACTTACTCCGGCAAAGGCTGGGGTGATGATACCGTCGCGCTTTATGGCGTCAGATCGATCCCTTCCACCTGGTTGGTGGATAAAAAAGGTGTGCTCCGTTATTTCGGCATCAGAGGCGAAGAACTGGGTACTGCAGTGGCTAAATTACTGGCTGAATAACCGCCATCTCTAAATCTTAACCGCGAAGAGCACGGCAATCAAGTATCACGTGCCTTCGCGGTTAAGACTCCAAACCAAGGTTAACTTATTTTTTTTCTTCCTCTGCTTTCATTTCCGCCGAGATAATATCTTTTAACTCATCTCGTAACTTTTCGATGGTGGCCAGTCTTTCGCTTATTTTTAGGAACAATTTATCCTGGTGTTTGACGCCTTCATCAATTAGAAATGAAGCACTCTCTGAACGGCTCTTGAAGATACCCGCATCCACGAGCATGTTCAATTTTTTATTGGCTTCATCCGTCACCCGAATACTCAGCACATTGCTTCGCGAAATCAACGATTGGTCGATAGTATCTTTCAAACTCTCCACTGCCCGCCCGGCAAATTTGCCTACACTGTCACCCAACTCCCCCAACGCGCTCTTTTGCTTCTTGCTTTTCTCACCCGTCGGGTTCTCTTTCGTTTCCTCTGTTTTTTTTTCGTCTGTCATATTTATATCCTCCGTAGCGTTGTAATTGAAATACAAAACTTGTATCTCGTAATTAAAATACATCATTACGCGACATTTGTCAAGAGTAATTCGAAAGAAATTACAAATTATTTCTTCAAGAATGGAGATCAAGTGGTTGGCTGGGAAAATATCCATTGATTACTCGCAATTGCCGGGGTAATTCAGGATATATTGAAATCTTTGTGGTTTTGTGGTATAAAATCAGCATGAACTACGAACGTAAAGAACGAATTGGTAACCCGGAGCTGTTTACTGGCAGAGAAAAAGATATCTCCCATTTCTTAAAATGGATAAACGATATAAAAAAAGAAAAATCCAAGAGTACGGCTATCCTGGCTCGTCGTAAAATGGGAAAAACAGCCGTCTTGGAACGTTTGTTTAATATCACTTTCTCCCAAAACGACGGGGTGATTCCCTTTTATTATGAAGTCAAAGAAATCAATATGTATATCGTTGACTTTTGCCTGGATTTTTTCCTGACTTTTATCTACCAATATATTGCCTTTAAAACCAGGAAAGTCACTTACCTAACACTATCGCATGGAAGCAGCCTAATCAAAGCCAAACAAGTAGCTGAAAGCGAGGGACTGGGTCACCTGTTAGATTTTATTGAGAGCGTGGAACATGCCATTAATATGAATGAAGTGGATTTCCTTTGGGGTTTTGTGCGTGAAGCACCTAAAGCAGTAGCTGAAAGACAAAATGAATTTATCGTGCAAATGATTGATGAGTTCCAGTTCCTTAATTCCAAGATATACCAGACACGAATCAAGAGTAAAGAAGCATTGATTACAGACATGGCCTCTGGATATCTCAACGCTGCTGAAAGTAAGGTCTCCCCGCTCCTGGTGTCTGGCAGTTGGGTGGGTTGGCTAATGGATATTCTAACCATGACACTTCCTTCCAGATTTAAATTTTATAAACTGGATAACTTACCGGAACAGGAAGCTTTTGAAATGATTTTTAAATATTCCAGTTTCTTTGAGGTGCCGGTAACAGAAGAGACCGTTTATCTTATTGAGAAAATCTCCGAGGGGAGTCCATTTTATATTAGTGCCATCATGCGTTCAGAATGTCCGGACAAAGACCTCACCCACTTGGAAGGTGTACTGGCAACCCTGGCGTATGAAACCCTGGATGACCGGGGAGAGATTAAATTTACCTGGATGGAATACCTGGCTTCCGCTTTTCCCCGCATCAATGATAAAAATGCCAAGAATATCGTGTTGTATTTATGTAAAAACCGTGACCGTGAAGTCAGCCGCAAAGAAATCATGGAAAAACTAAAGCTGGATATGACCGACGATCAACTGGAACTCCGCCTCAAAGCCCTGGTTAAATCCGATGTCATCAAACAAGGTATTTCAAATTATAGATATCAAGGGGTGAAGGATAATATTTTCGATAAAGTCTTTCGTGGTGTGTATCAAGAAGAGATAAACATGTTTGAACCGGGAATCAAAAACTTCGATCCCAAACAAATTATCGCTGAGTACGAAAGTGTTCTGAAGGAATTAAAAACCCGGAACAATCAACTTCAAGGCCAATTCAACTATCAAAAGGGCTACTTCGCCGAGTACGTGATCGTGGATCAATTGCGCTTTCATGGGGAAGGCAAGAACACCCATTTAAAAGAGATCACCCGGAATTTGCCCGCGGATTTTAATTTTTGCGCCTATACCGATGTCTGGACCTATCGTTTAGCGTTATCACGTAGCAAAGGATTAAGCGTGGATATCCTGGCACGAGCCAAAACTCCCGGCGATTACTCCATCATCGGCGAAATAAAAAACCGCGATATTAAAAAATTTGCCATTGAAGAAGCCACCGCTTTTTTGGATAAATTCGCTGCTATCCAAGAAAAAGAAAATCTCTCTCCTGCTTTGGGTTTTGTCTTTTCCAGAAACGGATTTACCCTGGAAGCTGAAACGATTCTCCAAGAAAAAGGTATCGCCTATAGTAGTTCTGAGCAGTGGTTGGATATATAACGGGATACATATAACTTACTTTAGGGGAATAAATCTTCCCAGCACTGGCAGGGCCAAAAAGAAGCGGGGAAAATCAATTAATGTTGATCCACCTGTTGAATTTACCGGGAATACATATTATAATAGGTCTGTAGAAAGGAGCGTGTATGAACTTTGCTGACCCTAGGAACGATGTGGCTTTTAAGAAAATTTTCGGTGACGAGAATAAAAAAGAGATACTCATCAGCTTTTTAAACAATATTCTTGGTTTCGCTGGCACAGAGAGGGAAATTATCGAACTTACTATTGAAAATCCCTATCAAGCCCCCAAACTGGAAGGACTTAAGACCACCATCCTCGACATTAAAGTTCTGGACAAACGGGGTATCCATTATATCATCGAGATGCAGGTTCTCCATACCGAGGCGTTTGAGAAAAAAGTGCTGTATTATGTCAGTAAAGCCTACGCCCAACAAATGGAAACCGGCGAGAATTACCCCACGCTGAACCCGGTTATCTTTTTGGGATTCCTTAATTTCAAACTCTTCAAAGAAAACGAGAACTACGCCTCCCGCCATCTTATCCTTGATGAAAAAACCAACCAGCATCTTTTTACCGATTTCGAATTGCACTTTATTGAACTCCCCAAGTTCAAAAAGAGCCTTGAAGAGTTAACCGATGTCAAAGATAAATGGATATACTTCGTGAAACACGCCGGGGATATGTCCGTTATTCCCGGTGAGATGTCCGAACCCAAAGAAATTCGCGAAGCCTTTGAAGCCGCCAACAAATTTACCTGGAGCAAAGAAGACCTGGATGCCTATGACGCCAAAGGAATTTACATCGCCGATGAACGACAACGAATCGTCTATGCAGAAAAAATGGGTATCGAAAAAGGCGAAAAGCAAAAAGCCTTGGCCATTGCCAAAGCCATGCTGGCCGAAAATATGCCCATTGATACCATCTCTAAAATCACCGGCCTGACACAAGCAGAAATTCAGGAGTAATCCCTACCACCTATTATAAAAGGTTTCTGGACTTCCAAAATTTTTGTCCACTCCGTCCACGCTGTCCACTTCGTCCACAATCTTCTATCCCTGGAATCAAAAGATTTGACTGCAACCCGGATATCTAATAGAATATAAGCGGACACATAAATCATGAGCACAAACAAAATCTTAGGCATTATTTTCGACATGGATGGCTTGATGGTAGACAGCGAGCCAGTACAACTCAAAGCGATCAATGACGCCCTGCAACCGCTGGGCATCCGCGTGGATGAACCCGAATTTATCGACATGGTGGGCCGCAAAGCCATTGAGAATTTCAGAACCCTGCAACGTCAACACGGTTTTTCAGAACCCCCCGAAGAAGTGGAACAACGAAAAAATCTCGCTTATTTGCAACGCATCAAAACCGAATTACACCCCATGCCCGGCTTGTATCAAGCCATCACGTTGTGCCAGCGGGAGAATTTGATCACCGCCATCGCCTCCTCTTCTCCCAGAAAGGATATCCTGGCCGTGTTGGATATCCTGGAGTTGACCGATACTTTTGCTGTCATTGCTTCCGGTGATCAAGTCAAAACGGGCAAACCCGCCCCGGATATATTTTTAAAAGCCGCCGAATTACTGGCGTTACCTCCTGCTTCTTTCCTGGTATTGGAAGACACCGCCCACGGTGTGAACGCTGCCAAAGCAGCGGGCATGTATTGTTTTGCCATACCTAACCGATTTACCCTGCATCAAGATTTCAGTCAAGCAGATCGGGTGCTCAACAGTTTGGAAGAATTAACCATCAGCCTTATTCACAGCCTTTTTTTAAATTAAATCAACATATCCCCAAAAATTTATCAGATTTTACTCGCTATTAAGATTTTCCAATGAATTTCAACTATTCATGCCCTCAACCGGTGATCTTTCAGTTAAAATTATTTCAGCAAGTCTAAAAAATCTTGGATTGAAAGTTTGATATCTTCTTTTATTATCTTCGCCAGTAGTCCTCTACCGATATCTTCTCCCTGATGGACCGGGATTACTGTAGTCCTCCCATCCTCATGAGAAAAAAAAACGTGGCTCCCTTTTTGCCTGATCTCTTTAAACCCGAGTTTCTTTAGAATTTTGATAATGGCGTTGGCGCTGAGTATCGGTAATTTGGGCATCTACATTTCCAGTTGCTGGATGCCTACAAAATGACTGTATGGGACGTTTATTTTGTCATCCTCGACTTCCAGGTATAATTCAATAGCCTCTTTCATTCTGGAAAACAATTGATCATACGTTCTGGCCTGGGTATGGCAACCCGGTAATTCAACCGCTGAACCAATCAACATATCGTCTTCGTCTTGTTCTATAATAATGGTATAATTTTGCATCGTTACACACTCCTTGATCTTTCGCCATTATTGCAATCCTTATTATTTTATTATGACTAAATCCCCTGCTTTTGTCAACTTTTTCCTGTTTTTTTATATTCCCCCTATTCCCATTATCACTCATGCATTCAGCGGGCAAGTTCCTGGGAAAAAAGGGTTGACATTATCCAGAAGTTCAAGTAATATACTATACCCGTTAAATAAAAGCTCTGATTTGGTTTTTTTGTAACGTGATATCGTGATATAATAGAGTAATAGAATGAATATGATATGATCTCGTGAACCTATGGAGGTAGTTATGACCACCGATGGCATGGCACAACGTCAACGGATCGAAAAAGATTTTTTAGGTGAAGTGACCTTACCCGCTGAATTTCCTTTTGGGATTCATACTTTTCGGGCTATTGAGAATTTTGCTTTTTCCGACGAACGCATTCGGCGTGATTTGTTCTTGGCTTTGATCCAGGTCAAACAAGCCGCAGCCGAGGCCAATACTGTGGCGGGTTTGTTGGAAGAAGAAATGGGCCAAACTATTATCGCGGCTTGCGTCGATATTATTGCTGTTCTCTCCGATGAATCGGAGTACCAGCACTATATTCCCGCGTTGCATCCTTTTCAGGGTGGTGCAGGCACCTCTACCAACATGGCAGCCAACGAACTGATCGCCAACATCGCTCTCAAACGCATGGGCAAATCCTTTGGTGAATACCGGTTCCTTTCCCCGCTGGACCATGTCAATCTTTCGCAATCCACCAATGATACCTATCCCACGGCTTTAAAAATTGCCATTATCAAAGGTTTGAAACGGTTGCATCGTCGTGTCGAGGATTTTTTGCAGGGCTTATTGTTGAAAGAGAAAGAGTTTGCCCACATCTTGAAGATTGGGCGCACGGAATTGCAGGACGCCATGCCGCTTTCCTTGGGCCAGGAGTTTTCCGCTTGGGCTGAGGCCATGACGCGCTTTCGTTGGCGACTGGATAAATCCGTGGATTGGATTCGCGAGGTGAATCTTTCTGGTACTGCCGTGGGTACGGGTATTAATGCGGACCGCAATTACTCGCTGCATGTTATCGACGCGTTGCGGCGCATCGTGGAGGAACCACTGGCTCTTTCCAGGAACCTGATCGACGGCACCCAGAACGTGGATCAAATCGTGGAGGTCTCGGGCCTGATTAAAACGGGCGCGGCCTCGGTTAAAAAGATTGCCTTTGATTTAAGACTGTTGTCGTCTGGTCCCAACTGTGGCTTTGGTGAAATTCATTTACCAGAAATCCAGGCGGGGTCTTCCATCATGCCCGGCAAGGTGAATCCCGTGATGTTGGAAGCTGCCGAACAAGTATGCATCCATGTCATGGGCTGCGATGCTATGATCACTACCGCTGCTTCCCAGAGTAACTTGGAACTGCCGCAATTTTTACCTTATATCGCCCATCTGCTGTTGAGCAACATGGAATTATTTGGTAATATGCTGTCACGGCTGACCGCTACCGTGTCCGGGGTGACACCCAATCTCAAACGTATCGCCCATTATGTCAATGTCTCGTTCTCTGTGGCCACATTGCTGGCTCCCACTCTGGGGTATGATCGGGTAGCGGCACTGGTGACGGAGGCAAAGGAAACGGATCGGGGCATTATCGATTTGCTGCGTGAAAAAGCGTGGCTGGATGAAAAGATGTTAGCGCGGTTGTTATCACCCCAGGTGATGGCTTCACCGGGCTTGCCGATGCTGGAAAACGATGAGGAGGAACACCATGAGGGGTAAAAGCAGAACAATGCGGGGCGACCGCCTCCATATTGGATTTTTTGGTAGGCGGAACGCGGGCAAATCCTCCTTGATTAACGCCGTCACCGGTCAGAAAGCCGCTATTGTTTCCGAAGTACCCGGCACCACCACCGACCCCGTGTTCAAAGCCATGGAACTATTGCCCATGGGACCGGTGGTATTGATTGATACTGCGGGCATTGACGACCACAACGATGCGCTGGGGGAATTGCGTAAGGAACGCTCTTTTAAAATTCTTGCCAAAACCGACCTGGCCCTTTTAATCGTCGATTGCACCACCATTGATTTTACCTATGAAGAGAATTTGCTCAAAGATTTTGATGATGCCGAAATTCCTTATATTATTGTTTTAAATAAGGTAGATCAAGTGTTGAGTTCTACCGGGGAACGGTGGTTGAAGGAGAAACCCTTTGTGCGGGTGAGTGCTCTGACGGGTGTGGGCATTGATGTATTAAAACAACGTATCCAGGAACTGGCGCCTCTCAATTGGGAACCGCCTTTTTTAATGGATTTAATTCATCCCGGTGATGTTGTCGTGCTGGTCACTCCCATTGATCTGGGTGCGCCCAAGGGGCGTTTGATCATGCCGCAAATCAAGGCATTGCGTGATATTTTGGATGGTGATGGGATTCCTGTCATGTGCAAGGAACGCGAACTGTTAACCACCCTGGGAAAATTGCGCGCTAAACCCGCGCTGGTAGTGACTGATTCCCAGGTATTCCCGCAGGTGGCTGCCGATGTGCCCGAGGATATTTTACTCACCTCTTTTTCTATTCTGGCCGCCCGGCAGAAAGGGGATCTGCGTAAATTAACCGAGGGTGTGATGGCGGTGCGGGACCTTAAGCCCGGCGACAAGGTGTTGATTGCCGAATCCTGCACCCATCACCCCTTGGAAGACGATATCGGGCGCGTTAAAATCCCCCGCTGGCTCAATAATTACGTCGGTGGCAATCTGGAAGTGAATACTTTCCCCGGCTGCGATTACCCCGATGATCTGGAGAATTATAAACTGGTCGTTCACTGTGGTGGCTGCACGCTGAACCGGCGCGAGATGCTCAATCGTATCCAAACCGCCGTGGCCCACGATGTACCCATTACCAATTATGGCGTGTTGATCTCTTTTTTAAAATCCGTCTTTCCCAGGGCTTTAAAACCCTTCCCGGAACTGTACGCTCTTTTTGCCACCAAAAAGTTATATAAAGATATCCACATTAAACGTAAAATGGCCACTCTTGCCGAGGTTTAATCGCGGAGTATTGCCAAAATAATAGCGAAAAAACAATGACAGTATTACTCGCAGACTCTATTAACCGCTTTACTGATAATACGCTGATTATACGGGTCTGCAACTTTTAAAATTATGGAGGAAAAAATAATGGAAACAGGTTTTATTGATCACAAACGAATTGATGAGTACTTGAAAAATACCACTGCGCCCGATAAAAGCGAGGTGGCTGAAATATTGACCCATGGCCGTGAATTAAAAGGCATCAGCTTCGAAGAGGCCGAACGGTTATTGATGGTAGAGGATGACGAGCTGGTGCAGCAGTTGTTGGAGACCGCCAATTTTATTAAAGAATCTATCTATGGTTCGCGCCTCGTGTTGTTCGCCCCCCTATACATTTCAAATCTGTGCAATAATGAGTGTTTGTATTGCGCTTTTAGGAAAAGCAACCGCTTAATTCCCCGCCGCACCCTCACCATGGAAGAGGTGAAACGTGAGACCGAGGCGCTCGTGTCCGAGGGACATAAACGGGTGCTCCTGGTTTCCGGTGAAGGGTTGGGCATGGCTGCTTTGGATTATTCCATCAAAGCCATTGAGACCATTTATTCCGTGCAGGTGGGCAAAGGGTCTATCCGGCGCATTAATATTAATATCGCCGCTTTGCCTGTCGAGGGTTTTCGACAGTTAAAAGAAGCCAGGATCGGCACCTACCAGTTGTTCCAGGAAGTATATCATTATCCTACCTATCAATCCATGCATCCCAACGGCCCCAAATCCGATTATCTCAATCATCTTACCGCCATGGACCGCGCTTTGGAGGGAGGTATTGATGATGTGGGTGTGGGGATTCTGTTCGGGTTGTATGATTATCGGTTTGAAGTCATGGCATTGCTCCAACATATCCGGCACTTGGAATCTCAATTTGGTATTGGGCCCCACACTATTTCCGTGCCCCGTTTGGAACCCGCTACCGGTTCCGAGGTCGCGGCGCATCCTCCTTATCAAGTGAGCGATAAAGATTTTAGGAAGCTGATTGCTATTCTGCGGATTACCGTGCCCTATACGGGCATGATTCTCAGCACCCGTGAAAATGCCCAGATGCGTCGGGAAGCCTTATCCCTGGGAATTTCCCAGATCAGTGCCGGTTCCAAAACCAATCCCGGCGGATATTCTGATGGCGAGTCGGGCGAACAGTTTTCATTGGGCGATCATCGCAGTTTGGAAGAAGTGATCTATGATATTGCCCAACTCGGGCATATTCCTTCTTTTTGTACCGGCTGTTACCGCCTGGGCCGGACTGGCAATGATTTTATGGACCTGGCCAAACCCGGCCTGATCAAACATTACTGCCTGCCCAATGCTATTACCAGCTTTAAAGAGTACCTGGTAAACTATGCCAGTGAAAAAACAAAAACGATTGGCGACACCTTGATCGAAAAAATGCTGGATGAGATTCCATCGCAAAACGTGCGCGATAAAACCGTGGATGCATTAAAACGCATTACCTTAGGAGAGCTGGACATCTACTTATAGAAAGCATTTGGGAAAATCATTTAAAAAAACTTTTTGTAATTTGCCGCATATTCTGATATAATGCCATTGTTATGGAGAACAATTTAGTTAGCAATTTAATTATCAATAACATGGCGTACTCGTTTTGTTTTTTTCTGAGTCGCCCCGATAGCTACCCATCGCCTGCGGGAGGTGATGGGTGCGTCAGTCAATATTTTCAGGTGAAAAAAAATCAGCTCCACCCACCCTATACTACTATAGTTGTATTTTAAATTTATTTGGTTTATAATTTTGTTTACAACATTGGTTGCGCGAGTTTCCATCATGAAGCGAATCGACCAGCGATAACGAGGTGATTGATGTCTACCAAAGAGAGTGCCACGATACTGTTTGTAGATGATGACAAACGGGTATTAAAGAGTTTGAAGATGTTGTTTACAAACGAGGGATTTAATTGTTTGATTGCCGCCAACGGCAATGAGGCGTTGGACGTGGTTATTGGCAACCAGGTGGATGTCGCTGTCGTGGATTTCAGGATTGGCAAGGAAGACGGGATTACTGTGGCGCAACGCTTAAAAGAGGTGGATGAGGATTTGAAAATTATTATTTTCACCGGTTTCCCTTCTTATGAAACTGCCGTTCAAGCTATGAAAATTGGAGCCTTTGATTACCTTTCCAAAGCGTCGCCCAATGAAAAGGTCATGTCTATCATCAGGAAAGCCATCACCGAGCGCGGCGCCGATCGCGTGTTGAAAAAGAAAGATGGGAACGGCGACCGACGCGTCAAAATGGTGCTCTTTTGCAGCCACTCCCTGATCACTGAAACTCTGGAAAACTTTTCCCGCACCAGTTCCGCTTTCAAAATGGTGAAATCTTTTTCTTCCCTGGATGCGTATGGGATTAAAAACATCTCCCAGGAGATTCATATTGCCCTGCTTTGTTCCGGTTGTACCATCAAGTGCTTGAAAGATGCGTATTCCGTGTTACCCGAGTTGTACCGCTCCTTTCCCGGGGTCAAGGTCGTTTTGATCAATGAGAGTTTCAGCGACACCGAGAAAGTGGAGTTATTGAAACTTGGCGTCCGGGGTTTTGTTTCCCCTGATTCCAGCAGCGATAAATTGGAAAAAGCGTTGCATCATATTGCCAACGGGGAGATCTGGGTCAGTCGTGTTGTCACCCAGTTATCCCTCAATAATATTTCCAATTATGATATCAAAAGTGCCCATAAATTAAAAGAAATCTTCGGTTTGACCGAGCGAGAAATCGAGATTTTAACCAGTATGACCCAGGGGTTGAAGAATAAAGATATCGCCGAGCAATTGGTTATCAGTGAAACCACTGTAAAGACGCATGTGAACCGGATTTTCAAAAAAATGGGCGTGGATAATCGCACCAAGGCGATATTAGCTGTAATAGAGAATAAACTGGCTTGACAGCCCCGGGACCATGAGCTTAAAAAAGAAACTGATCCTGTTGATGACCGTATCCGGTGCGATTTTGGTATTGTTGCTATACATTGCTTTCCAGTTAACCCTGCGTCCCTCGCAAAAAGCGCAGAAAGCTATTTTTGTAGAGAAAATTAAGAAAAGAATTAGTATTGCCCTGGGTGTGGAAGAAAAAAATATGGCCCTGCTCAGTGCCAATTGGGCCGAGTGGGAGAGTATGGCCAACTATGTGCTGGCACCGTCCGCGCAGTTTGAGAAAGAGGTGTTTCCCGATGAAATCTTCAATGAAGACATGTTGGACGTCGTGGTAGTGACCCGGGCTGATAGCGGTATTATTTTTTACAAGGGGTACAAGGAGAATCGTTTCCAGGATTTGGCCGTCATGAATATTTCCGCTGATATCAACCGTATTCGTAGTGTGGTGAGGCGTAAATCCGGGGTGTTGATGTCTATTGTCGCTTCTGGTGCCGGGCCCATGATTGTGGTGGCCACTCCTATCCGTGCTGGTGGGGGCAATCGGGAATTCGTCGGCGTGTTGTTTGTCGGGCGCTTTATCGACCAGAAAATGCTGGATAAAGTATCCGCCTATACCATGGATTCCGTCCAAGCCATGGATTTTAATGAGAATCAGTTGAACCTGTTTTATCGCAATAAGATGCTTGGCACGGATTTGTTTTACCAGGATGAAGCCGATAAACTCGTGGTATATTTGCTTTTAAAAGATATCGACAATCAACCCGCGTTGATCTTGTACATCAATTCGGACAATGAAATTTTCCAGGTTATTAACCGCCATGTTGTGACCCTGGTTATTTTTATTTTCCTGTCGATTATTGTGCTCGGTTTTCTCCTTTATTTTTCCATAGGAAAATATATTGTCAAGCGGGTTTTTTCTATTTGTGCGGGGATGGGGAAGATTGAGAGTTTAAAAGATTTGTCCAAGCGGATAGACAAGGATAACAAGAATGATGAGATATCTTATCTGGTGAATGCCATTAATATCATGTTGGACAAGTTGGAAAGCGAGAAAAATGACCGCGAGATTGCCGAGCGCTCCATGATTACCCAGGGAAAGCTGGCTTCTATTGGTCGTTTGACTTCTTCTATTGGACACGAGGTGAATAATCCTTTGCTGGCTATCAGTAACAGTATCCAGGTCATTAAAAAAATTGGCCGTAATAAATCCCAGATGTTTCAAGAGGCTATTGAAATATCTGAATCGGAAATCACCCGCATCCGTGATATTATTTCCAGTTTGATGGATTTTCACCGGTTTGAGAGGGTTGAATTTGCGCGCGTGGATGTGAATGAGGTCATTTCGCGCTCCCTCAGTATTCTGGAGTGGAGTAAGAAGCTCGGGGATACCCGGATTGTCCGGGAAAAAAACGAGCCCGTCTGGGTCTGTGGTTCGTCGGACAAGTTGACGCAGGTCTTTATGAATTTTATTCTCAATGCAGTTGAGGCCATGGAAAACATGGAAAACATGGAAAACATGGAAAATAATGGGCATAAGGCGAATAAGGCACAGGTTGGTGAGACAGAAGCGTCGCCAGTGCTTCAGATTCAGGTGAATAGAGTTGACGATGGTAAGTTTGTGGAGGTACATTTTATAGATAATGGGCCTGGTATTCCCAATGAGATTAAAAGCCATCTTTTCGAGCCGTTTGTCTCCACCAAAGATGCGCAGGGTGTCGGATTGGGGTTATATATCTCTTATAAGATTATTTCCAAGCATCATGGCGAGATTATTTATGATCCCGAGTATGATCGGGGCACCCATTTTATTATCCGGCTCTTGGTCGGCAATATGGAAAACTGCAATGAGATTCCCAGTTAGCCGCAAAGAACCAATTATATTGTATACTTTTTTCTGGGGTGACGTATGACATATAAAAAAAAGATAAGTGTATTAATTGTGGATGATGATCAGCAGGTATTAAAGAGTTTGCGGATTTGGCTTAAGAACGAGGGGTTTCGCCCCTTGACCGCTTCTAATCAGGTTGAGGCCGAGGGAATTTTAGCAGAAAATGCCGTGGATGTCGCGTTGGTGGATTACCGGTTGCACAAGGAGAATGGCATTGATGTGGCCCGGCGGCTGAATGAACTCGACGACAGCATCAAGATTATCATACTCACCGGTTTTCCCTCTTATGAAACCGCTGTTCAAGCCATGAAAAACGGTATCTTTGATTATATTTCCAAGGGTTCTTCCAATGAGAAGATTTTGGAAGTGTTGCATAAAGCCATTGAAGAGAAAGAGCGGGAGGGCCTGCATCGCAACCAGGAATTGTTGGGCAAAGATGTGTTGCGGCTGGTGTTATTTTGCAATCATTCCTTATTAAAAGAGCGTTTGGAAAATTTTTCTCTGAACAGTCCTGGTTTCAAGTTGCTCAAGTCATTTTCTACTCTGGACCCCGTGCAGATGCAGCGTTTTTCCCAGCAGGCGGATATTGCCTTGCTTTGTGCCAGTTGTACTATTCCTACCATGGATGATGCCTATAAAATTCTTCCCGAGCTTTATCGTTCATTTCCAGACATCAAACCCGTGATTATCAATGAGAGTTTTACCGATGAAGAAAAAGTTGAATTGTTGAAATTGGGGGTGCGGGGGTTCTCTTCCCGCGATTTGAGTTCCGAGCAATTGGAAAAGGCGTTGCTTCAGGTTAAAAACGGGGAGGTGTGGGTGAGTCGTAACGTTATTAATCTTTCGATTCAGGGGATGGCCACGTATGGTTCCCAGCATATCATGCAGAAACAGAATCAATACGAGTTATCTGACCGGGAGCTGGAAATTCTCAAGACCATGGTTATGGGTTTGAAGAACAAGGAGATTGCCAATAAATTATTTATCAGTGATAAAACGGTTAAGACCCATGTCAATAAGATTTTCAAAAAGCTTGGTGCCAAGACCCGAGCGAGTGCCATTCTGACTGCCGTGGAACAGCATATTCTCTAAGGAAGGTCCGTCATGTTTGAATATACTACTTTTATCAGGATGTGTGATGTGGATGCCGCCGGAGTTCTTTTTTTTCCCAATCAATTTAGAATCGTGGAAGAGGCTTACGAGGTATTTTTAGAATCCGTGGGTAAACCATTGGGAAAAATTATAGCGCAGGACGTGTATGGTTTGCCCGTGGTTCATGCTGAAACCAATTATCGGGCCCCGTTGCGGTTAGGGGATCGTATTATCTTAAAACTCTCTCTCTCTCATCAGGGAACCACCTCGTTTACTTTGTCCCATGAAATATATAAAGCCGATGGTGTGCTGGTTGGTTCAGGTCATACCATTCATGTTTGCCTAGATCGCCAGACCGGCCAGAAAATCCCTTTACCAGAAGAGTGGAACGAGATATTGCAGAAAATATAACTCTCCTGGGACCGTGGGCGTCCCCGCCCACATCGGCACGGGCAATAAGCCTGAGGTGATACTAATAAGAGAGGGTTGAGTCATTATCCGAACCGTGATGCGTGGGATTAAAGGATGACCGGGATATTGGAAAGGAAAGATTGTGCCTTATTCCAATTTTAGGGGGCAGGCTGGTAAATTTTCTCAGCTTTTAGAAAGAACAGCGTGGATTGAGAAATAACTGAAGAAGTAAGCGCAAAAAAAAGGCAGTCCGTGCGGGTTGCCCTTTTTATTTTGTCTTATTTTTCGTCGTGTTGCTGACGTCAGCATAACGATCAAATGGTTTACACCACTCATCATGAGTAATTCTTTCCATTCGGCTGTTTTATTGTTCTAAATGAATGCCTCTATAACATTCACCAGAATGTAATGCAAGCATCGTGCTTGCGTTTTTGCTTTTCCGCTTATTAATGCGCCAGGATGGCGCGTCTACGTTAAAAAACACCCGCAGGGCACCTATAATCTTTTTCCCCACCCACCTATTTTCACAGCAATATACTGGAAATAAGGCACAATCTTTCCCTTTTAATATCCTGGTCATCCTTTAATCCCACGCATCACGGTTCAGATACCGTGTTTGACGTTTTTTTATCTTATTTTGCCTCTTTTCCAGACCACTTTGCCTCTTTTCCAGACCACTTTGCCTCTTTTCCACCCTGACTCATCATTTTTCCAGACGACTTTGCCTCTTTGCCACCCTGACTCACCATTTTTCCAGTCTACTTTGCCTCTTTGCCACCCAATTTCATCATTTTTCCAGACCACTTTGCCTCTTTGCCACCCAATTTCATCATTTTTCC
>CAZCVI010000069.1:0-40027 GCA_964502145.1 uncultured Clostridia bacterium
GAAAGCATCAGTGATGGTTTACGAAAGCATCAGTGATGGTTTACAAAAGGATCGGTGATGGTTTGTGAAAGGATCGGTGATGGTTCTTGAAAGGATGGGTGATGAAGTGGAAAGATATTGGTTAGAATTTTGTGACGCAAGGCTTAAATATAAAAAAAGTAAGGAAGAGTTTGGAAACTCGTTGCCTTACATGTGAAACATGAACGCTTAGAACTTAGAGAACGGGGTCGTCAGGATTCTCTGTGTTCCATTGTTCCAGCAATTCATCAGGTGTTTTACCTAAGTTTTGCCGGTTATAGAACTCGCCTTTGTATGTGCCCAAGTCGTTCAGCCGAACTTGCAATTCATTGTCCACGGTGACAGAAAAAGCAAGTTTGCCGTCAATCGCCACTTTAGGCGCAAACCTCGCCAAACCGTTTAACTTGACGGTACGCCCGTCCCGCCCAAAGAACAGTATCGCCTCATTTAACTCGTAAATAACCTGATTGATTCCTGCCCGACTCAATCCCGAACGATTCGCCACAAAAGAGACGATCTGATCCATTTCTACCATGCGACCCAATTTTACCCTGGGACGTAACAAACCAATCGCTTTTAATCTTCCAGCCATTTATGACCTCCTTGTTTTCTTTTATTATAAGTGTCGTTTTTATCTATTTTTTACATAAAGACGGACCAACTAACTATTGTCATCACATTTAAAAAGCATTTATACCATATCTCTCGCTTTAAATCAATACACCTGATTTTTTTTATTACCACCATATTGTTTTTCTCCCATTGCAGGCTGGTTGTTTTTTCATTTTTAAAAAAACGTAATGCAAATCTTTACCTGAGATGAAAAAATATCGTACTACGATTTCATTGGGAATAAACGTCCAGTAAGTCCAGCATGTCCAGTAGGTCCAGATAGTCCAGTCTTTTCTGAAATTTGGCGGCAAATTCAGGCCTTCCTCGAAATATTGACAAGAATCAACAGTTATGTTAAAGTTATCTTTAAGCAGTTATGAGTTTTTAGGACTGTTCAAAAAATGACCTATATTCAGCACTTGTTTTGTTTCAAGAAAAGGCGCTAATTAAATCCACAAGCGGAAGCTTACAACACCATAAATTACTACTTTAAATAGTTCAATCCCCCCAATAAGAACATCCCCACAATATATAAACCAATCATCAAAATGTCATCCCCATTTAAAAAAGGTTTTTTGCCACCAGAGCCAAACATGACCACCACGGGTTCTTCCCACGAGAAAACACTGCACGAATTATTTGCAGAACAAGCGGTGCAAACACCGGACAGAATAGCCATGGTCGGACCTTGCTTGGAACATGGGGCGACGGAAGCGGAACACGTTTCTTACGGGGAACTAGATAAAAGAGCGGAAACACTGGCCCACATCCTGCGCCACAAAGGCGTGGCACAAGGAAGCATCGTGGCGGTTTTATTAAACCGTTCGATCGAGATGATCACGGGGATTCTGGGTATATTAAAAGCAGGGGCCTGCTATTTACCGATTGAACCGGGCACACCGGCGATCCGTGTGGCTACCATGCTGGAAGATTGCCAGGTTGCCCTCGTGTTGACGTCACTGTCCATTACCGATACCATCATGACCACCATGGGTCTTAATGGCACCTATTCTTTTACCTCTCTACAAGCACTGACAGCAAAAAAAGCCAACCCGTGTCGTACCCTAGCCCGCTCGCATTACTCTACTCATGCCACCACTCTTGCGTCCCCCCCCGCTAAAATTCTGTTGCTGGAGTTAAGCATGTTATTTAGCCCCTATCATGGTATGTACGCCGAAGAAATGGAGTTACCCCCGGCATTTGCAGTGCCTTTTAAGCATTTACTGCGCCAAATGGCAGGCAAGATCACGGGAAAAATAGCCCGCTCTGGGCTGGATTTCGCCGATTACGACGGCTTAAACGAAATGGTAGCCGAATTCCAGCCAGATATTATCTGTGTATCCACGCTTCCAGTCTACAAAGACCTTTTGCACCAGACAGTTTGTTTGCTGCGCCATTGGGGGTTTGTGGGTCCGCTGCTTGCAGCCGGTTCTTATGCTGCTGAAGAATGGGAACTGCTGTTACAGGACCTTCATATTGATCTGGCCATGGTAAACCAAGACAAGAAGACCTTCACAAGCTTGATCGAGGAGATTTTAGCCAATAATAACCGCATGCCAGACGAAACAGTGCTTGAACAGATACCCAACCTGGCGTTTATGCCCCGTCAGCTAAGAACGGGAAATCCCCACTACCTGCCCCGTGAAATCGTGTTGATGGATAAAATTGTGCCAGCCATGGCTGTGCCTTTTGCCGCTGCTCTCCTCCCCGAAGTGAACCACGCCGATCCGGCTTACGTCATGTATACTTCCGGTTCCACTGGGAAACCGAAGGGCACATGGGTGACCCATGGCAATGTGTTTTTTACCGTGCTCGATACTCTTTATTTAAAGATCACCCCGTTAGATCGGATATTGCAATTATCCAATTACGCGTTTGATGCCTCTATTTTTGATATCTTTGCCACGCTGCTGAACGGTGGGTGTCTGGTGTTGCCGGATAACCGCGAAGACATCACGCTGGAAAGATTGGCTGACCTGTTGATAGATCAAAAAATCACCGTATTATTATTGACCACGCCGCTATTTAACGCCATGGTGGATGCGAAAATAGAGAGTTTCGCGGGTCTGCGAAAAATTTTATTCGGCGGCGAACAGGTATCCCTGCCCCATACGCAAAAAGCGCTGCACTATCTGGGCAGCAATAAAATCCTGCACATGTACGGGCTCACGGAAACAACCGTATACGCGACGTATTATGCGGTGGAAAAAAGTGAAGCATGGGGCGAAACGATTCCCATTGGTGTGCCGTTAACCCATACGACGTTGTATCTATTGGACAGTCATTTAAAACCGGTGCCGACGGGAATTCCAGGGCAGATGTGTATAGGTGGTGGCGGTGTGAGTCCCGGTTATGTCAATGACCCGGAACAAACAGCGGAAAAATTCATCGGCAGTCCATTTAAACGGGGCGAACGCCTGTACTTGTCAGGCGACCTGGGCCGGAAACTGCCAGACGGGAATATCGAATTCGTGGGCCGCACAGACCAACAGGTAAAAATCCGCGGTTTCCGCATTGAACCAAGAGAAATCGAAAATTGCCTGCTCCAGATTCACTCGATTCAAAAAGCCCTGGTAGTAGCCAGGGAACCTATCGGGGGTGAACGGTGTCTGTGTGCCTACATCGTGCCCAATCTGGGGCAATACGGGGAGTTTGATATGGATGAGGTAAAAGGCATACTGGCAGCCACTTTACCGGAGTATATGATCCCTTCCCACCTGGTTATTTTGGCCGAACTCCCCCTCAATGCCAACGGTAAAGCGAACCTGCTGGCCTTGCCCGAACCATGGGCCGAAGAGAATTCGCCACATCTGGCCCCTACCAACGGGGTGGAGGAGAAGTTTGTTGAAATCTGGGAGGAAGTACTGGGCATTGAACGAAATTATTTTGGTATTGAATCCAATTTCTTCCGTTTGTGCAACCATTCCCGCAAGGTAGCGATTCTCCGGGCGAAATTGCAGCACGCCTTCGATGTGATTTTCCCTATCGCGGAACTGTTTAAAAAACCGACGATCAAAGAACTGGCCCACTGGCTCACCACTTCCGAGGAGAGCACCTATGCGTCCATACCGGTGGTGGAACAACAGGAATATTACGATCTTTCCCTGACCCAGCATTGGGCCTGGACACTGGAGCAAGAGGCAGCCACGTCGATCTCTTTTAATCTTCCCATGGTCAGGATGTTGGCCGGGAAATTGGATATCCCTGCTATGGCGCGCGCGTTCTTCATGTTGGTGGAACGGCATGAGAGTTTAAGAACGGTGATCACCGCGCAACAGGGAATTCCCAAACAAACGATATTATCCCCCGAAGAGGTCGACTTTAACCTGGAGTACATCGATTTTACCACCCAGTCCGATAGCCAGTCCCGGGCGGCCACGTGGGTGCAAAACGAAGCGGTCACACCCTTCAATTTAAATACCGGTCCATTGCTAAAGGTGTTCCTGTTGCGGGTCGATATGGAAAGGCATGTAATTTTTATGAACTTGCACCACATGGTGGGCGATTTGATTTCCATTGATGTGTTGACCATGGAGCTGTTCCTGCTTTATGATGCTTTTGCCCATGGTTTGCCCAATCCCTTACCCCCCCTGCGCATTCAATACAAGGATTACACTGTCTGGCACAATACCCAGTTGAAGAACGAGTCCTTCAGATTACACCGGGAATATTGGTTGAATCTATTAAAAGGCCCGCTACCAAAAGTGCAATGGCCGTTGGATAACACGCGTTCCGTCCTGCGCCCCGGCAATGGTGCGCACGGGTTATTCCCTTTTCCTGCCCCGTGGGTAGAGCGTGTCAACACGCGGGTTGAAAGCCAACGCGTAAACATGAAGATGACGCTACTCACCGCGTTGAATATCCTTTTTTTCCACTATACCGGTCAGAAAGATATTATTCTGGGCTGGTTGGCTGTAGGCCGGGAAAATACCGATCTGCTCAATCAGGTCGGGCATTATGCCAATACCTTGCCCTTACGAACCCGTTTGAATGCCAATGATACGATTGCCGAAGTCCAGCAAAAAGTCCGCCTGACTCTTGGTGACAGCGAAAAGCATGCGGCGTACCCGTTCCACCGCCTGACCATGGACATGGGCTTGCCATTGGATGCGAACCAAGCGCCTATCTTCACCACACTGCTTGATTTCCGGTGGTTGGACACCCCGCCCTTAACTCTGCCCGGGGTTACCGACACAACCGACTATCTGCTGGCCGAACCATTCGCCCTGCCAACGCTAACCACGCCCTTTGATCTGACCATACGGCTCACCGAAATAAAGCAAGCCATGACCCTGCACTTTTTATACAACAGCGACCTGTTCCAGCCAACCACCATCCAGCGGATGGCACAAGAATACTTTCATCTGTTGGAGATCATGCTGGAAAAACCAGGGACCAAGATATCCACCATCGCCCCAATCTCTCCAGCACATTTCCAATAGCACCACAGCAACGTCAATTACAAGGTTTGCACTTCCGTTTTCTCCGGCGCGTTCCTCGGTAGCTCCAGTCCATCAAGAAACAGTTCTAAGCCATCGACATATTGTGAACCCGACTCGATAAATCCATAGATATGGTTGCCTCTGATACGTAGAAAGGCTTTGGGGAGATTGGCCGCCTCATAAAGTCGCCGGCCATGACTATATGGAATCAACGTGTCATCGGGGCTGTGAATCACCAGTACCGGACAATGCACATTTTTTATCCGTTTCAGCGTATTGTATTGGTAACGGGTCAACCATTTTATCGGCTGCCATGGAAAGAGCTGCTTGGCCATATCGGGAATAGAAGTAAACGAAGATTCGATAATCCAGGCGCGGAAAGGATGTTTCTCAGCCAAGTAAGCCGATACCGCCCCGCCCAGCGACCGTCCGAAAAGGATAATATTTTCCGGTTTAAACTTCAGCACGTCCACCACATACGACCACGCCCCATCGGCATCCCGATACGTGCCCTTTTCCGAAGGTCTGCCGCTACTCCTGCCGTAACCCCGGTAATCAAAGATAAAGATGTTCAAACCCAGTCCCTGAAACACTTTAAAGGAATCAATCCGTTGCGCAATGTTCCCTGCATTGCCGTGACAAAATAAAACCACCCGCTCAGAGGGCTGGCCCTCCTTGGTTTCTGTCGGTATATACCATGCCGAAATTGTTTCGCCATCCACGGTCTGATAATAAATTTCCTCATAAGTAATACTATAGTGGCGGGCCTTTACTTCCAGGCTGGCATAGTATTGATAAAGAATGCGGGGCTGCATCCGGTAAAAACGAATACAATAGGCTATAAAAATCACGCCTGGGACACAGAATAACGCCAGAAAAACAAAGAGAAACTTAAGCAGTAAATCTCCCATTGAATCTATTACCGTTTATAATCATCCTGATACCTGATGATATCATCTTCTCCCAGGTATGTACCCGTTTGCACTTCGATAAACACCACATCTTCAGTACCAGGATTGGCCATGCGGTGCTTGGCATGGGCTGGAATGAATATCACCTGGTTGGCTGAACGGGGAATATCCTCTTCACCCAGTGTCACCACCGCATTGCCACGCACAAGCACCCAATTCTCAGCACGAAACTGGTGGCTTTGCAATGAAAGCCGGTTCCCCGGTTTGACCATGATTCGCTTTACCTTCATCCCCTCTTCCTCGTAAAGTATCTCAAAACTTCCCCATGGTCTATTTTCTTTATAATTCTCTTTCTTATTCTCAGTCATTGGTATTTCTCCTAGCTTGTGATTTCCAATGCGCCACTGGCATAGAATGTATTTTTATCGCGAGTTGCGCAGTTCCCGTTTGAGAGATTCCAAATCCGCATCTACCATCATTTTCACCAGTGCTTCAAAATTAACTTCCGGTTGCCAGCCCAATATTTTCCGGGCTTTGGAACTGTCACCGATCAAAAGGTCGACTTCTGCCGGGCGGATAAACCGTTGATCCAACACCACAAAATCGCGGTAATCCAAATCCAGATAGGAGAAAGCCGTTTCCATCAGTTCTTGTACCGAATGGGTTTCCCCGGTTGCCACCACGAAGTCTTCCGCTAGCGGTTGTTGCAGCATCATCCACATTGCTTTCACGTAATCGCCCGCATAGCCCCAATCTCTTTTCGAGTCCAGGTTGCCCATGCGTACTTCTTTGGCCATGCCAAGTTTTATTTTTGCCGCTTGGTTTGTCACTTTGCGGGTCACAAATTCCAAGCCACGGCGCGGTGATTCATGGTTAAACAAGATACCGGATACCCCGAACAGATCATAACTCTCCCGGTAATTCACCGTGATCCAATGGCCATATACCTTGGCTACGCCGTAGGGACTGCGGGGATGAAACGGCGTTTTTTCCGTTTGCGGGATTTCCAGCACCTTCCCGAACATTTCCGAGGAGGAGGCTTGATAGAATTTTATTTTGGGATTTACCGCGCGGATAGCTTCCAGCATGCGCGTGACCCCGATGGCCGTAAATTCCGCCGTGAGCACCGGTTGGTTCCAGGAGGTCGGTACAAAACTCATTGCTGCCAGGTTGTATATTTCTTCTGGTTGCACTTCATCCAATAATTTAATGATGGAATACTGGTCCAATAAGTCAGCCTGTTGGATAGTCACACGATCTTTGATATGTTCGATGCGATCAAACTTTTCCGTGCTGGAACGCCGGACCATTCCGTAGACATCATATCCTTTGTCCAATAAAAATTCGGCCAGATAGGAACCATCCTGACCTGTTATTCCGGTAATCAACGCTTTTTTTGCCATTTGACATACTCCTTGTAAGACATTGTAAGACATAGGTAATACATCATTTTATATTAATTCCCTATTTTAGTCAAATATTTTCGCGCAGGGTGGATTCACATGGACAAAGTGTCGCGGTGGGCGAAGTGGACGATATGGACCTAAAGCAAGAGTTGTTTTTTGTCTATGTCGTCCATTCAGTCCACATTGTCCATATCGTCCATATCGTCCACAACGATTTTAAGAATTTAGTAGTAGATTTAGGATTACGGTGGTTGACAATTACTAAAGATTCACATAAAATTGTCTATCAACACAGAATACCAAACTTAAAGGAGAATAAACATGAAAAGAATTTTAACGTTTCTATTGATCAGCGGGCTATTAACCGTGTTCGCATTTGGCGGTATTGAATGGTCCACCTCAATCATAACCACGGGTAAAGACAAAAAAGCGAATAACGATATCACGACCCATACCTATGCACAGGGCGGCGATGTAAAACAAGTTTTCGAAGGCGTGGCCAAAGAAAATCCCTTTAACTTCCAAGACGGTTACTGGCTTTTCAAAGGCAAATCAGAGCAAATCTATATCGTGAATGACAAGAAAAAAACATACATGGTCATGGACCTGGACACGATGCTCCAAGCAGCGGGAATGGCCGGGCAAATGGTCAAAATTACCATCACCGACCAAACAGCCAATACCGCAGTATTGCCAGATGAAACCATCATGGGGTACTCGTGCAACCATTTCAAAATCACCACCGAGTACACCATGAAGATCAAAGTATTCTTTATCAAAAAAACAATGCGCGTCCATGAAGAAAAGGAAGTCTGGGGCACCAACGACATCCCGGGCATCAAAGAGATCGGACAATCCTTCATGAAAAAAGAGTACAAAACAGGATTTCCCGACCTGGACGAAATGATCCAAAAACAAATGGAAGAACAAAAAAAGATCGGCTTCCCCTTGAAGATGATCACCTACCGTTACGATAAAGATAAAAAAGACAGACCCCAAAACGAATCTACCACCACCATGATCGTCTCCAACATGGCCAAAAAAGACTTCCCCAAATCCATGTTCGAGGTCCCGGCAGATTATACAGAAACACAAATGAAAGAGGAAGGCGGAAACCCTTTCGCTAAATAATCGTTTCCCCCGTTCACCGGGGCGATAGACAAAATACCAGCGGCTTGAGCCACTGCCCCATGTTCCATCAGGCAGTGGCCGGGCCCATTCCCCGCAATTCTAAAAAATAGTATCCCAACCCCTTGACAGAAATATTAAAGGGGTGTATGATTTCATTAAGCATTAATTGCTAATAACAACTGATGCGACATGAAAACAATAAAATGATTAATAGGAGGTCTAACATGACAACAAAATCTTTGGTACACAATATTACGGATGCTAATTTTGGCGAAATAACAGGAAAAGGGGTGACCATGGTCGATTTTTGGGCGCCTTGGTGTCAGCCCTGCCGTATCCAGGGACCGATCTTGGAACGGGTGGCAGATAAAATGGGCGAAAAGGCGCAGATATGCAAAATAAACGTGGATGAAAATCCTGAAACGGCAACAAATTTTGGGATCACGGGCATACCCTCCCTCCTGGTTTTCAAAAACGGGGAGAAGGTCAAGCAGTTTGTGGGAGTTCAGAGCGAGAATATCTTGATTTCCGAGCTGGAAAAACTGGTTTAGTGCATGTTTTTGGCACGTCATGAACCACCACGTCCACCCTGCCTGCTATTTTATCATGACATGTCAAAATACATGAATATAAACCATCCAAAAAAAATAGTAAACAAGTAGTAAGAATCATGGAATCACTGGTTGATTTAATTTTTCGGTTGAAAGCAAGCTGTATGGTCAGTGAGCTCGACATTATGACGGAATCCGGGCTTTCGCCCGCGGAGTTCAATGGTATTGCCGCAATGGAACCCAATCAAACCATTTGCGGCAATGCTGTTTCGCAAAGGATGAATCTTTCCCCTTCCCGCGCCAGTCGCGTGATTGATAAAATGGTGCAAAACGGCTATCTGAGTAGAGAGATAGATGCACTGGACCGGAGAAAGTGTAATATTTCACTGGCCCAAAAGGGTGTGGCGGTGAAAAAGAAAATTCAGCGGCTGAAACAACAGTGCGAAAAACAACTGCGTGCGAATCTTACGGATACAGAGATTGAGACATTCTCTGGAGCTTTGAATAAAATTATCAAGATTATGGGCTAGTACGGGCTAGTCTGGAATAGTCTGATACCCCGTTATTCAGTAGCAGGTTGCGCTGTGTCGCTCGTATCCGTTCCGTTTTGGTCCGAGTTGATCCACTTGTCCAGTTTATCTTGGATCAGTGTATAGGTTTTATTCGAGATATCGGACAATCCGCCCAGTATATGTTCTGCTTCTTTAAACCCGCGGTCTATAGCACCACGGATGATATCAATTTTACTCTTATCGCCGCCAAACACGCCGATGGCAAAATCAACAATGCGGTCGCTGACTTTTTCCGGGCTTAATTCGCCGCCGGGACCAATCATTTCCTGGGCTTTTTTCTGGGCGATATCATCCACTTTGACCTCACCCACCGCGCCAGTTTGCAACTGCTGTTCCGTTACGCCTTGGCGGTCTAATAATTCGCGGACCATTTGTTGAACAGTGCCCCCAATCGCCTCGGTTTCCTTCATTAATTTTTGAACCGCCACGGAATCCATGGTCATGTTCGAATAACCGTAGCTAGCGGTGATATCATTGTTGCTGTTATCCTGGTTGTAGCTGTCCAGCAGCTCTTTTAACTGGGAAACCTTATCTGTGCCAGTGGTACTGCCTTTAATCTTATTACCTTCGGTGTTGGTTCGCATGACATTATATTGGTTAAGCAACTCGGTTTGGTTAACTTTCATTGGAATCCTCCTCACTCTTTTTATCGGCATAAAAAGAAAAAAAATGAAGGGAAATCGTCACGGCGAGAATAAATAAATCGGAAAATTTAGGGGGTAATCTGAATGTCCAATTGCGTTAATAGCACTCGTTCTGATTCATCTCCCCAGCGCAGGCATTGGATGGGCGTTTGGGTGAGGTCAAGAATAGTAGAGCCGCGTGAAGCAGGAAGTCGCCCGCCGTCAAGCAATAATTTAATGGCCGTATCCACCCGTAACGGCGAGAATGTCCGGCGGATCATTTCCGCGTCATTGAGTGGTGGTTCGCCCGTGCGGTTCACCGAGGTGGAGAGCAGAGGTTGCCCCAGTTGCTTCACCCATTGCAAAAGAAGCGGTGCTGCCGGGATACGAATCCCAATTTTAGTACTGCCTTTGACCAAGGCAGGAGCGATGGTCGGAGAGACATTAAACAGGAACGTAAATTTCCCCGGCAGTAATTTTTCATAGAGGGTATAAAATACCGGCGGGATATCCGCTACCAGGGAGGTCAGCATCTCCAAATCCGAAACCACCACGGAGTAAGGCATATCCGCACGGTTTTTGATCCGGTCAACAGTTTGAAAAACCCCCGGGTCATAGAAGTTCCCACCCATGCCATAGAGGGTGTCGGTGGGGTAAATCACTACCCCACCGGCACGGAAAATATCATTGGCTATAGTACTATTTGCTTCTGATAGAATATCTTGGTAAGGAATAACAATCATTTATTGAATGGACAATTTATAGGGCATGATCATGGCTGGAAAGAATTTCTTATACATTTCCAGGGTGGCTTCGACGCTGGCGATGGGGTTGGTCATTTCTGTTTTAGAACCTACCAGGTCCATAATCATGTCGAGCATCGATTGTTTGCGCGGGTAGACGCTCACGCCAATCGGTTCATTGGCGGAAATTTTAGCCATTTTTTTGGCTTCATTAAGAGCGTCGTCCAAACCGCCCAGTTGGTCTACCAGTTTTAATTTGAGTGCCGAGTTTCCTGCCCAGACCCGTCCTTTGGCGATCTTATCGACATCTTCTACTTTCAATTTACGGTTCTTGGATACCACTTCCAGGAAGGATTGGTAGATACCATTCATCATTTCCATGATTTTCGCGCGTTCTTCCGGGGAGAATTCGCGGTAATCGGTGAACATGCCCGCGTATTTCGAGGTAGTTATCATTTCTTTATTGATGCCCACTTTATCATAGAGGCCTTTGAGAACGAATTTACCAGTCACCACGCCGATGGAACCGGTGATAGTGGCGGGCAGGGCGAATATTTTTGTGCCGGACATGGACAACCAGTACCCGCCGGAAGCGGCCAGATCGGACATGGAAATAATCAGTGGTTTTACTTTGGCCACTAATTCGGCTTCCCGGCGGATCACATCTGAAGCGGAAGCAGAACCACCGGGGCTATCGACACGTAAGACCACGGCTTTAATATAGGGGTTCTTGCGGGCCATTTTTAAATGAGCGGCTACGGTATCCGCGCCCAGCACGTCACCACCGAATATGGAACGCCCACCGCTCTTGCCATTGTTAATCTCACCCGATGCAAAGATGACCGCGATCTTTTTTGAGCCTTCAAAGGGCAGTGGGTCGCGGGTTTCCGTGTAGAGTTTAAAGTCAACCAATTCCATGTCTTCACGGGGTGAAGCGATCTTTAATAGTTCATCTTCGTACAGGATGCCATCAATCAGTTTTGCGTCCAGGTATTCCTGGTTGCGAATCGGGGAGTTGTCCACCAGTGTCCTGACTGTGGCCACGTTCAGTTTGCGGTTAGCGGCAATTCCTTCCAGTACCGAGGTGAAGATATCATCCAGCAGTTTTTCCATGGATTCTTTATGGGGGGGAGTCATGCGGTCTTCGGTGAACATGTTACTGGCGGTTTTGTATTCGCCGATGTGGAACAAATCAGCGGCCACGCCAAGTTTGGAAAACGTATTTTTCAAGAACATGGCTTCAGTGGCCAGGCCGGTTAAGAAGATATCGCCACCTTTGAAGACATATACTTTATCGGCAAAGGAAGCCAAGTAATAGCCCAAGAGGTCTGCGCCTTCAATAAAGGCGTACACTTTTTTGCCGCTTTTCTTAAAATCATTGAGCAGGCGACCAATGTCGTCTATTTTAGCAAAGCCCGTGTTGGGGTAGGATATTTTCAGCAGGATTCCTTGGATGCGGGAATCTATTTTGGCTCGTTTTAAATGGTACCAGAGGTCTCGAACCGACAGTTTCTTGGACATCGGGGAGGTATCGCTATCCACGATAGCGCCGCTCATCTCGATTTTGAGATATGAGTGTTGGGGTATGTCTGGTTCACGGTTAAACTGCATGTAGATGAACCCGCCTATCAGGGCGAGAAAAACCACCACCAGAACCAGCACCAGTATTGTGATCAATATTCCTTTTTTCATAAAGACTCCTTTTGTGAATCGAATAGGTATAGTATACCCTGTTTTTCATGTGATAATTTTCGTTCGTACACTATACTTCGATTACAAGACTAACCTGTATTATACTGATTTTTTTAAAAAAAGTTTTTCCTCAGGCCATGATTTTTTAGCGGGGGCGGCAAAAAAGAGCGCGGTAGAAAGAACAATCGCATCAAAGAAACTTGTCCACCGTGTAGAATGGGAATAATGTAAAAAATGGGAAAATGGGAAGAGTCGCTTTTGTCAATTTTGACCACCAAGAAAGATAAAATCCCATAAGTCCCTGCTATTCATTGGTAAAGGGATGGAAATGCATAACAAAAGATACAGAACGCCCTTTTTTACAGAGCGCAATCGTCATTTCACCCACTTGAAATGGGAAAGAACCAAAAAAAATTTCCCCCAAATTCAGTCACCGAGTAATACTCAGGAACTGGATCAATCCTATTTCTTTCTTTATTTGAACAATTCACTATGGCTGCCAGTTCTTTCAAAAAATATTTCATCACCTTCTATTTTGTAGATAAGCAGCCAGTCAGGTTCAATGTGGCATTCCCAATGGTTCTTATAATTCCCTATCAGCTTATGATCCCGGTAGCAAGGGTCTAAGGGTTCCTGTGATATAAGTTTTCGAGCGAGGTCCAATAACTTGGTCTTATCTTTCCCTGCCTTTATTTTTTTATGGAAATCTTTTTTAAATTTTTTGGAATAAGAAGGTTTAAGCATTATGATGGGGGATTAGAGTTCCAGTTGTTTGACAAAATCATCAAAATTTTCACACTGCACTAAATTCGTTTTTTGATCGGTATCTTCCATCACCTTTTGAGTTTCTTCATTGGGGATGTTTATATCAAAAGGCAGCTCTTTGGCAAGTTTCACGCTACGAAAGAATAGGGTAATGGCTTCTGTGGTAGAAATGCCAAGGGATTTAAATATATCTTCCACCTCACTTTTCAAGCTTATATCCACATTCACACTCAATGGGGCAGTTCTTATCATTTCATAACCTCTGTTATAGCAGTGTATTATCGTCTGCTCTTGTCATAATATAATATGTAAATGTTTTTTTGTCAACAGGAAAGGGAAGCGACCTTTTCAATTATTGATTTTATCTTCAATTTGCAGTACAATATAAGATGATTGAAAAAATATTCGGAAGAAAAAACAAAGAAGAAAACAAAACTGAAGCCCACAAAGAGAAAAAACCCCGCGAAGTTAGCGTGTTTCGCGAATACTTCGAACTGATTGACGAAACACTGATCTATGTCTTTTTCGTCATGGCCTTTTTACTGCAATCTTTTGTCATTCCCACGGGTTCTATGCAAGATAACATCCTGATCGGCGACCATATCCTGGTGGATAAAGTCGCTTATTCGAGTTCTATCAGCTTTTTGGACGGCTTCATGTTTCCCCAGGTTAAAATCAAACGGGGCATGATCGTCACCTTCAAAGCACCACCGGAAATGGAAAAAGAATACGTCAAACGAGTGATCGGCCTACCGGGTGAAACGATAAAAGTAGTGGATAAAAAAGTCTATATCAACGGGAAACCACTGGATGAACCCTATACATTCTTTAAAGATGCCAATATTGAACGGTCTTATCGCGACAATTTCCCGGAATTCACGGTACCGGAAAATTACTATTTCTGCATGGGAGATAACCGCGACCATAGTTACGATTCACGGTTCTGGGGCCCTGTGCCAGCGGAAAATATTATCGGCAGACCATGGCGCATCTATTGGTCCTTCGATTCATCCACGGAAGAATACCTGACCACTGGGTTCTGGTACAAAGTGAAAGATATTGGCAAAACTGTTCTGAACTTCTTCACTAAAACCCGCTGGAACCGCACGATTAAAAAAATCCGCTAATGTTATCTGTCTGTTAATACTTTGATGACAACGATGGTCATATCATCGTTCTGCGGTGCATTACCGGCAAAAAAACGGGCGTCATCTATTATCCGCTGCTTGATCTCAACAGCGGAAAGGGACTGGGTATCCATGGTTTCCAACAGATGCTTGATACTTTTGTATTCATAAAACTGACCACTACTATTCTGGGTTTCAGGGATACCATCGGTAAAAAGCAACAACACGTCGCCACCTTTTAATTGAACCTCTTTTTCGCGGTACACACTGTCTTTTTTAACACCGAGGGGGATCTGGGGGGGATTGTCACGGATCAAGGTAACGGTGTTCCCGGATTTCAGCATGGGATGACTGAGTCCGGCATTGGTGAAGGTTAAAAGATTGGTTTGGATATCCAATGCGGCGAGGCAAAGCGCGGTGAACATCCGTTTATCGGTTTTGAAATAGAGGGGACGATTGGTGCGGGTCATAATTTCCCGGACGGAATCGGTTTCATCAACTTTAGAAAAAAGAATACCACTGGACATGATGGCGGTCATGGCGGCTTTCATGGCTTTACCAGAGACATCGCCAATGGCAATGCAAAAACGGGTCTTTTCTTCATTGAGCCAGAGGTAATCGAAGAAATCTCCACCCACCTCGTTGGCGGGCACACACAAACCAGAGACTTCAAAACCGCGTAAAACGGGATCGGACTGGGGCATGATAGACATCTGGGCATCACGGGCGGTTTGCATTTCGGTTTTTAAGCGGGTTTGCTGCGATAACTCCCCTATGCGACGACGATAAAAAAATACGCTGGCACCAAGTATAAATAACGCGACTAATACGCGAAACCACCAGGTCCGGGTCAAAGGCGGGGTGATAATAATCTTTACGGATACGCCCTCTTGGTTCCAGACACCATCATTGTTAGAACCTTTCACGCGGAACATGTATTCGCCGGGGTCCAAGTTGGTATACGCGGCAAACCTTTTTTGCGCGGAAGTATAGTTCCACTCATGGTCAAATCCTTCCATCATATATGCATATTGATTCTTTTCAGGAATGGTATAATCCAAGGCCACAAATTCAAAGGAAAACACGTTCTGTTTATAGGAAAGAGTGATCTGCTGGGTCTGGGAAATAGGCTTGCTCAAAACAGAACGGGCGCCGGGCTGCACGGGTTGGTTGGAAATACTGAAATCGGTAAGTACAATAGGGGGAATATAGGGGTTGTCCTCTAGATTACGGGGAAAAAAAGCAGTTAAGCCATTGATCCCACCGAAAAACAATTCACCTCTTGAGCTTTTGTAATAGGCCCAGGAGTTAAATTCATTGCCCTGAAGGCCATCCTTGAAAGAGTAATTCTTGCACCGCCCGGTGCGGGGATCATATTGCGCTAATCCGTTATTGGTACTGAGCCAAAGGCAACCGCGATCATCTTCTAAAATGCCATAAATCACGTTGTTGGGTAAGCCATCTTTTTCCATGACATAAGTAAAGGATTCGTTCTTGGGGTCGAAACGATTGAGCCCCCCAGCAAAGGTACCCACCCATAGAATACCCCCGGGGTCTTCATACAGGGATAAAATGGTATCGCTACTGGGATGCTTTGAATCGGGTTTGGTATGGTACGAGGTAAACCGATGCGTGCGGGGGTCAAATTTATTCAACCCACCCGATTCCGTTCCTATCCATAAGAATTTGGCACGGCTTTTGCGAACCACAAAAACAGTATTGTCGCTCAACGTGGTGGGGTCATCCTCGTTATGTAAATAACGGGTAAATTTCCCTGTTTCCCGCGACATCCGGTTGAGTCCACCACCATGGGTACCGACCCACAGTGTGTCGAAATCCTCCTCAACTATAGCACCGATCACATCATTGCTTAAACTGGAAGGGTCCTTGGGATTATTACGGTAATGGGTGAAAGTACCGGTTTTAAGTTCCATACGGTCCAGCCCACTCTTCTCTGTTCCCACCCATAATACACCCTGGCTGTCCTCTATTATTGAATTCACTGGCCCTGCGCCCATAGTGCGAGAATTCCCGGGAATGTTTTGGAAATAAGTTGTTTTTACCGTGTTATTGCTTCGCTCCAGCCGGTCCATGCCGCCATCGGTATATCCGATCCACGTGATATTGTCTTTTCCCTCGGCAAGCGACAAGATGGATTTTTTGGTTAGACTGCCGGAAGTATTGGGATCGGCACGATAAGTAGTAAATCGCTCCCCGGTTCGGTCAAAGCGATCAACACCACCACCAGCACTGCCTACCCAGAGAGTACCGGAACGATTCTCATATACGGTTTGGACGAGATTATTACTGAGACTGGCGGCATTATTAGGATCATACTGGTAACGGGTAAACCGCTCTTTCCGGCGGTCAAATTTATTCAGTCCAGCAACGGTTCCAATCCATAACACGTTGAACCGATCTTCAAAAATATCTTTTATATAATTATTACAGAGGGTTTCTTGATCATTGGGCCGAGAGAGATAACGGGTGAATTTCCCTGTTTCCGGTTCGAAAAGAAGCAGCCCATCATTGGTACCCACCCAAAAATACCCGGCATGATCGATTTGCAGAACTGTAATACTCGTATCGCTTAAGTTACTATGCTCGGAAGGAAGGAACTTATAGCGGGTAAATTTTCCTTTTTCGCGATCGAACCGATTGAGGCCAGAAGCGGTGCCAATCCATAATTTCCCAGCCGCGTCTTCAATGATCGACCGCACATGATTTCCACTGATACTGGAAGAATCGGCGGCACGGGTTTGGTAACAGGAAAACGTTCCTTTTTGGAAGTCAAAACGATTCAAGCCGTGAGTGGTGCCAATCCAATAGATGCCGCTACGATCCTGGTAGATAGCCATAATAGCATCGCTGCACAACCCATTCTTTTCGGTGGGGGAGTAACGATAACGATAAAACCGGCCGGTTTGGGGATCAAAGCGATTCAAGCCAGTCCCCATGGTGCCAATCCACAGTACACCACCCCGATCTTTATAAAGAGTGCCGATGAAATTACCACTGATCGTGGTTTCATCACGGGGATCACTGCGATAAACGGTAAAATGATAACCGTCATATTTATTCAAGCCATCCTGGGTGCCAAACCACATGAACCCCTTGTTGTCTTCGACCATGCAGTATACAGAGGATTGCGATAACCCGTGTTCCTGCGTGATATGTTTAAAATTGAGATTATCGGAACCCCAGAGAAACACATTCACGGCCCACAGGTGGAATAACGATACGAGGGCACAAACCAATACTTTATTATTCATTACATATCACCCCATTACTAAAACACCGGGGACGGGCACAATAGCCCGTCCCTACATCTTTTGTTTTGTCCAGCTTGTCAAGATGGTCGAACTTGTCCAACCTGTGCAGATTAGTCGGGCTAAATCCCACCGATATTGAGTTTTGAAACGAGGATAGAAGGAGAGGTCACGGAAGATTTCCACTGGTTGTCATCGGCGATAGCAACAAGATTCCTGTACAGGTCCAAGAGATTCCCAGCAATAGTAATCTCGCGCACGGGCTTGGTAATAATGCCATTCTCAACTAAAAACCCGGCACACCCAAAAGAAAATTCACCGGTCACGGCATTCATACCACTAATATACAGATCATCGACAAACACGCCCTCTTTCATCTCATGAAGCAAATCCGCCAAACTCCCCTGCCCGCCTGAGAGATAAAAGTTCCCGGTCATGATATGGGGAACGGTAGAAATAGAGGGGGACGCATTGCCAGTTAAGGCCATGTTTAACTTGGCGGCGGAATAGGAATTGTGCAAATAAGTCAATAACTTCCCTTTTTCCACCACGGTCTTGGTGCTGCCGTTTTTACCCTCGCCGTCAAAAGGATAAGAACCACGATAACGGGACAACAATGGGTCATCGACAATAGTAATGTTCTCAGGAAACAAGGTTTGCCCTAATTTATCGAGGAGAAAAGAATTCTTAACCACAATTTCCTCGCCATCGAGGGCATCGCAAAGCAACCCCAACAACGAACCAGCCATGCGGTCAGAGAAAACAACTTTGCGTTGCCCGGAGGGAATCTTTTCGCCGCCCAGACGCCGGAGGGCGCGTTCTGCGGCTTTCTCGCCGATCTGACCCATATCCTTGCGGGGGGGTAAATCAATAAAAAACCGTTTGCTCTCCATCCAATAATCCCGTTCTTTATTCTCGCCTTCCTGCGCGATGGCAGTATAAGAAAAAGTGTAGGAAGTTCGATCATAGGATTTATTGACGCCATTGGAAGTAAATAAATAACTGCGGGTACTGGCACCAGAAAACTCGGCCATGTCAGCGGGTGAAATCTTGGAACTGAACTTCAAGGCACTAAGTTCAATGAGTTTTAAAGTCTCCACGATTTTCCCGATGTCGAGTTTATCAAAGTGCCCATCGGCCAATTCTAAATGGAGCTCTTCGCCACCAAACTCAGCGGCTGTTAATAACCTGAGATCCGGATTATCGCTGTGATAGGGTAAATTCTCCAAGGCAGCCTTGATCTTAAACTCCATGTTGCCAAAGTCCTCGCCAGAAAAAGCAATAATGGTGCTTTTATTGCCTTTGAACAAACGAACGCCTGTAGAAATAGCAGTAGAGGTTAACAGATGTTCGATCTCCCCATTTCTTAAATTGATATCCTTGGCCAGAGTTTCGACCATGGTCACCTGCGACATACATCCAAAAGTGTTGGCGATGCGCATGATCTCATCGGCCACAGCAGCCCGTGAAAGAGCGGGCGCCGGTTTATTTTTACTTGTTTCTGATTTAGCCATTCTCTGTACCTCCAACTGTAATATGGGATAATTTAACGGTGGGCATACCCACGCCCACGGGAACGGATTGACCTTCTTTGCCACAGGTCCATTTGCCATCGCTGATTACAAAATCACTGCCCACCATGGTTACCCGCTTCAAAATTTCTGGACCATTACCAATCAAGGTGGCACCTTTAATAGGATAGGAAATTTTCCCATCTTCCAAGAGGTAACCCTCGGTAATAGAAAACACAAAATCACCGGAACTGATATCCACCTGTCCACCGGAAAAGCATTTGGCATACACGCCTTTTTTGACACTGCGGAAAATCTCTTCCTGTTCGTATTTCCCGGCCAACATGTAAGTATTGGTCATGCGGGGCAGGGGAATATCCCGGAAAGATTCGCGGCGCCCATTTAATGATCGGGTTTGGTAATGATTGGCGGTGATGAGGTCAAACATATAGGTCTTTAATATACCATTTTCAATGAGCACGGTTTTACCCGAATCATTGCCCTCGTCATCAACGTTGATCGCGCCACGTTCAAAGGGCAGGTCACCCTGATCGATGATAGTACATTGCTCTGAAGCGACTTGTTGCCCGATGCGACCGGAAAAAGCAGAACTGCCACGATAATTAAAATCGGCTTCCAAGGGATGTCCGATAGATTCATGGAGTAATATTCCCGATTCCCCGGCGCCCAGTACCACTTCCATTTCGCCCGTGGGTGCAGGTTTGGCTTCCAGCAGAAACAAGGCTTGACGTACTGCTTCTTCAGCCAATTGTTCGGGTGCGACCTTGTCAAAATAGCTCAGATTGGTTCGTCCACCGCCGCCCTGGTAAGCGCCTTCGCGTTCATTATCTTTATGCACGATGACAGAAACGCCAAAACTGATCATAGGTTGAATGTCATAAGCTTCGATGCCTGCGGAATTGATAATCAGTATGGTTTTATTGCTTTCGGCGAGGAAGACCTCCACTTTTTCCACCAGTGGGGAGAGAGAGAAGGCTTTTGTTTCAGCGCGGCGCAGTAGTTCTACCTTTTTGGCCGCGTTATCGTCCACTGAGGCGGGGATGTCGTAGAGGTTATGTTTGCCCGTGTAGCCCGAGACCCCAAAGGGTTGTGTAGCACCCGCAATCGCTGCTGCATCCGCAATACATTTGCGCAGGCTTTTGGCCGACAGGTCTTCTGTATAGGAGTACCCGGTATTATTCCCTTTGATGACGCGGATGCCGGCGCCGGTGGAATAACTGGTGGAAATGTTGGAAATCAATCGTTCACTGAGCCGGTAGGTTTTGGAAATGCTGTTTTGCAGATAAAGTTCCGCGAAGTCTGCCGTTTTTTTAACCGGTTCCGTGATCATGCGGTGTAGTTTATCGCAGGGTGGTAAGCCCTGGTTATAAAATAACTCACGTATCTTTTCTTTCATTGTTTTTCACAGCTCCTTAAAGTAAAGCTTTTTTAATGATGAGACGTTAATATGTAAAAATAACAGAAATAGGTTATTTTTTCAACATATATTCTGTTTTATTTTGATTTTAGCGGGGGCAACAGTAAGAAATAATTCTACAGCTCATGGCTTTCCACTCTGATCGGTTTGGCCATATTATCCAGACCCAGACGTTCTGCGAAGTAAGTCCAGGCGCCCATGATAGGTGCTCCCACCGCACGGCAGCGATCTATCAGGGGCCAGGGGCCGATAATGTCGTTAAATTTTTGGGAAATTCCTTTAATTTTCTTTTTCACTTCCAGTGAAGGCGCCATCCAGGTTCCCATCGGTAGAATCGGGCGGATTTTAGCGACCATGCCCCGTAATCGTTTGGCGCGCATGTGCAATAATAACGAGTCCGACGCTTCCAGTTTGGGAATCGCATCCAGCCAGGTCTCGCACACACGGAAAATAGAAGCGCCCAAGCGCCGGGTCTCTTCGTTGTACAATTCTTCCTGTATCTTTTCCAATTCTCCGTCTTTAAAAGCATCGTAAATAAAATGTTGCGCGAAGCCGTCCCACTTTTTCCAATCTTTAGTGGTGGCATATTCAGGGCGGAACAAGTGTTCTGCTTCAGCGCGGCGGTACAAGGGGGTGCCAGGGAAGCCGAAATAAATCAAATATTGGGAGAAGCATGGGTTTAGCGACAGACCGCGAAGGAATTCTTTTTGGATAATATCGGGTGTTTGGTAAGGGAGGCCAATAATAGAAGAAGCCAGGATGCAGATGCCGTGGTCGCGGAGGTCGCGGAACAGTTCTGCCGGGTCGCGGCCATTTAGTTTGTCAAAATGGGCATGTTCTCCTTCCAAGCCGATCCATAAAATATCAAATCCCATTTCCGCGATTTCCTGGCCTGTGTATTTGGAGAGACTACGAATGCTCCCGAACCCCATGATGGACATATTAACCGGATTTTCGCGCAGTGTTTGCAAGTATTCCCTGGCGCGGGTTTCATTGACAAAAAAATCTTCGTCGATCAGTGAAACATGGACCATTTCTTTGCCCAGTTTTCGTGCTGTCTCGTATTGGTTGACCAATTGCGCGTACATTTCCCGCCCGTTAGTAATAAAAGGGTGGTATTGGCAGGCGAAGAAGTGGGAAGTGGAACAAAAATCGCAGCCATTGGGGCAGCCCAGTCCGCCTGTAATGTGTCCGACTACTTCCGGTTGGGTCATGGAGATAATGCGTGGGGATTTAACCGGGGCATAGGGGTGGCGAATCGGTTCGTTTTCATTTTCGCCCAACAAGCGGCGCATATAGACAATCCCTTCTTCCCGGCAGATATAGTCGCCCAGAGGCGAGAGTAATTCATCCGGTAGCACCGTGCCGTACCCGCCCAGGATAATTTTCGAGTGGGGAGATTCTTGGCGGATGATTTTTACCATTTCTTGCATGCGGTGCAACGTCGCCACCACAAAATGGATACCGATATGAGTATAATGGTGCTCGCGCAGTTCTTGGCGGAACATTTTTACCGTCGGATAGTGGAGTACGGTGGAGGGGGTTTTAAGATTAGCGGCAATATAATCCAAACCCCAGCCGCGAATCATTTGGCGGATGCTGAACACGCCTTGGGCGCGGGTGATTTGTTTATGAAACAATTCTGCGCCCACGGATTTGCCTTCGCCAGCGTTACTGTTGCCAAAGGGGCCAAAAACTGTAGAGAGTAGCAAGTGTGTCATAGGTTCCTTAAACGTTTATTGTATTTCCAGATTTGTTCAAAGCAAAGGAGCATATCCTATTTTACCTTAAAACGGCGTAATGGTCAAAAAAATAATCAAAAGTTTTGCTTAGCTTTTTCAAAAGCGTTTTTTTTATTCTTTTTAATTCTTTTAGCAGACGCACCCACCGTGCGCCATGGGAGTAATGGGAATTATAGGAGTTATGGGAATGATGGGAATTTTCCCCGGACCACTTTTAAATTAAAATATCGCGGACTTGGTCAATATATACGACTTCATGACCGGAGAAAACCAGGGCCAATTTAATTAGCATGGTTTTACCAATCGATTTGGCGAAAGTGTCGTCCATGGCATAACGGCGTAATTGGGCTTCTGCCTGGGCTTTTGATAAGGTGACCAAATCATCATCTGCTTTTAGGCCAGCTTTGACATATTTGATTTCCAATAGATAGGCATAGCGGATATCATTGTACTTGCCCAGGAACGGTTCCAGCACCAGATCGGCGTACCCTTTATTCAACTCTTTTTCGCTGTGAATAATATAAAAATCACTGAGTCCCAAGTAGACATTCAAGAAAGCCTGGATGGATTTTTCGCCAGTAATCAAGTCTCTCAGTCTCATACTCACTTTCATCTGCCCCAAAACAAACTGGAACAGGGGCTGCCACAAACCATCATAAGCCATACCATCCATCAAGTCGGCATATTTGGATAGGTTTAGAGAAAAAACACCGGTCTCTTGATAGGCTTTTTCGATATAATCATAATATAGCCGTCTAACGCTTTCATTGGGAATTTGCAGCCGGTAACGGTTCCGTTCCCGGCCTTTTATAGTCAGTAGTCCGAAGTAAAAAAGCAAGGATTTGAAATTATCGGTATCCAGTAACTCTTTAAGTGGGAACCCACTGGCGATTTTTGATAATGTGCTTCCCTCTTCAATGATTTGTTTGAGCTTGGAGAAATTACCGTTGGTAGTGGGGAGTTGATCGCCACGACGGTCGACGACGATCAGATGTTTTAATTTCCCATAATCAATCCGCACATTGCGGTCGACTAAATCATCTGGCATCTTTTTCTCCATCAGACACTGATCAATATAATACAACACCATATCGGAGTTGAACAGCGTCACGTCCTCGGACCCGGAAAACAGATAATTACCATACCACTGGGTCATAATGTCCATCAACAGAGCGCTATCATAACGAATTTTATCGGCCACCCCGTAATAGTTCATCATTATTTCCACATCCCGGTGGGTGAACCCCAGCATTTGGTTCAGGTTGGAATTCAGCGAGACATTTTTACCGATATTAAAACCCGACGTCACATCATCCATGGTAATGGGAGAGACACCGGTGATAAACAACCGGGAAATAGGCGTGGCATCATCGCCAGTACCAGCTTTGAGGACATTAAAAAAGGCCCGCAAAAAACCATCGCCATGGGTCAGGTTATGATAGGCAGACTCACCGATAGTAGTTAAGATAGTATTGGCAAAATTATCGTACTCATCAATAAACACATAGACTTTCTGCTGCACACTTTGCAGCAGCAAAATTAGCTTAACCATCACATCCGCAGCACTACTACTTTTCTTTATAGATTGTAAGTACTCATTGACGGTCTTATTGCCAGAAAGCAGTACACGATATTTTCTGATGAATTCGCTGGTTATGCCACGAATGTATTCAAGAAAATTAAGTTCCACCATATTTGGATCGGGTGAGACTACCGAGAAATTAAATGCCAATACCAAGTATTGCCCTCTTTCGTTGGTGGGATGATTATAAATCCAGGTGCCGCCGAAGAGTTCTTCGAACCGCCCCTTGTGGTGGATATCATAGTATTTTTGCATCATGGAAAGGAGAAGGGATTTACCAAAACGACGGGGGCGGATAAAAAACAAATACTGGCCGGTATCTTCCAAAATCGGTAGATAAGCTGTTTTGTCCACATAATAAAAATTCTTTTTTCTGATATCTTCGTAACCAGACACACCGTAAGGTATGCCTTTTATTTTTTTATCGCCCATGATACCTCCGCTCCTTAGACACTGTCACGGAACAAAATGAACTTGATAAGAGTATCCATTTCACTCAATCGCCCAGTCGGAACATAAGCCAATTCCCTTATAAGATCATATCTTTTCCAAACACTTTTTTTTCTTTTCATCAATTTTAAAAAACTCTTTTTTTGCGACCGTATCCCGTCTCTCTAATCAGTTCCGCCGCCTTCTTTTCATTCTCTTCCGCTTCCTCTTCCAAGCCTTCCGCCAGACAAAGCTCTTTTTTTTCCAAATAATAGTCGCACAGATGGAGTTTCATGCCCCCCAATTCCGCGATGTCGCGGACTTCGTTCAGATCATCATGGGCTTTGGCATACTCGTGGGTCAGACGGTAATATTGCGCACGGGCCAGAAGACCACGGGGTAAATCATCTTGTTGACCAGCTTCCCGCAGTCCCGCCACCGCCTCTTCCAGAAAGGGTTTGGCCTTGTCCAGAGAACACAATTTCATCCACCCCCGGCCCAAGGTAAGTGTATCTAATGCCATGTCTAAAATCCAATTATTCCTTTTTGCAATTTCAAGCCCTTTCTCCGCCCGTGTGATCACCTCGTTGGCCTGCCCGGGGCACTGATTTTCCAGCAGGAGGTCGCAGAATTGATACCCTTGCAGCGAATAAAGGAAGGGAAACTGCGGTTGTCTTTGTTTTTGTTTGGCTTCGGCCTCCCGGAACCATTTTTCCGCTTCTGTTTTCGCGCCGGACACATGGAGGGCATCGGCAAGGGCGGTTCGATCACTTTCCATTTGAAACGCATCCCCGCTACGGTCGGCATGGGCCACACTCTGCCGGGCCATCGCCACCGCCCCCGGGACATCACCCAGTGTCAGCAGCAGTTCGCTAAGGTTGGAAGCATCCCGTGCGGCTCCTTGCCACGCTTCTTGTTGAATGCTTAATTCCAATCCCGCTTTCATGGGCTGGATCGCTTCCTGCAGCCGCCCCATCGCACGAAGACCAAAGGCAGCCCAACCCAAAACCACTGCTTTGTATGCCTCCATCAGCCCTGCCACCGGTTGACTCCAGGGGTGAGCGAAAAAAAACGACAGCGCGGCTAAATCCGAACCAAACGCACCCAGTTTATTAACTAGATAACCTTCATTTCCTCTCCGAATCCTTTTCCAATACACTTCAACCAGCACTTCCTGGTGCAATCCCGCCTTGCAGCCGTGGGCAACAGCTGCAAAAAGGGGTTCCAGCTCCACCAACGTATCCGGCAACTCTTTCTTGGGCAGGTTCTTAAAATAGTGGTACAGTCGCAGGTGTGCCTTTTGCCAGCCGTCGGGATTGGTCTCACACAATTTCGCCCCGAAATGTTCCCGCACCAACGGGTGGCAGTCCAACGTGCCTGTTTTGTGCCCCTCTTCTGCCCCTAATAAACGCGCTTCCCGCAAATGGCTTAAGGCATACTGCCACTCCTCAGGGACGATACCCACCAAGCGGTCCGTCACTCCCGGAATCATGGGTTCTTTTAGTAATTCATCAATCACTTCCTGTGCTACCGGACAATCAAAAAGACCCAGCAGGAACAGAATATCCCGCTCCACCGATTCACCGAACCACGTTTCATAGGCAGCTATCACACGTTTTGCATGAAACCCCTTTTGACGCTCTTTTTCTAAACGGGGTATTTTATCCCGGCGGCGCACATCTCCTGCAAAGACTCTTTTTATATATAAACCCAACAGGGTCAACGCCAACGCATGACCCTTGTACTCCGTCACCGCCTGCTGCAAATCCAACGGAGCACCCATCGTCACCCCCAGGCTCTTTAACAATTCCACCCCCGCCTCGGTGGACAGATGTTCCAAGAGAATCTCTTGGTGCCCGTAGTTCAGCCGCTGTTTTAAGTCGGTGATGGGTTCCCGTGTCGTGATGACACACAATCCGCCCTTGCCGCTTCCACCCATGGCCAATTCTTTTAAGAGTGCCGCCAGTCCCTGGTCTTTTAATTTGCCATCCAGGCCCTGCACTTCACCGGGCGGGTATTGCAGTGGTTCCAAGCCGTCTAAGATGAGCAAGAATTTGTGCTGCCGCAGCAGTCGCGCCAAGCGTCGGCCTTTGTCCACGGCTGAACCAGCTTGGGGATCTTGATCTCCGAACCATAACAGCGTCTCTATAAAGAATTCATCCGCCGAGACCTGTTTGCCTTCCGTCGCGCCCTGACTGTAAAAAGACCAGCCAAAGATTTTTTCTGCGCCACGATAGTGATCCCTAGCCATTTGATTCAACCATTGGTTGACCAAAGCCGTTTTGCCCACGCCACCCCAGGCTACAATGGCAACAATACTTGTTTGATTATCCTGCCATGCGTTATCAAGCATTACTAACTCTTTTTCTCTACCAAACAATCGTTCACTAGTGATAGGTAATCGAGAAAGAGAAAGTTTATCTCCATCCAATAGAGACATTGGAGTTATGATTGTAGAATTCTTCAATTCCTGATGAATTAGTTGTACCAAGTTGGCTAATTCGGTTTCAACGTTCGGCTTAGCTAACGAAGATAAAGGAATTCCGTCTTTTGGCCACAATTGTATGGTTGAGAGCCATCCCACGCTCGTCCAGGCACAAGGTCTTATAATCAATGGTATAATCGGAATGCCTTCCTTTCTCTGGCGCTCCAATATGGTTGGAATTTCTTCGTTCCTAATAAATTGAGATGTAAGGAAATCAACACTGATCATCATAACCACTATTTGAGCTTCATTTATGGCTTTTTTAATTGCTGGAAACCAGTCCTCGCCGATTTTAATGTCTCGGTCATCCCATAGTAAACAATCCACAGAAGGCTCAAGGACTTTTAAATGATCCATTAAACGGTCTTTCCACACAGTATCCCTGTGGCTGTATGAGATGAATATTTTCCTCTTACTCGTTCCTTTACTTCGATCTATAATTTTCCTAACATCAATATTGTCCCAATCTCTCAATGGAAAAATTCGTACCGCAACAAACCCATCTTTCTGAATCACAATTGGTTCTGGCGAATTAAACTTTTTACATTCTTTTATTGAGGTAGGAATCCCACTCCCTTCTGATTCTAAAATGGAAATGGATGACAGGGCATTAGATAATGACTTGTTTCTACTCACTGGCTCGTAGACTAATTCACTTAACCCAATGGGTTCATTTTCTTTGAGCTCTTTGGTAAACCATCTTCCAGGGCTTACGATCTCCATATAATTACCAAAAATTCTAACATGGGTCTGTCTCTCTTGTGCTTTGTAATCTCTGTGGCAAACAGCATTTGCAATGACCTCTCGGACAGTTGTCTGAGGAAACTTGAAAACTGTTGTAGTTTCAAATCCATCACCCAGAGGTTTCTCTTTTCTATCAGTATGGAGCGTTATGAATTCAAATGCCTCATCAAGCTGTCTTAACAGGTTCCCCCGGCATTCATGCTTTCTCCTGTCCTCATCTTTGGTATCCCCATGATATAGGACACAGTTTATTTTAGCAGATGGCACAATACTTATAGCATAATCTGTAAAGAGCAATAATCCAAGAACTGACAGGCTATTATCTCGAATAAAGCCCTCAGATTTCAAGAACTCAAAATTATCCATATTTTTTGTTCTACTTTTTATTTCTTCTCTTAGCTTTGATCGGTAGTCATCCACAAGTTTGGGATCGTAATCCATTCTCCCAGCGAGCTCATCCATGAATAGTGTGTTATTTACAACAGTAGTAGAGGGCAAAACGGGATTAACATCTTTTTTGTCTGGTTTTTCTAGAATACAAATATTATCCTTCAGAATCTTTAGAGCCATTTCTTCAAGATTTTTTTGATCACTGTATAAAGTGGTAGTAATTGAAAATGATTTGTCCTCACCCCAATCCTGGGTCAGGATTTTTCTTTTTTTAAGCAAATCGCTCCAATCATCCGAAACCTTTTCGTCCATAAAGTCCAAACCTTGCGGAACCTGATCAGGGAAAAAAGCTAAAATTTTCTTTTGATTCCATTCACTGTTTTTAACTTGAATCAATTCTTCCCAAGTAACTTCCCCAACCCTGCTTCGAAAGACAAATATATGAATATTGGCCCGCTCAATAATTGGTGTGATTTTTGTATTTTGCCCTCCCACAGAAATATCCGCATCAATCTCCCAGTCAAAAAATTCAATTATCTTGAATTTTTTTGCAGTAGAATCTTCTCTGTGGTTGAATTTATTCATGTGATCCAGAAAGTCTTTGAGTTGCCCTTTCAAGGTGAATATGGCTTGTGCCTCTTGTTTTGCATCAGATGCATAGCCGACAAATATTAACAGTACATCTTTGGAATATTCTCGTACTTGTGCGTGTTCCATCATACTCATTTTTTATCCCGCATCAACACCACCGATTCCCTCTTTTTTTTGCCCGAATTATTTCTCATGGGTTGTTCCCTATGCCGTCCGTTCAGATTAACACCTTTTCCTCCATTCCTTGGGAATAAAATTGTGGTCTGGGAACGTACCACGGTCGGTTCGTATGCACCATGCAAGCAGGACCGTCCCCGTTTCCATGAAAATGACATATGGAGAAGGTTGCCAGTCACCATTAAATTGAAATCCTAAGAAAAGAAAGGTGGCGAGTAACAAGAATACTCATACCCCGACCCCATGTTGTTTGGTAAAAGAAATCCACCTTGGCCAGAAAGTATCACAATCGCCTAAAACACGAACAAGTCGCTTATGTACCATAGCAATCTCTTCATTTGCCGGATTCTTTTCCATTTGAAGGTTTTTTGCATGCTGGATTGCCTCTTCAGCTTCCACTGATCGGGCATGCTTCAAACCGAAAGTTTCAGAGGTAAACCAATTGTCCACCCGCCCATGAAAGGAAAACATCTGCTCTGTGAGTACAACGGCATCATGGCTAATATTCATCAAGTGAAATAATTTATCGTTTTCTTCATCAAACAAAGGTTCAAGCGATGCCAGAACCAATGGGGAATGAGTGGTAATTAAAAACTGGATATTCAACTCCTTATCCAAATGGTTACTGATTTTAAGAAGAGAAGGTAGGATGACTCGTTGCCATTGAGGATGCAAATGACTTTCCACTTCGTCAATCAGAACCACCATATTTTTATAAGGGTCTTTTCGTGTTTCTGCGCACGCTTTTTTATGTTCTTTCCAACTCCAGACGATCATATAGGCAAAGGACAAAATCCGTTGCACACTGGCGGCAGTATGGATAAAAGGGACGGTTCCGTAAGGATATTGAATCGAGGGAAACTCACGGCTATCCCCGGAGATACTGGCAGGTTGTCCTGGAATTAATGGCTCTTGTGAATCCCGTGATAATTCTTTTAGAATTTCTGCAAATACAGCAAAGGGTGAATCTGGGTCTCTTTGCCAGTTTACTAAGTCAGCTACAAGCCCATTACAAAGATGCCGGATTGTTTTTCCAGGGATTTCCTCTTTTATTCCTTCGGTTACTTTTTCCCTGTCGAACACCAGTGGGCTAGAATGTTTCTTGGCTCCTATGGGTGGAGGTATTTTAGCGGTTACAGGATCCCATAGGGCAAAGGAACCATCACTCCCTGAATATACAACCAACGCGCTGGAATAAGGTCCAAGTTCACTTTCGGGCCACTGCTGTTTTTCCCAATTAAAGAAACTTTTTTCTATATTACCTTTATTCCCTGATTTGGAAATGAGTTGGAATCTGATAAGAGCTTCATCTGATTTGGCATCCTTTCGCGGATAGAGTAAATGTTTTGACCAAATCCCGGATAAGACCCACCAAGCACTTTCCAACAAAAGTGTTTTACCCATGGCATTATCCCCGGTGATAATATTTAAGCGACTACCGGGTTCACATTGCAGTTGTTTTATCGGGCCCACGGCATTCAGTTCTAGAAAGGATAAAATTCCTTCAGTGACCGCTGTTTTGATTTTTAGTGCATCGGAAATATGCTCGGCTAAAGTAGCCAGGTTATTTTCTCGATCTAATTCATTTAGGTCGGGAAGTAACTTCCCGTCTTCTGGAAGTGTGGGGATTGCTTTTAACCATCTAAGCTCCTCGCCTTGCCATTCACTCAGGAGTAGAATAAAAAGAGGAAATCCACCCTCTTGTTTCTTTTTCAAACGATGGAGAACCTTTTCCGACTGGATAAGCCCGGAATTAAGCAAGTGTCTCGAAAGTAATAAAACAATGACACCTGCTAGATCAAGAGAGGCTTCAAATTGGGTATACCATTGGGAAGTAGTGGTACTGGATTCACTCCAGAAGTCCATCTTGAAATCGTGACCTGACTTTACCACTACTTCGATATGTTTTTCTACATGCTCTTTCCATATATTATCTTTTTGGCTGTAAAGAATCAAAACATCCCGGTTCATTGTCACGTCTCCTTAAAGCAAACTCTGGCCCCAGTATTAATATGACCCATACTGCTTGCTTCCACAACGGGTAAAGAAATCTTTTTTAACATACCTGTATTTTAGAAGAAAAACCAAAGTATGTCAAGACATTGTTGTCCTTTCCTTGCACACCTTTACTGGATAAAAAAGGAGCTGACCCGCAACGTAACCGAAGTATTTCTTCTTTACCCTGCGAACAGGAACGCCCGCATTCCAGAAATTACATTAAACTCCATCTTCCCAATCACAAAACTGTCGATTATTTGGGAGGTGTGGTCGTTGTCGTGGCAGGAGCCTCTGTGTCCGGTTTCTCTGTCGCGGTGTTTGATTCCATGGCTGGTTCTTGGGGAAGGTAATAATAAAGCAAAAGACTGATGCGACGGTTGGATGGACTGAAAGGATTTTTTGAAATAAGTTTTGTATCGGCCAAACCAGATACACGGATGAGACTTCCAGGAAGCAAACCCAATCTTTCCAATTCTTTTCGTGCAGAAGAAGCACGTTCAGTGGAGAGTTCCCAATTGGTTTTACCATTGGCTGAGTATTGGCTCGCATCGGTATGCCCTTCGATGGCAATTTTAACTCCTTCAAGCTTGATTTTTTCCCAGATAACCGCCAGAATCTTTTTCCCTACGCCTGAAAGTTCAGCGCTTCCAGGTGGAAACATGGGAGTACCTTCTTTATCTACCAGTTGAATCATGATGGCCCCATCTTCGGTGCTATCTAATTTAATCTGATCAGCCACCTCGTTCAGTTTGAGCTGCACCTCGTTTTCCCAATCTAACATGATCTGATTGGCGACAGCGGGATTTTCATCGAAGATGAGTTTGATCGGTAATGCGCCTTGGGATTTTTGCGCGAATTCCAGTTTGATTTTTTTTATTTTGTTTTCGATTTTCTTTTTGATAGCCGATTCACCCTGGGTGATATCATATTCTTTGAAGTATTCAGCAATACCGACTTTATCTTCCACTTTTTTAGCAGTGACCAGCCACATCAAGAGGAAAAAGGCCATCATGGCGGTAACAAAATCCGCATAAGCCACCTTCCAGCTTCCGCCATGGTGACCGCCGTGGCTGCGTCTTTTCTTGACCTTCTTTATAATTACGTTTTGCTTTTCCATTTTTTGATTTCGCTTTCGATTTCATCGTAGCTGGGCCGGCTTTGCGTTGGAATGGCACGCCGTGCCGCTTCTACGGCAAGATTTGGATGAGTACCCATGGAATAGGCAACCAGTGCCATCTTTATCGCATTAAAGAATATTTCTTCATCGTGAACCTGATGCTCAAGATAGGTCGCCAAGGGACCAACGAACCCATAACAAAGTAACACGCCCAAGAATGTACCCACCAGTGCAGCGGCTACGGTATGCCCCAGCACTTCGGGTGCAGCATCAATCTTGGCCATGGCCAGTGTAACCCCAAGAACGGCGGCGACAATACCCAGTCCAGGGAGCGCGTCGGCGATCTTGGTAATGATTGAGGATGGATACAAGGCTTCATCGTGTTGGGTTTCCATATCGATTTCCATGAGGTTCTCCATTTGGTCCGGTGAACCTCCCGAAATCAAAATCCGCAAGTTGTCCGTGATACACAGGCGAATCTTTGGTTGGGAATTGATCAATGGGAATTTCTTAAAAATCTCGCTTTTCTCCGGTTCGTCGATATGATGTTCCAACGAAATCAAGCCGTCTTTCTGGGATTTTGCAAAAAGGGCATGCAACAACAAGAGCAAATCAGTATAATTCTTTCTATTACCAAGTGAGGGCTTAAAAATTCCGGAGATGCTTTTGATGATATGGAGAAAGTTTTTCCCAACGGAAATGATTAATGCAAAAAAAGCTGAACCACCGATAATAACAAATTCAGCAGGTTGAAACATGATGCTGAGGTTCCCGTGTTCCATCTTATAACCCACGATAACCGAAATAATAACCCCGATCATACCAATAATAACGATCATCTTGTATGCCTCCTCAAGTGGAAGTTATTTCCAACGGGTAATCCATTTGGACAAAAATATCATGTATCATGAACATCCCATGATTATTTCCCGACAGATGCACATTATACTCATCTAAAAAATAAAAGTCAATGGTCAAAAAAAGGTTGGCATTTGGGGTGTGTTTCTCCATTTGCCGGTTTGAAAAAGATGTTGTAGACATCAGGCCGCAGTCCAAAAAATTCCGAGACCCGAGTTTCCGGGCTCTATATCTGCACTTTAAAAGGGTATTCCCCCACTTTTTCCCATAAGTATAGAAGATTGTTCAACTCGTTGGACAAATCAGCACGAGGGCTGATTAAAATCCAGTGGTCAATGGGCACCATATGATGGTTTTCTTTTGCTGCCTGTAATTTGTCAGCGATATCTTTCAGGAGCCGTTACGAAACAACCCGCTCATTTTCGATGTGGTTTACAAGAATTAGCCATGAGGCAGCCGTCTAGCCCACGGCATCATGGGCAGTAAAAGAATGGCATAAGTTGATTCTGATCTTCGCCAGCCACGCTATTCATGAATCAGCCTGACCCAAACCCTCATTTTTGGCCCTTTTTGCTCATCAGAGAGCCACAAATCACCAGCGATCACACTATGTGGCGAAAAACTTGCCGTCATAGGTCAATGATGACCTAAAAATAGTCTCGTATCATTAAAAATGGTGAGCAATGACCAAAATGAGCTAATTTTTCTGAAAATAAGCCAATTTCCCAGATAAAACGCCATCCATTGACCAAAAACCGTCATCAGAGTCCCAAAAACTCCTCGCATGACCTCAAACTGTCAATGGTGCAGAAAATTACTCAATTCATTGAGAAAATTACTGTTATGTTCGAGAAATTTTCTTTAATATTACAGTAATTTTCTATTATATTTGAGAAAATTACTTGAATCATAAAGAAAATTACTGCATCATTCGAGCTATTTCTTCATGATTTGAGAAAATTACTGCAACGATGGCGCTATATCGTCATGGATGACGGTATGGCTGAAAATATCACGTTTTTTTTGTCATCGATGACATGAATAGGTCAATTTATCACCGTTATTGGTGGCGAATTAAGAAATTGCCGAAATCATGACCTTCCTACGACAAAATTGCAGAACACTATTCAACGATTTGACTCTATGGGTTAAAAATCACGTTATTCATGCTCTGGCGACCCACGGGTGGCCATGGTGGGCTCCAAGCTGAAACCATGCCCCAAGTGGACGAATTTTCTCCAATAACGGCAATTTTTCATTTTCTGGGCTTCAAGAATTACCAATTCTTTATTATTTCCAAGCTGTTTTGGCAAAAAAACCTGTACAAATAAATATTTTCACGGTAAAAGGAGATCATCGTGGGAATTATTCATGTAAAATAAATAAAAGCGCACTGGCGAGACGAAAAATGGATTCACCGCCACGTTTCTGAAAAGACTGGACTATCAGGACATTCTGGACCAACTGGACTTTCCAAAACCTTTGAATTTTGTCCAGCTTGTCCAGTAAGTCCAGTGCGTCCAGAAAGTCCAGCTTGCCATTATTATCCATGGTGCTTTTTAAAAATGGCTATCAAAAGACTTGGGATAGAGAATTCAACTCCGTGGAAATGAGAAGGAATGATTTTCATGGAGAATGGAACTATACGATTTCTTCCAAGAAATTCGCCCAAAATTACATTCACGTTCATTGACAAAATCCACCTTTAGCTTGGCGATGATCTCTTGAATTGGGGATAAAAAATCCTGATTTTGATGAACAAAAAAATCAAGGTCATCGGAATATCGGTGGTCCAGATAAAAGCGACTCAAGGCGGTTCCGCCGGTAAGATAAAAATTTTGGTTCTCCATGATTTGAAATACGCCATCCTGCAAAGCGTAAAGGTCTTTATCCCAAAACATGGTACGCAGATTTTCTTTATTCATCACTCTAATTCTAACAGAAAACAGTTTTAAATAAAAGAGGTCAGGGAAAAAAGCAGTAAAAGAGAGGTCTGAAAAATAGGGGGCGTATTACCATACACCATCCGCCCCTACTGGACCGATCAATGTTCTGAAAGCGCGTTTATAAAATTTTCTGGCATAGGAAGCTTTAAGAGTTGGTAAATTCGTTCCGAATCTTTCAGGTATTTTGAGGCTTCTTTCGATTGACCCAGTTTGGAATACACAAGGCCGATATTACCAAGTACAGCCGCATATTTTTTTTCATTCCCGGATTTCTTATATATGGTCTCTGCTCTTTGCCAATGAAATAATGCCTTTTCGAAATCGGAAAATTTATTGTACATCTCACCCAAGTCAAAATGGATGCCAGCTTTATCATCTTTTCGCACGGTGGCTTTTAATACCCTCTGGAGGAACTCGATTCTCTTTTGTTCCTCCTGTCCTCCCGGTTCAAGATTCTCTATATCCCGGTGAAACTCTTGATCATCGGTAAACGAACCGGAAAAATGGGTGAAATGGTAAAAATCGGGTGCTTTTAACTTGATGCGGTCTTCCACTTCCGGTGGACAAATAATCACACACTTCAAAGCTCTGGAGGAAAAGTATTCCCGGCCTAAATTTAAAGCTCTGGTGAGCCGTTCCAATTCATCTTCAAAGGAAGAAGGATTCTTATAGTAATCTTCAAAAGGAAATTTACAGATAATATATAGTGTGTCCACAGAGAATATACCTGACCTAAAGATGGTTTGAAGCGGCACGTAATCGGAATCGGGAATGGAAATTCCGGCAATGGGAAATTGACTGGAAAATTCGCCAGTTATTTTTTCAATCAGAAAACGTTCCACAGCTTCTGTGTTGCAAGAAAGGAAAATCAGCACTCCTTGTTGCCGGCGCAGACGGATATTCGCAAACAGTTTGGTGAATTGGAGTTCATCTGGTTCGGGAAGCACGTGTTATTCCTTTTATCGCGGGTTGGCTGCAATGATCTGCTTCCGTTCTTCCAAAAGACTTTCCAGAATGGGGTTCACACTATACCACACCTCATCGTTAATATATTCCAAAATATAAAGGCCTTGAAGTAATTCCAGGCGTTTTTCATCCAGATCACCGGAAAATTTTTTATTGCTGTCGATTTCGATAAGGATTTCTTTTTGCGAACGTCTCAACGGCCTGGACATACTTATCCTGAATTCTTTTACCGCATTTTCAACGTCCTTTTCGCTGATGGATTTTCCTGCCAAGATCACCGCTTCCAAAGAATCCAGAACATCTATTTTTATTATCTCAAACCGCCCGCGTATTTCAGGGTCAAAGATGAATTTATTTAATTCAGTGGATTTGCCATTCCCAGAATGACCCCCAAATAAAACTTTGCGACCAGGCTTATATCTGAGAAATTCAGCCTTTATCAAGTTTATTTCCTTTCTGTCGGTTTCAATATAAAAACAATGAAAGCCAAAACGTTTTTTATTTAAAATCGTATCCGGTTTTTAACTTGGGTCTGTTTCCAGCTTCTACTTCCAATTACTGTTGTATTTTAAACAGGTGGATTGGGTACGTTCCGGTTCATTGAGTGCTGGTAGTCCCTCTGAACTCTTCATTATAGAAAGATTTCCATGAAATAGTCATAGATATTTCGGGGTGTCGCAAAATAAGACGATAACAAGAGAGTACTTTTGTGCCCATTTTTGCTAACACCCTTAACGGGTGCAGTTGAAAGTGGTTTTTATTACTGTTGTATTTTAAGACGTTTTGTTTTAACTCGAAGGGTAAACAAGTCCATAGGTTGTCTTACTAAGTTGGGTCGCAGAAGCTTAAAAAGACAGTGTTTACAGCATTGGGACAGAAACCCTAGCGCTTCACCATGGCGATTATGTGAGCAGAACTTTGCTGGCATTGATCTTGTTATTAATACTTATTGAAACCGTTTTATGACAATAATATTTTATTAAAAAAGAGGCAATTATGAAAACGAAAGTTCTGAAAGAGAAGAGATTAACTTTGAATAAAATTTCCATTGCACGGTTGGATAATAATGGAATGGACCAGGTCAAGGGGGGTATTCAGAATATCACTCACAATTTTACTCCTCAACAGTATTATTTGCAAAACCGCTATGGTCAAATCGTGCGTCAGTATAGATGACCCTTGCTACTGTCCCGACTGAAGGAGTGCGGATAACTTTTTTTTTGCTTTAAAAGGATTTGAATTGCTTGAAAGCCGTGATGGTTCGGCCTGGATACGGCATAGCCAAGGTCTCACGATTACCGTCTGCAAGAATCCACTATCGCGATTCCACCGCTAAGAGAACGAATAGAAGATATTCTACCGCTGTTCAACCATATGATAAATGTCTATAATCAGGTATACCATAAGGAGGTTTCGCGTATCAGCCGGGAAGCGGAACACTTTCTGCTGAATTATTTATGGCCAGGCAACATCCGGGAATTAAAAAACACGGTAAAAAGTATTATCCCTTTTAAAACAACGGATACAATCGAATCGAACGATCTGTCCACATCTATCATGCGAGTGCTGGGCGACGGGCAAAATAAGCTGATCACACTTGAAGAAAATGAAAGTGAATATATCCTCAAAGTATTAAAAATTACGGACTTCAATATCACACGAACAGCAGAAATCCTGGGGGTTACCCGAGGCCGGGTGTACAGGAAAATAAACCATCTGGATCTAGGTATCAACGATGAAAAGATGGAAGTTGGGATGTTAGGAAGTTAAGAAGTTAGAAAAAAGAAAAAAAAGGTGAGCGGGTGAGAAAGAGAGGGAATTTGTTTACCACTCTACTTACTCACCCGCTCACCTTACGGTACATATTTATTGAATGCCCATTTCTTTGAGAATAAAATTGGCATTGGATAATTTTTCGGTGATGAAGAGAACGTAACGGATATCCACGGAGATGGTTCGTTGCAGTTTCTCATCATATTGCCAGTCACCGGTCATGGCCTCGTAATTGCCGTCGAAAGCAATCCCGATGAGTTCACCTTTGGCGTTCATCACGGGGCTACCGCTGTTCCCACCAGTGATATCGCATTTGTGGGTGAACGCGACTGGCACATCATTTAATGTGGCATCTTTCCAAATCCCGTAATCTTTCTTTTGATACAGCTCTTTTAACGCGGCAGGCACGATGAAGGGGTCTTCCCCTGTCTCTTTTTCCATCACGCCTTTGAGGGTGGTGATATAATTGTAAGAAACGGCATCTCTGGGACTGTATCCGGCCACATCACCATAGGTAAAACGAATAGTGCTGTTGGCATCGGGATAGAGACTGGAACCTTTCCACGCATAAATCGCATCAATGTATTTTTTTCTCAAATCACTGATGCGGGCCATGAATTCCTCGTTGGTCTTTTTGCTCTCTTCATTCTCCGGGTAAAGATTTTTAGCCAGGATAAGGAAGGGATCATTCAGTGCATCGAGTTCTTTGGAACTTTTTTTGAAGAGAGATTTGGCCAATTCCACATCGTTTAATTTGGAATTCTTATAGGCTTCATTTATGTATTGATCGATTGTTTTGGTTTTGTCATTAAGAATGGGGGCCAATCCTTTGATAGGTGTATTTTCGGGCAATTGTGCCGCAGCAGTGAGGGATTTTTTGAACAGGGCCTTATCGGCAGGCTCATAATAACTGAGGTAAACATATTCCAATCGTGAAACGGTCCGCTCAATGTCTTGTTCGGAAAAATACGGGTCGCGATCTTTGAGGGGTTTTTCCCTTTCTTTGACTGTGTAATAAATGTTTTGGGCGATAGAGATCATATTGCCACTCAATCCACCGAAGAGGCCAAGAATGTTGTCCCGTTCTCGGATTTGCTTTTGTTTGTCATACAATTTTTTTGTCTCATCAAAGATAGTCCCATATTTTTGCATTAGCTTCGCATCTTTCTGGAGGAACGCCATCATATCTTTTTCAAAATCCAGTTTCTTTTGCAGGAAGTTGCTGCTTTTCATGCCGTCTACTTTGCCCTGCATATTTTTCATAGTATTAGCCAGTCCTTTGATCAGGTTGGCTACCTTCATTTTGGCTTCAATGGAATCCTTTTCAAACGATTCCAGCAATGTGATGATCTCGCCGAAGAGTTTGATGTTGGTGGGGTATTGGAAACTGAAATTATATTCCACGGAATCGGAGTTCCGGTAGCGGGTGGTATTGCCGGGGTAACCGATAATAAAGGTAAAATCACCCTCTTTGATGCTATCGTTAGAGGCTTTTAACCAATACTTCGATTTATAGGGCACATTTTCCTTGTTGTATTTTCGACCGGAACCATCTGGAGCCATATAGACGCGCATAAAGGAGAAATCAGCACAATGGCGGGGCCACATCCAGTTATCTATTTCACCGCCGTAGTTACCCACGGATGCGGGGGGAACATACACGACGCGAATGTCATCGAAACGTTTGTGAACGAACTGGATGTATTGTTTCCCTTCGTACATGGCAACGATTTCGGCTACGATATCTGTTTTCCCTTTTTCGATTTGATTGGTCATTTGCTTAATTTCGCGATCAATTTCTTTTTGGCGTTTTTCTATGTCTGCGATCTTGTCGAAACGGGTGAATTTAGCGGTGACATCTTCCATGGATTGGAGAACTTGGGCGGAGTAACCGGGGGCTTCAATCTCTTCTTCATAGGTTTTGGCTAGAAATCCACTGGCGATCAAATCGGTCTCTTTTAAACGGGCGGAAGCGCCCTGCACGGCTCCAAAAGCCACGTGATGATTGGTCAAGAGCAGGCCATTGGGTGAAACGAGCTCGGCAGTACCGCCGCCCAACTGCACAATAGCGTTCACAATAGAGGGATTGCTGGGATCGTAGATTTTGGCGAGATCAATCTTTAATCCTTTTTGATGCAAATCCAGGTTTTTAATTTGGGTGAGCAGCCACATTCCTTCGTCTCCTGTAATGAAGAGGCTTAAACACATTAAAACGATAATCATAAAAATGATTTTTTTCATAACGTCTCCTTCTTTTTTAATTTTTTACATCACTTCTGTATATATTTTCTACACATGGCATTTTTGTATGTCCACAAGAAGAAAATATAAAACAAAATCGTCCAAATGTCAAGAAGAATATAGGTATCTATTCAGTTTTTTGAACGGCACCTTCCATTACCGCATTAAAAAAATATC
>CAZCVI010000070.1:0-39008 GCA_964502145.1 uncultured Clostridia bacterium
AGGAGGCCCAATAACGAAACATTTTTAATCCCACTTCGGGCGAGTTTCTTAGAAGCCCCCCCACGAACGGCGCTGCGCGCAGCGAACAAGTCGCTTAGCGCAGTTCGATTATTACCAGGGAGAAACTCTTGCAATTTGGAGTTCTTGGAAACAGCGGAATAAAATAACGCGACAAGGATGGCGCGTTAATAAGCGGCGAAAAGATGAACGCGGATGTAATTTCGGACGAGTTTCTTGAACACTTTTTAACTTCGCAGTAATTGGTCCGCATCTTCTGGTTCCGTTGGTATCAACCGGCGAGCATTCAACAACTCGGCCAAGTTCTTATCTCTCCGAATCAAAATTGCCAATTTTCTGGCTTGCTCTTTTTCTTCAGCAGATAACAAATTGAACAATTGAACAACGTCAGAATGATCATTCGGCCCCCCTGCCCTCAATTTCATGGCAATGAGGTAAGGAATAGACAAAACCGGAAAAGAAACCCCTGGCACCGGTTTAGCCATACGCAATCCTTCCAGTTCCCATTTATAGTTAGGAAAAATAAAATCCACCCGGGGAAATTCCCCGGTACGGTCGGTTAAAAAAATGATATCATAAGGAAAAGGATCACCTAACATTTTACTTCCATCTACCTTTCTTATTTCAAAACAACTGGGAACCACCCGCGTTAATAACCCAATAAATTCAGATGCCCGCGCCGGAAATCCATTAACATGAATAAGAAAATCGACATCCAGTGTGCTCCGTCCTATGCCATGAGCAATCACAGCCAATCCTCCAATCAATGCGATTTCTATATCAAAGGCTTTCCTGATTTCGTCGATAATACTGGTCACGAATTTCAAGGTATCGGCTGTAGACTTCATATTCACTGACTCCCAGCGCCCTGGCTTTAGCCGCGATCATCTCATTAAATAGGGCACTCATCTTGTCCATCCGTTCCATTGGCGTTAATTTAAGAAATTCCACCTGCATCTCTGCCCGCTTCTGCTCCATGATGCCAAAACCAGACTCAGATGCTTTATATTTTTCTTCCATACCATAAATATGCATGATCACCCGCATTTTGTCAAGTATTTTTTTTATTGCTGTCTGTATTCTACTTCAAACCAGTGGGAAGAACCGTTTCTGAACCGTGATGCGTGGGATGATAGGATGACCGGGATGTCTCTTTTTTCTAGAAGGGATGCGAGAAGATAATACTAGTGGTGGGTCAGCCTATAGTTCTGTCTTAAGCCTCAAAAAAGTCGCCCAAGTAATGTTTGATTATGCTGTTTTTTGTGAGGATGATCTCGTCAGCCAACGCAATGATCCTTTTCTTGAGTTCCAAATTCGTTAACCCGGGGATCAGCATGATATAATTCAATGCTTTTATTTTCGTTAACCATGTGTCATAACCTTTTATCGTTGGATGTGGGAAAACAATATCCGGTTCATTGGCGAGGATAAAAAAATGCCTCTTATAATTCTTCACTGTGTTTTTAGCCCACTCATCGAACTCTTTATACTCCAGGAAACACCAGTTGCATTCAGGTGCTGGTGGTTTACAGAAGCTGACTTCTTCGATTAATTGAGTGAATACAAAGGCAGATTTACAATGATTAAATATTTTGTTTCCAATGTCGTCACCACATGTCATATTGTCCAGGTCGAAAAATGCGCTCAACTGCCTAAGATTAAGGTATTTAACAATCAGTTTTGCAAAATAATGAATCTGGTTCTTGTTTTTATCGAATTCTTCTGGTGCAAGATTCAAGGCATGGGCAATGTTATCTTTAAAATCGTTGTTAGTTTCTGGAAGATTACGTCTGGTATAGGAAAAGAAAAAGTCTTTCCATGTAAAAAGTACTTGGCACGCTTCATCGAAATGATTTTTCTGGGAATCTGGCCACGGCTTAAAGAGACATTCTTGACTGGGGTGCTTAAGCCATTTCAACAATATCTCAAATTGTTCGCGCAACCCATCATTCCATTTCTCTCTAAGTAAAACCAAACAGTTTTGGACTTGCTCGATATCAGTGAGTCCATCAATGGATGAATCCAGTTCTGCTCTTAATTCTTTTATTGATTCGTACTTTTCAATAAAACCCGGTATTTGGGTCAGCTCCGACCAGTCTTTCGCGCCAATAGCTTTGACTAACTCTGTTTTACCGTTTGCAGTATTGCCATATTCAGCCTGATATCTAGAAAAGAATTGGATCAATTTAATTTCGCTTTTTTTGGTTTGGTTCATCGTGTCCCCAAGATTATTCTGTACCGCTGATTTTTCTGAGTAGTTTTAAATTCTCAACCTTTAGTTTGCGATTCTCAATGGATAATTTCTCATACTTATAGCGGTTTTTCGATTTTGCCAGGGCAGTATTAATATGGTCCAAATCATTATAGAATTTTTTCAATTGCTGTTCCTCCTCAATGGTGAGTTCTGACTCCTTTCGTTTCTTTTCCAAGCTGACAATTTCTTGCTCAATTTCATCCACAAAAGGGCTCATCGCCGTGTATAAGAGATAATTTTCATCTTTGTCTTCTACCTCGAAGATTTTATGAAAGAGATCCTTGGTTTCGTAGCCGATAAAATCTTGGTCTAAGTTTTCCACCACGAACCCATCCTTTCCTTTCCTGAGCACTGCGGCTTCACCCGCGAAACATCCTGCCACTACCAGTGGACTGTGTGCAGTCACGAAGAACTGCACATTGGGGAAATTATCACGCAGCAGATTGATCATTTTTCGTTGCCAAGTGGGGTGGAGGTGGGCGTCCAATTCATCGATAAAAACAATGCCGGATTTCTTCAAAATATCTTCCGTTACGGAACTTTCGCCCTGGTGGAGATTATTTAGGTATTCATAAATTAAACCGAATATAGCCAGAACAGAGAGGGTACCTTGCGAGGCTTGTTGGATAGGCAGGGGATTGTTTTCGTTTCCTTCGGTAATCACTTTGATCTCGAATTTTGCGTTTCCCATGGGAGTGATTTGGTGAAATTGAAATCCAGTGTCCACCAATTCCCGGACAACGCCGTGAAGGAGTTGGAACACGGGTATGTCGAATGATTTTCCGCCATCCATATATTTAATACATAATTCGAAGAGGAAATTTTGTATAATGGCCTCGTAGGGTTTATTATATAGGAAGTGGTACGCGCCGTATTCACGCAAATCTGATCTCTCTTCCTCCATGTAACCCACGGATGTTTTTGATTTATCGAAGAAACGCATATCCGGGATGGCCAGTATGGGGACTTTACCGATGGACTCTTTGAACCCGGATTTAACAAAATGAATGACCTTATCCTTTTGGTCTCTATCCAAGCTTAATTCTGTAAACGCACCGTTCTTGTCTCCGAAAAAATAAGAGGATACACTAATATCATCGCCTTGTAATAAAGAAATGAGTAATCGTAGCAGGTGGCTTTTCCCGAAACCATTTTTTCCTAGCAGAATATTGATCTGCGGTTGGAATTCCCAGACGCCATTGCCATAGAAACCAAGGTTATGTAATTGAAGGTGCTGAAGATTGATTTTTTTTGCCGCATTGGTCTCGAAATCAATGATATTGGAGATAAACCGGATGCGTTCCAGTGCTTTTTCTCTCTTGTCATTCTCTCCCAATGAATTGTAAATCCGTTCGAGTCCTTCCCACGGTTTTATAAAGTACTCGTTTTTTTCGATTATTTCATTATAAAGGGTAAGAGCTTGCATCAGATTTTTATCCTTTTCAAATTGGAGGGCTATTTTAAAAAGTTGGAATAGTTTGGTAAATTTCTCCAGTTTAATACTATCTGGAGAGTTTACTGCTAAAATGGTTTTCCTCTTGGATAGAGACAATCTGTAGTAATCAAGCGTGACTTTTTGTCTATCAACATCCAAATAAGGGCTGTGCAATTTCATTGTCTATCTCCTACAAGAAGAATTATCCTTTAATTTCCCGCAACTGTCAAGAAGTTTTTTTACCTTCCCACCTCATTTATAAAAATCGGGAAGAACAGTTTCTGAACCGTGATGCGTTGGATGATAGGATGACCAGGATGATTGGAACGAAGCATTGTACCCGGTACTTAATAATCGCGAAAATCCTTTAATCCGATGCATCTTGTTGAACCGTATTACTGTAAACTCGAAAGTAATGGCGGGCAATCCAGTGATTCATGGAACTCGTTTGACAGTCCAATATATTTTGAAACTACTGGTTGAAGGCTGGTCATTGTTCCTTCTTTCACGAACGCTTTTTAACTTCGCAGTAATTGGTCCTCATCTTCTGGTTCCATTGGTATCATCCGGCGAGCATTCAACCACTCGGTCAGGTTCTTATCTCTCCTAATCAGAATTGCCAATTTCCTGACTTGCTCTTTTTCTTCAGCGGATAACAAACTGAACAATTGAACAACGTCAGAATGATCATTCGGCCCCCCTGCCCTTAATTTCATGGCAATGAGGTAAGGAATAGATAAAACCGGAAAAGAAACCCCTGGCACCGGTTTAGCCATACGCAATCCTTCCAGTTCCCATTTATAGTTAGGAAAAATAAAATCCATCCGGGGAAATTCCCCGGTACGGTCGCTTAAAAAAATGATATCATAAGGAAAAGGATCGTCTAACATTTACTTCCATCTACCTTTCTTATTTCAAAACAACTGGGAACCGCCCGCGTTAATAACCCAATAAATTCAGATGCCCGCGCAGGAAATCCATTAACATGAATAAGAAAATCGACATCCAGTGTACTCCGTCCTATGCCATGAGCAATCACAGCCAATCCACCGATCAATGCGATTTCTATATCAAAGGTTTTCCTGATTTCGTCGATAATACTGGTCACGAATTTCAAGGTATCGGCTGTAGACTTCATATTCACTGACTCCCAGTGCCCTGGCTTTAGCCGCAATCATATCATTAAATAGGGCACTCATCTTATTCATCCGTTCCATTGGCGTTAATTTAAGAAATTCCGCCTGCATCTCTGCCCGTTTCTGCTCCATGATACCAAAACCGGACTCAGATGCCATATTTTTTTCTTCCATACTATAAATATGCATGATCACTCGCATTTTGTCAAGTATTTTTTAATTGCAGTTGCGACTTACCCCCGCTCACCGCACACCAAAATTTTAGAATTTCAGACCTCCATTGGCTTGCAAAAAAGTCCTCATAGGGGTAGAATACGCTTTTGAAAATAAATTTATTCAATGGAGGAATAATACAAATGTATCGACGTATTTTAATCACAAGTACCATCATTTTAATGCTGCTGACCATGTTTTCCCCGGTTCAAGCGGAAACTAAAACCCTGTCAGTGAAATCAAGCGATGGCGTTCCTATCGTGTATACGGACCAAGGTCAAGGCGATATCGCCCTCGTATTCGTACATTGCTGGTGCTGCAATAAAGGTTTCTGGGATGCCCAGGTTCCTTATTTTGCTAAAAAGTACCGGGTCATCACACTGGATTTAGCTGGTCACGGCGAATCCGGCCAAGAAAGAAACGAATATACCATCCAAGCCTACGGCCAAGACGTGGCCGTGGTCATCAACGAACTAAAACTCAATAAAGTTATCCTCGTGGGCCACTCCATGGGTGGTCCGGTATCTGTAGCCGCCGCACTTTTAATCCCCGGCAAAGTCATCGGCCTCATCGCGGTAGATACTCTGCCCGATCTGGAAATGAAAATCACCGACGAACAAGCCGCCGGATACATGGCCCCATTAGAGAAAAACTTCGCGGAAGGCACACGCCATTTCTTGTCTGCATTTATGTTCACCCCCAAATCAAACCCGGAACTTAAAGAGAAAATCATCTCCTCAATGAGTTCCAGCCCTTCAAAAGTGGGTCTGGAATCAATGAAATCCATGTTCAAACAAAACCTGGCCAAAATGGTAGAAGATGCCAAAATCCATATCCGCTGCATTGATGCGGAAATGAACCCGGCGAACTTGGAAGCCGGGAAACGCCACGCGCTCTCTTACGAAGTTAAAACAATGAAAGACGTGGGACACTTCCTGCACATGGAAAACCCCGAAGAATTCAATAAACTCATGGATGAAGCCATTAATAGTCTAACCAAGAATTTAACCACTCTCCGGCGACCAGGGGCGCTTCTGAAAAACCGCCCCTGATCACGGAGCAGTCTACAAATGATATAAATTTCCCAGAAAGGCACAGGTGATTTTATTTCAGGTGACTCCTTCATTCCCCAAAACAAATCCCATTATTCCCATTCCTCCCATAATTCCCAATATTCCCGTAATTCCCATAGTCTTTAAGAGGTTTTTATAGTTTTGGCGGTGAATCCAGTGAGATAGTCCGACCTTCCCAGCAAGTTTTCTCCTTGCTTCGCAGTGGACGGTTTTAATTTCTAAAAGGGGTGCTTGTTATTTAACGAACGGCGCTCCAGGTAGAATTTGTGGATTCACCTGTCCAAGTGCCACTCATAACTGGAATGCTTCCCGTTAAGATATAGTTTTGCCAGTTATCGAAGCTGATAATGACCGTTGCACCGCTGATACTCCAGAGCCCTCGATACCCCCGATCATCAATGAAATCACCGCTCAGATAATTTAACCCGCGAATAGTCATCTTGAATTTGAAAGGATCCTCAGTGGAGCTGGTGGGCCGTAGCATAGTCACATCCCACACGCCACGGATATCAAAAATACGAACCTGCAAATCAGTGTGATTATAGATGTTAATCGTACCGTTGGTAGCCCAACGAGAACCATTAACCAAAACTTCAACCGTATAATCCGTATTTTCCGGCGTATAGATATAAGAGATTTCCGATAATTCCCGATACGTATAAGTACCAGAAGTAGGCGATCCAGACACTCCTTCCCCTACAGTGACGCGCAGATCAAAATCCGGGACTCCAAAATTCTTGCAACTGCCAAAAGACAGAACGATCACAATACTAAATATTATGGTTCCACATAGGTAAACTAGCTTTGGTTTCATTTTGTTTACACCTTATTTTTATTTTAAACTTTATCATACCGCAAAAAATAAGAATTTGCAAGCGGTTGTTTTTCATTTCAGCCAACCACTCCTCCCCTTCCCATTTTTCCTCTATGATTTTTTCCTTGTTTAACAATCAAGATTTTTTTAAAAAAAAACAGTTGACAAAAAAAATATTATATGCCAATCTTAATAGTTGTTCAGAATATTTTTCTAACCCTGACCTCTTAATGATTGTCAATTATTACGAAGGATTGGAAGATATATGAAATGCCATATAAATATGACGTAAATGTTAAGACGTTAAAGACAAATACGAACTGGAGGAAACATGATTAAAAAACGCGTCTTTGCCCTTCAGGAGCACCTGACCGCTGTAAGAGAGGGAGAAAAAAAATTTGAGAATGCTTTTCAATCCGTTTCACGAATGATTCTACAAGATGAAATCGACAAAATCGTGGTCAACGGGAAAACCACTTACGATTTCAAAATTTTCAGAGCCCATAAAAAACACATTATCGGCCTCTATGAGGAGGTCAACAGTTTTGTCTCATATGTAAAAGATGCGGCAGAAGGTGGTTCCTCCAAGGAAATGGCCTATGTCCTGGTCGGTGAACCGGGAAACGGCAAGACCTTTTTTGTGGAGTTCTTGTGCAACGAATACCGCCGCTTCCTTAGCCTGGACCTGAATCGCAAGTTTACTTTCCGTTTTAAGTTCCTGGATCAATTGGGTAGTTATGGGAAAATTCAATCGGTGGAATCACAAACCTACGAGGATCCCGCCATCCTGGGCATGAACCTCTTGGAAAGCAGGGAAGAAAACAAGGAATTGCTGGCCAAATGGATTGGTTTCTCCGATCTACAAATCGATGAACTGTATGAAAATTACCGACCTCTGGGCGCATGCAGCGCTTATATATGGAATGATATCGTCAACCATACGGGCGGCAATGTCGAAGAAGCCCTGAATTTTATCGAGGTGCTGCCCGTACCCCTGCTGGAAAGCATGGGCACGGTGACCGGTAAATATCCAGCCAAAGACAAAATCACTTCCTCCGCCGTGGACCTACTTGGCGAAGAATCCATCCAACGTCTCTTGCATATTACCGATACCAACAACCCCTACCGGTTCGATTTGCGTCGTGGCGCTCTCGCCCGCGTGGCCGGTGGTGGTATTCATTTCAGCGATGAAATTTTTAAAAATAAGAAAGACCTTGTCCAAGTCTATCTGGGTGTCATTCAAAACCGCTGCATTGAAATCGACGGTTTCAAATGGCCCATTGATACACTTATCATCGCCACCAGCAACAACTCCGAGTTCAACCGTTTCCTCGAAGAAAAAGAAGAAGCTCCCATTGTTGACCGCTGCCGCGTTTCGTATGTCTCCCATAACACCAACTATATCCTCCAGAAAAGACTCACTGACTATGCCATTGGCAGCGAAACCAAAACCACTTTCAAAGGTGAACATCTCCATCAGGACCCCAATCTTAATTATGCCGCGTCCTCTGCTGTCGTATTATCCCGGTTGCCCGCCTCTGAAAAACTCACGCCCATCGAAACCATGAAACTGGCCGCCGGTGAAGTAGCTGGTGAAAAAAGCATTAAAACCCTTGCCGAAGTCATTGATACCCTCAACCAGAACCCGGATATCACCAAACGATTCGGTCAAAAAGGATTGGGCCAGCGCAACCTTGGACGCGCCATCCAATTGCTCGTGGAAAGTTCCGATACCAATGAAGGCAAATGCATGTTTGCCCTGGATGTGTTTAAATCCCTCGAACGTGTCATCTTGGATTATGTTTCCGAGGCCAATGATCGTACCAAATATCTTGAAGATTTAAAACTCGCCAGAGGTCTCTATCGCGAACGCATCATGACTGAGATGTTTAACGCCTATATGGATGAACCCTATGCTATCCGCAAGGACGTCATGAACTATGTCAACATGATCATCGGTATTGATGCCGAAAATCTCGGACCCGACCGCATGTGGAAATACAAGGACCCCCAATCCCAAGAACTACGCGCCTTAAAAATCGATGAACGGTACATCAAAAGCGTGGAAGAACGACTGGGTCTTAAAACCACCGAACAATGCGAAAACTTCCGCACCTCCATCCGTAAAATATACGGGCAGAAAATATCCAGTGATCCCAATTATGATTTTATGGATAACCTTGAGCTGGTAAAAGCAGTCACCGATGTCCGTTTAAAATCCGATATCGCCGGTTCCGGCAGTCTTATCGGTGCCCTCGCCAACCGCACCAACGAGGAGAACCAGAAACTCTATGATCGCATGATCAACACCATGCTCTCCAAACTCAACTATTGCATCACCTGCGCCCAAAAAACCATCGAATATTTCTGCACTCAATCGGACGATAAATAAGAACGCCCCTAAATGGACGCTCCGGTGAACCAATGTTCCCCCAGAATGTTCAGCAAGAACGTTCCGTAAGCAGCGAGGTAAAGGGATTATGGATTTAAAAGCATTGACATTATTATATGAAGAACTCAAGCAGAAGGGTCTGACTCCCATAGAGGAGCAAAAAATCCTGCTGGAATTAAATGGCCCCCAGGCAGACCAGCACGATTTGTTTCCTGAGCCACCCTATCTTCCCGGTATTTATGATTATGGCGACCTCCAGGTGTTGCAAGCCATCCCCCCACCAGACACCCACTATGCCATGCAAATGCAAACCATGGATGAATTGCTCGAACGGGATAACCAACGTGAAAAAGACGGCTTCCCCCGCAAGATTCGCATTGGTAAACTGGTTAAACCCAAACGTGGCGGGAAAGATAAAATCGTCATTGTTCCTTCTACCGAGGAAGAAAAGTTTTACCACCATCAACCCAGTACCGACGAAGAAAGTGGTGAGGGCCAAGCTGGTGGTGGTGCCGGAGAAGGTGAAGAAGGCGAGGTTATCGGCGAACAACCCGTGCATCAACCCGGCGGTGAAGGCACTGGTGGGGCCGGTCAAGGCGAAGGCGGCTCCCATGAAATGGAATCCTCCGCCTATGATCTGGGTAAAATCCTCACTGAAAAATTTCATTTGCCCCATCTCAAAGACAAAGGAAAAAAACGCGCCCTATCCCGCTATTCCTATGACTTGACCGACCGCCATCGCGGCTTCGGACAAGTTCTCGATAAAAAAGCCACCCTGCGCAAGGTCGTTCAAACCAATATCAACCTGGGCAATATCCCCGATGTCGGGAATATTGATCCCAGCAGCTTCCTTGTCTCTCCCAACGATAAAATTTATCGCATTCTCTCCAGGGAAAAAGATTATGAATCCCAGGCCGTCGTTTTTTTCATGCGCGATTATTCCGGTTCCATGTCCGGCAAACCCACCGAACTCGTGGTTGGGCAACATATTCTGATTTATAGCTGGCTGCTCTACCAATTTTCCCGCCAAGTCCAGTCCCGCTTTATCCTCCATGACACCGAGGCCAAAGAAGTACCCGATTTCTACACGTATTACAATTCCAAGGTCGCTGGTGGCACCAAGGTTGCTTCTGCTTTTAAGCTGGTCAATGAAATCGTCGAGAAAGAGGGTCTCGCCAAAGATTATAATATATATGTCTTCCATGGCACCGATGGTGACGACTGGGATACCAACGGCAGGGAAACCATACCCGAGATTGAACGGATGTTACTCTATTCCAACCGCCTCGGCATTACTATTGCCCGCAACGCTTACTCCAGCACCGTCGATTCCGATATGGAACGCTACCTCAAACGGTCCGGGTTGCTTGAAAAAAGGCCCAAGGAAATCAGAATGGATGTCATGCCCGATGATTCCGGTGAAACCCGTGCCATTGAAGGAATTAAACGGCTCATATCCGATTGAGCAGTAATAAAGGTTTGTTAAAGGCGTAATGAAGGAGTAAAACAAGACAATGGAATTAATCGATCAACATACCAAAGCCATCATGGAGGAGTGCAAGCGCCGTGCCCGTACCCGTGGACTGCGATTTGAAGAAGAGACACTGGAGTATATCGTCACCAACAGGGACTTGTTGGAATTATCTCCCAAGGTAATGATCCCCACCCTCTACGATTATTGGGTCCATGACGTCGAAGTGCTCAAAGAAAAGGGTAAATATGAACTCTATCCCCATAACCCCTATGAAACCGTCATTAATACGCGCCCAGCCATCTCATTTTACAATGATAACAACCCCGATTGGCTCAATGTCATGATCTTTTATCATGTTTTAGGCCATATCGATTTTTTCCAGAACAATGCTTTTTTCAGCCACACCTGGGATTATGATTTTAATGGGCGCGCTCTCGCTGACAAACGCCTCATCGCCAAGTTAAGGTCGGAAAAAGGTCATTGGGTCGATTATATTATCGAATTTACCCGCGGCATTGACAACATCGTCGGTTATTACAATACACTGTCCGAACGGGACCGCATCCCGCAGAATCGAAATGACAAACGACTCAATTACTATTTTGATATCTTCATGCAAACCATTAAAAAAAGCACCATTCATGAATACGTCAAAGCCGTAGAAAATTACAATCAGATGCATCAGGAGTTTGGCGATCTTGGGGAAGGCGCCTTTTTCGCCGAAGTAGTGCAAAAAAATCCCGAATTCGAGCCCCTCTTTGAAAAACACCTGCAAACCACCAAGCCCGGGAAAATGGATATCATCCAATATTTGAACGAGTATTCTTCCTTCTTAAACAAAGATGAAAACAAGTGGATGAAAACCGTGATGGGTGTAGTTCGGGATACTTCCCTCGTGTTTCAACCCCAGATTCGTACCAAGATCATGAATGAAGGATGGGCCAGTTATTGGCACGAGCGGCTCTTCCTTGCCGATGAGCGGATTACCGGGCATGAAGTGGAGTACGCCCGTGTTAATTCTGCGGTCACTACCATGCCCCGCGTCGGACTCAACCCCTATGCACTGGGCATGAAACTATTTCAATACATCGAGGAACAAGCAGATAAAGGTAAAATCTCCGTGGAATTTCAACGCCTAAAGAATGATCGTGCCCGCCACGATTATGATAAAAAAACCGGTACTGGTCAGCAGTATATCTTTTATTTGCGCGAAAATTTAAGTGATTTCCTCTTTATCAATACTTTTTTGGACCAAGACTTTGTTGATCGCAACCAACTCTTTGTTGTTGGCAAACGCCTCGACCGCAATCGTATGGTCTGGGAATATTATGTCAAGAGTCGCAAAGCCGAAGATTACCGCCAAATGGTGTTGGATACCCTTTACCATCCCCCCGTCATCCAGGTTAGCCATGAAAAAAGCGGTAATGGCGCCCTTTATCTGAACCATGTTTTCGAAGGCAAACCCCTTTACAAAGACTTCATCTCCAATACCATGTTGGGTATTGAATATCTTTGGGGCAAGCCGGTTAAATTGGAAACCACGGAAGTGGTAGAAAAAACAACCACCCAAAAATCAACCCTTACCGGCATTATGGGCAAAGACGATGAGCAAAAAGAACTCCAATACCAGCGTGTTGTCTACACCATGGAAAACCGGAAAGTATCGAAGAAAAACATTGAGAAACCATGAATCACATGAATCACATGAATAAAATGAGTTGAGACCATGAATATGACCACCAACGATCCCACCAATACGACCACTGGCGCTAGCAAAGATGGCACCAAAAATATGGATAGCAATGAAATTATACGCAAAACCATAGGTGATTTGCAAGAAAATCTGAATGCTCACCCCCAGCGGAAGCCTATTCCTTTTCAAGAATTTTTGGAACGTGTCTCGGAAAACCCCCAGTCCATTATTCGTAGTATCTTCCAGGTTTTTCATGATATGATCGACTCTTTTGTCGGCGGTGGACACGATGAATATCCCGATGATCCCGAATCTATTGGTTTTGTATTTTATGATTGTAATCCCCTGTTTGCAGAGGGGACAGACCATCCATTTTTTGCTGACCGTTTATTTGCCAATCGGTTTGTCAGCTTGGCCAAATCCTTGCGGAAAGGAGCCCAGCAGAATAAGATATATATATTTGAAGGCCCTCCTGGCTGCGGTAAGAGTACCTTTCTCAACAATCTATTATTTAAATTCGAAAACTATGCCAACACCAAGGAGGGGGCACGGTATCAAACGGTTTGGCGGTTAAGGCGCGAGTCGTTGAACCTTTTACAGGAAAGCGGCGTGCTTCCTCCCTCCAAAGACCTTTTCACCCCTGATTTTGAATCCATGGAGGATGGCGAACAACGCCACATGTCCAAACTTTCCTTTGTTAATGAAACCGAGGAATACATTGAAATCCCTTGTCCCAGTCATGATAATCCTATATTACTCATTCCCAAACCTTACCGCCGGGAATTTTTCGATAATCTCTTTTTAAACAATGAATTCAAATACAAATTGTTTACCGATAAAGAGTACGAATGGGTATTCAGTGACAAAGCCTGCACTATTTGCACTTCTTTATATAAAGCTTTGCAATCCAAATTAAAAAACCCCTCCGAGGTATTTAATATGATTTATGCCGGTGATTATCATTTTAATCGGCGCTTAGGAGAAGGCATCAGCGTGTTTAACCCCGGCGATAAACCCTTGCGCGAAAGTATCATCACCAACGAGATGCTCCAAAACCGTCTTGATAACCTCTTTAAAGATAGCAATCGGGTCCGTTACATGTTCTCCAATTACGCCCGCACCAATAACGGCATCTATGCTTTGATGGATATAAAAAATAATAATAAAGACCGCCTCATTGAACTGCACAACATCATCAGCGAGGGTGTTCACAAAGTCGAGCATATCGAAGAGAACGTCCACTCCCTGTTCCTCGCCCTCATGAACCCCGAGGATAAACGCAACGTCTCCAATATTCAATCCTTTATGGACCGTATCGACTATATTAAAATCCCCTATATCCTGGATGTACGAACAGAAGTGGAAATTTACCGCGATGTGTTCGGCAAACATATTGATCCCAACTTTTTACCCAAAGTGCTGCATAATTTCGCCCGCGTTATTATTTCTTCCCGTCTTAACAAACGTTCCGATGCCATGATGGAGTGGATCAAAAAACCTGAAAGGTACCAGATTTATTGCGACGTCAATCTCCATCTCTTAAAAATAGAAATTTACACCGGTAATATTCCCAAATGGCTTGAAGATGATGACATGAAATCATTTACCGCCCAAATGCGCAAGAAAATTATTGCCGAATCAGAACAGGAAGGCAACAAAGGTTTCTCCGGTCGTGACTCCATCAAAATTTTCAATGAATTTTATTCCACCTATGCCAATGACGACAAGCTCATCAATATGTCCATGTTGATGAACTTCTTCAATAAAAAACAGAAAGACCACCCCGGTTTTATTCCCGATGGGTTTTTAGAATCCCTGTGCAAGCTTTACGATTTTAATGCTCTTCAGGAAGTCAAAGAGTCCTTGTATAATTACAATGAAGATGTCATAGCCATGGATATCCAGGATTACCTGTACGCCATTAATTTTGAAACGAACTCCGAGGTACAGAGTATTTATACCGGCAGGCGTTTTACTGTTGACGACAGCTTCTGCAAACGAACCGAAGTCCAAGTTCTGGGTGAAAAAGTCGACAAAAGAACGCGGGAGACCTTCCGTCGTGTCACCCAAAAAGAGTACGCAGGAAGAACATTAACCCAGGAAATCATGGCCGATGGCCGCAATATTAAAGGGACAGACCTCTTCCTAACCCTAAAAGAAAAAATCCTCTACAACCTTAAACAAAAAGTACTGGACCCCTTCCTGGATAATGAAAATTTCAGGCGTGCCATTAAAGATTACGGGACCGAAAACTTCAGAACCTATGACACCAAGATCCAGGAAGAGGTTACATTTTTAACTCGTAATCTGGTGAAGAAATACCAGTACACCCCCAAAGGTGCCAAAGAAATCTGCATGTATGTCATAGACAACGAGCTCGCCTCCAAATTCCACAAAGTATAAGCTATGACACTCTTTACTATCCACTCAGTTGCGCCATCATGTTTGCAGGCCATACACAATTAGCTGCCAATGAGCTTAAAAAGTGTTCCGCCATTCACAAGGAAAAAATTTAAAGCCATCATGCTATCATTATTAGTTCTGTTGACTGTAATGCTGTTGGCCCTAACCATTTTTTATTTCTGGGCAAGTTCAGCCACCCTTCCAGAAACTAAATATTCCCAGCTTATCTTTATTCCCAGCGCCTCCCCGCCTGAAAATTCGCCTGTTTTTACCGTTTTGACCTATAACATTGGTTACCTTTCCGGTATGACCAACAACCTTCCCGTGCAACCCGACCCATCCCTGTATAAAAAGAATGCCGCTATTTTTATCCAGCAACTTAAGACCCATCCCCCCGATTTTTTCGCCGTGCAGGAAATCGATTATTTTTCCCGTCGCTCCTATTATATTGATCAATTGTTTCTGTTCATGAAAGAAGCCGCTTATCCGTATGCTGCCAAAGCCATCAATTGGGATAAGCGGTATGTGCCCTTTCCTTACTGGCCGCCAGCCGTTCAGTTTGGTAGAATCTTGGCTGGTCAAGCTGTTGTGAGTAAATACCCCATTCTTTCCGCGGCACGAATAGTTCTGCCCAAACCCAAAAACAGCCCTTTCTATTATAATGCCTTCTATCTTGACCGGCTCGTCCAGGTAGTCAAGATTAAAATTCAAACCCGCATTCTCGTGCTGCTCAATGTTCATCTTGAAGCCTTTGATTTGGAAACCCGTCAAATCCAGGCAGACCAAGTTTTAAATATTTATCGTTCCTATCAAAACGATTTTCCCGTCCTCCTCATCGGTGATTTTAATGCCCTGCCCCCCGATGCCCTGCAAAAAAAGAATTTTTCAGATGAACCCCAAACCGATTATTCCACTGACACTACCATTCAACTATTTTTAAATGAGCCTGGTTTAAAATCCGCTTTACCCCTATCTTCTCCCTTCACTTTCCCTTCAGATGTGCCCACCCGCAAACTCGATTACATCTTTTATAACGGGGAGAAAATAACCTGTCTTGGTGCAGAGGTGATCCATATCAGCAGTTCAGATCACTTGCCCTTTGCCATGCGCTTTACCTTTAATCCCGGGGTTTGAAGTACATGTATCTGGAATGGCAGAAAGATGGCAAATAACCAGTTCTGAGGAAGTGCAAGTGGATTTTTTTGAAGAGCCCGGAAAATCTATCGGAATCACAGGAACAGAAATTTGCCGAACTCCTTAAGCAGAACCTAAAAACTGTGAAGAACTATCTTCTTAAAGAAGACTTTCAACGTCTATGGGATTACGTCTCTCCTTATTGGGCGGAATGGTTTATCAATCGCTGGATGAAAAAAGTCATGTATTCAAAGATCGGACCTATTTAAGATAATGCAAAAAAAATACATAGGCATAAACCGCTTATATTGAATTGGTTTAAGGCAAAAAAAGAGTTGTCGTCGGGGGCTGTTGAAGGGTTAAATAACAAGCTGAAATTGACATTCAGAAAAGCTTATGGATTTAGAACCTATACGGCTACGGAAATACAGTTATATTATGCATTGGGGAAGTTACCTGAACCAGAATTCATCCACAGATTTTTTTGAGGAGGCATTTTTATTAAAACCTTTTTTACAACTTCCAGCTTGGTGCATGCGAATGAATAAATATTTGTGCATGTATTTGCACCTAGCCTAACGTTGACACTTCTCTTGATTTTCTTGCCGATTTTGGGGGTAAATTGGCAATAAAATCAAGAGATGTATAAAAGTTAGGTTATACACCTCTAATTACTGGTCCACGAAGAGGTTGGCCAAGAATAAACAGGTTTAGCAATAAAACCGCGTTGCTTCAGGCCAGCTATTCCCGCTCTTTTTAAATTTCATCTGAAAGCAGAAAATCTATTATATTGATCCGTTTAATACCGCTTTGGTTCGATTCCATCAGTGGGTCCATGCTTAACACATAACGCGGGTAATAATCTTTAATCTGTCGCAGAGGTGAAAATTCCCGTTCCATGACCTCCGGTGAAGCCAACAGGTAAGTCACCTGGATATATACTTTCTTTCCTTCCTTTTCCCCGATAAAATCGATCTCATACTCCCCCAGTTTGCCGATATAAACATTATAATTACGGCGCCGCAATTCCAGGTAAACAATGTTTTCTAAAACCCCAGGTAAATCGGTATCCCTGAAAGATAATAAAGCATGACGCATCCCCACATCGCCCACAAAATATTTTTCATGGATTTCCAGAATCCGTTTGCCTTTAATATCATAGCGCTGAACCTTATAAGCGGCAAAAGTCGTGAGAAAGTACCCGATATAATTTTGAACCGTCTCTACCCCCACTTGCAACCGTTGCGACTTGAAATAATCGGAAATCTTTTTAGCTGAAAAAATGTTCCCAATATTGTCGAAAATATACCGGTTGATGTTCTCCAGAATATGAACGTTCCGGATATTATTCCGTTTGATGATATCCTTTAAAAGAATAGTATCATAAATCGATTGAATATATTGAAATACAACCTCCTCAGTTAATGGAAAATGGTGGATGGCGGGTAAACCCCCAAAACGAAGATAATTCATGAACTCCACCCCCCGGTCCTGTTTGTTCTCTCCCCGAAACATCAGGAATTCGGCAAAACTAAGCGTGTAAATAGGAAACTCCACGTATCTGCCAGATATTAAGGTGGCTAAATCGGAAGACAGAAGATGTGCATTGGAACCCGTAATATATACGTCCACATCCCCCTTGTTCAATAACGAATTGATCGTGCGTTCCCACTCCGAGATTTCCTGCACTTCGTCTACAAATAAATATTTGTCTCCAGAAATCCCGGCGAACTTTTTCTCGACAAACGTGTTTAAATCCGTGTAGTCGCGGATAAAATCAAAATCCAACCTTTCCTTATCAATATAAAGAATATTGCCATCACGCGTACCTGCCTGTTTCAATGATTCTATGATCAGTTTAAGAAAGAAACTTTTTCCCACCCGCCGCATACCCGTAATGATTTTTATTACCGGCGTCTTGATAAAGGGCTTTATCTTATCCAAATAAATATTTCTAGCATACATCATTCACCTCTTTCTATCAAAAGTTTTCTGTATAACCGAAACTTTAACAGAAAATGATAAAAGTATCAAGTATACAGAAAACTTTTTAAAGAAAAGCCAGTTAAAATAAAGCAAATTTTGCAGTATTACGTGGCTGTATGACCAATCAGCCGCTTCACTTTTTCCAGTAGGACTTCCCGTTTAATCGGTTTTGAGACATAGTCGTTCATGCCCGCGTCAATGCATTTTTCCCGGTCCCCAGTCATGGATTGAGCCGTCATTGCAATGATTGGTATAGCTGTGAATCCTTTTTCCCGAATAATTTTTACCGCCTCTATACCTCCCAGTTGCGGCATTTGGATGTCCATCAGAATCAAATCAAAATCCTCTGGCGCGGCCAAAAAAGTGTCAATCGCTTGTTTCCCGTTTTCCACCATTTTTAATGAATATCCAGCCCGAACCAGTAAATGTCCAGCCAGTTTCCGGTTAATCGCATTGTCTTCCGCCAATAAAATACGACTCGTTTTTATATCACTGTCTGTTTCCCCCGATTCCTGCGAATCCAATGCCTTTTTTTCCTGTAGAAATTCGTTATAAGAGTCATTTTTGCCTTTTTCTTCTCTTGAACCTGCTATTAACTTCTCGATAGTATTCAATAATTTTAGCCGTTGTGTTGGTTTAGACAAAAACGCATCGAACCCGAAATCCAAGTATACCTGCGATCTCGTAAGTGTAGAAGAAGAAAAGGCCAATAAAGGTAGCGTGGAAATCGGGGTCTTCAAATGGCGAATGGCTTTGGCTACATCATACCCACTGTTGCCCGGCATCTGGATGTCCAGGATACATAAATCAAAAGGAACCCCATCTGCATTCGCCGTTTCTAATATCGGGATCACATTCTGGCTATCCGTTAATGCCACAACCTCGACACCTGTCAATTGTAAGGTATGTGTTAATATTTCCAGATTATGCCTATTATCATCCACCACCAACACTTTCTTCCCGATTAAAGAAATTATGGGTCCTCTTTCCTGTGATTTTAATAGACTGGTTTTAAATATGGCTGTAAAGTGAAACGTGCTTCCCTGTAACGGCGTGCTTTCTACCCAGATATTCCCATTCATCAGCCGGGAAATTTGCCGGCAAATCGCAAGACCTAAACCAGAACCGCCATATTTTCGGGTAATGGAACCATCGGCCTGCTGAAAGATTTCGAAAATGGTATCCTGTTTGTCTTTTGGAATACCAATACCCGTATCCTTGACCAAACAGTGCAGCATGATTGTATCGGTGGTTTCATCATCCACCTGGATCGATAGTTCCACTTCCCCTTCCTCTGTAAATTTAACCGCATTGCCCATAAGATTGATCAACACTTGGCGGAACCGTCCCGGATCGCCTTTTACAAAGGCGGGAACGCGATCCCCGATGCGGTACAATATTTCCAGAGGTTTGCCGCCCACCCGTGGCCGGATCATATTACAGGCTTCAAACGCCACTTCTTCAGGATCGAATTCAATCGATTCCAAAGACAATTGACCTGACTCCACCTTGGAAAAATCCAGGATATCGTTTATTAATGTTAATAATGCCTCGCCACTGCGGTTGATTGTACGCACATAATCGTATTGTTCCCCGTCCAGTTTGGTATCCAACAACATATCCGTGAAGCCAATCACCGAGTTCATGGGGGTTCGTATTTCGTGGCTCATGCGGGCTAGAAAATCGCTTTTTGAATGGTTGGCTTGTTCTGCTGCCAGACGCTCTAACTCAGCCCGCTGGTTTGCTTCTTTTAAACTGTCGTTGACCGATTCCACCAGCGCGTTTATTTTTTCCAGCTCCTCTTTTTTCTCTTGCAGATCACGGGTACGTTCATCCACCAGATGCTCCAACTTCTCGTTGCGCTTGCGTATCGACCTTACCCGCAACCAGTACAATAAATAAAGCAGTAACCCGAAAACCAAAATAAAGATTGCCCGGAACCAAAAGGTGCCCCAAAAAGGTGGCCTGATAATTATTCTTAGAGCGGTTGGCTTTTCACTCCACAAACCACGATTGTTAGCGCTTTTAACCAGGAACGTATAACGCCCCGGATCAAGATTTGTATACGTTGCAAAGCGTTTGTTCCAGTCTGTGAAAATCCAATCCTTGTTGAACCCTTCCAGTTTATAGGCATATTGGTTCTTTTTGGGTGTCAAATATTCCATGGCTGCATACTCAAAGGAAAAACTGTGATCAATATAGGATAATTCCAGCTCGTCCCGGTAAGAAATGGTTGGCTTTAAATCGACTTCCCGGTTAAAGGCCAGAAAACCGGTAATCACTGTTGTTGGTCTTCTGTCATTGTATTTAACCCGTTGTGGATAAAAAGAGGTTACACCTAAAATACCCCCGAAATATAATTTCCCGTACTTATTCTTAAAATATGCCCCATTATTATATTCATTGTCTAGTAGTCCATCATTGGTGTCATAATGAATAAAGGTTTCATGGTGGGAATCGAATTTAAATATGCCCTGGTTTGTGCTTAACCACAAATACCCTGCCTCATCTTCCAGTATTCCATAGACCACGCTATTAGAAAGGCCCTCCTTTATCGAATATTGTTTCACTTTTTCTTGCTTGGGATCAATACGAAACAATCCATTCCCCAACGTACCAATCCAAAGCAAGCCCTGCTTGTCCTCGCACATGCTGAAGATTTTACCGATATGTTTATCACCAAAACTCTCTAAGTAACAGGTAAATTGCTCAGTTATGGCATCAAAGCGATTTAATCCCTCGGAGGTACCAATCCAGTAAAAGCCCGCACGGTCTTTGTGAATAAAAAAAACCAAATTATGACTGAGACTATTGGCATTTAGAGGATCATGTTGATAATGTTTGAACGTCTTCTTTTGGGAATCAAAGCGGTCAAATCCCCTATCGCGAGTTCCAACCCAGAGAATTCCAGCCTGATCAGAATATAACGTGGTCACAAAATAATGACTTGAACGGGTTGGATTCGGGCCATCAGCGGTGTATAACCGAAAGTTATCGCTTTTTTTATCGAAACGAATCAAACCCATTTGACTGGCTAACCATAAGATATTGGTATTACTCTTATCCACGGTAATATGGTAGACCGAATTACTGGGTAAACTTCTTTTATCCTGCGGATTATTAACATAAATTTTGGTCGTATCCGTTTTCGGATCGTACCGGTACACCCCATTGCCTTCGACAGCAATCCACACCACGTGATCGTTATCCTCGTAGATCGAATAAACATTGTAAGTAGAAAAATTATCGGAAGATTTGGCTCCGGGGGAGAATAAATCAAAAGCTTCCCGTCTTGGATCATATTTCGCAATACCCCCGCTACGGGTTCCAAACCAGATAATATCAGAGCGGTCTTGATAAATGCAAGGAACAGAATTCCCTTTGACTCCACCCGGGAAAGGGGAATCTACACCGAGTTGGGTAATAGTCTTGGTTTTGGGATCAAAGCGTTTGGCTCCCATGCCATTGCAGCCCAACCAAACAAAACCGCTTTGTTCCTGGTAAATACTTAATATCGGGAACTTAAAAGGATATTTTTCTATTTTACCAGAGGTGGGGTTTAATTTAAAAAATCCATCATCCATTGCAGCAATCCATAACGTGCCGGAAACAGTCCTGAAAATGGAATTCACAAAAGCACTGGAAAATTGTCTAAAAACTCCTGTTTTAGGATCAAAGCGGTCCAATCCGGCCTGGGTACCAATCCATAACATGCCATTTGCATCCAGGCTTAAGGCATAAACGGAATTATGGCTGATGGATGTTTCTCCAGGTGTAACCTGTTTGCGCATATAATGGGTGAATCTTCCTGTGGCCATGTTTAAACGATTGAGACCCCCACCAGCAGTACCAATCCAAAAAAAACCTTCACTGTCCTGAAGAATAGCCATCACAGAATTATGACGTAAACTATCGGGTATTTTCTCATTGTGTTGGTAGTGGATAAACGTTGCTGATTTCGGATCGTAACGATCAAGTCCCCCTGCATCTGTGCCGATCCACATGTATCCTGATCTATCCTGATATAAACAGCGAATAAAATTATGACTTGGGGTGTTGCTGTTTTCAGGATCATTGCGATAAATTTTGAAAGAGTAACCATCAAAACGGTTCAAGCCATCCTGCGTCCCGAACCATAAAAATCCCTTCTGATCCTGCAAGATGCAGTTCACCGTACTCTGAGAAAGACCATCATCAATTGATATTTGCTCAAATTTAATGTTTTTCTCATGACTCCACAGGGAGAGGGGTTGCAATAACACTATTTGCCATAAAAATATAAGAATCAATCTGGTTAAAGGCAGTTTTTCCCATAGCCAATAAAAGGAAGATTGGGTATGCTTAAATTTCATTGGGTACTCCAACGTGTAACCTATTTTTACAACGCAAAAATCACAAAAAATTTCAACATTTTTTAATCCTTTTTAAGTTTAAATAATATTCCAGTTGATGTCAACAAAAATCCCTATTAAAAAAAACATGAAGCCCTTTAAGAATAAAGCCGGGAGACTATCCACTCCTAATCCATACCAATATCTCAGGCAGCGGCGGATACAGTTTGGATCGATTGGATATCATGATGGCCAAGGAAATAAGAATAAATAAGAATAAAAATATATAATTTTCTTGACCATTATTTCCATTCATCCTAGCCTTTATCGTCCTGAAAATGCCTATCAGAGCAGGATATCCCAGTTCAAATTAAATAGCCATGCGCCCCTCTCTTTGTTTTAAAAACAGTATTTTTACTCCGCAAAATTTGACAATGCTATTTGTCTGGTGTATAATGGTATTTTGGAATCGCGGGGTGGAGCAGCCTGGTAGCTCATTGGGCTCATAACCCAAAGGTCGTAGGTTCAAATCCTACCCCCGCTACCAATTCCGCTCTTTTTATCTTTTTTATCCGACTTTTCACATCCTTTTCCTTTTTATCCACGAAAAGTCGGATACTATCCAAAAACAAATCCCCTGTTATTTTAAGGGTTGTTCTGCCCCTTATAACGGATGGACACCGAGCGTACTGCAAAGGCGTGCGGTCGTAACACAAAACCGGGGTCCCCTTTAATACTTCGGCAAATCGGTTCCACCAGTCGTGGGCGAATCAAAAAACGGTTTAACCCCACCCGTAGGATCTCCTTTTTAACATGCAAACGGAATTTCCCCGCCCCTTTTATTGTCAATGGTTCTCCGCTTGGCATACCGTTGCAGTTCCATTCCAATACCTGCGGTTCACCTTCAAAGATTTGATCTGCAAAAGGTGCCAACTCGATTTCAATATAGGCATCAGCCGTATTTTTTCCCAGTGGTAAAAGAAGTTCCATTTCTGTGTCGCCGCTCCATTGGACACTTTTTCCTGACTCCCACAACCGCTCGCCCCAGCCCCGGCTAAACACATATTCTGGTAGCACGCCGTGTGCCGTCAATTCATAAATTTCCGTAAGATTTATGTCTGGTAAAGGCGTTTTCTCGATGGGGGATTGGATTTCTGTGGCTGGAAAAATGAGTGGCTTTTTGTGGGCGCTAAAAATAATATCGTTTACCTTGACATGCAGGCGTAATGTCTTTCCCAAGATTTCTTTCAGGCTGAGCAATGTGTGGACAGAAAAAACATCACCGGCCAACACTTTTTGATTGAGTGGTTGTTTTCGTATCAGTTGGCCGTCAGCCGCTGAGAATTCAATTTCCGTGATGCGGCGGGCACTGGCTGCACTTAATTCTTCTTCTCCCGTGTTCTGGCAGACTATTGTTACCAACCGTAAGTCTGCCAACTCCATGTCTCCACTCTTAATTTTGCGAACCTGGATTTCTTTGAACATTACCGGGCTCAACGGTTGAATATTGGCCATTTGTACTGGTGTTAAAGTCTCTGTTAAATTATAATAGACGATGTGCGTCTTGAAGAGCTCTTTTTTGAACCCGATATTCAGTGCATTTAATGCGGATTCAAATCGTGTGGCCCAATCCTGCGCTTTTTCCAAAAGAGAAGGAGAGAAAACATAGGCTGGAGGTCTGGGTGAATGGTCTACTTGTTCGCGGTACTTCATATAGGGATCATAATTCATAGGAAAACAAGCACTGCCGATGATCTCTTCCTTAGAAATAAAATTGGTGTGATACGCCAACCAGAAATCCCCATAAAAATGCGTGATCCCACGTTCATTACAGAACTCCAACCACTCGCGCCACTCTTTATCTTTGGTTACTGTAGTTTTTATATATGTGAACTGGGACAATGAGAAAAGCGTCAAACAGAGTATAAAAAAAGCCCACCCCAGCCCGCGACCGAACTTTGATTTGGGAATTGCGGCGGCTGTTGCGATAATAATCGGGATAACCAGCCATAACAGGTAAATATAACGAAAGGGACCAAAAAGATAGGACTTACCCGCGCCCACGAAGATGGCGAAAATCAACAGCCCCAGAACCAGGGGAATGGCGTGTTGCAGCGGACGATTTTTAAAGGTTAGAAACGAAGCCAGTTCTTGACGGGAAATATATATATAATATATAAATGCCAAAACAACCAGACCCATCAACAAGCCGAGCATTTGGGGGGAGGGCAGAAAAAACTTGGGATATAGTTCTTCAAAACCCCAGAAGGCGGAAAAGTTATTATAAAAGCGGGCTATTCCACGTGTTAAACGATCCATTAAAGCCGGTGCATTTTGGATTTCCGAGCCGAAAAAATACCTGAAGATCACCCAATCATGGAAATAGGAATCCACCCAGGTCGGAAAGGTGCCGATAATAAATCCCAATGGTATTAGCCAAGTTCGTAGCCGTAACCAGAACAATTTATCCGCTGCTAATAATACAATAAAACCAGTGATAATAAAAAAGATAGCCTGTGGGTGCGCGAAAAAAAGTAAACCCAGTACTGTGCCGTACCAGAAAAAGTAATACCCATTTGCTTTTTTTTCCTGTGTGATGGCCAGCAGTAGTAGCAGGCTGATAATACCCCAGAATGGCAGTTCCACAAACTCTTCGTAGCGTAATTGAGCAGACACTGCATAGGGTGGTATGGCGGCTAAAAGGGTTGCCAGTAGCGCGACTTTTTTGTCCCACAGGCGCCGAACAAAAAAATAAAAACCGACCAGAAAGCCGCAGAAGAAAAAAGCACCCAGAATCCGTTGGTAAATAGGGCTTTTCCCAAAAGCAAGTTGGCAAAGTGCGCCCAGGTGCGTTTTTAATGAACCCACGTAATGAACCCCATACACAAACATCGGTCTTTCTTGTCCTGCCGCGATATGGTAGCCTGCCAGACCGTGGAGCGCTGAATCCGAATCGTTTTCTCCCGCATAATTTAAAACAGCCGGACCCGAAATCACAACCAGATGAAATAGTAAAATCAAACCCAGGATCAACACCGTTTGTTTCTGTTCCTTGAAAAAGTTCTGAACTAAATGGCGGAGGTTCTCTTTATTCTTTAGAAACCAGTGTAAACCCATGGTCAATGAACCCAGCAGGGTGATAAAAAAAGGAATCAGCGGGTTAATCGAGAAAAGCGACAGCCCCAGAAATGGTTTGCCGTAAGGACCGGAGAACCAAGTGCCCGCGGTCCACGCCAACAATAGTAATGATATTATACTTCGCATAGTTTTAGTACCCTTGTTTTTTACCCGACTTGAACTCAAGATTATATGATAGAGGGTGTTTTAAGTCAATAGCCCGCTAATTTTTAAGAATAAGTATGGCGAATGGTTTGCAGTAGTTTCTCTTTATCGCGGGGCAAATTCCCTTTTAGCGGTAATGAATTGGAGGCGTGATCGCTACGGAAAATCGTTCGTTCCAGTTGCGTGTTTTCCAATAACAGTTCCAGTTCTATTAGTAGTTCAGCCGTGTTCATTGGGACATACGATCCTTTGAATTCCTGCTGGTATTTTTCTATGCCATAGGGTAGCATCAGTACCAGCGTGGAAAAAAAGAGTGGTTGGATTTCGTTCAGTAGTTTCGCCGAGTTCACCGCGTGTTGGTGGCTGTATTCCTGGCCAGCCAAGCCGTTGACAATCATAACCGAACATTTTATACCTGCTTTTTGCGCTTTTAATATGCCGGTTAATGTCGAACCCACCGACTCGCTTTTATTAACCATGCGCAAAACATCTTCATCTCCTGATTCAATGCCAATATACACCAGTTCCAAACCCGCTAGACGCAACGCTGTTAATTCATCGTCAGATTTCGTCGCCAAGTCTTTGGGTAAAGCATAAGCGGATATACGTGCCACATCGGGAAAAAATTGTTTGATGGCGGCCAGGATTCGTAAGAGTCGCGCTGTTGAGAGCACCAACGCATTACCATCAGCCAGGAATATCTTGCGTACCCCTCCATAAAAACGGGCCGCGTGTTGAATTTCACATAATACTTCCGCCTCTTTTCTGACCAAGAATTGTTTTGTTTTATACATCTCGCAAAAGGCACAGCGGTTCCAAGAGCAGCCCAATGTCACCTGAAAAATCAGCGAGTACGCTTCTGCTGGTGGGCGAAAGACCGGTTCATCATAATTAAGACCCATCATCACATTATCCTCCATGTCCAATCCGCTATTTTATAACCCTCTATGCATACTATATTCTATCATGTGTCGCTCATAAAATGAAGAAAAAATCCATAAATTCGCATTTTTATCTTGTCTCTTTTTATTTCTTTAATCAGTCTAATCCTCTAAATCTGAGTAATCTGTGGACAAAACAAAATAAGCTTGAATTTTAGTAAAAAATTTAATACAATAGTTTCGATGAATTTATTTTCCAACGAAGTCATATTATACAAAAAGCAATCGCCATTTAACGATATCACAGTCACCCAACGTGGTGATCTCGTTACCCTATGGTCCCCTGAAACCATCAAGCAGTCCGAGGTCAACTTGTTGCAGCCGTTGCAGCCTAAATTGGAGTATAACGGCAGTATGGTCATGTGCCTTGCTTTTTGTCCTGAGCCATCCGCCATTCTTGGGCTTGGATTGGGAGGGGGTGTCATTCCTTCTATTTTTCACGCTGTTTGTCCCCATGCTTTCGTTGATGTCGTGGAAATTGATGAGGAAATGAATCATGTTGCCGAGCATTATTTTCAATTCCATCCGTCCCCGAAATTGCGCGTGATCATTCAGGATGCCTATATATATATGACACAGAAGACAGAAACAGATCGTATTTATGACATCATATTCATGGATACATACCTCGGTAACACGCTGCCCATGCCCTTAAAGACCATGAAATTTTTCGAGGGTTGTATCGAGCGGTTATCCCAAACCGGAATTTTCGCTGCCAATCTCATGAGCGGTGATGCCACTCATTTGAAAAAAATATTACGGCGGTTGAGCAGAATTTTTGACAGTTTATGGCTTTTGCCTGGGGTTTTCACCGGTAATGTCGTGGTCTTTGGGCGAAAAACAGAAATAACAGAAAAAACCCTTCTTGAAAATGCTCTGAGCATACCCCAAAAATTTCCCTTCCCTTTTAATGCAGTACAATTGGCCGTAAGAATAAAAAAAAGGAACAAGGTAGCCGAATAAAGAGCCCGACTGTTAACCGTGGCAATCTGGACATTCTGGACTTACTGGACTTCACAAAACATTTGATTTTCCCAGCTTGTCCAGTTAGTCCAGAAAGTCCAGTATGTCCATATCGTCCAGATGGTCCAGTATTACCTGAAATTTACTGGTGAATTCATGATAATTTTATATCTTGTTAAAAACTCAGTTTTGCGCTATAATAACGCCCATGAAATACAATCTTAGAAATAACAGGTCTAGCGACACTTAATGAAGGGCAAACTCTCAAAACTGGCAACTTTGGCAGGCATACTGATTTTTGCTTTTATTATATACAAGATTGGTCCCCGCCAAATCTTGCAAAACATCCAGTCTATCAGCGTTAAAAATTTTCTTATCCTCATGGTGGTCCGTGTTTTGTATTGGTTGTTAAGAACGTACAATTGGAAGGTGATTTTGGATGAGTATGAAGGGAAGAGTGCTTTTTATCCTTTGTTTGTCGCCCGGATGGTGGGTCATGCGGTCAGTCAGCTCTCACCTACCGCCCAGGTGGGTAGTGAAGCCACCCGTATGTTTATGGTTAGAGGAAAAAACCGGCGAATTTCAGTCGCTTCCGTTATTATTGATAAAACTATTGAATCTTTGACCGTGGTATTTTTTACTATTATCGGTGTGGCCACTATTTTGATGCGCATCAAACTACCCACTAATATCAAGGTTATCCTGATCGTGGGTGTCACTCTTTCTACTGTCTTTGTGTTACTTTTATTTCTGAAACAAAGGTATGGATTATTAACCTGGATCGCTGATACTCTGGCCAGAACAAAACTGCGGTTCAAATTTTTTGAAAAGAACAGGGAAAAATTCAAAGAAGTGGACCAGCACATCTCCGAGTTTTATCAAAACCACCGCCGCGCTTTTTTGCATGTCTCTTTGCTTTACTCCCTGTTAATCATGCTCTGGGTCGTGGAAGTGTATTTAACCGTGGTATTTCTTGGCGTGACCGATATTTCGTTCATTGATTGTTTTCTGGTCACCACTCTGGGCAATCTCGCCTTTCTATTTCCTTTTATTCCTGGATCGGTAGGAGTATATGAAGCTACTTATATTGTTTTGTTTGCCTTGATTGGGCGTAGCAGCCATGTTGCTTTTACTCTCGTGTTGATTCGCCGACTGATTGCCATTCTTTTATCAAGTTTTGGATTATTGGGTGTGTTTCAAAAAAAGGCTGAGAAAAAAATCGTCGCCCAATAAATGGGGCTTCTTGCGCTTTCCTTATTTTTCCCCGCTCTTTTTTTGGCACCAGCTTTGATTCAACCAACTGTGCCCGGTCACGGAATACGGAGTGAATGGTGGGAAAAATTTCCCCGTGGATCGCCCCGGTTCATAAGTAAAAAAAGAAAAGTGCCGTGTACGCACGGCGTCCGGTTCCACTTGAAACATGGCTTGACCCACATACTCTCCTTTAATACCCAGTTCTGTAAAGACAGTGTTGGGAATATCTCCTAATGAAACAGGGCTGTCAGACGTGATCATGGCACCTCTGGTTCCGAAGCGCTTGACCAGGATCAGGGGAATCGCAGAACTCATGATATGTCGTGGTACGATAGCCGGGTTGGTCATGGGGGCTGTTTTATCTGGCAGCGTGTTCAGGCCCCACTGGCCAGTCGAATGTCCGTGATCGGCAATGATAAAAATCATTGAATTGTCATATATATTTAATCGTTTTAGTTCGGCCAGATAGATTTCTACAATTTTTAAAGACCCTTGGCCTAATTTTTTCCAATTCGGGCGCGTGAGGTTCATCTCTACATAGTCCAATTTTTCATTCATTCGATAGGGGGCGTGAATACCTTTCAGATGGTAAAATTTAAACATGTTTTGGTCAGTTGTCACTTGGCTTGTCTCGATCATATCGGCTGCGAATTTGACATCATATAATTCTTCCAGGGCACGCCGGGAAAATTTTTCCCCGGTGGCTGGATTACTCTTTTTCGTGAGTGCGGGGAGATCCGCATCGTATTTGTCATGCAGATAGCGTTTGAAGCGCCAGTTCTGATTATTAAAAATTACCCGCTTGGCAAAGTGGGGTATGTATCTAAATAAGGTCAGATCAAAAAGATACCCTGCCTGACTGTTGGATAGGGGGACTACTTCTTCTTTTAAGTTCGAGATAAAGCGTTTATCGTTCATAAAACAGCGACCACAATCGACCAGGATGTCCACCCGGTAACCGTGTTCCTTGAGAATCCAGGGCATGGAGGAGGGTGTAAAATATACTTTCTCCACGAAATCCTGGAAAGGAATCGAGTTATCATATTGTTCGCCTGTTAAAATAAAAGGGATGGAGGGGGTTGTCAGCGGGAAGCCAGACAGGGCGTTCCGGTAATAGGTAAAGCCATCAAAGGCTTTTTTATAAGCCGGGGTTTCCGTGGTAATTTCCCAAAACAAATCGGATTGAAACCCATCCACGATAATGACGATGATATTTTTTTGGGAAGAGAATTGATAACGCACGCTTTCATCCAGTAACGTGAAATTCTTGGCCGTGTGTGCTGCCGGGTATTGAAAGAAGAGAACAGTAGAAAATATCAATTGTATGGTGATAAATAAAAGTGCAATCTGGCGGGCATATTTATATATGGTGTGCCATTTAAACCCAATAAAAACCAAAACCAGCAACCATACCAAGCCATCAATTATACCGCGAAAAGCGAGTTTATTCCATAAAATATCCCGGCCATCTAAGACGCCATAGTTCCAGAGGATAATGTTTCCTTGGAACCACAGTAACAAGGCAGTACCCAGAGCCAGTGCGGTTATTTTCCCATGCAGCTTGAATTTTTCTGGAAGAATTGTTAATAATACGGTAAGCAGTACCAAGGCGATCAGGGTGACGGGTAAAAATTTCCACAATACTTTATCAAACATATAAGAGAACATCCCCGAATTGGGCAAGTATATTTGTATGGGAGCAAAGAGGAAAAGAGTCAATGCCAAAAATGCGGCGACCGCTAAGCTTACGGACCACTTTTCCTTGAGCGTTTTATTTGCACTGCTATCGCTGACATTCATGATTAACCTCGTTAATTTTTACCGCATTTTATTCTATAAATCTTGATAATTATGTAAAATAGCATAAAACCATGGATAAATCAAGACTAATGCGTGGTTTCCGGCGGGAAGTCGACAACGGTGGGTTGGTTCAGTCCCAATTCTTGGGCCAGGTTGTTTTGCAGGGCGATGAACTGGTTAGCGGAAATTCTGAAACCGGGAAATCGCTTAGATGTACTAAACAAGCCTCCATCCTGTATATATACCAGGGTATAACCATAAGACACTATGGTACGAGCGTCCGTCATCCTTAAATCGAAAATGATATCTGGTTTCTCGATATGGCATTTTCGACTTAAATGTTTTAGCATGAGGAAAAAGTAAATATACTGCAATCGGAGTCCCATGGAATACTTGCCTAGTACGTTGGTGAACCGGCAATTGGTGAAGGTACGTTCGCTCAATGCATGGCGGTCGTAAAACCGTACTTTTCCAAAGAAACGCTTGGCTGTATAATAGGCCATCATGCCCATCTGGCCGCTGAACAAGAGCACTGGCTTATTGTCTTTTTTTACTGCCAGCACCTTTTCGATGAGATTACCAAGGTGATAAGCGGTTAAAAAATCCCTCATATGCACACGATTATACCGTTCAAAGAAAGGAGTATTGGCGAATCGTTTATTTTCCGGCCAGGGTTTTCCCAGTTGCAAGGTACTCCATAGCGGCATGCCAGTCGAATCATGGGCAGCCAAGTCCAGAATAATAGAGCCCTGCACAACCAGCAAGACGGGGAGAACAAAAAAAAGAATCTTTCGCGAGAAAATAGTTTCCTTTAATACGTAGGCAACAAACATCATGGCCATTGGAAGAGTATGAACAAAAAATCGCCCCCCTTCCATCCAATCGCCGCCAGCGGCAATAATAAAACTCCAATACCCGCCTAAAAATAGGAGGGAAAGAAGCATAAACATGTTAAGTCCGTTCTTACGGAACAGTTTAAATAAAGCGAACCCCGTACTCAAGAGTATGGAAATGGTAAATAGCACCAGGAAATAATCTTTCAACAAGTGTTTTTTAATATATTCAAACCCTTCGGCGATTTTTTCCATTACGGGTCCTGAAGCTTTCGCGGTCACGGGTTGCGGAAATAAACTGCCAAAATAAAAATACCGGAACGCGAAAACAAGTGCAGTAAGAATTACCGCTATAACTAAAAAGGCAGTTAAACCACGGCAGAGGCGGCCATAGGTTTCACTGTCCAGGTGCTTAAAAAGCAGGTTTTTTATAAATACAGTCAGTAGCGCCGTCACCAGCATACATATCAATAACAATGAGTGCTCCGGGCGCACTAAGACAAAAAATAACATGGAAAAGGCGGGAAGTAACAGGTGGAAATATCTAGGTTCTGGTTGGCCAAGGTAAACACCCAAGTTATAAATTACCGCCAAGCCGGTAAATGTGGTAAGGGTTGTCTCCAGTCCGCCGAATGACCAGTAAATAAAATACGCGGACGTGGCTGTCAAGAAAGTGGCAAACAGACCAGTGCCAGGTTTTATTTTTTCCGCCAGAGGATAGACAAGAAACAGGGTCGCCACACCGAACAGGAATCCACATATCGCACCCAGAAAAGCCATATCCAGGCTAGTAATCCAAGCAACCAGTCCCAAAACCAGCACATGGAGCAAACTGCTGCTTTGTTCCACCCGTTCCCCGTTATAGTTCACCATTTCACCGTAATTGGCCAGGGTATACGCGGGCCAAAAGGAAATATAAGAATCATCGTGACCCACCGCAGGAAAAAGAAGAAAGCCAATCAAAAGCAGGATAATGGATGCAAGTCCGCTATAAAGGAACCAACTGCGATGCTGACTTATTGTACTTTTTAATGTCTGCGCGTCAATTTTAATTTTCATTTGAATGTTCCCCCACAAATTAATTCTTCGTCGGTTAAACCGGGTTCGCCACGATAGTGAACCGTTAGCTGTCGGATTGGCCTAAAAAAGAAATCCGCTTTTCCTGATAAACTGTCAAAATAGTATTTTAGCATAAAAGTAATACATTTGCAAACATCTGAAATGTGATAACAAATTTCGGTAGTCCTGGATTCACCGCCAACTTTCAGAAAAAACTGGACTATCTGGACATACTGGACTATCTGGACTTACTGGACTTCACAAAACTTTTGATTTTTCCAGCTTGTCCAGTAAGTCCAGTATGTCCAGATAGTCCAGCCTGCCATGGTTAACCGTGGCTCTTTTTAAAATTTGGTGGTGAATTCAGGGTGAAGGTAACCATTGCTTTTTTAACGTATCTATTATATAATGCCAAGTACTTGAATTCAATCTAGTGTAAGGAAAACCAAATGATTAAAAAATTACGCTTAATGGCTTTGTTATTGGCCTTTTTTACTATCCAGGCGTACAGCTATATCGACCCGGGCACTGGTAGCTATGTGATCCAGGTTTTGATTGCCGTATTTGTCGGCGCCTCGGTGGGTGTTAAAATTTTCTGGAGAAGAATTAAAGACTTCCTCACCGGCACCAAAACCGTTTACCCGGAAAAAAAAGACGATCAAGACGATGACGATTCAGAAGAGTCTGACAACTCTGACGATGCGGCTGAACTGGAACGATTGGCCAACGACAATAAGAAATAAAGATCAACGTGAATCATGACGGCACAAATGGCAAACCACAACCCGGATCGTCGCAACAGCGGTTCTTTTCGTGACCCCAGCGGTTTTCTTTTTTATCGCGAAGGCACACTGTATCGCCAGGTCAATCGATGTTACCGGGACGATTATGAGCGCTTCATGAGCGGCGGATTATATAAAAAATTAACGGCGAAAAAACTCTTGATCCCCCACCAGGAAAAAGACGTGCCCTTCTGGGAAGAAAAAAACGGCTATAAAGTGTTGCAACCCGAACGGGTGCCTTTTATTTCCTATCCCTATGAATGGAGTTTCAGCCAGTTAAAAGATGCCGCATTAACGACTTTGGCCATTCAAAAAATGGCCTTTCAAAAAGGGTTGTCACTCAAAGATGCCAGTGCCTATAATATCCAATTCAGCAACGGCAAGCCGGTATTTATCGACACGCTCTCCTTTGAAGCGTATAAAGAAGGGGAACCATGGGTCGCATACGGTCAATTTTGCCGTCATTTCTTGGCACCCCTGGCGTTGATGAGCCGGACGGACATTCGTTTGGGTCAATTGTTGCGTATTCATATTGATGGTATCCCATTGGACTTGGCCGCCGCGCTACTGCCCTTTTCCTGCCGGTTTAATATGTCGCTTTACATGCATATTTATTTGCACAGCAAGAGCCAGAAACGCCACGAGGGCAATGCGGCAGCCCTGCCACAAAAGGGGCACAAAGTGAGCAAGCTGGGCTTTCAAGGCATTATTGAAAGTCTTGAAAAAGCGGTTAAAAAATTAACCTGGAAACCGGAAGGCACGGAGTGGGACGATTATTATAATGATACCAACTATTCCTCGGAAGGGTTGACTCACAAGGAAGAAATAATCCGCGCTTATATTGCCGGTTTAAATCTGACTACGGCCTGGGACCTCGGCGCCAATGATGGGCGTTTTAGTTTGCTGGCTGCTACCCAAGGCATTACTACCACCGCGTTTGATATCGATCCCTGTGCCGTGGAAAAAAACTATCTGCGGGTGAAACAAAAAAACGAGCAGCAGATTCTGCCGTTATTGCTGGACCTGACTAACCCCAGTCCTGGTTTAGGGTGGGATAACCACGAGCGCGATTCTTTTGCCAGTCGTGGCCCCGTGGATTTGATTATGGCATTGGCGTTGATCCATCATCTGGCCATTTCCAATAACCTGCCTTTCTTCAAAATCGCCGCGTTTCTTAGCCCATTATGTCACTACCTGATCCTGGAATTCGTGCCCAAAAACGACTCGCAAGTCCAGCGACTCCTGGCTACCCGCGAAGATGTTTTCCCCGATTATACCCAAGATGCCTTTGAAAAAGAATTTTCCCACTATTTTTCCATAATATCCGCGACCCCGATTAAAAACTCGACCCGTACCCTTTACCTGCTCAAAAAATTACCGTGATTCCCGTTACTGCGGCGCTGTGTGGAATGTGTGGCAGATGTATTCTTCTCAGCCTATGGCGATAAAACGGCATCTATAAATAACTGGATAACTATAAAACCTTCATGACAACAACTAAAAAAAACCAAGCTAACATGACCCGAACCACTGGTTCCCAGAAGTCTGGTAAATCTGTCTTCGTCCCTGACGATTCCTGGGGTACCTTACTGGCCGTCTCTGCATTTTTCGCGTTGACCCTGCTTTTTTTTGGACCCGCTTATATTTATTTCACCAATTCATTGGAATTCAATTTATCCTTCCGTGAAATTCTTCCTTGGCTTTTGGGTGCCACGTTCGTGCTCTGTGCCATACTCACCTTGATCTTGCGTGGCCTAGGTTCTGGCTTGCGGCAAAAAGGATTGGCTTTGTTATTCGTTTTGGGGTTATTGTTGTGGATACAGGGGAATTTATTGGTATGGGATTATGGTCCGTTGGATGGCCGGGAAATTCATTGGAACGCCATGTGGCTCAAGGGACTTGTGGATAGTGCGGTCTGGCTTCTGTTTATTGTACTGGCTTTTAAGAAATCCGCTTGGTTTGTCAAAATAGCCCGCACCGCTGCTTTCGCTTTTATTGCCATCCAAATTATTTCTGTGTCTATGGCATTGATGCGAGCGCCAAAAACTCCCAGTTTCAAAAGATATTATATTGATGAAAGCCACAAGTACCAGTTTTCCGCGCAAAAAAATGTTATTATCCTGATGTTGGATACCTTCCAATCCGATCTGTTCCAAGAAATTATCACCGCTAATCCTGAGTATAAAGAAATTTTTCGCGGTTTTACCTATTTTCGTAACGCCCTCAGTTCATTCCCCAAAACCTATACTTCTGTGCCCTCTTTTTTAACCGCCCACGTCTATGATAACTCTGTTCCCATGGAAGATTTTCTGCAAAAAGCCTATGCCTCCAATTCGTCGTTGCCGCGTCTTTTAAAAGAAGCCGGGTTCCAGGTCGATTTGTTTCCTATGCCGCACACTGAGAAGACCATTTATTTTAGTGATTCTGTGGCTTCCAATATAAAAAAGCGCCAGTCTGGTGGTGGTGTCGGGCAGGATCTTGGGTTTCTTGTCGATATCACCTTGTTTCGTCATATTCCCCATTTTACCAAACGTTTTGTTTACAATGATCAATCTTGGCTGTTAAAGCGTCTCTGGGCCAAATCTATTTACACCTCGGCTAGTCCTGCCGTTTCAATTCCAAACTCCAGTTCATTCAAACAGACCCAGGAAGTCAAGCATATCCCGCGTTTTTCCAAGGAAGCCATGCAACTCGGAGACGTGCAATTTATCAAGCAATTGTTGACCCAAGCCACCGTTTCTGCGTCCGCCCCCGTGTTCAAATATTTTCATTTAAGTGGATTGCACCGGCCCCTTGTACTGGACGAGCATCTCGAAGTGAAAGCCATGTCAACCAGTCAGCGTTCCAGTTTTGCTACCCAGGGGAAAGCGTGTTTGCAAATCGCCCGGTTAATGATAGAGAAGTTGAAGGTGTTGGGTTTATACGACAATTCCTTGATCATTGTTATGGCCGATCATGGTTGTGCTGATTATACGTATGGCGTGAACGTGGCCAGTGCCGGGTTTTCTGAAGTAGCCAGCACTGTTCCCAGTGTTCCCCCCCATATTAAAGCTGCGGGTTTGCCCATGGTTTTAATCAAACCCATAGCCGCTCCCGCAGAGGAGTTAAAAATAGTTGATGTCCCTGTATTGTTGACCGATTTACCGCGCACCATTACTATGGCGCTTGGTATGGAGAGAACCATGCCCGGCATGTCCATGTTTTTAGTCCCGGAAAAAGAACCACGGCCACGTCAATTTTATTATTATAATTGGAGTGGATGGGTCGATGGTTATCTCTATCACATGCGGGAGTATGCTGTTAATGGGCACTCCTGGTTGGATTCCTCGTGGCGGGAGATCGGGATCATTCAACCCGCCACGGCGAAAAAGCCTTACCTTTGGAATACCGTCGTGCAATTCAGTCCCCAGGGAAGTGGCATGTTATACCAGGGTATTGGTTGGCATGAGGCGCAGACTAGTGGGTTCACTTGGACAAGAGAAAAGCGGGTGGAATTATTCCTGACCGTGGCACCACCGCAAAAGGATATTATACTTGAAATGACGCTTAAACCTTTCCTGGTAAAAGGAAAACTGGACCAACAGGAAGTAACCGTATGGGTCTCCAACCGCGCAATAAAAACACTGCTTTTGACCAACCCAGAAATGGCGGTTTACCGTGTCATTATTCCTCGTGGCGCTGTTGTGGGTTCCAAGTTGAGTATAGTATTCCAAATTCCCACCGCCACTGCGCCCGTGGATTTAAACATTGGCAGTGATGTACGCGACCTCGGATTTGCTCTTCAATCCATGGTATTAAAACAATAAGGCAATTTATGTAGACGCGCCATCCTGGCGCATTATTTTAATTCACCGCAGCAAAAACAACCAACCTGTCTCTTTTCACAACTATTTCAATGACGCTACGCGTAGACCATCTACGTAAATAAAAGGGCAGGCAGATTTTTTCCCCATCAGCAGTTGAAATTTAATGCATTTTGCGTTATCATACAGGTATGAAAAAACAGATACTGCTAACAACGGACACCCTAAAAAAGACGGCCAAAGACAAGAAAGTCGACTACGATACAGCTTGGAAAGATGTCATCGAGGACCTTTTCAAACTATTTCTCTTGGAATTTTACCAGGAGATTTACCAGGACATTGATTTCAGAAAGAAACCCGTGTTCCTCAGCAAGGAACTGCGCCGGATTATCAAGGATAATAAAATCGGCAAACGTTTTGCCGATGTGTTGGTGAAAGTCCATCTTAAAGATGGTTCCATTCGTTGCCTGTTTATTCATATTGAAGTGCAGGGAAAACCGGATAAAACATTACCCGAGCGGATGTTTGTTTATAACTATCGAATCTATGATCATTACCGCGAAAGCAATGAGGAAGTAATCAGTTTGGCCATGTTAACCGACGATGATCCCGACTTTCGACCCGATCACTACCAAATCCATCGTTGGGGATTCAATCATATCATGACATTTCCTATCGTAAAGATATTGGATTATAAAGATCGTTTGGCCGAACTGGAAGCATCCAAAAATCCTATGGCCATGGTGATACTTGCCCAATTAAAAAGCTTGGAAGCCCAGCACGCCGACCCCCAGACAAAATATAACATAAAACTGCAATTGTTCAAAGATTGTTTTAAGAAGGGGTACAACAAAAAGCAAATCCGCGTTTTGGTCAAGTTTATTGATTGGATCATCAATCTGCCGGAGCGATACAAAGAAAAACTGCACAATGAATTATCAACATTAAAGGAGGGAAAAATCATGTCCTACGTAACCAGTTTTGAAAAAATCGGCGAGAAAAGAGGAAAAAAAATCGGCGAAAAAAATGGATTAGCCAAAGGGATAGCCAAAGGTAGCAAAAATAATGCATTCAATACTGCCAGAAAGATGTTGAAGGAAAATTTCCCAGTAGATACTATTATCAGATTAACCGGGTTGTCAAAAGATGAAGTCCAACCTCTATTGCAATAAGCAGCACTTCCCCAAAAATGAAAATTGAAGGGTAGACGCGCCATCCTGGGTCATTATTTTAATTCACCGCAGCAAAAACAATCGGTTTGTCTTCTTTAACAACTATTTCAATGACGTTACGCGAAGTCCATCTACGTAAATAAAAGGGCAGGCAGATTTTTTCTCCACCAGCAGTTGAAATTTAATGCATTTTGCGTTATCATACAGGTATGAAAAAACAGATACTGCTAACAACGGACACCCTAAAAAAGACGGCCAAAGACAAGAAAGTCGACTACGATACAGCTTGGAAAGATGTCATCGAGGACCTTTTCAAACTATTTCTCTTGGAATTTTACCAGGAGATTTACCAGGACATTGATTTCAGAAAGAAACCCGTGTTCCTCAGCAAGGAACTGCGCCGGATTATCAAGGATAATAAAATCGGCAAACGTTTTGCCGATGTGTTGGTGAAAGTCCATCTTAAAGATGGTTCCATTCGTTGCCTGTTTATTCATATTGAGGTGCAGGGTCGCCCGGATAAAACGTTGCCCCTGCGGATGTATGTTTACAATTATCGTATCTTTGACCATTATAACGAGGAAGTGATCAGTTTGGCTATGTTAACTGACGATGATCCCGACTTTCGACCCGATCACTACCAAATCCATCGTTGGGGATTCAATCATATCATGACATTTCCTATCGTAAAGATATTGGATTATAAAGATCGTTTGGCCGAACTGGAAGCATCCAAAAATCCTATGGCCATGGTGATACTTGC